>CAMZHV010000094.1 GCA_947307015.1 uncultured Prevotellaceae bacterium | reverse complement strand
GGTCGAAACTTGTCTTACAGAAAGAAGCATTGGGCGTAAGGACCGTCTATTCCTTTCGCCGGTACAAATAATTCTAACTACTTTCAACTAACTACTCTAAACTCTCAACTACTCTAAACTCTACACCCTCAACTCTAAACTTTCAAAAAGAATGAAAACCGCTTTAATCACCGGCATCACGGGTCAGGATGGCTCTTTCCTTGCCGAGTTCCTTTTGGAAAAAGGCTACGAGGTGCACGGCATCATCCGCCGCTCGTCGTCGTTCAACACGGGTCGCATCGAGCACCTCTACCTCGATGAATGGGTGCGCGACATGAAGAACAAACGCCTGCTTACCCTGCACTATGGCGACATGACCGACTCGTCGTCGCTCGTGCGCATCATCCAAAAGATACAGCCCGACGAAATCTATAACCTGGCCGCCCAGAGCCACGTCAAGGTGTCGTTCGACTGCCCCGAGTACACCGCCGAAGCCGACGCCGTCGGCACGCTGCGCCTGCTCGAAGCCGTGCGCATCCTCGGCCTGGAGAAGAAATGCAGAATATATCAAGCCTCCACGTCGGAGCTCTTCGGCCTCGTGCAAGAGGTGCCACAAAAGGAGACCACCCCCTTCTATCCGCGTTCGCCCTACGGCGTGGCCAAGCAGTACGGCTTTTGGATTGTGAAGAACTACCGCGAGAGCTATGGCATGTTCGCCGTCAACGGCATCCTCTTCAATCACGAGAGCGAACGCCGCGGCGAGACCTTCGTCACCCGCAAGATCACCCTGGCGGCGGCACGCATCAAGCAGGGCTATCAGGACAAGCTCTATCTCGGTAACCTCAACGCGCTCCGCGACTGGGGCTATGCCAAGGACTACGTGGAGTGCATGTGGCTCATCCTGCAACAGGAGAAGCCGGAAGACTTCGTCATCGCCACGGGTGAGTACCACACCGTCCGCGAGTTCTGCACCTTGGCTTTCAAGCACGTGGGCATCACCCTGCGCTGGGAAGGCGAAGGTGTCGACGAGAGAGGCATCGACATCGCTACGGGCAAGAGCCTGGTCGAGGTCGACCCACGCTTCTTCCGTCCGGCAGAGGTGGAGCAGCTGCTCGGCGACCCCACCAAGGCCAAGACACTCCTCGGCTGGAACCCCCGCAAGACTTCCTTCGAAGACCTCGTCAGGATCATGGTCGAGCATGATATGAGGTTTGTGAAGAAGCTGTATTTGAAGGCGCATTTGGAGGAATGACATGAACAAGGATAGCATAATATACGTCGCTGGCCACCGTGGGATGGTGGGAAGTGCCATCGTGAGAGAATTGCAACGACAAGGCTACACTAGCATCATCACAAGGACGCATAAGGAACTCGACTTGACGCGTCAGGACCAGATGGAGGCCTTCTTCGAAGCCGAAAAGCCCGAATACGTCTTCCTCGCCGCAGCTAAGGTAGGCGGCATCATCGCCAACCAAAACGCCTTGGCCGACTTCATGTACGACAACATGATCCTCGAGATGAACGTCATCCACGCGGCTTGGAAGAACGGCTGCAAGAAGCTGGAGTTCCTCGGCAGCAGTTGTATCTATCCCCGCATGGCGCCACAGCCCATGAAGGAGTCATGCCTGCTCACAGGCGAGCTTGAGAAGACCAACGAAGCCTATGCCTTGGCGAAGATCAGCGGCCTGAAGTATTGCGAGTTCCTCAACCGCCAGTATGGCACCGACTACATCAGCGTGATGCCGACTAACCTGTATGGCCCCAACGACAACTACCACCCCGAGCATAGCCACGTGCTGCCCGCGTTGATCCGCCGCTTCCACGAAGCCAAGGTCAACGGGCTGAAGGAGGTGACCTGCTGGGGCGACGGCTCGCCGCTGCGCGAGTTCCTCTATGTCGACGACCTCGCCAACCTCTGCGTCTTCTTGATGAACAACTACAGCGGCAATGAGACCGTCAACGCCGGGACAGGGAAGGAGCTGACCATCAAGGAGCTCACTGAACTGGTCGCTAAGGTTGTTGGCTACGAAGGAGACATCAAGTGGGACACCAGCCGCCCGAATGGCACACCCCGCAAGCTGTTGGATGTGAGCAAGGCTACAGCCCTCGGCTGGACCTACAAGACCGAGCTGGAGGACGGCATCCGCTTGGCGTATGATGATTTTTTGAATAACCCTATGCGCGCGGAGCGCTAATCGCACCTTTGGCCATTGGCTGTTGGCTGTTGGCATGTTAATTAAGGATATGAGAGATTTTAGAAAATATGAGATTTGGCAAAATGGAGTGGAAATAGCGGATAGAATATACGATATCTGTGATAAGTTTCCTAAATATGAGATGTTTGCCTTGGCTGACCAACTAAGGCGTGCTTCTGTCTCCATAGCCTCAAACATAGCAGAAGGGGCCTCCAGAAAATCTGCTTTAGAGTTTGCCCATTATTTGGAAATATCTATCGGCTCTTGTTTCGAGGTTGAGACCCAACTTCAGATCGCCCAAAGGCGCAAGTACATTACGGATGAAGTGTACAACGAATTGTTTGAAGAACTTCAGTCAGAAGAAAGACAAATTAATACGTTTATATCTAAGTTGAGGTAATGGGAAACTCTAAGCCAACAGCCAATGGCCAACAGCCAACAGCCAAAGTCTTTGTGTCGGGATGCTACGACCTCCTCCACAGCGGGCACGTCGAGTTCTTCCGCCAGGCGGCGCAGTATGGCGATCTCTATGTGGGCATCGGCTCCGACGAGACTATCCTGCATTACAAAAACCATAAGACGCTCTATCCCGAAAAGGAGCGCCTCTTCATGGTGAAGG
>CAMZHV010000093.1 GCA_947307015.1 uncultured Prevotellaceae bacterium | reverse complement strand
GTACATCTTTGCACTCCTCATCCACGACACGGCGGATGAATGGAATCAACTTAAACTTGTTGCCGAGGTAACGACGGTTGTTGATTTCAAATGTCCGTATCATCTATACGATAGTCTATGGCTTCACATGGCTTATCGACAGAATAATACAGACCCTTGACAAACCTACAGATACAGAAAAAGCGTGAAACATCGCACCTTATCTATATCTGGAGGCTGTAGGAAGGGCCTGTATAATGGAGATAAGCTCGAAGTCCACGCTATCGCGCGGACATAAGCAGTATCGTTACCATTATACAAATATCTTGATGAACTTCCTACATTCCCAGATATTCTCGATAACCAGCTAATGCCGTTAATAATTAATCTTCAATAAAATACGCGGGCTAGCACGCCAGCAGCCCCTTCATTGTAAATGCCAAAACATCACAATTAACGCCGCAAAGATAGCAATAATATCTGAATCGCCCTCAAAAAAGCCCGTAAAAATTTGGGGACGCACAAAAAAGCCCTCCCGAGGGGAACGGGAAGGCTGTGGATATGAGAATAAACGATCTTATGTCCTTTTGAGTTATGATGTTAAATATCTATGTCATTATTGGTTATTTCGGGGTTGAACATTTGTGGGTTATAAGCTGTTCTATCTCAACCCTCTGGGTATAAGAACCTGCGGACGAGGTGCTCGGTTCTGTCCCAAAGCTCTTGTCGTTGCTTGTGATGGTAATATTTTTCGCCGACATTGACGACGCGGTTCGAGCAGTTGAAAGTTCCCGTCTGCCCGGCTTTATCTTCGTCTAACAGCAGATGGATGGCCGTGTCGGCCCCTTGACGAGGCGTTCGGATGAGCGGACGAAAGAAAAGGTCCGTCAAAGGGTCAATGAAATTGTGCATACGAATGATGTTGGTCGAGACAATCCAGGGATCGGCTGCATTCACCGTGATGCGTCTGTCCCTCAGACGATTGGCCAGCTCAAAGGTAAACAGCGTCACTGCCAGCTTGCTGTTGCTGTAGATGGGGATTCTCCAGAAAGAACCCTTGCGGCCACGGGTGAAGAAATCGGGGAAATCAAGGGAGCCGAATTTGTAGGTGAGGGAGGCCATGTTCACGATGCGACTCCCCTCCCCCATCAGCGGCAGCAAAAGGCGTGTGAGCAGGTAAGGCCCCACATAGTTTACGGCAACCGTGCGCTCGAGGTTATCCACGGTAACCTCGAATTTTGTGGCAAGGGTGCCGGCATTGTTCATCAGAAGGTTTAGATGCGAGACGCGCGCCTTTACCTCATCGGCAAAGCGGCGTACAAGACTGAGGTCGGCCAGTTCGAGACCAAGAATCTCAACGTTCTCATTGCCGGTCTCGCGGATGATCTCCTGTCGTTTGGCCTCTGCCGCCTCGGGATGTTGGCAGGCCATGATGGTGCGGAAGCCTTTTGCGGCCACGGCCTTAGCCTCCTCGAAGCCCATGCCTGTGCCGGCACCTGTGATGAGCGCTGTTTTCATCGTTAGCAATCTGACTTGTTAATTCGCTTGTTCCCTTTCGATACGTTCAATCTCACGGATGATGTCCTTCGGCAGCGGTGCGTCGAGATGTTGGTGGCAAGCCATTTCCACGGAGTACATACGTCCAATGCAGTAGTTGCTGTGACGGCAACCACAACGATGGTGGGGGTCTTCCTTCAGACGATTCACGAAATCAGGTTCGTTGAGCAGGCTGCGCGCCATCTGTACGGCCTCAAAGCCATGTCCAAGCACCTCGCTGATCTTGTCGCCACAGACCAGACCGCCCACATAGATGAACTTCATGTCGGGCAGCGCCTCACGGAAAAGCAGCGCGTCCTTCAGGAAGAAAGCTTCCTCGTAGTGGACGGGCTTTGTCATGATGCCCCGCACAAGAGGTTTGAAGGAGCGGATGCAATACTTGAGCATGGGATCGTCCATGTAGTGTGTCATCGTCTGCAAGGGCAGTTCGCCGCGCATGACATACATCGGCGTAGCGCTCACCAATCCTCCACTGAGCACCAGCGCATGAACGCCGAGCTGCTGAAGGCGGCGCGCCACAGGGATACTGTGTTCCTCCAACGAGATGCCGTCCTTCAACCCGTCGCGCATATTCATCTTGCACACCACAGCCATATCGTCCTTGGCAGCCTTCATAACTTCCTCCACACACTGTGTCATGAAGCGCATACGATTCTCTAACGAGCCTCCGTACTCATCCCTGCGGTGATTGAAAAAAGGATTGAGGAACTGATCGATGAGGTAGCCGTGCCCACAATGTATCTCGACCTCGTCAAAACCCGCTTCGCGAGCGAGGTTGACAGCATCGCCGAATTTCTTTGCCAGTGCCGGCAACTCGTCGCGACGCAAACCGCGAACGATGGTGGGGCTGTAAAGGTTGAAGCCATTGCAAGCTCCTACAGGGATGCAGCCACAAATAGCCTTGTGACTCATGTTGCCGCAATGACCGAGTTGAATACCAGCCGCAGCGCCCTCCTTGTGGATGCCGTCGGTCAGACGGCGCAGACCTGGGACAATCTCGGGCTTCATGACCAGCTGGCGGTCGAAGCTCAAACCGCTCTCCGTTACGGCCGCGTAGGCAACCGTGGTCATGCCCACACCTCCGCGAGCTACGCTGGTATGGTAGTCAAAGAGCATCTGGCTGGGCTCGTGGCCTGGACACATGCTTTCAAAGGCTGCACTGCGAATGGTGCGGTTTCTCAAGGTCAACGGACCAATGTGCGCCTCCTCGAATATCTTATTCATCGTTATATGATAGATAGTAAAAGGGCTGCAAGCCTAATACAATATCAGACTTGCAGCCCGTCATTGTTGTTGTTCTCTTTCTGAACTGCTTAGCCGCCGAAGTTATCGAAGCGGATCATGTCGTCTTCGACGCCGAGGCTGTGCAAGAGGTCGAGGACGGTCTTGGCCATCATGGGAGGACCGCAGAGGTAGTACTCGCAATCCTCGGGAGCCTCGTGAGCCTTGAGATAGGTGTCGCCCATCACGGGAGCAACGAAGCCCGGCGTGTACTTGATGCCTGCTGCGTCGGCCTTGGGATCGGGACGGTCGAGTGCGAGGTGGAAGTGGAAGTTGGGGAAGTCCTTCTCGAGCTGCAGGAAGTCGTCGAGGAAAGGAATCTCCTCCAGCGCACGGGCACCATAGAAGTAGTGCATGGGGCGCTTGCGGTCTTCGTCCTTCACGCCGTTGCCCTTCAGCATGTGCATGATCTGAGCACGCAGGGGAGCCATACCGGCACCACCGCCGACCCAAATCATCTCGCGACCAGTGCCGTACTGGGGACGGAACTCGCCGTAGGGGCCGCTCATGATGACCTTGTCACCGGGCTTGAGGCTGAAGATGTAAGAGGACGCGATACCCGGATTAACATCCATGAAGCCAGGACCCTGATCCTTCGGCTTGAAGGGAGGCGTAGCGATACGAACGTTGAGGGTGATGATGTCGCCCTCGTCGGGATAGTTGGCCATGGAGTAGGCGCGGATGGTGGGTTCGGGGTTCTTGCACTTGAGCGGGAAGAGTCCGAACTTCTCCCATGCGGGCAGATAGGTGTCGCCGATGAGGCTCTTGTCGA
>CAMZHV010000092.1 GCA_947307015.1 uncultured Prevotellaceae bacterium | reverse complement strand
TTGAATTTGTAGCTGATGGAGCAGGACAGAAGGAATAATGTGAAAAATGAAAGCGTGAAAAGTGAAAAATACCGTTTACTTTTCACCTCTGCTTTCCACTTCCTGTAGGATTTCGTATAATGGTCTTTGTAGAGCATATTTTTATTGTTCACTTTTCATTCTTCACTTTTCACTCTTTCATTCTTCACTCTTTCATTCTTCACTCTTTCATTTTTCCCTTCACATCTCGTCCAGCCCATATTCCTTAATCTTTCTATATAGTGTCCGTTCGCTGATGTGCAACTCCTCGGCTGCCTTCTTGCGACGTCCGCGGTTCTTCTCCAGTGCCCTGATGATCAGACGCTTCTCCTGTTCCTCAATAGACAGCGATTCCTCGACATACTCCTCTGCGTAGGGCGTGTTGTCGGCATGATGGTCGTGGAGGGTCGCGTGTGATGATGCCGAGGGATTAACGGAGACGACGGTGGAGGCTGGCGCCACAGACACCACCGACGGCGCTGTGCTGATGGGCATCACGGTGGTGGGCGACATCGGACCTTGCGGCATCGAAGAGAGCTGCTGTTTCAGGTCGTTGACCTCGCGGTGGAGGGCGTTGATCATCTGGAAAAGCATCTCGCGCTCAGCCTGGTAGCTGTGGCTGTCGGCATCGGGACGGCCTACACGCACCAATCCTCCCTTCTCCTCGATGGTAGGCCAAATCTCGTAGTCGGAGAGGATTTCGGGCGTGATCACACGCGTGTCGCGCAGCAGAATGGACATCTGCTCGGTGACGTTCTTGAGCTGTCGGATGTTGCCAGGCCACTTGTAGCGCTTCATGATCTCCTCGGCATCGGGCGAGAGGGTGATATACTGTGGCATCTGATATTTCTTGGCAATCTCCATAGCGAACATCTTGAACAGCAAGATGATATCTTCGCCACGCTCGCGCAGAGGAGGCATCTTGATGGGTATGGTGTTTAGGCGGTAGTACAAGTCCTCGCGGAACTTGCCGTCGCGAATGGCAGCCTGGATGTTGACATTGGTGGCGGCGACAACGCGGACATTGGTCTTGCGTACCTCGCTGCTGCCGACACGGATGTATTCGCCGTTCTCCAGCACGCGCAGCAGGCGGGCTTGTGTGCTCAAGGGCAGTTCGCCCACCTCGTCGAGGAAGAGCGTGCCGCCGTCGGCCGCACCGAAGTAACCCTCATGCTCGCCGATAGCTCCCGTGAAAGCGCCTTTCTCATGTCCGAACAGCTCACTGTCGATAGTGCCTTCTGGGATGCTTCCGCAGTTGATGGCGAAGTACTTACGCATACGGCGCAGGCTGTTGTCATGGATCAGGCGGGGTATGATCTCCTTACCCACACCGCTCTCGCCTGTGATAAGCACGGAGAGATCGGTCTTGGCCACCTGCAACGCTGTGTCGAGGGCATGGTTCAACGCCTCACAATTGCCTACGATGCCATAGCGTTGTTTGATTGGTTGCAATTCCTTGACGTCCATCATTAGTCTTTTTCGCTGCGGTCGCGTTTGTCAACATAGAGCTTAGGCAACGGATCCTGGCGCGCCTCATCCCAAGCCTGTCGGTTGCGGAAAATGTCGATGGCGGTGTAGATGGCCTGACGCAGCGAGTTCTCGCTGGCCTCGCCCTTGCCTGCAATGTCGAAAGCTGTGCCGTGGTCGGGGCTGGTGCGAACGATGTCAAGACCAGCGGTGACGTTGACGCCGTCGTCCATAGCCAGGAGCTTGAAAGGTGCCAGACCCTGGTCGTGGTACATGGCGAGCACGCCGTCGTAGTGTGCAAAAGCGCGTGAGCCAAAGAATCCGTCAGCCGAGAAGGGGCCATAGACGTGCATCCCTTCCTCCTCGGCCTGCTCGATGACGGGCTTCAGGATTTCATTCTCCTCACTACCCAGCAGACCTCCGTCGCCGGCATGAGGATTCAAGGCCAGCACGGCGATGCGCGGGCTCTCGATGCTGAAATCTCGGCAGAGGGACTTGTGGAAGATGCGCAACTTGCTGATTACAGAATCCTTCGTGATGGCGGCTGCCACATCGCGCAGAGGCAGATGTGTGGTGACGAGTGCTACGCGCAGCTGTTCGTTCATGAGTATCATCAGCGCTTTGTCGCCCTCCTTACCCGTGCGCTTCTCTATATATTCGGTGTGGCCGGGGAAGTGGAACTTCTCACTCTGTATGGAATATTTGTTAATGGGCGCCGTCACGAGGACGTCGATCAACCCTTCTTTCCAATCCTTGACAGCACGCTCGAGGGCTGCTAATGCGGCCTCGCCGGCTTCTGCTGTCGGCATTCCGAGGTCTACTTTGACTTCGTCGGCTGTGCAGTGCAGCACGTTGAGGGCCGACTCGTGGGCATCGGCAGCTTGGCTGATGGCGTTGAAGGTCACCTGCAAGTCCATGCTCTTGCGGTGGTAGCTGGCCACCTTGGGCGAGCCATAGACGATGGGTGTGCAGAGCTCCAGCATGGTGGGGTCTGCAAAGGCTTTCAGAATGACTTCATAACCAATGCCATTCGGATCGCCGTGTGTAATTCCTACTTTTATCTTGCTCATAATTGGAAGACCCACCCCCTGATCTTGTCCGTCCTCCGCAGAAGAGGTCTGCTCCGGTCGCTCAGGGACGATTGACATTCAGTCAATCCTCTGATACCTTCGCTACCCGTCATGGAGGGGAGCGGCTGGCGCGATGTGGGAGTTTTATAGGGCCATTGTTAATGTTTATCTATATCTTTTGAATATCAATCACTTTCTATCCGGAGGTACCTCCCCTCCCTGACGGGAGGGGTCAGGGGGTGGGTCTCTATTTTTTCCTCGCAGCCTTCCTGTCCTCAGCAGTCACGGCCACCTCTTCCAAGGTGGTGACGATGGGCGCTGTCTTCTCGTCGGGCAGGTTCAGCGTGTAGAGCGAGCCTTCGAGGCGCCGCATGAGTCCGCGCTTCATCTTCTCGGGTGCAAACACGAAGCCTTCAACCACAATAACGAGGTTGCGTGTGGTGTCAACGCGCGAGTGGCTCACGAAGGGACCGCCCATGCCGTCGTTCTCCATATACCACAGTCCGCGAGCCTCAAGTGCATACTGATTGTGTACGACGATGGGCTTCACCGTGGTGCAGAGCGTGTCCGTGGCCATG
The DNA here is from genome assembly GCA_947307015.1 of uncultured Prevotellaceae bacterium. Taxonomy (GTDB): domain Bacteria; phylum Bacteroidota; class Bacteroidia; order Bacteroidales; family Bacteroidaceae; genus Physcousia. The sequence continues at coordinate 1,051 of CAMZHV010000092.1, read as the reverse complement.
TGCATTGAGGGTAGCGTGCCAGGGATGTTCACAGCCATCACGCTGTCGCGCTTGGCCAGCACATATTGCTTGTTGAATGTCTCGGGACCTTCATAGGGATAGCTGTACATGCAGATGTTCACCAGCGCCGACTGTCCGTTGCTCGAAGTCCAGAAGAAGTTTTCGCCGCGTTTGTAGCTCTTGATCTCGTCGGGGACGTGCAGCTCGCAGTCGAAGATCTCCTTGGCCAGTTCTGCCGTCTTCTTCGAGTACTTGTCTTTCAACTCCTTGATGAGGCGGTTCATCTCCATTTTTGTCAAGAAATCGATGATGTCCTGACCGTGTTCGAAACAGAAGTCGGCGAAGTCCTCGGGCGTGGGGCTCTGTATGGTGAGCACAATCTGATCGATGGCGTATTTGTCGCGCGAGAACTTCATCGTGGTCTTCGTGTAGATCTGCTTGTTGATGTCCACGAGGATGATGTTGCGGAAGATGTTCAGGATGCTGTCGAAGCGCTTGGGCTCCACCTGCGAGATATGAAACGAACGCTCAGGCTGCGGCAGACCGGGGATGTCGGTGTCGAGAACGGTAAAGAGGGCTCGTCCCTGCGTCGCCTGCCAGTCCTTGTCCGACATCACCACCATCACCTCGTATGGTCGTCCGCTGGCACGTGGAATTACAAATTCCTTCTTGCAGGAAGCCATCACCATCACAATAACGATGGCGAATGTAAAATGTAAAATGTATGATGTATAACGGTTACGCATATCTCATTAAACTTTAAACATTAAACGTTAAACTCATTTTTTGTATTCAACAGCCCGCACGCTGCATCGATGTCCTGGCCGCGTGAAGCACGAATGGTGCAGCGCACGCCGTGGTGAGTCAGGTAGTCGCGGAAGGCAATCATATGGGACTCTCCCCCCGCCCTCCCTATAAAGGAGGGAGTGGTCACCTTTGAGATTTGGAAAGCGGATGCCTGCTCAGAACATTTTGCTCCCTCCCTAATAGGGAGGGCGGGGGGAGAGTCTGGGTCTTCCGGTATCTCATGCCACCTGATCAAATTCACCCT
>CAMZHV010000091.1 GCA_947307015.1 uncultured Prevotellaceae bacterium | reverse complement strand
ACATGAAGTAGCGCGTGGGGTCGAGGCGCTTGCCCTCCTTCACCACCTCGGTGATGTTAGGTCCTTCGCCGCTCTCGTTGCCGCCGCTCCAGAAGAGCACGCAGGGGTGGTTGCGGTCGCGCAGCACCAGCTTCTGCACGCGCTCCAAGTACATCGGTAGGAACTTCTGGTCGTTGGACACGTACTCCGTGGCATGCGCCTCGTCGCCCGTCTCGTCGATGATGTAGAGGCCGTACTCGTCGGCCAGCTCCAGATAACGGTTTACGGGCGGATAGTGGGACGTGCGCACGGCGTTGAAGTTGTACTGCTTCAGGATCTCCATGTCGCGGCGTATGGTCTGCTCGTTTATGGCATGCCCCAGCTCGGGGTGCTGCATGTGTGAGTTGGTGGCGTTGACCTTGATGGGCTGTCCGTTGAGGTAGAACGTCTGGTGGCGTATCTCCGTCTCCTTGAAGCCCATCTTGCTCGTAATCTCCTGCATGGGCGTGCCCTGCTCGTCGAGCAACTCCAGCTTCAGTTGGTAGAGCGTGGGCGTCTCGCAGGTCCATTTGTCGGGGTTGGCAATGAGCGCCGACAGCTCCACCGATGTCTTGCCTTTGCCGTTGATGGTGAAGCGGTCGGAGGTCAGCTCTTTGACGCGGTTGCCGTTCTTATCGGCGAGCGTGGCGCGCACGGCGAAGGTGCCGGCGGCGTCCTCGTAGCGCTTCACGTCAACGCGCACCTTCATCGTCGCATCGCGGTATTGGTCGTCGAGGTCGGTGGTGACGAACCAGTCGAACAGTCGTGTCTTGGGCGTGGCGTAGAGCGTCACGTCGTCGCAGATGCCCGCCAGACGCCAGTAGTCCTGCCCTTCGAGGTAGTAGCCGTCGCAGTATTTCATCACGCATACGGCCAGCACGTTCTTGCCGGGACGCAGAAAGCGCGTCACGTCGTACTCCGCCGGCTCTTGTCCACCCTCGTTGTAGCCCACCTGCTGACCGTTGAGCCACACAAACGAACCGCTCTGCACCTTCTCCAAGCGCAAGAACACCTGTCGGCCCTGCCACTTCGCGGGCAGACTGAAGGTCTTGCGATAGGCACCCGTGGGGTTGTACTCGCGTGGCACGTAGGGCGGGTTGGCCTTGAATGGCGCCGGTACGTTGCGGAACTGCGGGTCGCCGTAGCCTGCCATCTCCCAGTTGAGCGGCACGGGTATGGTGGCCCACTTGCCGTCCTTGAAGTTAGGCGCGAAGAACTGCTGCGGCACCTCCTCGGGCGTGTTGGCAAAGAAGAAGCGCCACGGCCCGTTCAGCGACAAGTGGTCGGATGCTAGGTAGTAGGCATGGCCCTCCTCCTGACCTTCCTCGAAGACCGCGGTGTTCTCGATATAATCATACAAGTTCTCCAGATACTGGGCGTTCGCCTGCAGCGAGCAGGCAGCCGACAGGCAGAGGAAAAAAGCTTTTGTGTGCGAGAAGAATCGTTGCATAGTCGTATTGTTTTGTGCGTTCAAAATGCAGTTTCACACCCCAAAGGTACAAAATAATCCGATTCACGTCTTCTGATTTGCGGATAATTTATGATAAAGCACGTTTTTATAGACCCATTCGTAGCCGTTTGAGCCTAAAAGCGACGCAAAGCGGCTGTTTTATCATCAACTTTGCAGCCGAAAGGTTAGTTGGCGGACGATAAAATGCGCGTGGCTCATGATTTGTTAAGATTGTGTCTGCCGTAAATGTGGAAAAAGCCTATCTTTGCAACGTCAAAAACAAAGATATACACAAAAAGCAGTTTGATATGACAGACTTTGAGCATAGACTGAAAGCGCTGCGCGAGGCGCACGAACAGCTACTGGCGCGCGAGAACAAATCCGTAGAGGGTTGTGGCAATGGCATTTACGAGCGCTATCAGTATCCCATCCTCACCGCCGAGCATACGCCGCTGGAGTGGCGCTACGACTTCTCGGAGCAGGACAACCCCTACCTGATGCAGCGCATCATGATGAACGCCGTGATGAACTCGGGCGCCATCAAACTGAACGGGCGCTATCTGCTCGTCTGCCGCGTAGAGGGTGCCGACCGCAAGAGCTTCTTTGCCGTGGCGGAGTCGCCCAACGGCATCGACCATTGGCGCTTCTGGGACGAGCCCATTACCATGCCCGAGGCACCCACTGATGATGGCGGCGTGAACCCAGCCACGAACATCTATGACATGCGCCTGACGCAGCACGAGGACGGTTGGATCTACGGCGTGTTCTGCGCCGAGCGTCACGATGATTCGCAGCCCGGCAACCTCAGTGCCGCCACAGCCACCGCGGGCATCGCGCGCACGCGAGATTTAATAAGGTGGGAACGCCTGCCCGATTTGAAGAGCAAGAGCCAGCAGCGCAACGTCGTCCTGCATCCGGAATTCGTGGAAAGCAAATATGCTTTCTACACACGTCCGCAGGACGGCTTCATCGATACGGGCTCGGGTGGAGGCATCGGGTGGGCGTTGGTTGACGATATCACGCACGCCGAAGTGAAGGATGAGGTGATCATCAATGCGCGCCACTACCACACCATTCAGGAGGTGAAGAACGGCGAGGGACCTGCTCCGCTGAAGACTGCTAAGGGCTGGCTGCACTTGGCTCACGGCGTGCGTGGCACGGCCGATGGCCTGCGCTACGTGCTTTATATGTACATGACGGCGTTGGACGACCCCACGCGCGTCATCGCACAGCCGGGCGGTTGGTTCCTGGTACCTGAAGGTCAGGAGTACATAGGCGACGTGATGAACGTAGCCTTCTCCAACGGCTGGATCATGGATGACGACGGCCGCGTGCTCATCTACTACGCCACCGCCGACACACGTATGCACGTCGCCGTCTCCTCCGTAGATCGCCTCATCGATTATTGCATGAATACGCCTGAGGACGGGCTGACAACGGGGAAGAGCGTGGAGACCATCAAACAACTGATCCGCAAGAACAAACAGACCCCCTCCCCGCTCCCCCTTCAGGGGGAGAGTGGTCACCTTTAAGACTTAAAACAAACTATATTCCATGGATAAAGAAACAACTTCTAAAATACAATCTGCTTCCCTTTCTGAACGTATTGGTTACGGCTTCGGCGACATGTCGTCGTCGATGTTCTGGAAGATATTCTCGTATTACCTGCCTTTCTTCTACTCTAACGTCTTCGGCTTGAGTCTCATAGATGCTGGTGTGCTGGTGCTCGTCACCCGTGTCTGGGACGCTGTCTCAGACCCTATGATGGGCATCATTGCCGACCGCACACACACACGCTGGGGCAAATACCGTCCTTATCTGCTTTGGATAGCGCCGTTGTTCTCTATCGGAGGCATCCTGCTGTTCACCACGCCCGACTGGTCGTATGGCGCCAAGCTCATCTATGCCTACATCACATATATCCTGATGATGACCGTCTATACCGCCATCAACGTCCCTTATGGCGCTATGCTGGGCGTGATGACCGACGACTCGCAGGAAAAGACCGTCTTTTCCTCCTTCCGTATGTTCTTTGCCTATGGTGGTTCATTTGTCGCATTGGCAGCATGGGAACCGCTGGTGAATTTATTCAGGACTGGAGGAGTCATGGCGGAGCAAACCGCTGAACATACGGCAGCGGCTTGGCAGCACGCCATGATGGTCATTGCTGCCGCATGCTTCGTGCTCTTCCTGCTCACTTTTATCCTCACACGTGAGCGGCTGAAAACCGTCTCCACCGTCAGCATAGGCAAGGACTTCCGTTCGCTCCTTTCCAACCGTCCGTGGTGGTTGCTCATCGGTGCTGCCCTTTGCTTTAATCTCTTCTGTACCGTCCGAGGAGCCACAGTCGCCTATTACTTTGCCGACATTATCGGCTTCGATACAACAATCAATATTTCTCTTTTCTCTTTTGATTTCTCGCTCCTTTTCTATGCGGGACTTTTCCTCAGCGTAGGCGAAGTCTCGAACATGGCGGGTGTGGCTTGCACCGTTCCCCTTGCTCGTCGCTTTGGCAAGAAGTGGCTGTTCATGGCCGTCAATGCCGTCCTCCTGATATTGAGTGTCGCCTTCTTCTTCATCCCCGTGTCGCCCACGGGCTTCTGGCTGATGCTCTTGTTCCAGGTGCTCATCAGCATCCTGACGGGTGTGATGTCGCCCTTGGTATGGTCGATGTACGCCGACGTGAGCGACTACGCCGAGCTGCGCTACAAAACCGCCTCCACCGGCCTGATCTTCTCGTCAAGCTCCATGGCTCAGAAGTTCGGAGGAGCCATCGGTGGCGCTGCTGTGCTGTGGCTGCTCTCGGCATGCGGTTACACACCACGCACCGATGAACAGCTGGCAGCCCAAGCCCTCATCACCCAGCCCGAGTCCGCTCTTCTCTGTCTCCGCTACCTGATGTCCTTCATTCCCGCCGCTGTAGCACTCATAGCTATTCTTACCTGTCACTTTTATCCCCTGACAACTGAACGCATGACAGACATCAACCGAAAACTGAAAGAAGCTCGTCTGTAATTTTTCACCTTTGATGTAATCTCGAAGGGCTGCTGTGGGACAACTTGGGCGAAAAACGGCAAATACGGAAGATAAAAATCAAGAATCTGCAAATACGGACTTAATCCTTAATGATTGAAATAAAGCAAATTATGATCCATATTTGCAGAAAGTATGCTTTCCTTTGCAAAAACCGCTACTTGCCGATGCAGAAGTTACTATCTGCAAATATAAGTGACTGATAATCAACGTAAATGCATTCGTTTTAGGGTAACTAAAGTGACTCCGAGGGACGGTGGAGGGACGTAAAATAGGCAAAAATCTGCAACTGACGGAGCAGCGAGAGCAGAGTCAAGCGGGCTTGAACTCTGCCGAGTCGTGACGGAAGAAAACGAAGTTAAATATGACTGCCGTCAAAAAAAGAAAATGCAAACATCTGCAAAATCGATTTTCCAGTTCTTTGCACGTTTACACTTTTTAACGCAGATTTTTGCACATTCTTGCATTCGCTGTGAAGCGAGTGCATTTGTGCTTCATTCGCTGTCCCTCGGGGGACACTGTTGAGGTGTAATCTGTCCCTTCTATCTTGTGACGA
>CAMZHV010000090.1 GCA_947307015.1 uncultured Prevotellaceae bacterium | reverse complement strand
GGCATCAGCAACGCCAACGACGAGAGCGACCGCGAGGGTATGCGCATCGTCATCGACGTGAAGCGCGACTTCAACGCCAACGTTGTCCTCAACAAGCTCTTCAAGATGACGCAGTTGCAGACGTCGTTCTCCGTCAACAGCATCGCCCTCGTCAACGGACGTCCCAAGCTGATGACGCTACGCGACATGATCAAGTGCTTCGTCGACCACCGCCACGAGGTCACCATCCGCCGCACGGAATACGACAAGCGCAAGGCCGAAGAGCGCGCACACATCCTCGAAGGTCTCATCATCGCCAGCGACAACATCGACGAGGTGGTACACATCATCAAGAACAGCCAGTCGCCCGAGCAGGCACGCAAGCGCCTCGAAGAGCGCTTCAACCTCGATGAGGTGCAGTCCAAGGCCATCGTGGATATGCGCCTGGCACAGCTCACAGGTCTGCAGCAGGAGAAGCTGCACGCCGAGTACGACGAGCTGATGAAGAAGATCGAATACTACAACCAGATCCTCACCGACGACACCCTCTGCTGGAAAGTCATCAAGGACGAGCTCATCGAGATCAAGGAGCGCTTTGGCGACCCGCGACGCAGCGAGATCGTCTATTCGAGCGAAGAGTTCAACCCCGAGGACTTCTACGCTGACGATGAGGTTGTTATCACCATCAGCCACATGGGCTACATCAAACGCACACCGCTTGCCGAGTTCCGCGCTCAGGGCCGTGGCGGCATTGGCGTCAAGGGTTCCTCGACACGCGATACCGACTTCATCGAGTACATCTACCGCGCCACAATGCACAACACCATGCTCTTCTTCACACAGAAGGGCCGCTGCTACTGGCTCAAGGTTTACGATATCCCCGAAGGCAACAAGGCCAGCAAGGGACGCGCCATACAGAATATGCTCAACATCGAGCCTGATGACACCGTCAACGCATGCCTCTACATCAAGAAGCTGAACGACAGCGAGTTCAACGAATCGCACTACGTCCTCTTCTGCACCAAGGAAGGCGTCATCAAGAAAACATCGCTCTCCAACTACAGCCGGCCGCGCACCAATGGCGTCATCGCCATCAACATCAACGAAGGCGACCGCGTGGTAGACGTGGCCCTGACCAACGGCGAGAACGAAGTCGTCATCGCCTCGAAACTCGGTCGTGCCGTACGCTTCAATGAGAGCACCGTGCGCGCCATGGGACGTAACTCCACCGGCGTACGCGGCATCACGCTCGAAGGCGAAGGCAACGAAGTCGTGGGCATGGTGGTCGTCGACAAGCCCGAGGAAGAGACCATCCTCGTTGTTTCCGAGAAAGGCTTCGGCAAACGCTCCGATGTCAACGACTACCGCATCACCAACCGTGGCGGCAAGGGCGTCAAGACCATTGAGATCACCGAGAAGACGGGCCTGCTCATGGCTATCAAGAGCGTGACCAACGACGAAGACCTCATGATCATCAACAAGAGCGGCATCACCATCCGCCTGCATCTGAGCGACATCAAGATCCAGGGACGTGCTACGCAGGGCGTCAAGCTCATCGAGCTGCAAAAGCGCAACGACGTCATCGCCAACGTCTGCGTCGTGCCCACCGAGGACGACGAGGACGAGCTGCCCGAAGATGCACAGGCACGTGAGCTGCCCGAACCGACACAGCTGTCTGATGGTCAAACCGTGACACTCGATCGCGACAACCAGCAGTAAACCTTTCAGCCCCCGTCCTGTCCAAGAGATGATGGGACGAGGGCTTCCCATAGGAACAAGTTAACAAATCTAATAACTTAACTCTTTCATTATGAAGAAAATTATTTTCGCATTCGCACTCCTCGCCGTTGCCGGAACAGCATCGGCACAGGACAAGATCGTGCGCAAAGCACGTGACCTCAAGGACGAGGTACAGAATCTGATGGCCATCCCCGACAGAAAAGAGAAGGAGACACAGGTCATGAACCAGAAGTTGGCTCAGTGCATGGAGATGATCACTCCCACGCTCACCAGCCCTGAGACCAAGAAGGAGCTGGCCAACGCCTGGGACATCAAAGCCCAGCTGCACAAGTACATCTTCTCCCCGCTGCTCGACAACGTCATCAACAAGCAGCCCACCGACACCGCCATGTTGGCAGAGAACATCTATGCCGCCCTCGATGCCCTCGAAGAGTGCTACAAAGCAACGCAAGCCCTTGGCCTGAAAGAAGAGAAAGACCCCTACACGATCCTCAATAAGTTGGATGTCGTCCGTTTCCGTCCCTACGTCGCCTACTGTGGACAGATGTTCTTCACCAACCAGCAGCACGCCAAGGCCCTCGACGCTTTCCGCCGCTGGATGAACTATCCCACGACTTACACCATCCTCGGCGATGATGCCGCATCAATGGCCGCTGACGAGCAGACGCCGCAGATTGCCTACTTCACCTGCCTCGCCGCCTACTTCGCCAAGGATTATGCCGCACTCATGGAGTATATTCCCCAAGCACGTGCGTACACGCAGGAGCGCGACCAAGTGAACCAGCTCTACCTCACCGCCATCATCGAACAGGGCGACACCGCACAGTGGCTCAAGGCCGCTTCGGACATCGTGCTCGAAGATCCCGAATCCAACGACGGCATCGCACAGAACGTCCTGGCTTACTACTTCACCAAGGGCGACTACACCGAGGTAGACGGCTTTGTCAACAAGCTCCTCGAAAAGGATGCCCAGAGCAAACTCGGCAACTATGCCAAGGGTCTCGTCTTCATGAACAGCCACAAGTACATCGAAGCCATCTCTTATTTTGACAAGGCCATCGAGACAGATCCCGAATACTCCGACGCTTACTACAATGCCGGCGTATGCTACAGCAACTACGGCTATGATGTCAATGAGTCCCTCAGCGGCAAGAAGATGACAGCGCAGCAGCAGAAGGAAGCCATCAAGCCCGTCCGCGAAGCCTACGAGAAGGCCGAACCTTACTTCCTCAAGGTCAAGGAACTCGAGCCCGACAACCCACACAAGTGGGCCAGCCGTCTCGCCACTGTGTATTACATCCTCGAGGACAAGGCCAAGCAGGCTGAGTACGAGAAGCTCGCAGGTTATTAATCCTGTCTGAGACCTCGAATACGTTAAGAATCAGATAAAAAACAGTCATCCGCCCCGCAAGACAGAAGAATTTGCGGGGCGGACACGTTTTTGTATATGGCGGGTTGTAAATGTTAGCTTTGTAACAGCTTTTCGACCGCGTCGCGCCAGTCGGCATTCTTCTCGACCAGCATTGTATGGATGCCTAATTGTGTGGCGGCAGCGATGTTCGCGGGCGAATCGTCGAGGAAGAGCGTCTCTTCGGGGAGGATTTGGGCATCGTTGAGCATATAGCGGAAGATGGCAGGGTCAGGTTTCATGATGCCGACCTCGAAGGAGCAGTAGCATTTTTCCAGAAAACTGCCGAGCGGACGTCCGACGCTGGAGAACTGTGGGCTCTCGGCCCACTGCTGCACGTATGGGTTGGTGTTCGAAAGCAGGAAGGTGCGGTAGCCGCGACGGCGCAGGTCGTCGAGATAATCGAGCTTGCGCTGATCAACGGGAGCTCCGACATAGCCGAGCCACGCCGTGAGCACCTCATCCTCGGTGATCTCCCGAGGCGGCGTCAACAGCTGTGAGAGTTCGCGGCGAAAGGTGTCGCGGTCGGAACGTCCACACTCGAGCGACTCGAAGATACCGCGCTGATGGAAGCGGTCGAGGCGCTGGTCTGCGTCAGCAAGTCCTAACTTCTTGAAGGTCACGATGGCGCCGTCGTAGTCCAAATCGAAGAGAACGCCGCCAAAATCAAAAGCAATATTCTTAATCATACATTTTACGTTATTTTGAGACAACGAATTAGACGAATTTGACGAGTTTTTATGCGCATTGGTTTCTTGAAAGAAGAAATTCGTTTAATTCGTATAATTCGTTGTTAGAAAAAGATCAGTTTCCGTCGGGTTTCTCAGCCTCGAAGAAGGGAGAGTCATTCCAATGGAAGGTGTTAAAGTCGTCGGGATAAGCGGGGTCAAAAGATTCGTATTCAGGACGTAAGGCGCTGAGGAATGGCAGTTGCAAGGCTTTCATCCCCTCGATGACGCACTTGGCAATCTCGTAGGCACCGTAAGGATTGAAATGTGTGTTGTCCTTGAAGTCCGTGGTCTGCCCGGGATAGCTGCCTGCGGGATAGTGGACGAAGGCGTGCTTGCTCTGTTCCTCGCCCATGGCCTCGTAGAATGTGCGGGTCATGGCGTGCAGGTCGATGAGCGGCACCTGCTCGCGCTGTGCCACCCACGCCATCGCCTCGGGATAGTCGGCGTGCGTCTCCTGAATGAGCCCGTCCTTGAAGGAGCGCCGCTGCGTGGGCGTCACGAAGATGGGCGTTGCCCCTCGCGCGCGCGTTTCATCTATAAATGTCTTCAGCGCCGTAGCGAAATTGTAGTAGGCACCCGCACCGGGGAAGCGCTGCTTCTGATCGTTGTGTCCGAACTCCGCGATGAGGTAGTCGCCCGCTTTCATCATCGACAGCGCCTTGGCCAAACGGTTGGCGCTGATGAACGTGGATGCCGTCTCGCCGCTCTCAGCAAAGTTAGCGAAAGCCACGTCGGCACCGAACCAGCGCGTGATCATCTGTCCCCACGACGCCCACGGCTCATTGTCCTGATCTACGACGGTGGAGTTGCCGCAGAGGAACACGGTGGGCACGGCATCGTCGCGCTCTATGTCGATAGCAGCACAGGCGGGGGCGTCGCCATTGACCTCGATGGTCAGGCGATCGTCGAAGTTGAGCTTTGTCAGTTCGCGCGGCTTCAGACGCATGGATTGCTGATGGTCGATGCGCGGCGAGTGCTTGTGTACAACGAAGGTGACGCGCTGCTGCTCGCCCTTACTCGTAGCAAAGTTCTCGACGAACAAGCGGCGGCTCTCAGCTCGGACGGTGGTCACGGCAGCACGCGACGGTGAGCCGAGGGTCACGGTGACGCGGTAATTACCGTCGGGCACGCGCACAGAGAAATAGAAAGGTGTCTGGCGGTCGAAGCGTTCGGGCGACGCGATGAAGTCAAAGCCGTATGGTGTAGCTTCCGTGTAGCGGTCCGTAGGCTTCACACAGATTGTGGCATCATCCTTCGCCTTTTTTGTATTGGTGAAATCAAAGTGCCACGACTGAGCCGATGCGACACCGGCGACAGCCAGGAGCAGGAGGATAGTGAGATAGCGTTTCATAGAAAAAACATTTCAACGTGCAAAGATAGCTCTTTAGGGCTATTCTGAAGGCAGGAAATGAAGAAAAAAGTCAATAGTCACGAAAAAAAACACAACTCTTTTGGCCATATCAAAAAAAAGCGCTACCTTTGCGCCCGGTTTTGAAAGAAAGACCTGCCGATATGGCTCAGTTGGTAGAGCAACGCATTCGTAATGCGTGGGTCCGGGGTTCGAGTC
>CAMZHV010000089.1 GCA_947307015.1 uncultured Prevotellaceae bacterium | reverse complement strand
AGCACGGCACCCATGGGGAAACCATTGGCGATGCCCTTGGCCACGGTGATGATGTCCGGCTGTACGCCGAGCCATTGGTGGGCGAAGAACTTGCCCGAACGGCCGTAGCCGCATTGGATCTCATCGCAGATGAGCACGGTGCCTGACTCGTCGCAAGTTGCGCGCAGGCCCTGCATAAATTCGGTTGTCGCCAGCTGTATGCCACCGACGCCCTGAATACATTCGATGATGCAGGCTGCGACATCACCTTTGGCCAGCTCCGTCTTCCATGCGTCGAGGTCATTGAGCGGTAGGAAGGTGGCGTGACCGTTGTCGTTGATCGGTGCGATGATCTTGGGATTGTTGGTCACTTCTACAGCCAGTGACGTACGGCCGTGAAATGCCTTCTGAGCGGTGAGCACACGCTTGCGTCCTGTGTGGAACGAGGCGAGCTTCAGCGCATTCTCGTTGGCCTCGGCACCGCTGTTGATGAGGAACAGGCGGTAGTCCTCATAGCCACATGCCTTGCCCAAACGCTCTGCCAGCTGCTGTTGCAGTTTGTTCTCGACAGAGTTGGAATAGAAGCCCAGCTGGGCTACCTGACGGCTCACGGCCTCCACATAATGCGGATGGGCGTGTCCGATGCTGATGACGGCATGGCCGCCATAGAGATCCAGATATTCTGTGCCCTGCTCGTCCCATACGTGGCAACCGGCGCCGCGCACGATGTTAATGGGAAAGAGCGGATAAACGTCGAACAATTTCATTGTTGTGAAGCTAATCTAAAAGAAAAATCGGGGCAAAGGTAATGCAAATATCTGATAAATCGTTGATTTTTGTAAGAGAATCCTTCTTTTTTGCAGAAATTTGCTTCACATCAAGAGAGAATCCACACGAAGTGAACCCTCTCTTAACAATCCGCTGATTCTTGTCGTTGCAGGGACAATAGATGTTCTATTCGGGCTGGGGTAGGGGCTTCTTGATTTCCACGCCGTCTGCCTTGATGATTTCCAAGAGGCTCGCAGCCCAGATTTCTGCCAGGCGCTGTGCACCTTGGAGGTTAGGATGGAGGAAGAACTCGCCTGCGTTGCCTTTCTCTTTGGTGAATAACACTTTGTTGTCCTCGAAGAACTCCCATACGCCGCGGTTGCCGGCAAACACCTGGTTGTACTCCGCAACGATGGCATCGATATACGGATAGTAACTGCGCAGACGGTCGAGCCCTTCCTGCAGATACATCGCGCTGTTATACGTGTTGGGGCTATACCAGATGGGGTAGTTCAACAAGATCTTGCATGTGGGGACGGCTTCGATGAGCGCCTCAATGATCTTTTTGATGTTCGCGCTATAGGTGTCGGGCGAGACGGGCGCTCCCTCCGTTGTGGTGCAGGCACTGTCGTTGGTGCCGAGCATGATGGAGAAATAGATGAGGCCGCCATTGTTCCGTTGGAAAGCCTTGGCTGCGTTCACCACACGGATGAAGTCGTTGCGACCAGGCAGAAAACCTAAGGTGGTAATGCCCGAATGACCACCATTATAGACGTTGGTGGTGACGCCTGCTGCCTGTTCCACCAATTGTCCGCAAACGATGGGCGGTGCCTGCGTAGAGGCATTGCTAAGCGTAGCACCTGCGGTGATGCTGTTGCCGATGAATAGCAAATTGATATTCGCCTTCGGATTGACGGGAATCGTGTCTTCTACGACTTCAACCGTGCGGTAGAAGATTTCACCCTGTACGCGCAATGGTGAACACAATAATGTGACCACGGCGCACAGGAAGGGGCATAGAGAATATAACCGTTTCATAGTAAGGGTTTTTGAATGAGGAATTTATTCTACCTGATGGCAATAGACAAAACCAAGCTTGTCGTAAAGCTTCTCCAACCGCGGCAGGCGGGTCTTCCAGTTGTCGAAGTCCTTCTGTGCGGGACTACACCACTGCACTTCGCTCATGGATGCCAAGCGCGGCAGCAACTGATAGAAAGCGTGTTCGGGGTAGGCGATATGTTCTGTCCACAGGTTGGCCTGCACGCCGAGGATGTAGTTCTGTTCCTCGTCGGTCAGCTCTTCGGGAATAACGGGTTCGAAGGAGTACATCTTGCTGCAGGAAACCTGATAGCTATCGGTGGTTTGGGGTTGCTTGCTGTAGTCCTTGAGCTGGGGATGATCGATGTAGGCAAAGACGTTGGGGCTCATGATGACGCGGTGCTTCTGCTTGGCTGCCTCGATGCCGCCCTTGGTGCCGCGCCACGACATGACGATGGCGTTCTCGGTGAGTCCGCCGGACAGAATCTCGTCCCATCCGATGAGGCTACGACCGCGTGAGGCGAGGAACTGCTCGATCTCATGGTTGATGTAGGTCTGCAACTTATTCTCGGCACTGCGGCCATCCTGACTTCCTCTGCCGCCTGCGCCAGTGTCCTTCGGGTCGCTCGTCAAGCCGAGTTCCTTAATCTTGGCCTGACACTTGGCACACTTTTGCCAACGTTCCTTCGGACATTCGTCGCCGCCGATGTGGATGAATGGAGAGGGGAAAACATCGCAGAGCTCACCGAAGACGGTTTTCAGGAAGTCGAGCGTCTCTGCGTTGCCGCCGCAGAGCACTTCGCGCATCACACCCCAATGGGGAGCAACCGGATAGGGACCGCCCGTGCAGCCCAGGTTGGGGAACACGTGTAGGGCGCTCTGCATGTGGCCGGGCATATCGATTTCAGGTACCACATTGATATAACGTTCTGCGGCATAGCGAACCACCTCGCGGCAGTCGTCCTGAGTGTAGTAGCCACCGTATGGGATGTTGTCGTAGATGCGCATGTTGCCGGGGCCGATGACGGTCTTCTCGCGCACACTACCTTTCAGCGCCAAATCGGGGAATGCCTTCACTTCGAAGCGCCAGCCCTGATCTTCAGTCAGATGCCAGTGGAACTGGTTGCAGCCGTGCAGCGCCATCGCATCCAGGAACTGCTTGATGAACTCCACGTTAAAGAAGTGGCGTCCGCAGTCCAACAGTACACCACGGTAGGAGAAGCGGGGCTCGTCCTCGATGGTGACAAAGGGGAAGCCAATGCTGGCGGACAAACCGCCTGATACAGAATGCTCCGCATCACGTGCCACGGGTAGACTCTTGCGCAGTGTCTGAGCAGCTCGGAAGAAGCCGACGGGCTTGCGAGCCTGCACAAGGATGCCGTCCTTATTGACGGTGATAGTGTAAGCCTCTTGCTGCTGTTCGGTCATGGGCGCTGCGGTCTTGTCTTTCTTGCTTTTCTTCGCCTTCTTGTCGGCGGGCAGTCCAATGGTCAGGCGTATGGCGGCGCGCTTGTCATTGGGTGCCAGCACGAGCTTCACGCCGGTGGCCTGCTCGACCCATTGTTGCAGGAACTGAGCATTGCGGGCAGTCTCAGCGTCGGTGGCATCGAAAGCGATGGCCATGCCGCTACGCAGCGTAAACACTTGTGTTGTATCCGTCTGTATCTGCTTGGGCAGCGGGATGATTTGATAGTCAGCGCGCTGAGCAAAGGCCGAACCAGCGGCCAGCATCGCGCTAACGAACAAAAAACAATGAATAATGAATAATGGTCTTCGCCATATTCTGTTGATCATGCTAATCATATTTTATAATTTTACATTCTTCAATCGTCTGTCCTTCTCTTTGCCCCCCTTGGGGGGCCATAGGGGGCTTTTCAATCGTCTGTCCTTCTCTTTGCCCCCCTTGGGGGGCTACAGGGGGCTCCCCGTTAAGGACCATAGGGGGCTAAAACCTCACTCTTGCGAAAACAGGGTAGTGGTCGGAGATATTGAAGCGCACCATACGCCCGTTCACGTCCTCCTGCCAGCGGCCGTCGGTGAGGATGGCGTAAGCCTCGACGGTTGTGGCGGGCGTGACGAAGATGTGGTCGATGCGGTCGTCTGTCCAGAAATGGTAGTCAAAGCCGTTATACGTACCGTTTTCGGCGAAGCGCTCCTTTGTCGACGTGTAGCAATCCTTGAGCACGCCCGACTGTGCGAACAGGTCGTAGAGCCCATCCTTCTGCGACACATTGAAGTCGCCGGTGAGCACAGCTAACTTCTTGCCGCCATCTGTCATCTGCGTGATGCGATCCATCACGAGCTTGGCCGATTCGCGGCGAGCCTTCTTTCCGACATGGTCCATGTGGAGGTTCAGGAAATAGAAGTCGCGCTTGGTCTGCAAATCGCGGAAGTGCCCCCATGTACAGATGCGGATGCAGGCGGCATCCCAGCCCAGAGCGGGTTTGTCTGGCGTCTCGTTGAGCCAGAAGTGACCTTGCTCCACGAGCTCCATGCGTTGGGGATTGTAGAAGATGGCTGCATACTCACCTTCCTCCTTACCGTCGTCGCGCCCTACACCAATCCAACGATAGTTTGGCAGCCCTTTCTCAAGATCAAGCATTTGCGAATGGAGCACTTCCTGAGCACCGAAGATGTCGGGGCGCTCCCAGATGAGCTGGTTGCAAATGGACTGGCAGCGATTATGCCAGCCGTTGCCGCAGATGCTGTCCGTCTTGTTCATATAGCGGATGTTGTAACTGCAGACAGTCAACTCCTGTGCTGTCATGACAAGGCTGAATACACAGCTGAAGAGGAAAAGATACAATTTTTTCATCGTAATAATCAATTAGGTATTGTCGTTTTCATGCTTTGCAAGTGCAAATATAGTGACATTTTGTGAATCGCATAGTAAAAAGTGTGATAAAAATGCATTCACGACACAAAAAATCCCAGTTTCCAACTTAGGATACAGGGATTTCTGGAAGCGGAGAGAGAGGGATTCGCGCTCGGCCCGAAGGGACGCTTTCGCGAAGACGAAAGAACCGTTCGAACCCGGTTCGCAGCCGCAGACAAAGAAACGCCAGACTGTTGCCTGGCGTTTAGTCTGCGGAGAGAGAGGCATCTCTCGCGGAAGAAGAGGCTCCCCCTCTTATTTGTCATTTAATGAATTAAGTACCAATCATTTATTATTTCCTATCAAAACGGTTCAGATTTTATGAAGTAATACACTGGTAATACACCTGCTATGTATAATAAGACGGGTAATATAGTTGCCAGATTTCTTAGCCGTCACGCTGTCTTAACGCTCAATGGTTTTAATTCTATCAAAGATCTCTTATCTCACTTTGCAAAGGTAGTGCTTTTGCATCGAATAACCAAATAATTCAAGCAAAAAGCAGACAAAACACTCAAAAATCAGCCATTTCCCGACTGGGTAAGTCGTAAAATTGTTAAAATATGACTTTAAATTTTTCAAGACCACCGTTTTGATAGCTTATTCCTATTTTTGCAACAAAAAAGGAGATATCAGCTATGATGCGATTTGAATATGATCAGAAATTTATCAAACTCCTCGCCAAAGAAATGGTGAAGGAGATGCAGAAGGTAAAAGATGAGGCAAAGGAGCCTGAGCTTATCACAGTCAAGGAAGCTGCTGAAACACTTAATTTGTCTGAAGACTATGTGAGAAAGATAAAAGACAAACTCCCCCATGTCAAGCAAGGAAACAGCAAGCAGGGCCG
>CAMZHV010000088.1 GCA_947307015.1 uncultured Prevotellaceae bacterium | reverse complement strand
AGTCCGAACTTCTCCCATGCGGGCAGATAGGTGTCGCCGATGAGGCTCTTGTCGAAGTCCTTGTCGTAGTCGATGCAGTCGAATGCAGGAATACGGATCTGTGCGTAGGAACCGGGCTCGAAGTCCATGTGCTCGCCCGGAGGCAGAGCGACCTTGTACTCCTTGATGAAGGTGGCGACGTTCTTGTTGCCAATAACGGTGCACTCCCATTCCTTGACGCCGAGGACGCTGTCGGGTACTTGGATGCCGAGGTCGCCCTTGACCTTGCACTGACAGCCGAGGCGCCAGTGGTCTTTCTGTTCCTTACGGGTGAAATGGCCCTTCTCGGAGTCGAGAATCTCGCCACCGCCCTCTGTGACTTGACATTTGCATTGGCCGCAAGAGCCCTTACCGCCGCAGGCCGAAGGAAGATAGATGCCCTCCTGAGCCAGCGTGGACAGCAGACTTGCGCCCTGAGGCACGGACAACTTGTCCTTGCCGTTCATGGTGATCGTGACATTACCGCTCGGCGAGAGGTATGCCTTTGCAACAAGCAGAATGATAACCAGCGCGATGATAATCACGAGGAAAACCACAATGCTTGTTAAGATTAAAGATGTATTCATAATTGAAGACCCACCCCCTTACCCCTCCCGTCAGGGAGGGGAGCGGCTAGCGCTTGGAAGTTTATAGGGTCATTCTTTTAATGATTAATGATTAGACTTTGTTTAACGTAACACCTCGCAGGCTCTCCCCTCCCTTACGGGAGGGGCCGGGGGTGGGTCTGTTAGAGATTTAATCCAGAGAAGCACATGAAGGCCATGGCCATCAGGCCGACGGTGATGAACGTAATGCCGAGACCCTGCAAGGGCTTGGGCACGTCGGTGTAGGCCATCTTCTCGCGAATGGCAGCCAGACAGGTGATAGCCAGCAGCCAGCCGATACCGGAGCCGAGAGCGTAAGCCACAGCATCCCAGATGCCAGTGATGGCTTGGGAGTTGGTGTCGGGCATGGTGATGCGCTGCTGCATGAACAGCGAAGCACCCATGATGGCGCAGTTCACGGCGATGAGCGGGAGGAAGATACCGAGGGCAGCGTAGAGCGAGGGGCTGAAACGCTCGACGATCATCTCCACCAACTGCACAATAGCGGCAATCACGGCGATGAAGAGGATGAACGAAAGGAAGCTCAGATCCACACCCTCGACCAAGCAGTCGGGGCCAAGGACATAAACTTGCAACAGATAGTCAACGGGAACGGTGATGAGCAGCACGAAGGTGACTGCAACACCGAGGCCGAGGGCGGTCTTCACAGTCTTGGACACGGCCAGATATGAACACATACCCAGGAAGAACGCGAAAATCATATTGTCCACAAAGATGGAGCGGACGAACAAACTTAATAGGTGTTCCATATAACTTTCACGAGCAGAGCTCGTAGTTTAAAGTTTAATGTTTAAAGTTTAATGAGGATTGCTCTGCCGCTTGCGATGTTTGCTGTTTAAGGTAATGTCATTAAACCTTAAACTTTAAACTTCGCGCGCAGCGCGAGTTTAACTCAATTCCTTATTATACGCTCTGTGTGCCCAGATGACGCAACCCACGATGATAAGGCTCATGGCAGGCATGGTCATCATACCGTTGTTCACGTAGCCGTGCTCGTAGCACCAGTCGGGGATGACTTGGAAGTTGAGCAGCGTGCCGGAGCCGAGGAGCTCGCGGAAGAAACCGACGATGATGAGGATCAGGGCATAACCGATGCCGTTGCCAATACCGTCGAGGAACGAAGGCCAGGGTTTGTTCATCATGGCGAAAGCCTCCAAGCGACCCATGAGGATACAGTTGGTGATGATGAGGCCGACATAGACGCTGAGCTGCACGCTGACGTCGTAGGCGAAAGCCTTAAGCACCTGGCTGACAATAGTCACCAGCGCAGCAACCACCACCAACTGTACGATGATACGGATTCGGTTGGGGATGGAGTTGCGGATGAGGGAGATAATCAAGTTGGAGAAGGCGGTGATGATGGTCACAGAGAGACCCATCACGATGGCAGGTTCGAGCTTTGCCGTCACTGCCAGAGCCGAACAGATACCGAGCACCTGCATCACCACGGGGTTGTTCAGGTTCAGCGGATTGATCAGCGCCTCCTTATTTGCTTTGGATAACATACTCATACTTTCGTATAGTTTAATGTTGAAAGTTTAATGTTTAATGTAGATTGTTAGCGCTGTCCGCAGCATGCCTTGTCGCCATCGCAACCAGGCTTCCCGCAGGAACCACTTTTGTCGCATGTGCCGCTTTTGCAGCAGTCGCTACCACTCTTGCACTTATGTGCCTCAGCTTCAGGACATTCACCACAACCAGCCTTGCCTTCGGGGCAGCCCTCGTGTTTGTCACAGCCTTCATGCTTCTGGCAACCTTCGTGATTGCCTTCGCAACCTTCGTGATGAGCACACTCGGCTTTGGGCGCGCAGCAGCACTTCTCACATTCGCAGGGATTGCAGCACTCGCCGTCCCCGCCCATCTCGCAGCAGCACTCCTTACATTCGCAAGGATTGCAGCACTCGGGCTTGCTTGCAGCTTTGCCGAGAGCACCTTCGATGCCCTTACCGATGACGTCAACGTACTGTTGGATGCCCGACTGCACCATTTCGCCAACGCCCTTGGACGTCAGCGTAGCGCCAGTGACACCATCAACTTCGGTCTGAGCCTTGCTCTCACCTTTCTTGACGACGGTGAGGGCAACCTTGCCGTCTTCACCGAAGATGGGACGACCGATGAACTGGCTCTGGAAGGGCTCGTCCTTGATGAGTGCGCCGAGGCCGGCAGTTTCGCTCTCGTGGTTGAAGAAAGCACCGAGCACCTTCTCACCGTCGAGTGACACGGCTACATAACCCCAGATGCCACCCCATAGGCCACGGCCTTTCAGCGGCAGGACGTAAGCGTCTTCGCCAGCGGCGGTCTTTGCCAGATAGAAGGGGAACTTGTCACCGATCTCCTTGGTATCGACATCGAAAGCATCAGCGCCCTCGATCTCCTGACCGTCGGGAGTCAGCACGTAAGTCTCTTGAATCAATTCGTTGTACTTGGCTTCCACATCGCTCTTGGCAATGCCTCGAACGCCGAGAGAAGCCAGAATCTGAGTACGCTTGTCGATAGCCACATTGGCATCCTGAGCAGGCTTCAAAGCACTGCTGACGAAGGCCAACAGGAAGGCTACAATCACCACCATGACTGCTGCATAGCAGATGGTGTACACATTTCCGTTGGTATTTATGCCCTTTGACTTCACCTCTGAAAGATGCGAAGTGTCAGCACCGCAGATAGGGCACTTGTCGGGCATGGATGCGGCTTCGAATGTCTGGCCGCATTGACTGCATATAAATTTCTTTGCCATAATATTAAGTATAAAGTGAAAAGTGATAGCGTGAAAAGTGAAAAATATATTTTACACTTGCGGATAAAACAGTTTTCACATTTTCTCAAAAATCATTTTTCTCAGATTAATGGATACTTTTATTTTTCATTCATTTTTCACTTTTCACTTAACTGCTCGCTTTGCGCGACGGCTGATGTTACGGCTTACGAAGCAGTAGTCAATAAGCGGAGCAAACAGGTTCATGAGCAGGATGGCGAGCATCATACCCTCGGGATAACCCGGATTGAGCACACGCACCGTAACGGCCACGAAACCAATCAGGAAGCCATAGACCCACTTGCCGCCTTCCGTGCGGGCAGAGGTGACAGGATCGGTAGCCATGAAGACGGCACCGAAGCAGAAACCACCGAGCACGATGTGCTGACAAGCATCGAGAGACGACAGACCGAGGGCGTTGTAGCACCAACCCGTCAGGGCACCGCCTACGAACACGCTGAGCATCGTCTTCCAGCTGGCAACACCTGTACAAAGCAACAGGCAAGCACCTATGGCAATAGCAATGACGCTGGTCTCACCGATGGAACCCGGGATGAAACCGCAGATCTGGTCGCAGAGGCTCGTAGTGGGAGCAGCGAGGCCAGCAGCAATCTCACCTAAGGGTGTAGCTGCCGAGAACGTATCAGGAACATCGAAGCCGAGCCCACAGATAGCGTTCTGAGCCACCCATACGGTGTCGTCACCCGTCATGCTGGAAGGATAAGAGAAAAAGAGGAACGCGCGCGTGATAAGGGCGACGTTGAAAATGTTCATACCCGTGCCACCAAAGATCTCCTTAGCGAAGATGACGGAGAAGGCAACGGCGATGGCGAGCATCCACAGCGGCGTATTCACGGGGATGATCATCGGGATGATGATACCAGATACAAGGAAACCTTCCTGTATCTCCTCGTTCTTCCACTGTGCGACGGTGAACTCGATGCCGAGGCCGACCACATAGCTGACAATCAGCTTAGGCAGCACAGCCAGGAAGCCAAACCAGAACATCCCCCAGAAGGTGGCATTTTCCAGTTGGCCGGCAGCGAGCGCGTTCTGATAGCCTACATTGTACATTCCGAAGAGCAACGCAGGCACAAGAGCGATGACAACGAGCGACATGATACGCTTGCTGTCGATGGCATCGTGGATGTGCGTTCCGCCAACGCGAGCCGTGGTGTTCGGCACGAAGGCAAACGTCTCGAAGCCATCATAAAGCGAACGGAAGGCGTGGAGCTTCCCACCCTCCTCGAAGTTCGGCTTTATCTTGTCGAAATATTTTCTTAAAGCATTCATAATTGAAGACCCACCCCCTAACCCCTCCCGTAATGGAGGGGAGCGGCTGGCGCTTGGAAGTCTATAGGGTCATTCTTTTAATGATTAATGTTTATTGAGAATTCTTTTCATACACCCCGCAGGCTCTCCCCTCCATTACGGGAGGGGTCGGGGGTGGGTCATTTACATATTCTCTTTCCTAAGGATATCCAATCCTTCGCGGACGATGCGTTGCAATTCAAGTTTGGAACTGTCTACGAATTCGGCGATGGCGAAATCCTCGGG
Source organism: uncultured Prevotellaceae bacterium (assembly GCA_947307015.1). Classification (GTDB taxonomy): domain Bacteria; phylum Bacteroidota; class Bacteroidia; order Bacteroidales; family Bacteroidaceae; genus Physcousia. The sequence continues at coordinate 834 of CAMZHV010000088.1, read as the reverse complement.
AGCCACCTCATAGATACCGAGAGCTTCCTGGCGATCAATATCGCCGGCAATGATAGCCTTCACGAGATAACCTGCATAGATGTCCATGGGGAATACCTTGTCATACTCGCCGGACATAATCATGTGACGCTCACCACCCTTGATACGGGCATCCATCGTGTACTCGGTCTTCTTGGGCTTGAGCCAGCTGAAATAGCTGCGGCTGGTGCTAAACTCTTTGAAGCGCGGAGCAATCCATCCGAGCATCTCATAGACGTCGTCGCCTTCGGGAATCACGGTGACCTCCGTTGCATGAGCTGCGAGGAAGCCGTCCTTCGAGGTCTTTACGCCCACCATGGGGTTACCGTTGATGATGCGAAGACTCTTGCTCTCGTCAATTTGACCTTTGAGCACAGCGGCAAGGGGTTGACCTACAATAGCCTTAGCGTACTTGGGAGCTTTGACCTCAGAGCCGGCAACGGCGATGGTTCGAGTCAGGTCGACCTTACCCGTCAGCACAAGACGGCCAACGAAAATCACTTCCTCGGCACCCATCGTCCAAACGACTTCACCCTTATTGATGGGGTCAACGTTGTTGATCTGCACGCCGACATTACCAGCAGGAGCGGGACCATCAAACACGGTGATGGTACAATCCTTGGCTGTGGTCAGCGCTGATGCTTTCTGTTTCTTGCTAATGCCAAGGTTGACTTTAGCAATCTTGGCGAGCAGGGAGAGGCCTGCCTGCCATTCCTTCTCCTGTCCCTTAAGGACGTACTCGAAGTCCTGCGCCAGAGGCATACTGTTGAAAGCGCTTACGAAAATCGCCTTGGGCTTGTCTTCGGGATTCGCCAC
>CAMZHV010000087.1 GCA_947307015.1 uncultured Prevotellaceae bacterium | reverse complement strand
CGGCGAGGCTCGCCACCGCTCTCGCCAGTGAACGAGGGGTCGAAGGCGATAGTAACGAAACCGCGCTCAGCCATGTGCTGGGCATAGAGACCGCTCGTCTGCTCCTTCACGGCCCCAAACGGTCCTGTAACAGCCAGCGCAGCCAACTTGCCCGTTGCGCCTTTCGGCGTGTACATGTCGGCAGCCAGTTCGATGCCGTAACGGTTCTTAAACGTGACCTTCTTGTGGTCTACCTTGTCGCTCTTGGGGAACGTCTTGTCCCACTCCTGAGTCAATGTCAGCGTTGTATTCATATCTTCTTCGTTTTGATTGTTATCACTCTTCTGATTGCAGCCCGTGAGCATCATTCCCATCAGCACTGCGGCTAATAATACTTTCTTCATACCTTATCGCGCTATTTTTTTGATTCCGTTTTCGATGTATATTCCATGGGCAGGAGCCTGAGCCAGCCGCTGCCCGCTGAGCGAGTAGTATGCGTCATTTTCTGTAGCTACGCTACGGACGCTATTGATGGTGGTTGTCCCAGACGAGAGCGACAGCGTAACGGTGATGTTGCCCTCGCCAGCCTTGAGGAACGTGCGAAGTTCGCTCTCCGACAGGCCGTCAATCTTACCTAAACGGGTGTAGCTCCACGAGTTCGTGCCGTAGAAGATGCAGATATTCGAACCGTTGTACAGGATGACGTCACCCGGTTGCGCGTTAATCTGCTCGTTGCTTGTGGGCAGCGAGAAACCCAGTGCTCCCCAAATCTCAAAGCCTCCGCTGCTGTTCAGCGTCACGGTGACGGGAGCCTGCTGCAATTTCTCAACAAGCGTCTTTGTTGCTTGATTGTCGACGAGCGTCACAGCTTGTGCCTGTCCGTCGATAGTGATATACATCTTGCTCATAGTAGTTTGTTTTTCTGCGAAGTTCAGCGTCGGCAACCAGTTCTGAATCAGCGAGGCACGGTTATTATGATTGCTGGCATTGATCCACAGTGCATTGCCCATCCAAGTGACGTTCTTCACCAGTCGTTCCGCATCGGCCACCACGCCGTTGATACCGCTGCTGTGGCTCGACACAATCAGCGCCACATGCTTGCCCGCCATTTGCGAACTATAATTAAACAGGTACGTCTGCATGATGGCCGCCATCTGGCTCCACCACAGCGGCGTGACGATGATGATGTTCTGGTACTGCGAGAGATCGGTGATGCTCACGGGGTCGATAGCGGGATAGCTCGCTGCCTCGTTGGGTGCAGCCTTGATAGCGTTCAGCAGCGCCGTACCGATGGCATAACCATTTGCCTCGTACTTCTGCGTCTTATCCTCAGGTTCAATGCGCATCACATCAGCCTGAATCTGAGCCGTCAACGATTCTACAATCTCCTGACAATTACCTGTGTAGCTGTAGTACACCACCAGCGTCTTGCCTGCCTCCTGCACGGTGGCAGCCTTTGCCTCGTCGTCCTTCGTGCAGCACACCATCAGGAGCGACATCAAAATCAATGCAAAATTTCTCATGTTCATTACTTCTTGAAATCGTCGGCAAAGGTACGGCAGTTCTGTGGAACAGGCACTACCCGAATCTTGGAAAGAATTACCAAAATTACGGAAGAACTGGCGCATCTGCTCCAAATCCTTGCAGAATAGTGCTATGTGGTCAATTCTCATAATGTATTACTTTCAGTAATGTCTATTTTGTGTATTTAACCTGATAATCATACGTCGTATCTGAATGTGGTATGTATTCCTTCGTGGGGCAGCCTACGACTACGAGATAGAGTCGCGTCGTGTTGCCGGGGTTCTTGAAGGTGAGCGTTTTCTTTAGCTCTGAGTGCGCACCAAGATAGGTGGGGTTATTATCGTTATCGACAGCGACAAGGCCATAGCGATAGCCGATGTTATCATTTTTCGGAAGTCCCTGGAACTGCACTTTGACGGTTTTGCCTACTGAGGGGAGCGGGATCTCATCCACATTGAAGCCGTAGGTCTGAGGCGCATTGACGGGTTTCTGCCATCCGTCGAGGGTGTCCTTCATCTCGCTACGCATTTCGCAGGCATAGCGCAGGCTCTCCTTGCGCTTGTCAGGGAAGTCGAAGGTGATGAGGCGGCTGTAGCAGTCCAACAGTTCGTCGCCCATCTGTTTCACATCTACATTGTACATTCTCATGTAGGCTTGCACAAAATCCTCATCCTGCTTGCCGCCTCGGAACATATCAGCCATGTAGGTGAGGCCGTGCAACATGCCCCAGTATTCCATAACAAAGGGAGCGTGATACATGTTTTCAGGGTGGAACAGACTTAGGTGTATTTGTCGCCTGAATGCCTCCCAATGGTAATACTCGTCGGTTGTCCAACGTGGATTCACTTGCCAGAGCATCCATTGCGCGCTGGTCTCGAAGATGCTGCCACCCATACCCCGCGATTTCCCGTCGCAGGCTATCTGTATCTGAAACGAATGGCCTAACTCATGTGCGATGCAGTTGAGCGTCTTGTCCTGCACGCGATTAGGCGTAATCCATAGACCTCCTATCGTGGCGTCATAACACCCCCCGTAGGCCGTTCCTTCAAGCGAGTATTTCAGCATCACCATCATGCGATACTTCTCTGCCTTACTGCCAGGCAGCAGGAAGCCCATCATGTCGCGATAAACGTTGTAGAAATACTCCACGCGCGCGAGGAGGTTGTCGAGATCTACGGTCATGGGATGCCCGTCCAAGTCGGGAGCCTTGCTGAGGTCATTGCCAAAGCCTTTCTCCCAGAAGCACACGACATTAGGCGTACATGCCATGCGGTAGTAGCTCCACTGCGATGTGCTGTCGGTGAAGTCGTTGTCGCGCAGCTCTTCAGGAATATAAATCTCCTTGCCCTCGGGCAGTGCGTAGCCGGGGAGACCCACCCCTTCACCCCTCCCGTCATGGAGGGGAGTTGGCTGCGCGCAGAGAGACTGCTGAGTTTGTAAACTGAGGAGTACAGCAGTCACACAAACGAAAGTCAAGAGGCTCTTTTTCATGTCGAATTATTTATTGATTATCTTATAGTCGTTTCATATATCTATCTTTAGGTTTACTCCGTCGATGGCCCGATGTAGCTCACCTTGAGTCCGCCCCAGTCGATGACTACTTTCTGCACCATCTGCCCCGCGTCAATCGTGTGGAAGGTGAGGGTGTGTGCAGGTTGTGTGGAGTCGATGGCAAAGTGCAGGCGACAGGCGATGCCATTGCGCATGACCTGGTCTTTCCACGAGCGGCTGTACTCACGGAACTTATTCTCAAAAACCTGTACCTCGCCACCGTCCATGCTGACACCGATGCGATTGCTCATTCCCTTATATAGAGGCCAGAATGGCACGGCATAGAAGAACACGTCGACGGAGTCGCGGCTGATGGCTGGAAGCGCGTAATCCACCTTGCCGTTTTGCAGTTGAAGGACTTGCCAGTCGTAGCCCAAACCGTCGATAATACGGACTCCTTCATCCTTGTCGGCGAACTGGGCGAGATTCACCGCATAACACTCTCCGACGTTAAAGCTCCCCGCGGTTGTCAGATCGACGGGTTTCTCGCCCACGCCAGGCGTGACGGTGACTTCGGGCTTCAGGTGGTTGAGCGAGCGAAAGGCTGGTGCTAAGGCCATCATGCCGCGCCATTTGCCATCGAGTAAGTTGTTGTAGCGGGCATTCAGGGCATTGATGCTGTCGTAGGCCAGCTCCATCTGACGGGCAGCCCAGTTGGCTTCAGCGGTCTTGCCCTCTGCGAGGAGTTCATGATTGAGTTGAGCCATCAGGAACTTGCGGTTCATCTGGTAGGCTCCCTGCACGGGGAACTGCACCAACTCGAACCACGAAGCGTTTAACGACGATAATTCTTTTTCCGACAACGAATTATACGAATTTAACGAATTGGCTATTTTCTCCACCTCGTCGCTAATGCGCTTGTAGTCGGCTAACCGGCATTGCGCTTCGGCATAGTTCTTGAAGGAATATTCTGTGTCCTTCAGTCCTGTGTGAGCCTCGTCGTCCCACTCGTACTCCCAACCCATGTATTCGGGTTTGTGGCTCCAAGCCAGGCGGTAGTACTCATCAAGGATGAATTGACAATTGACAATTGATAATTGATAATGATTTGCTGCGCCTTCGGTCTTGCTTCCACCGAAGAATTTTGCGAGGAATTCCGCCTGATGGCTCTTGACCTTCTCGAAACTGAAGGCATTGATGTCCCAAGCCATATCCATGAAGGACTGTATGCCCAGCTCCATGGGTTTGATGTCTCCGACATTGAGCAACCAGTAGCGGTCGGCGCCGTGATCGTAGGCCTTCTTCAGCTCTTCGTACATCAATACTGGAGGAGTGGTGTTAATCCACAGATAGTCGTGGGGAGCGCCCAGATAACTAATATGATAATAGACGCCCGAACCGCCGGAGCGCCGCTGCTCGTCGGGATTGGCGACACGCTTCATGTAGCCATAGTTGTCATCGACCCACACCAACGTTACATCGTCAGGCACCTTCAAACCGTTCTCATAGATGTCCATCGTCTCCTTATACGGTACGAATATTTGCGGTATCTCGTCGGCACGGCGTCCGATGTGTTTTTCCAGGAGCGCCCTCTGGTCTGCTATCACCTTTGTGATGAGGGGCACGCGCTCCTCCATGGGCAGATTGCCTCGCAGGCCCGCGTCGTGGAGACCACGCATGGCGGTAGTGTAGATGTTCTCGTAGCACGAAGCCTCGGCCAGTCGCTTGTCCCATCGTTTGAGGATGGCCGCGCTGTTGGTCTTATAGTTCCAGTCGCCGTCAACGTCCTGATCCCATTCCGCTTTTGACGCATTGTTGATGAGCAATGGTTCACAGTGGCTTGTGGTGATGATGATGCCGAACGAGTCCGCCACCACCTTGCTCTCCGGATGGGTGTAGAAGGCTCCTGTGCATTCGTGCATGGCCGGTGCCAGCATATTGGCTTTCAGGCGCAGCAACAGTTCGCAGACACGGGCGTAGGTCCGCGGTCCTATGTCACCAAGTTCCTTCTCGTAGTTTTGTGACGCCCAAGGCTTCAGTCCCCAGTCCTCGTCGTTGATAAAGATGCCGCGATACTTGACGGTTGGGGCTGTGGAGGTGACGTCAGCTTTTACATACAGTCGCTGATGCTGCTTGACAGGTACATCGGCCCACCAATACCACGGACTGACACCTATCGCCTCGCTCATTGTAAATGCTCCGTATGCCGCGCCCCGACGGTCGCTGCCCACTATCACGAGCGCCTTGTCGATGCCCTTCACTGGAGCATCCACCACCTTGATGACGTACTGCTCCCAACCTCCACGGATGGCCGAAACGTCGAGGCGTCCCTCACGGACGAGACGTGCTATCAGCGGGCTGCCCTCCGTAGTGCCAACGATGATGACGTTCCTGCCCTTGGGCTTGTCAGTAGTCAGCACCGCAGGGGCCTTGCCCGTCACACGCGCGATATCTGCTGCTAACAGCTGCGCCACCTTGCCGACAGTGATACCGTCCTTGGACGACACGACAATTGGTGTGCTGGCCTCCTCGGTTACGGGGAAGTCATCGCCCACGCTCTGTTCCGTCACTATCACCTGCGACCACAGCAAAGTGGTTTGTATGACAAGAAAGCTTATGATAAACAACTTCTTCATAATCGTATCTGTTTAGTCGTTAATGCTCATTTTCACAAAACACATTCATTCTGCGTGTAAAGGTACACAAAAAACAATGAATATTTGCTTCCTTTATGTCATTTTTACGATACTTTAAGAAGAATGATAGTAATAGGTCTTAAACATACGAGTGAAGTGACGGTTACTGATACCGTTACTGATATTTATAGGGGGTCAATCTCTTTTTACACTTCTTAATCTTTCTTAAATAGTCACAAGCCATGGCCATTAATTTATAGGGAATTATTATCTTTGTAGTCAAATTGGTAAATAATAGGCCCCTATGGTAGAGGCGAAAACATATAAAAATAGCAAAATACAAACACATCACCTCGCCGAAGCCGTAGGCTATCGCAACCTTGACCGCGATTCGTGGGGGGAATAAAACAATAAACAATGTTCCACTATAATCCTGACAGTTATCTGCTTTACGGGACGGCGAAGAGTCCGCGCCCATGTTTTCCCATACGCATCCGCGTGATCATGACCGAGGCGGTGAAGGGCGACGTCCTCGACAGGGCGGCGCAGAGGGCCATTAAGCGCTATCCCTATTTTGCCGTTCGCGTGGAGGTGGATCATGCGGGAAGCTATGTTCTCCAACATCAAGAACTGCCCATCGTGGTGTGCCGCACGCAGAAGAAGACACCCAGCCTGGGCTCTGCTGAGGTGAACGGCCACCTGTGCTTCATTGATTACGAGGGCTGCGACATCTACTTCAACATCCATCATGGGCTGACGGGTGCC
>CAMZHV010000086.1 GCA_947307015.1 uncultured Prevotellaceae bacterium | reverse complement strand
CCCTATAAGGGAGGGAGCAGATAGTTCTGAGCAGGCATCCGCTTCACAATTGTCAGAGGTAAATGCTCCCTCCCTTTCAGGGAGGGTGAGGGGTGGGTCTTCTGGCCTTATCTCGACCACCATTCCGGAATTACTCCAGCGTCCGTTGCGGTGGCTTGGGCTCATGCCATTGACGACGACTTGCTCAGGGCCAGTGGCAGCAGGCACGACAAAACCGCCGGGGCACATACAGAAGGAGTAGACACCGCGATCTTGACACTGCTCGACGAAGCTGTACTCAGCGGAAGGAAGATAAGCGCCGCGCCCCTGACGGCTGTGGTACTGAATCTGGTCGATGAGCTGCGAGGGGTGTTCGAGACGCACGCCGACGGCAATACCCTTGGCTTCGATGTCAATGCCACGGGCGGCGAGCAGGCGGTAAACGTCGCGAGCGGAATGGCCTGTGGCGAGGATGACGGGGCCGAGGAGTTCTATGTCGTGGGTCGTGACACCGTCACGACATACACAACCGACGACGCGGTTATCCTCGATGAGGAGGTCGGTCATGCGGGTTTGGAAATGGACTTCGCCGCCGCTGCGGAGGATGGTGTTGCGGATGTTCTCGATGACGCGCGGCAGGCGGTCAGTGCCGATGTGGGGATGTGCATCAGCGAGGATAGCTGTGGATGCACCGTGCTGGCAGAAGACGTTGAGAATCTTCTCCACGGAGCCGCGCTTCTTGGAACGCGTGTAGAGCTTGCCGTCGGAGTAAGCCCCTGCCCCACCCTCGCCGAAGGAGTAATTGCTCTCAGGGTCTACGAGGTGGTCGCGTGAGATGCGGGCGAGGTCACGTTTGCGCTCATGGACGTCCTTACCTCGCTCGACGACGATGGGACAAAGCCCAAGCTCGATGAGGCGCAGGGCGGCGAAGAGTCCGCCAGGGCCTGCGCCCACGACGATGACCTGCGGGCGCCCTTCGACACTAGGGTATTCTATGCGCTTGAAGGGCTCGTCTACCATGGGTTCATCTACCCATACGCGAGCCGTGATGTTCACCATCACCTGCCGCTGACGGGCGTCGATGCTACGTTTGATGACACGTAACCCCTGTATACGATGAGGTTCGAGCGCAGCCTCGCAGGCCACGCTCGAACGTATACTTTGCTCTGTAGCAGCCTGCTGTGGCAGCAGGCGCAGCTGTATGTCGCGGATCACTATTCCTCAGCAGGTGCTTGGTCGATGAGCTCAAGGAACTCGTCGAGTTTCGGGGTGATGATGATCTGTGTGCGACGGTTACGCTGACGACCCACCTCGGTGTCGTTGGAAGCGACAGGATTGTACTCACCACGGCTACCAGCAGTAAGGCGCTTAGGATCTACGCCGTAGCGGTTCTGCAGTTCCTGTACGACGCTGGAAGCGCGGAGAGCAGCAAGATCCCAGTTGTTGCGGATGTTCTCGCGGCTGATGGGCACATTATCGGTGTTGCCCTCGATGAGCACTTCATAGTCGCGGTAGTCGTTGATAATCTTGGCAATCTTCGAGAGGGTCTCGGCAGCACGCTCGTTAATCTGATAGTCGCCGCTACGATAGAGCATGTTATCAGCCAGCGAGATGTAGACAACGCCCTTGAGCACCTGCACGTCGACCTCCTTGAGTTCTTCCTTCGAGAGCGAGCGTGTGAGCTTGTTCGTGAGGGTGATGTTGAGGCTGTCGCTCTTGTCCTTAGCTTCAACAAGCTGCTTGATGAACTTGTTGGAGGCATTGATCTCGTCGACGAGCTTAGAGATGTTCACGTTGCCAGCCTGCAGGTTCTTGTCGAGCGTGCCCTGAAGTGCATCATAAGCTTTCTGAAGCTTCTCGTTCTCGGCCTTGGCGTCGGCGAGGCGGTCTTCCAGCGACTTGATGGCAACGCGGTTCTCAGCGAGCTTGACCTGAGCAGCCTGATACTCGGTCTGCAGGTTGTTGTAGTTGGTCTGCAGCTCGTTGAACTTCTTCTTGCTGGCGCACGAAGTCAGCAGAAGGCCTGCTGTGAGCAGGAGGATAATCTTTTTCATAGTCGTTCTTTGTTTCGTTTAACGATGTGCGTTTAACGTTTAAAGTTTAGCAATTAGTGTTTTCTTTTTCGTTTTTACGCTGCAAAGGAATAGTTTTCCTCGAAAACTGCCAAAAACTTACACCTTATTTATATTAAATGTAGTTAAAAAGGCGGGAACTGTTAAGGAAAGTCATCAAAAAGGGCTACATTTGTGGCCTTAATTCACGAAAAAAAGGACTTCATCATGTTTAAACAACCACGTTTGTTGCCGACGTTTTTATTCTTCTTTGTTTTCGGTCTTGGCGCTCTGCACGCCCAGGAAACCACCGAGCTGACGGCCGATGAGATCAACGCGCTCTACTCTACGAAGACGCGCAAGACCGTGAGCGTCCACGATCCGAGCGCCGTACACACAACAGGCCAGATCTTCTACGCCATCGGCTCGCATCGAGGCTGGGCACGATCGACGGACAACATGAAGAACTGGGTGCCATTGGACAACGGCAGTCTCTTCGGCAAAAAGAGCGGCGGGTCAGTCATTACCACGAACTATGCCGACGCCTTCTCTAAAAACCAGACGACAACCGTACCGGTTCTGGTCGGCGGTGCTGTACAAGAGACATCGTTCGGTCCCTTCGACGCCAAAGCCTGGGCGCACGGCGATCAGGCCAATTGGTCTATCGACGGCAACATGTGGGCTCCCGACCTGTTGTACAACCCCAACTCAGGCAAATGGATGATGTATATGAGTCTGAACGGCGACGACTGGCACTCGGTCATCGTGCTTCTGACAGCCGACCGCGTGACTGGTCCCTACGTCTACCAAGGCCCCGTACATTACTCTGGTTTCCGCAACACGACGACACCCGAGATCTCATGGAAGAAGACAGACCTTGAACTGGTCATCGGCGAACAGGCAACACTTCCCGCACGCTACAACCGAGGCAACGACTGGGGCACGTATTGGACCAATGACATAGATCCCTGCGTGTTCTTCGACGAAGAAGGCGAGCTGTGGATGACATACGGTTCATGGAGCGGCGGCATATTTATCTTGAAAATGGACAAGACGACAGGCCTGCGCGACTACACAGTCACCTACCCCATCGAGAACGACGGGCAGGGCCGCGCCCTCTCCGATCCCTACTTCGGCAAACGCATCGCCGGCGGCTACTACAGCAGCGGCGAAGGTCCCTATATCCAGCACATCGGCGACTATTATTACCTCTTCATCAGCTACGGCGGCTTTGCTCCCGACGGCGGCTACGAGATGCGCACCTTCCGTTCGGCAACGCCTGACGGGCAGTATGTCGATGCCGGCAATCTGGATGCCTGTTACCACAACCGCTACTGGCTCAACTTCGGCAAGAGCGCACCGACCAACGGCGGCATGAAACTCATGGGAGCCTACAACGGCTGGGGCTTGCAAACTGTGGGCGAGTGCGCTCAGGGGCATAATAGTGCCGTTTGCGATGACGAAGGCCGCAACTTCGTCATCTACCATACGAAGTTCAACGACGGGACATTAAATCATGAGGTGCGCACCCGCCAGCTGTTCCTCAATGCCGACGGCTGGCTCTGCGCCGCACCCTTCCAGTTTGACGGCGAAACAGCCAACGACGAAACCATCAAGAGCGGTAGCGCCTTCACAACGGACGAGATGGTCGGCAGCTACGACGTGCTCATCCATAAATATAAAATGGATTACACGAACATGGAAGAGGTGACGCCCATCACCATACGTCTGACTGCCGATGGCAGGATTACGGGTGCGAAGACCGGTTCGTGGTCAATGACCGAGGGCACAGGCTATATCACGCTGACGTTGGGCGGCGTGACTTATAAGGGCGTCGTGGTACCGCAGACCCTTGACGGCACGACCATCCCCGCCATTGGCATCACCGCCACCGCCGAGACGGGCACGAACTGCGGCGTGCAACTGTGGGCCTATCACATTGATCCGCGGTATGCCGTAGCCTATACCGCCCGTGCCAACGAAGTGTCGCTTCAAGACGGCCAAACGGTGAACGCCAATATCGACTTGCCCGCAACGCCCTACCTTGGCGCTAAGATTACATGGACGAGTAGCGCACCGTCAATCATCAGTTCAAAGGGCCGCTATATTGTGCCAGAACAGACTACAGAGGTCACGCTGACCTGCGCAATCACTTGCGACAATGCCAGCTACACGCGCACATTCACCGTCACGGCGGCTGCTGACGACGAGTTGCCCGACGGCGATTATCTCACTGACTGTGTGGCTCATTACCCCTTCACCTCAAAGACGACGCCCAATCAGATTGACAGGACACAAAAGCCGACCTTCAAGGCTTTGGGCAGCGGCACAGTGCCCACGATAGGTCGCGATGCCGAGCGTTCCAATCAGGTGCTACACCAGTACTTTGGAGGTAATGCTGACGCCAGCTACACACTCATGGACAATCCGTTGAAGGGTTTGTCGAGCCTGCGCGGCATGACCATCGCCATGTGGCTGAAGATGACTTCGGCTAACAGTTGGGATGCTATCTGGAGCTTTGCCAACAAGGAAGCCAACGAAGCCACTTCGCGCTTCTACATGACGGGCAACGCCTACTTCGGCTTCAACAACGGCTCAGGCACTTGGTTCGACATCAACCATCCTAACAACACGACAACCAACTATCTGCCAGCCGACAAATGGGTGTTCATCACGATGACGATGACCTCCAGCGGTATCATCTTCTATGTCGATGGCGAACGCAAGACGCAGAAGTCCTTTGCCGGTAGTGCCGCCTATTCTACCGTACTCGCTCTCCTGCGCTCAGCACCCTACATGCAGTTAGGCACTGGCTCTTTCTGGGGTTCCGCTGACTGCTATATCGATGACTTACTCGTATACAAGCGCGCCCTTTCGGCTCAGGACGTGAAGTTGCTAACCATCATGGCAGGACGAAACGGCACAGACTTCACGGGAGTTGAGGATCTCACCCCAGCCCCATCTCCAAATACCGACGGAATCATTTACAATCTTGCCGGTCAACGTGTTGGCACAATCACCAATGGAACAAACCCGAATCGCACATTACCTCGCGGCGTGTATATCATCAATGGCAAGAAAGTGATGGTGAAGTAATCATTATTTCTGATTCATTTTTTCCTTTTCCTTCACTTTTCGTTATAAGTAAATAATTATAAAATGATTAGATGCGGTGAAGGCAAATTCTTTGCCTTCACTTGCCTTCACCTTTTCAACGACAAGTAAAACAAGTTGTTTTACTGTGATGCCACTAAGGATGGATGATGATACGTCCAATGGTTAGGAACTAAAACAACTTGTTTTACTTTTCCGAGAGCAGTCTTCCTAACTTACATATACATACGTAATGGTTGCTTCGTCTATCGGTATTTGCAAACTTTTGCATTGAAATCTTTCTCTTGGGCTCAAAAAGTGAAGGAAAGTGAAGGCAAATTTATTGCCTTCACCTATATTAGTAGGCTAATATACAGTAAAATATAGTAAAAAGTGAAGGGAGACTAAAAACTGTCTATTTTCATTGACATTTACTTGTATACGTATGTCATTTGCATGGCGACAGAGCCTTGCGGCCATTTCTGGCGGTCGATATACATCTTGATGATGCCTTTTGAGAGCACGAACAAGCCAGGTCTGACTTCGCTGCACTCGAAGTGCATCTGGTTCTGCCCCTCGGTATAGTCTAACGCCTTGATCTGCCAGCAGCCATCGACGATGTGTACCAGCATATTGCCCAGTCTCACTTTGTAAATTGTTCTGTTGTCGGATGTGTAGCTACCGATGTACGACATGCCTGTGGCCTGTTTTTTCTGGTACTTCCGTTTCAGCTCCTTGGCCTTGCTGCGCACCTTGTCATAAAACTTGTCATATATGTTGACACCCATCATGCCGTCATGCTTGAGGAACGCCTTGACCTGCTTGTCTGTGAGTTCCTGTTTCGTCTCTAAGATGCGTGCGTTGGATGTGATCATTTTGCCTTCGTAGAACAGCACGTCCTCAGCCATGGTGATGCCAAACGCTTTGTGTTCCAAGAGTGCCGACGCAATCTGTCCGTAGCCCGCCAGTTTAGCAGCAAAGGTGATCATCCGGCGTCTGGGCATCTGTTTCAGGTCTATGTCCTTGTCCATGCTGGTCGTCACCGTGTAACGCAGTATCCGAACGTGTTCCTTCAGTGGCTTGGCGTTCTCAAGCACCTGTTGTACCAGATACTCCTCAAACGTTTGACCTTCAGCCAGGATGACCACTTCGTTCATGTTCATCGTGGCTGCTATGTCCTGCTCTTCTTGTGCCATGATGCCGAGAGCTGGCAGCAACACACAACAGCATATCGCAATAAAGTGTTTCATTTTGTCTGGTTTAATAGCCATTTTGTTGCAAAAATCGGGCTGAAATTACTCTTTTTATCCGAAATCTCCATATAAAAAGG
>CAMZHV010000085.1 GCA_947307015.1 uncultured Prevotellaceae bacterium | reverse complement strand
AGAGCAAAGGACTGAAAATCCTTGTGTCCCCGGTTCGATTCCTGGTGACACCACAAGCCCTAATTGATGATTCATCAGTTGGGGCTTTGCTTTTTCTTGAAGGCTCGTTATTTGTTACAACGTTGTACAACACCACCGACAGAAGACCATACACCCCATGTTTGTCTGCCATCCCTATCTGCATCGCTGCTATCAGCTGCTGTTCACTGCGGTGGCTGTAGCGTTGCTGTGTGCATGTACAGGGAAAAAGGAGCCCAAGGAGAGACATAAGCCGACATCGCGGGGACTGCCTTTCGAACTGGTAGTCATCATGCCCCGCACAGCCTATCAAGGCGAACTGAAGGATTCGTTGGAGGCGGTGCTCAAGCAATCAACACCCGTACTGCCACAGCATGAACCGCTCTTCCGTCTGAATGTCACTTTCACGGACAGCAACCTCACGCCCTGGAACACGCTGCGCAACCGACTCATCATCAAGATTGACAAAGGAATGGCTGAACCCACAATCGGCGTAGCAAGGGACGTCATCGCACGTCCGCAGACCGAGGTGCAAGTTGCTGGGCCTTCGGCACACGCCATCGCCACCTTCATCATGGAGCGGCAGACGCTGCTCACAGACATCTTCGTCGATGCCGAACTAAACTGGATGGCCGCGCAGTTGCAGCGTAAACACAGCCAAATGACCTATGAGTCCCTGCAAGCGCTCTGCGGGCACACCATTTGCGTGCCACAGGGGCTCCGTGCCTCGAAGGTTGGACAGGACTTCCTGTGGACAGGCACGAATCTCAATGACAAAGACCAAAACTTCGTGTTCTACAGCTATCCGTGGGACGGACAGCCGCTCAGCGCTGCACAGTTCGTAGCCAAGCGCGACAGTGCCATGAAAGCCAACATACCGGGAGCCCAACCCAACCAATGGATGCAGACAGCGGTGAACCCCGATGGACGTGAGCCGCTCATCCTCGCACGCACACGTACCATAAACAAAAGTAGCGTCCTGGAGGTACACGGCCTTTGGGAGATGCACAACGGCGCCATCGGCGGAGCTTTCGTCTCGCTCGAACGTATTGATACGGCTGCCTCACGCGTCCTCGTCACCGAGGGCTTCATCTACTCGCCCCACTCGCCCAAGCGTAACCTGATGCGCGAGATGGAAGCGGCTTTGCGGACATTCAGATAGTACGGGAAACCCATAAATATGCATTTTACAGCATGAGGATTCATATAAAAATGGGCGATTATGCAAAATAAATGCAATAAAACCATGGCGTTTGAAAAATTATTCATACCTTTGCAGCCACAATCGAAGACATAAGAATGAGACAAGATAAAGGCACTCGCCTTGAGGTCATCAAACTGATTATCTCAAGCCAGGAGTTCACCAAGCAGGACGACCTGCTGCGTGAGCTCGCCAAGGCAGGCTTCCCCACGACGCAGGCTACGCTGTCACGCGACCTGCATCAGTTGCGCATCACTAAGGGACATAACGAACATGGCGAACTGGTCTTCATGCTGCCCGAACAACGACGCTACCAGCGCGTCAGCGACACACACCTCACCGTGCAACGCATGAACCAGCTCGGCGCACTGTCTGTGAAGTTCAGCGGCAATATCGCCGTGGTGCGTACGCCGCCGGGTCACGCCGCCCACGTCGCCTACGACATCGACAACGCCCACATCGACGAGGTGCTGGGCACGGTGGCAGGCGACGACACCATCTTCATCGTCCTCGACGAGGAGGCCGAGCGCCCGCAGGTGCTCAACAAGCTCGCAGAGATCATCCCGAGCAACAACATTGCCTAACACATACAACAAGAGATAATAATGGAAACAGCAGAACACATCAACGACAACATAGAAATCATGGTGGCCGACGAGAGCCACGAGCGCTATGTCGACACCATCCTCAAGACTATCGAGGAGGCAGCCAAGGTGCGCGGCACGGGTATCGCCAAGCGTACGCACGACTACGTGGCCACCAAGATGCGTGAGGCCAAGGCAGTCATTGCCCTTGCTCCACAGGCCGACGGCTCGGAGCCGCGTTTCGCGGGTTTCAGCTACATCGAGACTTGGGGCAACAAGCAGTATGTGACGACCTCCGGACTCATCGTACACCCCGACTTCCGCGGCTTAGGCATTGCAAAGCGTATCAAAGACATGACCTTCTCGCTGGCACGCATCCGCTGGCCACACGCCAAGATCTTCTCGCTGACCAGCGGCAAGGCTGTGATGAAGATGAACACACAGTTGGGGTACCTGCCTGTGACCTTCGACGACCTGACGGACGATGAGGCGTTCTGGAAGGGCTGCGAAGGCTGCGTGAACATTGATGTGCTGCGTGAACGCAATCGCAAGTTCTGCATCTGCACCGCCATGCTCTTCGACCCCGAGGAGCACCTCCCAGCCAAGATTCCACAAGCTGTCATCGACCGCATCAACCGCCTCGACGGCAAGATTGTCAACAGTCAGGAATTCAGAGACTAATCGTTATACATAATAATGTTACACCGTTATTTCGAGAAAACAACAATAAATAAATAATATGAAGAAGAAAGTTGTGGTCGCCTTCAGCGGCGGCTTGGACACGAGCTACACAGTGATGTATCTCGCAAAGGAAATGGGTTATGAAGTACACGCAGCCTGCGCCAATACGGGCGGCTTTAGCGCCGAGCAGCTGAAGACTAACGAGGAGAACGCCTACAAACTGGGCGCTACCAAGTATGTGACGCTCGACGTGACACAGGAATATTACGAGAAATCATTGAAATACATGATCTTTGGCAATGTGCTACGCAACAACTGCTATCCCATATCGGTATCCAGCGAGCGCATTTTCCAAGCCATCGCCATCGCACGCTACGCCCGCGAAATCGGAGCTGACGCCATCGCCCACGGCTCGACAGGTGCCGGCAACGATCAGATCCGTTTCGACATGACCTTCCTCGTCATGGCTCCCGGCGTGGAGATCATCACGCTCACACGCGACAAGAAGCTGACGCGCAAGGAAGAGGTGGACTACCTCAACGACCACGGCTTCAACGCCGACTTCGCCAAGCTGAAATACTCTTATAATGTGGGCATCTGGGGCACCAGCATCTGCGGCGGCGAACTGCTCGACGCGACTCAGGGTCTGCCCGAAGAGGCTTACCTCAAGCACGTTACGGCCAAGGAAGCTGAAAGCCTGCTGAAGATTGAGTTCGAGCAAGGCGAAATCGTCGCCGTCAACGGCGAGAAGT
Organism: uncultured Prevotellaceae bacterium; assembly: GCA_947307015.1. GTDB lineage: Bacteria > Bacteroidota > Bacteroidia > Bacteroidales > Bacteroidaceae > Physcousia. Next base: position 3,227 of record CAMZHV010000085.1, on the reverse strand, counting down.
TCGACGACCGCATCAAGGCCATCCAGCGCATCGAGGAGATCGGTGCCAGCTACGCTATCGGCCGCGATGCCAACGTGGGCGACACAATCATCGGCATCAAGGGACGTGTGGGCTTCGAGGCCGCAGCGCCCAAGCTCATCATCGAGGCTCACCGCCTCTTGGAGAAATCCACGCTCTCCAAATGGCAGCAGTACTGGAAGGATCAGATCGGCAATTGGTATGGCATGTTCCTCCACGAGAGCCAGTACTTAGAGCCGGTGATGCCCGACATCGAGGCCTTCCTCACCTCCTCGCAGCGCCATGTCAGCGGCACGGCCATCCTGCGCCTCCGTCCCTTTGGATTCGAAACCGTGGGTGTGGATTCCGTCAACGACCTCACCAAGAGCAAACTGGGTGAGTACGGCGAAACACAGACAGGTTGGACGGCCGACGAAGCTAAGGGCTTCATCAAGGTGCTCTCCACACCGCTCCGTGTTTATTATGGCATACACAAAGACGAAAGATAGCAATGGATAAGAGACTGACACGCTCGATGAGCAACAAATGGATTGCAGGCGTCTGTGGCGGCATAGCCGAATATTTCGGCTGGAACGCTGATCTGCTGCGCCTTATTTGGGTAATCCTGACAGTATGCACGGCTTTCTGTGGAGGCATCATATACCTAATTCTCTGGCTAATCATGCCTCAATATTAAGTCGTTATGATTAGAGTTGGTATCGTTGGTGGTGCAGGTTATACGGCGGGTGAACTCATTCGTCTGCTGCTGCACCACCCTGAGGCGGAGATCGCCTTTGTACATAGCACGAGCAATGCCAAAAACCTGCTCACCGACGTCCATGAAGGGCTGCTCGGCGAGACAGACATGAAGTTCACTTCGCGTCTGGCGCTCAAGAGCATCGACGTGCTTTTCCTGTGCATGGGTCATGGCAAGAGTGCCGAGTTCCTTGCCGAACATCCCGTGCCGCAAAACGTCCGTATCATCGACTTGGCACAGGATTTCCGCTTGACAGCCCCCGAACACGATTTCATCTACGGTCTCCCCGAGCTGAATCGCGAGGACATCAAGGCTGCGCGTCATGTAGCTAACCCTGGCTGCTTCGCCACAGCCATACAGCTCGGCCTGCTGCCTCTGGCCGCCAACTGGCTGCTGCACGATGATATCAGCGTCAACGCCATCACAGGCTCCACGGGAGCTGGTGTGAAGCCTGCTGCCACGACGCATTTCTCGTGGCGCACGGGTAACATGAGTATTTACAAAGCTTTCCGTCATCAGCACGTGCCGGAGATACGTCAGTCACTGGCGCAGCTACAGCCTGGTTTCGAGGCCTCCGTGGATTTCATACCCTACCGTGGCGACTTCGCACGCGGAATCTTCTGCACCGAAGTGGTGCGCATCGACCCTGCTGTACCCGAGAAGGATATTGTGAAGCTCTACAAGCAGTTCTACGCCTCGGCAGCCTTTACGCACTACGTTGACTGCGACCTCGACCTCAAGCAGGTTGTCAACACCAACAAAGCGCTTGTCCATGTAGAGAAGTTCGAGGGCAAGCTTCTCATCACCAGCGTCATCGACAACCTCCTCAAGGGGGCAAGCGGACAGGCCGTACAGAACATGAACCTCATGTTTGACATAAACGAACACGCCGGACTTGATCTCAAGCCCAGCGCATTCTAATCCTTCTTTTCTATCTAATCCGTATAATTCGTTGTTAGATAAGCGCTATTCTTTGTTGTAGCTCTTCTTAACGAACTTCGATTTGTTCAGGAAATCTGCGCAGCGACGTACACCCTCCATAATATCGATGGTGCCGTCCGTGCCCTCCATCTCTACGACATAGTCGTGCAAGCCCGCCGTGCCAGCATTAGTGAAGATGGCGTCGAAGCCCAACATTCCGCTGGCGCCAAGCTCATAGAGATCCTTGATATGGAGCATCGCAAAGCGTCCTGGGTACTTTTTGAAGTACTCTACAGGCGACTGCTGCGCCATCACGCACCAATAGGTGTCCATCTGCCAGAACATATTCTCTGGCGCGATATTCTCCATCATGTATTCGATCCATCGTGTTCCTTCTACCTTTTGGAACTCGTGCGAGTGGGTGTGGTAACCGTACAGAAGTCCGGCGGCGCGGCATTTCTGTCCGATAGCGTTGGCATAGTCGCACATTGTCTGAGCCTCCTCCAGTGTCTTGGGCACACCCCATCCGGGCGTTACGATGTACTTCATGCCAGCAGCTTTATGGTCGGCGATAGTCTTGTCCCACCACCTCAAAGCCTCGATGAAATCGTGGTTTTTTAACTCGTCGGCTGTCAATCCACGTGTGGTATGACTGCTCAAACACCGTAACCCAGCAGCCTCGCAGTCGGCACGGAACTGCTGTGGGGTAACCCCGTAGAACGTCCCTTTGCCTTGATCGTAATTGGCCGCCTCGATAGCGGTGTAGCCCCAAGCATTGAGTTTCTTGAACACCTCCACATGGTTAGCGGCATACTTCTCAGGCGTGCCGATAACATCGCGAATCGAGTAGAGCTGTAGCGCCATTTCTTTTTTCGGCTTGGCTGCGAGGGGCAGCGTCAATGAGATTATGAGCAGCGCAACGATGGTGCGCCAAAATGTTGTCTGTTTCATCATTGTGTAGTTTAAAAGTTTCTATTCTGCTTGAATTTCTGCACAAAGGTATATAAAAATCACGAACGCACGAAACATTTAGTTCTTTTTCTACATTTTTGGAAGAATAGAATTGCTGCGAAAAAAATTTTTTTAATCGAAATAGACTACAGACTACAGCGGGACAGGGGCATTGGAGAGAAACAGCTGTAGTCTGTAGTCTATAACGAACAAAAATAATTTTTTCGCTACATGACTATACATCCATACCCTTAGGACTATTCGCGAAAACCTTTAACCCTTTTGGCTAACACTCCTAGAGTAAATGCAGAAAACCCTCCAGTCTTTAGGACTGAAGGGCTTCTTCTTAAACCCAAATCGGTCATTAGGCCGATATATAATATAATTAAGTTCTTTTTTACGGTCTATTGATGTCATCTTAGCATTTCTTTCGGCATCTTGTCCGCATTGCCATCTCGCCGTAGCCCGCTACGCCTTCGATAACAATATGGCCAATCTGCTCGAAACAAATACCAATCTGGCATCAATCCTAATGACCGATTTGGGTTAAAAGTGGCGGCTACCTACTACCCTCCGTCGCCATAGGAGGTATGGCTCCCCT
>CAMZHV010000084.1 GCA_947307015.1 uncultured Prevotellaceae bacterium | reverse complement strand
TCGGCTACACCGAGGAGAAGCTCGTCAGCAGCGACATCATCGGCATGAAGTTCGGTTCGCTCTTCGACGCTAACCAGACCATGGTCAGCAAGATGGGTGACGGTAACTCGCTCGTGCAGGTTGTTGCTTGGTACGACAACGAGAACAGCTACACCAGCCAGATGGTTCGCACCATCAAGTACCTCGCTGAGCTGAAGTAAGCTGAGAAATCACCGCTTTAGTACAGAAAAAGAAGCTTTTCGGGCAACCGGAAAGCTTCTTTCAATCAATCTCTTTTCATTCTTTACACTATGGCTTACACGGAAACAACAACTACGGGCTACGGCACCCGCGTCGGCAATTCGTTCAGAGGCATCCTATCAGGGCTGGTGCTGTTCATTGGCGCCACGGTGCTGCTGTGGTGGAACGAGGGTCGCGCCGTGAAGACGGACAAGATGCTTAATGAGGCAGAGAAGGTCTGTATTGACATGGAGAACCCCTCGAAGATCAGTCAGGAATATGAGGGCGAATTGGTGTGCGCCAGCGCTTTGGCTACGACAGACGAGGTGCTCGCCGACCGCGAGTTCGGCTTCAGCGAGAACGCCATCGGCCTGCGACGCCGCGTGGAGTACTTCCAATGGATCGAGAACGAGCACTCCGAGAGTGAGGACAAGCTTGGCGGCAAGGAAGTGACCACAACGACGTACACCTACACCCAGGAGTGGAGTGACCGCCCTGTGGACAGCGGCCAGTTCCACGACCCCGCCTATCAGGGTAAAAACTTCGTTGTGACACGCTACGAGGATGCTGAGCTCTGGGCAGAAAATGTCACCTTTGGAGCATACAAACTCAATGAGTCGCTCATCCACAGTATATCTAATTGCGAACCCGTGGTGCTGGCTCTTGACGCACAACAGTTGGAGGCCATGGACAAAGCCGTTCGCGATGTCGTCATCCGCGTGAAAGGCCTTGACGTCAATCCGCAGGCCACACAGAAGTCATCGCAGGCTGCTCCTTCCACAACACCCGCCGCAGTTCTTGACTCTACGCTGGCCGCTGTACCCGACTCGGTGAAGACCGTCGTCCCCGACAGCGTGCCGCAGGAGAACAGGATTGACCTTGAGTACGTACACCAGCAGGGCAACGTCCTCTATTTCGGTCGCACGTCGGCAGCGCCGCAGATTGGCGACGTCCGTGTTACGTTCGAGAAAGTCATGCCTGCTAAAGTGACTATCATCGCACAAGTCACAGGCGATACCTTCAAAGCATATAAGGCCAAGAACGGCAAACGCTTCCAGACACTTGTCATGGGTAAGAAGGATGCCAGCGAGATCTTCGAGGCACAGCACCGCGCCAACGAATTTTGGACGTGGATACTGCGACTCGTCGGCGTGCTGCTCGTCATCAGCGGTCTGAAGGGTATCTTTGGATTCCTCGAGATGATCCTGAAGGTGGTGCCCTTCATCGCCAACATCATTGGTTGGGGCGTCGGCGTCGTGTGCGCCATCATCGGCATCGCTTGGTCACTCATCGTCATCGCCGTTGCCTGGCTCTTCTATCGTCCGCTCATCGGCATCGCGCTGCTCGTTGTCGCAGGAGCCCTCGTCTGGCTCTTTGCCTTCAAGGGAAAGGACAAGATCATGGGGATGGCAGGTTGAGGGGATAGTTGAATAGGCAGAAGAAAAGCCCCACACGTCTGGCCGTAATTGCAAAAACGTCCAGATGTGTGGGGCTTTTCGTATAGTCGTATTTGCGAAAACGTCTATACGTGTGTCAAGACAATATAAATAAAGGTTCGCGCGCGTTTAATCGTCTTGATCCTTGCCGTCGATCTTCGACATCTTGTCGCCAGCGAGGTCGAAAGCGTAGTAGACTTTCTTAGGCTTCAATACCTTCTGGAATTCGGGGAGGTACTTCTTTCGGACGTCGAGCTCTTTCTGCTCGCTCTCGATCTTTGCGTTGAGGAGCTGCGTGGCTTGCGTGTCGGTCAGCGTGCCGGCTTTCTCGGCTGCTTTGTATTTCTTCTTGACGTCGTCGTAGATGTCGCCGGCAGCCTTCTTCTCAGTGAGATAGGCTTTGAGGACGGGCGCGAACTGCGCCTCGGTCTTCTTGTCGAGGTGGAGGTTTTTGAGCGTGTAGGTGTAGCGCTTCTCGAGTTTCGACTGGGCAAAGGCTTGGGTGGTGCCGAGGAGAAGGCAAGCTGTCAGGAGGACGACGATGAGGGATGAGGGTTTCATGATGATCTCTTTTTGTTGTGAATGATTTTCTTGCTTTTGACAGACGAGGGGCTGTTTGGTTTAATGCCAAAGAGGCGGATGAGGAGGTCGGTGCGGCCGATGTGTCGTAGTTCGGCTTCGATGCGACGGCGCTCTTCGGGCTTGTACCAGAAGAAGAAGAGGCGTTGGGCCTGCTTCTCCTCGGGCGTGCGCGCCACGAAGACGGGCTGCAGTGTGTCGGGGTCATAGCCCGTGGCCCACATGGTCGTAGCTGTGGTCATGGGCGTAGGCGTAAAGTCCTGCACCTGTTCGAGGTGGAAATCGAGCTCCTTTGTGGCGATGGCCAGCTCTGCCATGTCCTCAGCTCGGCAGCCCGGATGGGAGCTGATGAAGTAGGGAATGAGCTGTTGGCGCAGGCCGCACTCGCGGTTGATCTGGTCGAAGCGCCGCTTGAAGTCGTAGAACAAGCGGAACGAGGGCTTGCGCATGAGTCGTAGCACGCGGTCGGCGGTGTGCTCAGGTGCCACTTTGAGGCGTCCGCTGACGTGGCGCATGATGAGTTCGCGCGTGTAGTCAGCTGCGGCACGGTTAAGGTCTTCGTCTTTCCAGTCGTGCAGTAGCAGGTCGTAGCGCACGCCGCTGCCGATGAAACTCTTTTTGATGTAGGGAAGGGCATTCACGGCACGGTAGATGTCGAGCAGGGGACGATGGTCGCCGTTGAGGTTGGGGCAGACTTGCGGATGTATGCACGACGGGCGGTGGCACTTCTCGCAAGCTTTCTGGTTCTTACCGCGCATGGCGTACATGTTGGCTGATGGCCCACCGAGGTCGGAGAGGTTGCCGCGGAAGCCGGGCAGCTGGGCGATGGCCTCTACTTCGCGCAGGATGCTTTCTTTGGAGCGGCTCATGATGGCCTTGCCCTGATGTGCGGAAATCGTGCAGAAGGCACAGCCGCCGAAGCAGCCGCGATGCAAGCACACCGAAAAGCGTATCATGTCGTAAGCCGGTATGCGCTTGCCCTCGTAGCGAGGGTGGGGCAGGCGAGTGTAGGGAAGATCGAAGGAGTGGTCGAGCTGCTCTGTGGTCATGGGAGGGTAGGGCGGGTTCACTACAACCCATTGGCTTTCGGTGCGTTGCAGCAGGCGGTGGGCGTGGTGGCTGTTGCTCTGATCCTCGATATGGTGAAAATTCTCTGCATGGAGGCGCGGTTCGCGCAGGCAGTCGGCATAGTTGTGTAGCACAATGTCGTCAGCCGTGATACCATCAGGGATGGCTGCCTCGCTGTCGTAACAGACGACGGACTGAGGCAAGTCGTAGAGTGCCTCGCGGAGGGCTGTGGTGGTGAGCATGGCGTTGCCTTCGTCGTCGTATGCGAGGGCAGGATGGTAGCTGTCGATGAGGTCGAGTGCGCGGCGGGTGAGTTCAAGCGTGGGCTGCTCGCCCATGCCGTAAAGGATGACGTCGGCACCGCTGTCGAGAAGGATGCTTGGACGCAAGCGGTCCTGCCAGTAGTCGTAGTGCGTGAGGCGCCGTAGGGACGCTTCGATGCCGCCGAGCACCACGGGTACGTCAGGGTAGAGCCGCTTGACAGCCTGAGTATAAACGATGGTGGGGTATTCAGGGCGCAGGTCGTGACGCCCGTCAGGCGAATAGGCGTCCTCGGAACGCAGGCGGCGCGCGGCGGTGTATTTGTTGACCATCGAATCCATGCAGCCGGGTGCTACGCCGAACCACAGCCGCGGACGCCCTAAGCGGCGGAAGTCACGCAGGTCGCCGTGCCAGTCGGGCTGCGGAATGATGGCAACACGCAAACCTTCAGCCTCTAAGAGCCGTCCGATCACCGCAACGCCGAAGGACGGGTGATCCACGTAGGCATCTGCGCTGAGGAGGATAACGTCAGCCTGATCCCAGCCGCGCAAAGCCATTTCCTTGCGCGTTGTGGGGAGGAAGGAGGAGAGGCTTATGTTCATGGTCGAGTGAAAAGTGAATTTTTCGTTTTTCACTTTTCATTTTTCACTTATTACGCTGTAATATCTTGTCAAGGAGGTTCTTGTTGATGGCGCGGAGCTTGCGCTGCTGGCTTTTGATGTCGCCGGTAATCTGGTCGTAGATATCCTGAATGTCCTTGATGATAGGGGCTGTAGTCTTGTTAGCAGCTTCGTTGACGACGACCCGCAAACCTTTGGGCACGAGACGTATGTCGATGTCGGCGCCTGTCTCACCTGGCTCGCCATCGTAGTGGATGACGCCTGCTTGACTGCGATGGACGTGCAGCGAATGGCATTTGAAGGTGCGTACGTTGGAGTTGGTGTCGAGCGTCTTGTTGATCATCTGCATGACCAGCTGCGGTGCCTTGAGCACGTTCATGGTTTCGATGATTGTTACGTCGAGGAGACCGTCGCTCATGGACGCTTGCGGAGCGATGTAGAAGTTGTTGCCGTACTGCGACGCATTACCGCAGGCGATGAGGAACGCCGTGTAATGCTCCGTCTGTCCGTCCACTATAATCTCATAAGTATCAGGTTCATAAGAGAGACCTCCCTTGAGCGTATTCTCGATATATGTGCCCAATCCGCGCTTACCTGCCGAGGCAAATTTTTCGCTGATGAAAGCGTCGAAACCCATACCGCAGGTGCAGAAGAAGGGAATATCGTTGATCAGACCGTAGTCGAGGGCTTTGATGTCGCAGCGCGAAAGCACGCGCAACGCTCCGTCGGGGTCCATAGGGATCTGAAGGTGACGTGCGAGGCCGTTGCCGCTGCCCATAGGTATGATGGCGAGGGCGGTGTGTTTGTGACGAAGCGAGCGTGCCACTTCATTGACGGTGCCGTCGCCGCCGATGGCAACGCAGACGTCGACGCCTTCCTCCGATGCTTTGCTTGCCAGCTCGGCGGCGTGATTCTTGTGGTCGGTCCACACCACCTCCCATTCGAAACGTTCTGCGTCGAGGAAGTGCGGCAATGAGTCAATGATTGGTTTCTTGTCGCGGGTACCCGAGATGGGGTTGGCGATGAACAGAAGTCTTGTCTTGCTCATATCGTTTTTGACAAATATCGCACAAAAGTAAGCAAAAAATCCCGTTGATGAGTAGAATTAGGTGTGAAATTTGCGCTTTTCTGCACATTTTCATACAAAAAGTGCGTAAATTAAGGATTTTTTATGTACCTTTGCCCCCGTTTTAGACGATTATACCTATTTATAATATATGGGACTCTTACAAGAAAGACTGGCCAAGTACGACCGCCCGCAAAAATATAAAGCACTGGGAATCTATCCTTATTTTCGTGAAATTGAGGGCAAACAGGGTACTGAGGTCATCATGGAAGGCCATCGTGTGCTGATGTTCGGTTCGAACGCCTATACAGGTTTGACGGGTGACGATCGTGTCATCGAGGCAGGCATCGAGGCTATGAAGCAGTATGGCAGCGGCTGTGCCGGCTCGCGTTTCCTGAACGGCACACTTGATCTTCATGTGCAATTAGAAAAAGAACTCGCTGAGTTTGTGGGCAAGGAGGAAGCCATGTGTTTCGCCACAGGTTTCACTGTGAACAGCGGTGTGCTGGGTGTGCTTACCGACCGTCATGACGTCATCATCTGTGATGACCGCGACCACGCCAGCATCGTTGACGGCGTGCGCAGCAGTTTCTCGCGTTGCCTGAAGTACAAGCACAACGATATGGAGGAGCTGGAGAAACTCCTGCAGAAGTGTCCGGAGGAGGTTGTGAAACTTATCGTTGTCGACGGCGTTTTCTCCATGGAAGGCGATCTCTGCAAGTTGCCGGAGATCATCGCTTTGAAGAAGAAATACCCCAACACTGCCGTCATGGTCGACGAGGCTCACGGTTTAGGTGTCTTCGGCCGTCAGGGGCGCGGTGTCTGTGACCACTTTGGTCTAACCGCCGATGTGGATCTGATCATGGGAACTTTCTCCAAGAGTCTGGCGTCCATCGGAGGCTTCATCGCAGCCGACAGCAGTATCATCAACTATCTGCGTCATCACGTCCGTACCTACATCTTCTCCGCTTCTTGTACGCCAGCTGCCACCGCTGCTGCCCGTGAGGCGCTACACATCATCCAGCGCGAGCCTGAGCGCATCCAAAAGCTTTGGGACGTCACGAACTACGCCCTGAAGCGTTTCCGCGATGCCGGCTTCGAAATTGGCGACACAGAGAGCCCGATTATCCCGCTCTATGTCCGCGATGTGGACAAGACGTTTGCCGTGACGAAGCTTGCTTTTGACGCAGGTGTGTTCATCAATCCTGTCATCCCGCCCGCATGCGCTCCGCAGGACACGCTCGTGCGTGTTGCCCTCATGGCTACACACACCAAAGAGCAGGTCGATGAGGCTGTAGAGGCACTGACATGCGTCTTCAAGGAGCTTGAAATCATAAAATAGATAAAATAAGGGGAAAAAGTTTGGTCGTTTCATAAAAACGTACTACCTTTGCACCCGCAAAACCGAAAGGGGCGGCACCAAACGCCTTCTGAGGTACAGCAAAGTATGTTGCGTCCTTAGCTCAGTTGGTAGAGCAATTGACTCTTAATCAATGGGTCCAG
>CAMZHV010000083.1 GCA_947307015.1 uncultured Prevotellaceae bacterium | reverse complement strand
ACCTTCTACCTCAGGGACTATTCAACTGCCCATTGGTCCTGACCTCGAAAATATGCCGCGGCGAAGAGTGGATTGGGAGAACGGGAAGGAGGCTGTGACGGTTTATGAGGTGCTGGGCGAGGAGAAGATGGGCACACGCATAGCATTCTATCCACAGACAGGGCGCACGCATCAACTGCGCATCCATTCGGCTTCGGCAGAGGGGTTGAACGCTCCCATCGTGGGCGATAGGTTGTATGGGCAAGTGGCTGACAGGCTGTTGCTGCATGCCGAGTCTATAGACTTCGAGCATCCCGTGACACATGAACGGATGCATTTCGAAGTGCCTTGTCCGTTCTGACAATCAGCAAATCGTCTTATTAGAAAAGGCATAGTAGCGAAGCCAAACAAAATGTCGGCGGCGATGCAGGTAATCGGGGTCGCTCTGATGTGCAAAGGCTTCGCGTTCAAATGAAATAGAATGGTACGCGCGAAAGGCATCGCGGGTCAAGATGAGGCGAACGAGCCATTCGAGGACGTACCACAAGTAGAAAGGCAAGACCAGGAGTTCGAGCATTTGACGCGTGTGAATGCGTTCGTGGCGCAGTTCAACATCCGTGAAGGTCATCCCTCGTCGCACAAAGATCAGACCGAAGAGGTTGATGGCCGTGAATCCTCGAAATGGAATGAAACGGTTGACAATCATGGTAAACACAAATCCCTTCGCCTCACGTCAGTTCGAGCTTCAGGTTTTTGCCGAGGGTGATAAGCGCCGGATTGAGGTCGCAGAAGTGGCGAAGCTGCTGCCGTTTGTCATAGGTGACAGCCTGACTCTGTTCTTCCTTGATGGTCAGCTTGATGGTGATGAGACCGTTCTGGAGCTGCTGCTTCAGCTCAGCAAGGAGTCGTGGCAGGAGCCCTTGCATCATGATGGCGACCTCCTCGTTCTCGACAGTGACGAGGATCGTGGTGCCGTCCTCCTGCAACACGGGTTGCATGATGCGCATATTCTGTGCAAGCGCCGTCTCTTCTTTGGTCATCGAACGGATGAAGGCATGCCAATGGAGGCTGAGGTCAGCTTGTGTGAAGGCGTGATTCTCGGCGACGCTGACAACAGCGGCGCTGTCCACGGTGCTGGCAGCCCCCGTGGCATGAGCGGGAGGCTGCTTGCGATGAATCGTGGGATTCAAGGAACCGATTTTCAAGGTGGGACGGCGCGCTGAAGATGACGGAGGCGTTGAGGGCGTTTGAAGCGAGGGAATTTCGGTGACGACGGATGAGCTGGCGTTTCCTGTTTGTCCAGATAAATTAGCTTTTTCAGGATGCGCTGAGGTAGAAGCCTGCTGCACGGCGGCAACAGGTGCAGCCTCGCCGGCAGCTGCTGCCAGGAGGCTGAAGATGGGTTTTAAGCTACGTACAGGGCGGCGCCCCGCACCAGGCTCATCATCGCTAACCGCCTGTGCACACTCGATGAGCGTGAGCTCCACCTGCAACCGTTTGTTGCGGCTTGTGCGGTAGGCTTGGTCGCAATCGTTGCAGAGTCGGATGGCACGATATAGCCATTTGACCTTGCAGCGCTTAGCTTGTTCAATATAGCGCTGACGGATCTCGTCCCCAGCCTCAAGGAGCTGCGTTGTCTGCGGGTCGCGGCTGACGAGCAGGTCGCGGAGATGTGAGGCCAGTCCGCTGATAAACGGCCCTCCTTCGAAGCCCTTGCCGAGTACCTCGTTATAGAGAAGCATACAGTCGCTAATCTTCTGTTCGAGCATCATATCAACCAGGCGGAAATAATAGTCGTAGTCGAGGACGTTGAGGTTCTCTATCACGCGTTCATACGTAATGTTACCGCCTGTATAGCTGACAACCTGATCGAAAATGGAGAGGGCGTCACGCATTCCGCCGTCGGACTTCTGGGCAATGACGTTGAGGGCTGTCGGCTCATAGGTATAACCTTCCTTCTCGGCGACGCTTGCAAGGTGGCGCACAGTGTCCTCGATGGTCATGCGCTGAAAGTCGTAGATTTGACAGCGGCTGAGGATCGTAGGCAGAATTTTGTGCTTCTCCGTGGTGGCGAGTATGAAGATGGCATGCGCCGGGGGCTCTTCAAGAGTCTTGAGGAAAGCGTTGAAAGCCGAGGTGGACAGCATGTGAACTTCGTCGATGATAAAGACCTTATACTTACCAATCTGCGGTGGTATGCGCACCTGATCGATAAGACTGCGGATGTCGTCGACAGAGTTGTTAGAGGCGGCATCGAGTTCGTGGATGTTCAGCGAGCGACCGTCGTTGAAAGCCTGGCACGACTCACATTCGTTGCATGCCTCGCCGTCCTCACGCGGATTGAGGCAGTTGATGGTCTTGGCGAAGATACGCGCACAGGTGGTCTTGCCGACGCCACGCGGTCCGCAGAAGAGGTAAGCGTGGGCGAGCTTGCCAGCGCGGATGGCATTCTTCAGCGTCGTGGCAATGGCGCCCTGTCCGACAACGCTGTCGAAAGTCATCGGGCGGTACTTGCGCGCGGAAACGATGTATTCGGACATTATTGTAGTTTAATGTTTAAAGTTTAATGTTTAAAGAGAGCGTTTGAGAGACGATTTTTGCGTCCTTTTTACTGCTTTTGCGGGCAAAATTACATAAAAAGATTGAAAAAACGACGTTCCGACAAAAAAACTTTCAACTTTCAACTTTCAACTTTCAACTTTTTTGTAACTTCGCCCCGTCAAACGTAGAAAATAAGGAAAAGAAAGACCATGGAACGACTATTGACATGCTGGAATTTTTTGCGGCGCTACAAGTATCACGTCGCTATCTTCGTCTTCCTGCTCATCATCGGAGTGCTCGATGAGAACAGCCTCTATACGCAATACCAACGGCACGTGGAGATTGGCAACCTGCAGCGGGAGATTAACAAATATCAGTCTCAGTACGACGCCGAGACGGCACAGCTGCAAGCACTGCGCAACGACCCCTCGTCCGTGGAGCGCATGGCTCGCGAGCGCTACTTCATGAAACGTCCCAATGAGGATGTCTTCGTGTTTGTGAACGACTCGGCAGAGACCTCTTCTGAAACGCTCTCGAGATGAAAGAACTCGATCACAAACTTCTCGTCTTACAGCAGATAGGAGCTTTCGTCATGCTCTTCGGCGCTGCATCATTTCTTTGGATTCCGCTCACGGCCACCGTGTGTTACACGCTCGGGGCCGTGGTGTTCTGTTCCCTACAGATGCTTCAGCGCTATGAGGGAAAGAATTTCATCATCCGCCGTCTGCGCCGTCAGCAACTTTTAGGACTGCTGGCTTTCCTCTGTGCCGCCTGCTGCATGATCATGCAGGTCGGTCGCTTTGGCTTTGCCCGTCGCAACGAGTGGGTCGTGTGCCTCGCCGTGGGGTGCGTGTTGGAGCTCTACACCGTGTTCCGCATCCCAGCCGAGCTGGAAAAGGAAGAGAAGGGATTATCGTAAACATCTATCGTCGTGAAACTGCTATATCGTCTTTACCAACTATTCATCGCAGGACCTATCCTTCTGGTGTTGACCATATTGACAGCACTGGCGACTATCGTTGGTTGTACGTTGTTCAACGCCTCATGGTGGAGCTATTACCCAGGCAAGTTCTGGTCGCGTGCCTTCATCCGCATACTCCTCCTGCCCATCAAGGTGGAGGGTCGCGAGAACATGGATAGCAAGCAGAGCTATGTCATCATCCCCAACCACCAAGGTATGTTTGACATCTTTCTCGTCTACGGCTTCTTGGGCCGATCCTTCAAATGGATGATGAAAGAGGAACTGCGCAAGATGCCTCTCGTAGGTAAGGCCTGCGAGAGCGCGGGTTTCATCTTCGTGGATCAGAAAGGCGGTCCCAAGAAGATGAAGCAATTGCACGACCGTGCCCGCTCGGTGTTGCAGGGCGGCGTATCACTCGTTGTCTTCCCCGAAGGTGCCCGCACGTGGGACGGTCAGATGCGTCGCTTCAAGCGCGGCGCCTTCCAGCTGGCCAACGAATTGCAGCTGCCACTGCTGCCCATCACCATCAACGGCTCGTTCGACGTGCTGCCCCGCTCGCGTGGCTTTGTCAGCTACGTCGATTGGCACCCCCTCACGATGACCATTCACCCTCCCCTCCAACCCAGCGAGCCTACCGACGAAGCCGAACGTGCCTTGATGCAGAAAGCTTACGACGTCATCGCCAGCCGCTTAGAGCCCTCGCATAGGAAAGCCCCTAAAGCCGGAACGTTCAATCCGGAAGACTGAATATTCAAACCAGGAGTCATGAAACAATCCCTACACCTTATTGTATATATAGGCACTGTGCTGCTGATGCTAACCAGTTGCAAGCCCCATCTGGACATCCAAGGCACCACGTCCATCCCCGAGCTAGAGGATCGGATGCTCTACTTGCGCATTTACAAGGACGGCGACCTGGCTGTCATTGATTCGGCACGAATCATCCACGGCAAGTTCCATTTCACGGGCGAGGCACAAGATTCCACCGTGATGGCCAACCTCTTCCTTGGCGAGGAGAGCATTATGCCCGTGGTCATCGAAGACTGTCCGCTGACTATCACGCTCAACGAGAACGAACGTTGTGTCAAGGGATCCGAGCTCAACGACTCGCTCTTCGCTTTTATCAAGCGCAAGACGGTGCTTGACATGCAGCTGGCCGACCTGCCGCACCGCGAGAGCCGTATGATTTTCGAGGGTTGCGATCACGATGAGATCCTCGCCGAGCTCAACAAGGAAGCAGCTACTCTAAGTATGCAGGAAGAGAAGCTCGTCATGGGTTTCATCAAACAGAATATGGATAATGTCCTCGGTCCGGGCGTATTTATGATTGTCACTTCGAATATGCCTTACCCCATCCTGAACCCGACCTTGGAGGAACTCATCACGTTAGCCTCACCACACTTCCTCGCCGATCCTTACGTAAAGGAATTCATACGATTGGCACGGGAGAACATGGAGAAAATGTAAAAACTCATACGCCGCTAAGCGATGTTGGCAGCAAGAAAGGGGCGCATCTCTTCGGGGGTGCGCCTTTTGCGTCTGGCATAGTCCAATAGCTGGTCCTCGCCAATGCGTCCGACAGCGAAATAACGGGCTTCAGGATGAGCAATCATCAGTCCGCTCACGGAAGCATGAGGCTGCATAGCACCGTTCTCAGTCAGACGAATGCCGATAGCCGAGAAATCGATGAGACGATCGAGGTCGAAGTTCAGGCTCTGATCTGGCAAGCTCGGATAGCCCACGGCTGGACGGATGCCTTGGAAGTGCTCTGCATGAAGGTCGTCGAAACTCAGCCGTTCGTCAGGAGCATAACCCCAGTAGAACTTGCGGATAGCCTCATGGGCGCGTTCAATGGCGGCCTCAGCCAAGCGGTCGGCTAACGTCTGACACAGCAGATAACGGTAGTCGTCCTCATGTTCATAGCGGTGTTCGATATCCTCGTCGGCGCAGGCGGCAAAGATGCCTATCCTATCACGGACGCCTTCGTCGTTCGTCGGACGGATGAAGTCTGCCATACAAAGGAACGGCTCGCTCTGCTGACGTAAAAAAGACAGGGTGACTGATGTACCTTGATCATCAACAACAATGTCGTCGCCATCGGAATTGCAGTCAAAAAGCCCGAAGCGCACATGGACGAGGTACGTCGAATTCAGCGTGCTGAGCATCCGTAATGCCTCCTTATGCAACTGCATCGCCTCTGCTGCCTTCGCATGGTCTGACAATGGAAAACTGGCAAGCCATGAAGCACGACAGCTGTCACAGCCATGAATTTTGGTGATAGCCGCGAAACGTGCAGGAAAGCCCCATGCATGGAAGAAGTAGATCCAGTTGATATAGGGCACTACTTCGTGAATCTTATAATGGAGCGTCTCGGCTTTCAACTTTCAATGTTCCTTTTCGTTATGACGTTATTTCGTTATAACGCTATTACGACTTCTAAATCTCAGCGCTTGTGCATGCTGATTACCTTCCGCAAACACTCCTTGATTATAGATCAGCCGTCCGTTGCAGTAGGTCTGTTCAACTTGCCAGGGGAAGGTGCGGCCTTCCATCGGACTCCAGCCGCAACGGCTGAAAATCTTGTCGGCTGTCAGCGTCCACGGCCGACGACGCACCAGCACCAAGTCTGCCTTCATACCTTCACGGATGAAGCCGCGGCTCTCGATGTCAAAGAGGCGAGCGGGGTTGTGGCACATCAGCTCTACCACCCGCTCGATGGTCAGCACACCTTTCTCAACGAGTCCCAGCATCGCGGGCAGCGAGAACTGCACCATGGGCATTCCCGAGGCAGCACGCTTGCAACCGCCCACCTTATCCGTAAGCAGATGAGGCGCATGGTCCGTAGCGACTGTGGCGATGCGTCCGTCCATCAGTCCCTGCCACAGTGCTTCGCGATCTTCATGTGTTTTAACTGCTGGGTTGCACTTGATGCGCGTTCCTAACGTCTTATAATCTTCGTCCGTGAAGAGGAGATGCGGCACACAAACCTCTAACGTAATGAGGCTATCCCCCTGACGGAGAAGCTGGGAGAGGATATTTAGTTCCTCTTTGGTCGTCACATGTGCTATATGCAATCTTGCACCCGTCTCTTGGGCTAATTGCACAGCCAACTGCGATGAGGCAATACATGCTTCGCGGCTACGAATCTCGGCGTGATGGACAACATCCGGGTCATCGCCGTAGCGCGCCTGAGCGTCTCGCATGTTTCTGGAGATGATCTCCGAGTCCTCACAGTGTGCCATGATGGGCAGGGGAGATTGCTCGAAGACGGCACGCAGCGCTTCACCGCGATCCACAAGCATCCCGCCTGTCGAACTGCCCATGAAGAGCTTCACGGCAGGTACCGTCGTTGGATTTAGTTGCTTCAGGAGATCGGCATTCGTGTTAGTGGCTCCGAAATAGAAGCTGTAGTTCACGAAGGAGTGGGCTGCACCCAAAGCCTGACGCTCGCTCAACGCCTCTAAGGTGGTCGTCTGAGGTACGACATTGGGCATGTCCATTACGGTGGTGACACCGCCCGCTGCCGCCGCATGCGTCTCACTATTGAGATCACCCTTCTGCGTCAGTCCAGGCTCGCGCGAGTGAACGTGTTCATCAATGATGCCAGGTAATAATAGAGGGGACCCACCCCCCGCCCTCCCTTGTAAGGAGGGAGTAGTCACCTCTGAGAAAGGGTATTCTTCTTTATCCTTTATCCGGGCAATATATTCATCTTCAATGACAATATCTGCCCGCCGTATCT
>CAMZHV010000082.1 GCA_947307015.1 uncultured Prevotellaceae bacterium | reverse complement strand
CGCTCGAAGGTGGCAAGGCCGTCGACAAGAGTGCCGATGCCTTCCGCGTCATCCCTGGCGACTACGTGACGACTGAGGACGGTACGGGTATCGTACACATCGCCCCCACGTTCGGTGCCGACGATGCCAAGGTGGCCAAGGACGCTGGCATTCCTTCGCTCTTCGTCATCGACAAGGCTGGTGACACGCGCCCGATGGTTGACTTCACGGGTAAGTACTTCGTGAAGAAAGACATGGACGCCGCCTTCGTGGAGACGTGTGTCAACGACAGCTACTGGCGCCACGCCGGCGACTTCGTGAAGAACGCCTACGACCCGCAGTATGCCGGCCTTGACGAGAAAGCCCTGGCCAAGACCGAGGACCTGAACATCGTCCTGTGCATGGAGATGAAGCAGGAGGGTTCGGCCTTCAAGATCGAGAAGCACGTACACAACTACCCGCATTGCTGGCGCACCGACAAGCCCGTGCTCTACTATCCTTTGGACTCATGGTTCATCCGCAGCACGGCTGCCAAGGAGCGCATGATGGAGCTGAACAAGACCATCCTCTGGAAACCCGAGTCGACCGGCACGGGACGCTTCGGCAAATGGCTCGAAAACCTCAACGACTGGAACCTCAGCCGCAGCCGCTATTGGGGCACCCCGCTGCCCATCTGGCGCAACCGCGAGACACGCGAGGAGATCTGCATCGGCTCCGTCGAAGAGCTCTACAACGAAATCGAGAAGAGCGTGCGCGCAGGCCACATGGCTTACAACCCATTGAAGGATAAAGGCTTCATCGTGGGCGATATGAGTCAGGAGAACTACAACCGCATCGACCTCCACCGTCCTTACGTCGACGACATCATCCTCGTCGGCGAAAGCGGACAGCCGCTGAAACGCGAGCTCGACCTCATCGACGTGTGGTTCGACAGCGGTGCCATGCCTTACGCCCAGATCCACTATCCCTTCGAGAACAAGGAAGCGCTGGACAAGCGCATCGTCTATCCTGCGGACTTCATTGCCGAGGGTGTAGACCAGACGCGCGGCTGGTTCTTCACGTTGCACGCCATCGCCACGATGGTCTTCGACAGCGTGTCCTACAAGGCTGTCATCAGCAACGGCCTCGTCCTCGACAAGAACGGCCTGAAGATGTCCAAGCGCTTGGGCAACGCCATCAACCCCTTCGACAATATCGAACGATTCGGTTCCGACGCCGTGCGTTGGTATATGTTAACCAACTCACAGCCATGGGACAACCTTAAGTACGACGAAGCTGGGGTTCAGGAGATTGCCCGTTCGTTCTTCGGCAAGTTGTACCAGACATACAGCTTCTTGGCGATGTACGCCAATGTCGACGGCTGGCACTTCGAGGAAGCAGAGATTCCCATGAGCCAACGCTCGGAGATGGACCGCTGGATTCTCTCGTCGCTGAACTCCCTCGTCCGTGAGGTTGAACAGAGCTATGAGAACTACGAGCCCACACGTGCAGGCCGCCTCATCCAGTCGTTCGTCATCGACAACGTCAGCAACTGGTTCGTGCGCCTGTCCCGCAAACGTTTCTGGGGTGGCGACATGAGCATCGACAAGCTCAGCGCCTACCAGACCCTCTACACCTGCTTAGAGACCGTCAGCCGCCTGATGGCCCCCATCGCTCCCTTCTATGCCGACCAGCTCTACCGCGACCTCCATGGCGCCACCGTTCCTTCGGGTTCTCCCGAAGGCCAAAGCGTCCACCTCGCCCCCTTCCCCGTGGCCAACGACGCCATCATCGACAAGGAGCAGGAGTCGCGCATGGCCCTCGCACAGGAGATCACATCCATGGTGCTCTCGCTGCGCAAGAAGGAGCAGATCATCGTGCGCCAGCCCCTGGCACGCATCGCCATCCCCGCCATCGACCGCGAGCAGCAGCTCCGCATCGAAGCCGTCAAGCAGCTCATCCTCGACGAGGTTAATGTCAAGGAACTTGAGTTCGTGGAGGGCGCAGGCCTGCTGACGAAGAAGGTCAAGTGCAACTTCCGCACCATGGGCAAGAAGTTCGGCAAGCTGATGAAGGACGTCAACGCTGCCGTCACAGCCCTCACGCAGGAGCAGATTGCCGTGCTTGAGACAGGACAGCTGCCCCTGACGTTGCCCACTGGCGATGCTATCACCGTGGAACTCGAGGATGTGGAGATCTTCTCCGAGGACATCCCCGGCTGGACCGTTGCCAACGACGGCGTCCTGACCGTAGCCCTTGACATCACCGTCACCGACGAGCTCCGCAACGAAGGCTATGCCCGCGAGCTGGTGAAGCGCATCCAGAACCTCCGCAAGGAGAGCGGCTTTGAAATCACCGACCGCATCCGCATCACGCTCGAGCACAACGAGCTGACCGACCGCGCCGTGGAGGAGTACGGCCGCTATATCTCATCGCAGGTGCTGGCCGACAGCATCGAGATCGCCGACACCGTGGCCGATGCTGCCGTACTCGACTTCGAGGACTTCAAGCTCAACGCCCGTCTTGAACGCATATAATAAATAAGGTATAAACATTTTCATCCCCTCCTGAACGATGGAAGAAAAAACACGCTACACCGACGAGGAGCTCGAGGAGTTCCGCGTCCTGATTAACGAGAAGCTGGCCATTGCACAGAGCGATTATGAAAAGACAATGGATCGCATCATGGGTCGCGACACCAACGAGATTGACGACACCGCACCGACGTACCACACCCTCGAAGAGGGCAGTGAGACGCAGTCCAAGGAACAGCTCCTGTCCATGGCACAGCGCCAGCAGAAGTTCATCGTAGGTCTCAAGGCCGCCCTCCTGCGCATCGACAACAAGACCTATGGCATCTGCCGCGAGACGGGCAAGCTCATCCCCAAGGAACGCCTGCGCGCCGTGCCTCATGCCACACTCAGCATTGAAGTGAAGAATGATCCTAACCGAACCCGCTAAGGCGCGCCGCCAGCACATCGTCGTTGCCCTCATCTTCGTCGGTTTCCTCATCATCGACCAGGTGGTGAAAGTGTGGGTCAAGACGCACATGGCGCTGGGCGAGAGCATCGTCGTCACCGACTGGTTTCGCCTGACCTTTGTCGAGAACAACGGCATGGCCTTCGGTATGGAGCTCTTTGACAAGTACTTGCTCACGGGGTTCCGCATCGTGGCCACCATAGGCCTCGCCGTCTACATTGCGCGCTGCATTCGCCGTGGCGTCAGTTGGGGCTACCTCGTGTGCCTCGCCTTCATCATGACGGGCGCTGCGGGCAATATCATCGACTGCGTGTTCTACGGCCTCTGCTTCGACGATCCGCAATGGCCGGGCGTGGCGCAGACGGTACCTTTCGGCGAAGGCTATTCCACATGGTTCCGCGGCAAGGTGGTCGATATGTTCTCCTTCCCGCTCGTAGAGTGGACGTGGCCCTCGTGGCTGCCCCTCATCGGAGGTCAGCGCTACCTCTTCTTCTCCTACATTTTCAACGTCGCTGACGCCTGCATCTCATGCGGAGTTATCGCGCTGCTGCTCTTCTGCCGCCAGACGCTCACCGCCGAGTTCTCCGACGAGCCCGTCCCCGCCATCGACACGCCAGCTGAATCGCCAGCCTCAGCAGAAGCCGCTAAAGATGCCCCTGCAGAAGCCGCTAAAGATGCCGCTGAAGAAGAATCATAATTCTCTTAAGTAAACCATTCTTGAATACTTAAGGAATGAAGCCCCCATTTCCCATAAACATTCTACTCCCCTCCCTAACAGGTGGCGACACGAAAACGATTGAGTATCGTTTTCAATGTTGCCTTCTCAGTGCTCGACGGATGCAAGATAGGTTTATCCTAATCGCAGCAGCCGGTGCTAAGCACGTGAGGGAAAGGCTGGGGGTGGGTCTTCTTTTCTTTTTTCTCTTACTATTATCCTTCTCCTCCTGTCGCCCCCGCCTGCCCGAAGGCATCATGAGCGAAGGCAAGATGGAGCGCATCCTCTACGATTTCCACATGGCGCAGGGCATGGCTGAGAACACGACGCCCGACTCAGGCACCACGGAGAGCTACCGCTACGAACTCACGCAAGCCGTGTACCGCAAGCACGGCATCACCGAGGAAGAGTACGAGCGCTCCATGAACTACTATTGCAGCGACCTACAGCGCCTCAACAAGATCTACAAAAACCTTGAAAAACGCTTGGAACGCGAGGCGCTGGCATACGGCCAGACCAACGTGCGCGACGTCTACGCCAACCTCACCGCCGAAGGCGACACGGCCAACGTCTGGGGCGGTTCCGCTATCATGGTCGTCAGGACGAAGGCCGAGGAGAACATACAGGCATGGCGGCAGGAGTGCGACTCCACGTGGATGGCAGGCGACGAACTGCTGTGGCGATTCGTACCCGTCTCGTTCTCACAGCGCTATGCCAGAAACATCACCGCCGACCTCATCGTCTTTTTCGACAACGACTCCATCCGCGGCTCCGTCCGTCACGGCATGACGGGAAGGCAGTTCGAGCTCCGCGTGGCCAATCCCGAAGGTTGGACACCCAGGGCCATCGCCGGACACATCTACACCGGCATCGTGAAGGAGGGGCAGGAACAGGCCGTACTGGCGGCCACGGAGATCAACCTCGTCCGCATCCACATCCAACGTGAGCCCGAAGAGGAGGAAACCGCAGTCGACTCGCTGGCAACCGATTCCGTCGTCACCGACTCCATCGAGGAAGCCACCACACCCGACAACCACCGCCGCTCGCCCGAAGAGTTCCGCCGCCAGCAGAATGTCGACCAGAAGATTGACATCGTGAAGGAGAAACCCTACGTTCAACCCGCTCAACGCGGACGCCGACGTATGCAGCAACACGTCGTGCCGCAGCGCAGACAGAGGCGCCGATGACAGCTCCTGCCAGACATCAAGCCTACCACGACCTTCAGCTCCCCGACGGCACCATCATCCACGGTCCCGTGACCGTCGTCGTCGACGCAGATGACAATCTCGTGTCGTGGCACCCCTTGACCGCCGAAGAACCCTTCACAGAGTGGATTGGAGGCTGTTTTTTTGTTTCAAAAGATGAAAAAACGGCCTTATGAATCAAATTTTTTAAAAAAACTTTTGCCGTTAGCAAATAAAGTGCTACTTTTGCTTCCGCAATCAAACAAAACGGCTCCTGTGGCTTCTTAAAAACTAACATTAAACTCATTATGAAACAGACTATCCTCGTAACCGGTGGAACCGGATTCATTGGCTCACACACGACAGTGGAACTGCAAAATGCAGGCTACGATGTCGTCATCGTCGACAACCTCTCCAACTCGCGTGCTGACGTCATCGACGGCATTGAGAAGATCACAGGCATCCGTCCTGCCTTCGAGCAGGTTGACCTCCGCGACTTCGACGCCACGGAAGCCGTATTCAAGAAATATCCCCAGATTAGCGGCATCATCCATTTCGCTGCCAGCAAGGCTGTCGGCGAGAGCGTAGAGAAGCCCCTACTCTACTATCGCAACAATATCGTTTCGCTCATCAACCTCCTGGAGCTCATGCCCAAGTACGACGTCAAGGGCATCATCTTCTCCAGCAGCTGCACCGTCTACGGCCAGCCCGACCAGCTGCCCGCCACCGAGGAGACGCCCATCAAGAAGGCCGAATCCCCATACGGCAACACCAAGCAGATCAACGAGGAGATCATCCAGGACACCGTAGCCAGCGGTTCGCCCATCAAGGCCATACTCCTGCGCTACTTCAACCCCATCGGCTCGCATCCCACAGCCATCATCGGCGAGATGCCCAATGGCGTGCCGCAGAACCTCATCCCCTACCTCACGCAGACCGCCATCGGCATCCGCGAGAAGCTCAGCGTCTTTGGCGACGACTACGACACGCCCGACGGCTCCTGCATCCGCGACTACATCTACGTCGTCGACCTGGCTAAGGCACACGTCTGCGCCATGACACGCATCATGGAGGACAAGACCGACGAACCCGTCGAGGTCTACAACATCGGCACCGGCAAGGGCACCAGCGTGCTCGAACTCATCCACGGCTTTGAGAAAGCCACCGGCGTCAAGCTCAACTACCAGATCGTAGGCCGTCGTGCAGGCGACATCGAGAAGGTTTGGGGCAATGTCGACAAGGCCAACCGCGTGCTCGGATGGAAAGCCGACACCCCGCTCGAAGACGTCCTCGCAAGCGCCTGGAAGTGGCAGCTCGCCCTCCGCGAGAGAGGCGTCATGTAAATCAAACGCTAATTTTCGTTCATATCCATAGTACTTTTGTTTCGCAATCATCATCTTATAGTTAATTCTCTGATTTTTATGGTTCATCCAACTATGCATTAGGGCTGTCTTGGCCATCGGCAAGCAGAGTGCGTGAGTATCCCTTGCCCCACATGTCTACAGACTGGGGGTCATATCCTCCCCAAGAATTCCGTTCCTCCCCCCAATGCCCGTTTGAAATGCATAATGTCGTGTTTTATTTTGTGTTTGTGTTGTGCAGTCCTGAGACGTGAGTCTCGGGGCTGCTTGTTTGTTTAATATGTGCTGTCCCAGCGATGGGACACGGCGATACATATATACGTATGAAGCTGTACATATATACGTGTGGAGCTGTACGTATATACGTGAGAAACGGTACGATTGGATGTGTGAAGTAAGAAAGTAGGAAAGTCACTTATGGACAGGAACAGAATCGCGAGGAGGACATCTCTATAAGATTATTATTAGGGTTTATTATAATCTTTATTATATTCTATTATTTATTTATTACCTTACAACCAAGAAATCATTCCTGTCTACAAGTTACTTAGTTACTTTCCTACTTTCTGCCTTCAGCTCTCAAAAAATCCATCAGAAGCCTCGTTATTGCCTTTGGCTTGGTGATTGTTCGCCAGCAGAGTTGCGAAGTATGCCTCATTGCATGAAGCGAATAGATAACGTGAGGATTCAACGTCAAGACGATGACCGAGAGCCAGTGCGTGGCAGAGCTGTTTAAACTGTACATGAACTCGAAAAGAAAATAGATAAATTGCTGGAAGATGGAAAGGGGAAATAATAACCAGAACGCTCGGTAGGGATTACGCCACAGCCACATGTCCTTTGCGGCGTGACGAGGTGTCATTAACGACTTTTCACGCTTAAAATTTGCGTAGGTGCGAGGAAAAGCGTAATTTTGTGCGCTTTTAGGAGCTCATATCATTCACTTTGCCCAAAAACACCCCAAATTTGCCCTCTGACGGCTTTAGGGGAAAATGGCTGAGGGAAAATGTATGACAAGAAATAAGCGCAGAAACTATTAAACCCTTAAATTCTTAAACTGCGGCGCAAGCCGCGATATAGCATGCAAGATTCAGAAGACAGAATTATCAAAGTGGACATTGAGCGCGAGATGCGGAGCTCGTTCCTCGACTACTCGATGTCCGTCATCGTCGCTCGTGCGCTGCCTGATGCGCGCGACGGCTTCAAGCCCGTACACCGCCGCATCCTCTATGGTATGCGCGTGGACGGCAATACCCACGACCGCGACTACCGCAAGTGCGCCCGCACCGTCGGTA
Organism: uncultured Prevotellaceae bacterium; assembly: GCA_947307015.1. Classification (GTDB taxonomy): domain Bacteria; phylum Bacteroidota; class Bacteroidia; order Bacteroidales; family Bacteroidaceae; genus Physcousia. Next base: position 696 of record CAMZHV010000082.1, on the reverse strand, counting down.
ATGTGCTCGGTCACTATCACCCCCACGGCGACTCCAGCGTCTATTTCGCAATGGTGCGTATGGCCCAGGAGTGGAATATGCGTTATACGTTGGTCGACGGACAGGGTAACTTCGGCTCGGTGGACGGCGACAGCCCCGCTGCCATGCGTTACACCGAGGCGCGTCTGGCCGCCATCGGTGAAGCCATGATGCAGGACTTGGAGAAAGACACCGTGGATATGGTGGACAACTTCGACGGCAAGGAGAAGGAGCCCAGCGTGATGCCTACGCTCATCCCCAACCTGCTGGTCAACGGTGCCACGGGTATCGCTGTAGGTATGGCCACGAACATCCCGACGCATAACCTCGGAGAGTGCATCAACGGCTGCATAGCTTACATCGACAACCCTGACATCGACGTCGAAGGCCTGATGAAGTTCATCCCTGCTCCCGACTTCCCCACGGGTGCTTTCATCTATGGTATGCAAGGCGTGCGTGACGCGTACGAGACGGGACGCGGACGCATCGTCATGCGCGCACGTGCGGAAATTGAGCCAGGGGACATGCACGACAAGATCGTCGTCAGCGAGATTCCCTACGGCGTCAACAAGGCTGAGCTCATCAAGTCCATCGCCGACCTGGTGAACGAGCATAAGATCGAGGGCATCAGCAACGCCAACGACGAGAGCGACCGCGAGGGTATGCGCATCGTCATCG
>CAMZHV010000081.1 GCA_947307015.1 uncultured Prevotellaceae bacterium | reverse complement strand
CATCCATGCCGTTCTTGATGGCTTCCATCATCTTGCCGAGGTGTACGTACTCGTAGCCGCAAACCTCATTGTTCTCATCGAGGAACTGCTTGGTGATGTAACCTTCAGTGAGTTCGAGGTAACGTGTACCTTTCGCAACGGTGCCGTAGAGTGTACCTGTCTGTGAACGCAGACCCTTGCCGAGGTCTTCGAGACCGGCGCCAATAGCGAGACCACCCTCGGAGAAGGCGCTCTGAGTGCGTCCGTAGACAATCTGCAGGAACAGTTCGCGCATGGCGGTGTTGATGGCATCGCAAACGAGGTCTGTATTCAGCGCCTCGAGGATGGTCTTGCCAGGCAGGATCTCACTGGCCATAGCTGCGGAGTGGGTCATACCCGTGCAACCGATGGTCTCAACGAGGGCTTCCTGAATGATGCCGTCCTTGACGTTCAGGCTCAGCTTGCAGGCGCCCTGCTGAGGAGCACACCAACCGATGCCATGCGTGTAACCGGAAATGTCCTTAATCTCTTTTGCCTGAATCCATTTGCCCTCTTCGGGAATGGGTGCAGGTCCATGATAAGCGCCTTTGCAGACGCTACACATGTTTTTGACTTCTGTTGAATAAATCATAAGTTATGGATTAAAAAGGGTGTAAAGTGTAATCATTGGGTTACAAAATTACCGCGATATTCCGAATCTTCCAAAGGCTTATCTCAACATTTAAGAACTATTAACAGAAGTTTATTTGTAGCTCCGCAAAAGAGTGTCTATCTTTGCCCTCGCGAAGACGAAGTGCTCGAGATGATCTCGGCATAACACTATGTATCGTAATAACATCATTACGACGGTACTTTAATCCACAAAAAAAGACAACAAGATGAAGATAAGTCAAGAAGAATTGGACGAACGTGTCTCCCAAGCCGTAGAGAATTTCATGGCTGGCTATGGATGCTGTCAGAGTGTCGTAGCCGCCTTTTCTGACCTTTATGGCCTGGATGAGACGATGGCCAAGCGCATAGCAGCCGGATTCGGCGGCGGAGTAGGACGAATGCGCATGATGTGCGGCGCCGTGTCGGGCATCGTGATGCTCGTGGGACTGGACTGCGGACAGACCGAAGGCAGCGACCGCGAAGGCAAATCAGCCTGCTACAAGGTAGTGCAGCAATTATTGAACCGTTCCAAGCAAGACAACGGCAGTCTGATATGTGCAGAAATATTAGGTTTACAGGGGCACGAAAAGGCGCTGTGTACCTACGAGGCGTCGCCACGAACGGCCGAGTACTACAAGACGCGCCCCTGCGCAGCGAAAGTCGAAAGCGCTGCCCGCATCTTTGCTGATTACCTCAAGGAAAAATATCTTTCTTAATAACGAGTCTTCGCTTCTAACAACTTCGGAGTAAGAGGTCTCAGTGCGTCTCCACAATCTTCGTTCGAGCTTGCTCGGCATTGCGTTTGTCTGTCTGTGTGACGACGCGTGCAGCGAGTTGCAAAAAGGCATTGCCTGTGGGAGTCGCGGGTTGGAGCACGGCTGGGGTGCCGGCGTCACCGCTCTCGCAGACACTTTGTACTAATGGAATTTGAGCAAGCAAAGGCACGCCTGTCTCCTCAGCCAGCGCCTTCACGCCTTCGCGTCCGAAGATGTAATAGCGGTTGTTGGGCAGTTCTGCAGGCGTGAACCAACTCATGTTCTCTACCAACCCAAGGATGGGCACGTTGACTTTCTCGTTACGGTACATATTCAGCCCCTTACGTGCGTCGGCAAGTGCCACCTGCTGTGGTGTCGACACGATGACGGCGCCTGTGATGGGTAGCGACTGCACTAATGTCAGATGGATGTCGCTTGTCCCCGGCGGCGTGTCGAGGATGAAGTAGTCGAGGTCGCCCCACAGCGCCTCGCCGATGAGTTGCTTCAGGGCATTCGAAGCCATACCACCACGCCAAAGCATGGGCGTATCTGGGTCTACAAAGAAGCCGATGGAAAGCATCTTCACACCGTATTTCTCAATGGGCACGATTAGCGCCTTGCCGTCGATCTCCTCGCTATACGGCCGTTCGTTCTCGACATTGAACATCTTGGGCATTGAGGGACCGAAGATATCGCAGTCCAATAACCCCACACGATGACCCAAGCTGGCGAGACCGATGGCGAGGTTGGCAGCCACCGTGCTCTTGCCCACGCCACCCTTGCCGCTGGAAACGGCGATAATGTTGGGGGTCTTTCCCTCGTCCCCTCCACTGTTAAGGAAGGGGAATTGGTTACTTTTTTTACCGGCAGCACTCCCTTCCTTATCAGGGGAGGGGTTTGAGGTGACACTCTTTATTTCCACCGTTATGTCTTTCGACACATAGGCATGGATAGCGGCTTCTGAAGCTTTGATGAGGGACTTGAGAAAGGGATTTGTGGGCTTGTCGAAGATGAGGGAGAAAGATACGTGCATTCCGCTGATGCGCATATCGTCCTCCACCATCCCCATCTCCACGATATTCTTGCCCGTACCAGGATAGCGTACGGTCTTGAGGGCATCGATAATGAGTTGTGGATATAGTGTCATACGATAGGTGAAAATTTTATCCTTTTTTTATGGGGTCACAGGTCAACCCACAGCCTAACTTCTTGAAAATCTTTCGGTCTACTTCACCGAGCATCACGGTGGCATGAACCTGACAGCCATCGAGCTGGGGCAGAGTGTCAAGGGCACGTCGGCAATTCTCATCGTGCTGGGAAAGGACGGCGAGGGCAATAAGCACCTCGTCGGTGTGCAGACGCGGGTTGTTGCCGTGTAACATTGATGTCTTCATGCGTTGGATGGGCACGATCATATCCTGTGGAATCAGTTTGAGGGCATGATCGATACCTGCCAGATATTTCGTTGCGTTGAGTAGCAGGGCGGCACAGGGTCCTAAGAGGTCTGAAGTGTCGGCTGTGATGATAGTGCCGTCTTCAAGCTCTATGGCTGCTGCCGGATTACCGCTTTGCAGGCGTCGTTCGTAGGCCGCGACGGTCGTCGGCCGGTTCGCCGTGGTGAGTTTCATTTGCTTCATCAGCAGAGCAATCTTGTTCACTTCTTCATTACCCTTCTTGCCGTCTAACATCTCACCCAACGCAGCATAATAGCGGCGAATGATTTCCTGTTTTGAAGCCTCACAGCACACTTCGTCGTCCGAAATACAGAAGCCCGCCATATTCACGCCCATGTCCGTAGGCGATTTGTAAGGACTCTCGCCGTAGATGCTCTCGAAGATGGCATTGAGTACAGGGAATATCTCTATGTCACGGTTGTAGTTGACCGTAGTCTTGCCGTAGGCTTCGAGGTGGAAGTGGTCAATCATGTTGACGTCGTTCAAATCGGCGGTGGCAGCCTCGTAAGCTACGTTGACAGGATGCTTCAAGGGTATCGACCAAATGGGGAAAGTCTCGAACTTGGCATAACCGGCTTTCACGCCACGATGGTTCTCGCCCCACAACTGACTCAGACACACGGCCATCTTGCCGCTGCCGGGTCCAGGTGCCGTCACGACAACCAGCGGACGTGTCGTCTCCACAAAGTCGTTCTTACCAAAGCCTTCGTCAGAGTCTATAAGCTCCACGTTCGTAGGATAACCCTCTATTAAATAATGATAGTACACGCGTACACGACCCAGACGCTCCAACTGTTCGCGGAATGCAATGGCGCTGGCCTGACCGTTGAAGTGTGTAATCACCACACTGCTGACCAGTAGTCCGCGCTCGGTGAAGACGTCGCGCAGGCGCAACACGTCGCGGTCATAGGTGATGCCGAGGTCGCCACGCACCTTGTTGCGCTCAATATCTTCTGCCGAGATGACGATGATGATTTCCACATCGTCCTTCAATTGCATCAACATTCGCAGTTTGCTATCTGGCTGAAAACCAGGCAAGACACGGCTGGCATGATAGTCATCGAAGAGTTTACCGCCAAACTCCATGTACAGTTTGTCGCCAAACTGTGCGATGCGTTCCTTGATATGTTCCGACTGGATACGGAGGTATTTTTCGTTGTCAAAACCTATCTTCATGATGCTGTAGAATATTTAGATGAGCGTCCTGTCGTTAAAAAATCGCCACAAAGGTACAGTTTTTCGGTGAAAAGACAAAGAAAAATCAACTTTATTTAATAACAAAAGGGCCGCTTCACAGCGACCCTGTTGCTTCAGTCTTTAGGTATTAGTCCGTTTAAGGTAAAAAGATTGTTTATTTCAGGATAACGCTGCAAAAGTAGTGGTAAATGCAATACGTTGTACCGTTTTTTTTATGTTTAATAACATCTTTCGGCGTTTTTATGCCTTTTTAGGGTCTTTTTTCATGAAAAAGGGACGTTTGCAAGGCTTTCTACAGATGTCAAAAAGCCAGGAATATGCTTCAAAAGCCCATTTTAGGTCCGATGAAAGGCTACCATTTTGGTAATTGGCATCTTTTCGATGTCGCCAACAATAAAATATTCAATATCAGCTGATTCACGCAGTTCTTTTTCAAATTGTGCGGCAACGCCCCCGACGAAGCCTACAGGCAGGTCCCGACGCCCGTAAGCAGCCACATTACGACGAAAGAATGCACAAAAACTGTTGACAAGCAATTCATGGATTCCTTCCTCCTCGCGATGCTCCACAAGGAATGGTACCAGCGAGGCCAGGAAACGATTCGGCAATGGTTGGCGATAGACGCGATCGATGATGTCCGTCTGCGTCAATGCGAAGCGTTCAAAAAATGCGGTCTTCAGTTCCTCGCCGAGCTGACCTTTCAACAGGTCGCCTACGAGGGTTCGTCCTAGCACGGCACCACTGCCCTCATCGCCTAAAACCCATCCCAAGGGTGATACATTGGCAACAATCTTCTCGCCATCGTAAAGGCAAGAGTTCGAACCGGTTCCAAGGATGCAGGCGATACCTTCCTCCCTGCCGCAGAGTGCTCGTGCTGCACCTAAGAGATCGCTCTCGACGTAGACGTCAGCATGAGGGAAACACCGCATCAAAGCCGCACTCATCACCTCCTTATATGGCGAAATACATCCCGCACCATAGAAATAGATTTCCTGTGCCAACTGCTTCACATCCGGCTTGCCCTGCATGGCCGCGTAGCTCATCAGTGTAGCCGCCACGTTTTCCACGATTTGTCCGATGACCTCAGCATCGTCGCGTACGGGGTTGATGCCAAGGGTGTCGACCTTGACCTCGTCCAGACCTTGGCGCAACCAAATCCATGTGGCCTTTGTTGAGCCACTATCGACAATCAGTTTCATGCGACAAAAGTACATAAAAAGCATCATTTTGCCGCAAGAAATGTCAAAAACTACACCTTATTTATAAAAAAGAACGTATTATAGCCCCTAAAAGCACGCTGTTTCGCATTTTTTATGTACTTTTGCGCCAAATTATAATATTCTAACCGCTATGCGTCACAACTATTGCACTCTCGCAGTTCTCCTGATGATTGCCCTCGGCGTGCAGGCTAAGAAAAAACCCTTGCCCAGTCAGGCAACAGCACCCGACAGCATCGTCAGCAACTATACCGACTCCCTCGTAGCATTGGTCAACCGCCAGAACGCGCGTTCGCGCTCACAGATGTCACCAAGCCCCTATCTTTTCCGCATCTTAGGCCCTGGTACACTATATACCAGCGCTTTAGTACAGCAGATGGGACAGTCGGCTTCTGGTCTCAACACCTCCTCGCTGCCATCTCTTGGCGACACCAATGACCACCAGCTGTTGCTCAATCAGGCTTCCAATGCCCGCCTTAGCTATGCTTACGCCCACTTCCCTCAGCTCTTTTCTACCACACAAGCCGACCTGAATGAAGCGGGCGCGGTGCGTTCCGACCTCAACAAACCCATTGTTGAGGAACAAAAACTGGCCGAGAAAGTCGTCGAGGAAACGCCGGATGTTGTGGTTGACGCCGTGGAACCCGAAGTGAAGCGTCCCAATTTCTGGACATTCAAAGGCAACGGATCGCTGCAGTTCACGCAGAACTACTTTTCCAAAAACTGGTATCAGGGTGGTCAGAACTATTATTCTATGCTCAGTGCCCTCAACCTCTACGCCAACTTCAACAACCAACGCAAAGTGCAGTGGGACAATAGTTTTGAGGCGCAGTTCGGTTTCCAAACCAACGACAACGCCACGCCTAAGTTCCGTCCCATCGGCAATGTCCTGCGTCTGACATCCAACCTCGGCATCAAGGCCATCGGCAACTGGAACTACTCCGCCCAGCTACAGCTACAATCCCAACCCTATCGAGGCTATCGAGGCAATACAGATTACGTCGTGTCCAACTTTCTCGCACCGTTGTACGTCCGCTCGTCTATCGGTATGGACTTCAACATCAAGAAGAAACGCTTCACAGGTAAGCTCCACTTGGCACCGCTCTCATACGTCATCACCTACTGCCGCACCGACAGCCTCGTCGGCAACTACGGCATAAGCCCAGGGCACAACTCCAAGCACGACTGGGGTCCCAACATCGATTTCACCTTCGACTACCAAATCGTCAATAACGTCAAGTGGCACTGTCGGTTCTATTGGTTCTCCAACTTCAAACTTACTCGCATCGAGAACGAGCACACCTTCACCTTCACCATCAACAAGTACCTCTCGTCGCAATTCTACATCTATCCGCGATATGAGGACATGAAGTATTACAATGTCAAGAAAGACGAGAACGGCAACCTAACCGAGGACAGTGCACGCGAGACACACTGGATGTTCAAAGAATGGCTCTCGCTCGGACTGAAATATGACTTCTGACGACAAACGCATTAACGCACAACAAACAGCATGATCATCAAGAACGCCGTTTACGTTAAGAGTAGCGCCACCATCAGCCAATGCCCTGAGCACCAGCGCCCTGAATACGCCTTCATTGGGCGTTCCAATGTGGGTAAATCGAGCCTCATCAACATGCTCACAGGCAACAAGAAACTGGCGAAGACCTCTGCCACCCCCGGCAAGACGCTGCTCATCAACCACTTCAAGATTAATAATGATTGGTATCTCGTTGACCTCCCTGGCTACGGCTTTGCCAAGCGCAGCAAGACCGAGCGCACGAAGCTCGAACAGATGATCTCAGGTTACATCCTTCAGCGCGAGAACTTGACCAATCTCTTTGTGCTGATCGACTGCCGTCATGAGCCGCAGCTGATTGACCTCGAATTCATGCAATGGCTCGGCGAAAGTGGCGTACCCTTCAGCATCGTCTTCACCAAAGCCGACAAGCTCTCCAAGGCAGCTCTCACCACCAGCGTAAACGCCTATCTCACTCGTCTCGCCGAGGATTGGGAGCCTCTCCCACCCCACTTCATCACCTCCGCAGAGACCCGCCAAGGCCGCGACGACCTCCTCTCCTATATCGAAGAAATCAATAAAGAAATAACACAATCGTAAATTGTAAATCGTCAAATTGTCAAATTAAGACATGGATAAAAACACAGTCACCGGATTCATCCTCATGGCTCTCGTGCTCATCCTTTTCTCATGGTACAGCCGACCCAGCAAGGAACAACTTCAAGCCCAACATGAGCGCGACTCCATAGCCGCCGTACAACGCGCCGAGGCTGAGAAAGCCGCCGAAGCCGCCCTTACCGCTCCCGAGGCTTCATCTGAGAGCACTACCCTCACCCTCGACTCTACCTCAGCCCTCTTCGCCGCATCACAAGGCACAGAGCAGCTCCTCACCCTCGAGAACGACCTCGTGAAGGTTACCATCAACACGCACGGCGGCGTCATCGAAGATGTTGAGCTCAAGAACTATCAGGACCAGCAGAAAGAGAATATCCACCTCGTCAGTGCCAAGGACACCCGTATGGTACTCTCCCTCGCCACCAAGCAGGAGAACATCATCACCAGCGACCTCTTCTTCCAGCCTGTAGAAGCCCCCCTTTCGTCCCCCGAGGGGGACACAACAGCTAAGTCTTCAAATAGCCAAGCAACAGAAGCCCCCTCGGGGGCCGTAGGGGGGGCCACCCTCACCCTCCGCCTCCCCCTGGCCTCCGGTTCTCTTGACATCGACTACACCCTCCGTCCCGATGCCTACATGGTGGACATGATCATTCGCGCCAACGGCATCTCGAACCTCTTCACGCCCTCGATGCGCACCCTCGACATCTCCTGGTATGATCGCGCACGTCAGCTGGAGAAAGGCTTTGACTTCGAAAACCGCTACGCCTGCATCCGCTACCACGAGGCCGACGGCGACACCGATTACCTCAGCGAGACATCCGATAAGGAGAAGGACATTGAAGAAGCCCTCGACTGGGTGGCCTTCAAGAACCAGTTCTTCTCTGCGGTGCTCATCAGCCAGCAACAGCTCACTAATGCCCACCTCAAGTCACAGGTCTATCAGAAAGGACAAGGTTATCTGAAGAACTACGAAGCCACGATGCAGACCGCCTTCGACCCCACGGGCGCACAGCCTACGCAGCTACAGATGTACTTCGGCCCCAATGACTTCCATACGCTAAAAGCCCACAACGACCTGAGCATCAACGCCGACAAAGACCTCGAACTCGAAGACCTCGTCTACCTCGGATGGCCTGTCGTGCGCTGGATCAACCGTTGGTTCATCATCTACCTTTTCGACTGGCTCAAGGGCTTCGGTCTGCACATGGGACTCGTCCTCTTGCTTTTGACGCTCATCGTCAAGGCTCTCGTCTATCCCGCCACCAAGAAGAGTTATTTGGCCAGTGCTCGTATGCGCGTACTGAAACCAAAAATCGACGAGCTCAATGCCAAATATCCCAAGCAGGAAGATGCCATGAAGAAGCAGCAGGAGATGATGCAGCTCTACTCGCAGTACGGTGTCTCGCCTATGGGCGGCTGCTTGCCGATGCTCATCCAGATGCCTATCTGGATTG
>CAMZHV010000080.1 GCA_947307015.1 uncultured Prevotellaceae bacterium | reverse complement strand
CCGTTGCCCGCGTTTATGTGACAGAGGGCACTGGTAAGATTACCATCAACAAGAAAGACCTCACCGAGTACTTCCCCAGCACTATCCTCCAGTTTGTGGTGAAGCAGCCCCTCGCGCTGCTCGACGCTGCTGAGAAGTATGACATCAAGGTGAACCTCTTCGGCGGCGGCTTCACCGGCCAGAGCCAGGCTCTCCGCCTCGCCATCGCCCGCGCACTCGTCAAGATCAACGCCGAGGACAAGAAGGCCCTCCGTGCCGAAGGTTTCATGACCCGCGATCCCCGCGAGGTCGAGCGCAAGAAGCCCGGTCAGCCCAAGGCTCGTCGTCGCTTCCAGTTCAGCAAACGCTGATCTATTGGACAATTTCACAATTGTACAATTTTACATCTGTCAGATTGTAAATTGTCAAATTGTAAAATCGGCAAGCGTTTAGTATCTAAATCGTGCGGACACCTTAAACTTTAAACATTAAACTAAGGTTTACCGTGCGGTTGGTTAACAATTAACCCAAAAGAAAGTAAACAAATTTATTAAATTATTATGTCAAGAACAAATTTCGACACCCTGCTTGAAGCTGGTTGCCATTTCGGTCACCTCAAGCGTAAGTGGAACCCCGCCATGGCTCCTTATATCTTCATGGAGAAGAATGGCATTCATATCATAGACCTCCACAAGACCGTTGTTAAGGTCGACGAGGCTGCTGAGGCGCTGAAGAACATCGCCAAGAGCGGCCGCAAGATTCTCTTCGTTGCTACTAAGAAACAGGCCAAATCGGTCGTAGCTGAGAAAGCTACCTCCATCAATATGCCGTACGTCATCGAGCGTTGGCCCGGCGGCATGCTCACCAACTTCTCCACCATCCGCAAGGCTGTGAAGAAGATGGCCAACATCGACAAGCTCACTGCTGACGGCACATTCGCCAACCTCAGCAAGCGCGAGGCACTGCAGGTCAGCCGCCAGCGCGCCAAGTTGGAGAAGAACCTCGGCAGCGTCGCTGACCTTACCCGTCTGCCCGCAGCCCTCTTCGTCGTCGACGTCCTCAAGGAGCAGATCGCTGTCCGCGAGGCCAACCGTCTCGGCATTCCCGTGTTCGGTATCGTTGACACCAACTCCAACCCCGATAACGTAGATTTCGTCATCCCCGCCAACGACGATGCCAGCAAGAGCGTAGAGGTTATCCTCGACGCCTGCATTGCAGCCATCAACGAAGGCCTCGAGGAGCGCAAGGCTGAGCGCATCGACACCGAAGCCGCTCAGGAAAAGGGCGAGAAGGCTGTCAAGCAGAGCGCCCGCATCGAGGACGAGGCTACTGAGGAAGAAGCTACCGCTGAGGAGTAAAGTGCTTTGCCCATTAAACTTTAAACTTTAATCTTTAAACTGCGGGCAACGCCCGCGAAAATACAAATGGCTGTATCAATTAAAGATATCCAGAAACTGCGCGAAATGACTGGCGCAGGTCTGGCAGACTGCAAGAAGGCTCTCGAAGAGAGCGAAGGCAACATCGACGCTGCTATCGAAATCATCCGCAAGAAGGGTCAGGCCGTGGCTGCCAAGCGCAGCGACCGCGAGGCCAGCGAAGGTTGCGTACTCGTGAAGGCTGACGGCAACTTCGCCGCTATCATCGCCCTGAAGTGCGAGACAGACTTCGTGGCCAACAACGCCGACTTCGTCAAGCTCACTCAGGATATCATCGACGCTGCCGTAGCAGCTCGTTGCAAGACCCTCGACGAGGTGAAGGCTCTGCCCATGGGCGAAGGCACCATTCAGGATGCCGTCGTCGCACGCAGCGGTATTACTGGTGAGAAGATGGAGCTCGATGGCTACTGCGTCATCGAAGGCGAGAGCATCGCCACCTACGACCACCAGAACAAGCACACCCTCTGCACCATGGTTGCCCTCAGCAAGGCTGTCGAGGACGCTATGGCCGGCAAGAACGTCGCCATGCAGATTGCTTCCGCTAACCCCGTGGCCGTTGACCAGAGCGCTGTGCCTCAGGCCACTATCGACAGTGAGCTTCGTGTTGCTATCGAGAAGACCAAGGAAGAGCAGATTGCCAAGGCTGTCGAGGCTGCCATCCGCAAGGCTGGTGTCAACCCCGCACACGTCGACAGCGAGGATCACATCGAATCCAACATGACTAAGGGCTGGATCACCCCCGAGCAGGCCGCTATGGTTCGCGAGATCAAGGAGAAGGTTGCCGCTGAGAAGGCTGCCAACCTCCCCGAGCAGATGATCCAGAACATCGCACAGGGTCGTCTGAAGAAGTTCTTCAAGGAGAACTGCCTCCTCGAGCAGGAGTACATCTGGGACAAGAACATGACTGTTGCCCAGTACCTCCAGAGTGTCGAGAAGGGTCTCACCGTCACCGCCTTCAAGCGCTTCACCCTCCGCGCCGAATAAGCCTCCAGGCTTATCACAATACCCCCTTTAACCATCGAGGTGCGCAAGTCTTTTCACTTGCGCACCTCGTTCTTTTGTATCTATATCCTGTCAGCGACGCTTGGCAGCTTCCAGGGTGTTCTGCATCAACATACAGATGGTCATGGGACCTACGCCACCTGGGACTGGGGTGATGAGGGAGCACTTGGGGGCGACGGCATCGAAATCCACATCACCTTGCAGGCGCCAGCCACGCGCACGCGAAGCATCGGGGACGCGGGTGGTGCCGACATCAATGATGACAGCGCCGGGCTTGACCATGTCTGCCTTCACGAAGGCGGGCTGACCGATTGCGGCGATGATGATGTCTGCCTGCAGGCACTCTTCCTTGAGGGTCTTGGATCGGGAATGGCAGACGGTGACAGTGGCGTCGACACCCTTCTGCATCATCAGCTGGGACATAGGCTTACCCACAATATTGGAGCGGCCGAGGATGACGCATTTCTTGCCGGAAGTCTCAACGTGGTAGCGGCGCAACAGCTCGAGGATGCCCTTGGGTGTGGCGCTGATGAAGGCGGGCAGACCGATGGCCATACGTCCTACGTTGATGGGATGGAAACCGTCGACATCCTTGCGGTAGTCGATGGCCTCGATGACCTTCTGCTCATCGATATGTCGCGGCAGGGGCAGCTGCACAATGAAGCCGTCGATGTCGGCATTGTCGTTGAGCTTGGCGACTTCTGCCAGCAGCGCCTCCTCGCTGAGGTCGTCCTCGAAGCGCAGCAGGGTACTACGAAAGCCGCACTCCTCGCACGCGCGTACTTTATTATTTACATACGTCTCCGAGCCTCCGTCGTGACCTACGAGGATGGCGGCCAGATGCGGACGCTTGCCACCTGCGGCGACGATGCGCTCTACTTCCTCTTTGATTTCTGCCTTAATGGTAGCGGCAGTTGCTTTTCCGTCGATTAAAGACCCTCCCCCGGCCCCTCCCGTCAGGGAGGGGAGAGGCTGGCGCATAGATTCTTTATTTCCCATAGTTCTGTATGTGGCTTATAATGGAGTTTATAACAACATCTACCTTATTTAAGACTTCCTCATTGGAAAAGCGAAGGACTCTAAAGCCCAAGGATTCCAATCTTTCTGTACGACCCTCATCATATTCTTTCCGAACTGGTTCTGAGTGATAAGCACCATCGACCTCAATAACCAACATGTGTTGTATAGAGACGAAATCTACAATGTAATCAGCAATTATGTACTGACGAAAGAATTTTGTATTAACAGATCTCCTTCGCAGCTCCTGCCAGAGGATTATCTCAGCATCAGTAGGATTCATCCTGTTATTCCGAGCAAAATCTTTTAGCAAAGAATAACGATCAGATGCAGCCCAACGAACTTCGTTAATCATAACAGGTATTCTTTTTACATTTTATTCCGTAGGCACTCCCCTCCCTGACGGGAGGGGTCTGAGGGTGGGTCTATTATCGCGCAGCCCCTCCCCTCCCTGACGGGAGGGGTCGGGAGAGGGTCTTTGCCATCTTTGGATCAGTGACCATCTTCATCATCTTGCGTGTCTGGTCGAACTGCTTGATGAGACGGTTGACTGCTTGAATGTCGGTGCCGGAGCCTTTGGCAATGCGCTGGCGGCGGCTGGTGTTGAGCACTTCGGGATGTGTGCGCTCCTTGGGCGTCATCGACAAGATGATGGCTTCGATGCTCTTGAAGGCATTGTCGTCGATGTCAATGTCCTTCAAGGCTTTGCCCACGCCGGGAATCATCGAGGCGAGATCCTTAATGTTGCCCATCTTCTTGATCTGCTGGATCTGGGCGTAGAAGTCGTTGAAGTCAAACTGGTTCTTGCGGATCTTACGCTCCAGGCGCTTGGCCTCCTCCTCGTCGTACTGCTCCTGCGCACGCTCCACGAGGCTGACGATGTCGCCCATGCCGAGGATGCGGTCTGCCATACGTGCGGGGTGGAAGGGGTCGATGGCCTCCATCTTCTCGCCCGTGCCCACGAACTTGATGGGCTTGTCGACAACGGTGCGGATGGAGAGGGCAGCACCACCGCGTGTGTCGCCGTCGAGTTTGGTGAGCACGACGCCGGTGTAATCCAGACGCTCGTTGAACTCCTTGGCAGTATTGACAGCGTCCTGACCCGTCATCGCGTCAACGACGAAGAGCGTCTCGTCGGGGTTGATGGCAGCCTTGATGGCAGCGATTTCCTGCATCAGCTTCTCATCGATGGCCAGACGACCGGCGGTATCAACGATGACGGTGTCGTAGTCGCGCGACTTGGCTTCGAGGATGGCGTCCTGTGCAATCTTCACTGGGTCCAAGCCCCCTTCTGTCCCCCCAAGGGGGGATGAATAGACAGGCACGCCAATCTGCTCGCCCAGCACGCGCAGCTGCTCGACAGCTGCGGGACGATAGACGTCGCAGGCAGCCAACAGGGGCTTGCGGTTGCGCTTGGTCTTGAGCATATTAGCCAGCTTGCCTGCGAAAGTCGTCTTACCGGCACCATTGAGGCCGGCCATCAAGATGATGGAGGGACGGCTCTTCAGCTGGAGTTCTGCTGTTTCACCGCCCATGAGCAGAGCCAGCTCGTCGTGGACGATCTTGACCATCATCTGCTGCGGCTTCACGGCCGTGAGGACGTTCTGTCCCAAGGCTTTCTGCTTGACGGTGTCAGTAAACTGCTTGGCAACCTTATAATTGACGTCGGCGTCGAGGAGTGCGCGGCGCACATCCTTCAATGTTTCAGCGACGTTGATTTCTGTGATTTTGCCTTCACCCTTCAGGATCTTGAAGGATCGTTCGAGGCGTTCGGATAGATTCTCAAACACAGTTATATGTTATTTATGATTAAACGATTATATGAGGTACGATATACGAATGACGATGTATGTCACCTCTCAATGACGTTGTTGATATTCTTGCGCACGAAAACCTCGTCGACGACGACGCCTTCATCCAGAGCACTCAGCTTCAGCTCGTGGGTGCCAGTAGGTCTGGTGACAGGGAGATGAGCGATGATGACGGCGTAGTTCTGCAACACGTTCTGCTTCCACGTTTCGCTACCGACTTCGGTGTCGTAGGTAAAGACCTGTGGCTGACCGCCATCCAACGTGACGGACAAACGCTGCTGTGCCTCGATGGTGTGTGTCGGCAGCATGTGTATCTCCACCTCTACGGTCTGTGCCTTGGCGAAGTTGTGCGTAAACTTATAGGTGATATTGCAATCCTTCGGCACAGGCATAGCACGGATGCTGGCACCCAAGCCTAAGACGGGATCCAGAACGCTGCTGCCCGAGAAGCTGGAAGCGTGGTAGCTGGCGCCGTAGAAGACGGCGATGTTGGGAATCTCAGGAGCGAGAGGCGCAACATTCTGGTAGTGGGGCACGGGCTGGAACACCGTCAGCGCAGCAGGATTGGAGCTAAGCATGCCCTCCCATTTGCCTCCGCGCCGCGAGTTGTACTGCAAGGTGAGGCTCTGCACGCGATTGTGGGCTTCGTCGGAACGTTTCCATGTGGACTGCACGTTGTCGCTCGCGAGATAGGCCTTGCCGTGTCGGGCGAGTTGTGCCAGCAGGTACTTTTCGTTCTGCGCCGCAGCTGCGAGGATAGGATATTCAACCAGTTGGTAGAAAGCATCGTAGCGGCGGGGATGGACGCGTCGCACGGAGTCGGCAATCCAGCGGACATTGCGTTGCAACTGATCGTAGCGGCCAAGACGATGGCGGATGCGTTTCTCGCTCCAGGGCAGGTCGCGTACGGCACTCCAGCCGGTAAAGCCAGCGGGCTCATTGGTGCGCGTGCAAGCCAGGTGTTCGGGCTTGCGCTGGAAGGAGAGGTGGTAGTGCTCCTTGAGATAGATGGACGAGAGGCGTGCAATATCGCGGCCAACATTCGCAGCGATGAACTCTTCGATGTGGCGGCCTATGGACAACTGCTCCACGGCATTGCGGTTCCAAGCCATATCCATGAAGAGGCTCAGCTGGTACTCGCAAGGTTTGATGTCGCCGACGTCCAACACCCACAAGCGGTAGGCACCGCGATAATAGGCCTCTGTCAGCTGCTGGTACATGAGGAAGGGGCTGGCTGTGCCGAGCCACAGATAGTCGTGCGGCGCCCCACGGTAGGATACGTGGTAGAAAATACCGTTGCCCCCGATGCGATCCGCTTCATCGTTGGTGGGGAAGTGGCAGATGTAGCCGAAGCCGTCGTCCTCGCACATCAGCGGCTGCAGCAGCGGAGCGGGCAGCGGCTGCGCGACGCCGTTGCCATAGATAACGCCGTATGTCTTGGCCAGCTCACGGCACTCGTCGGTGAGGAAGAAAGCGTTGGCATTCTCGGAGACAGGCGGCCAGAAGAGGTTGGCACGCAGACGCAGCATCAGCTCGAAGAGGCGGGTGGCGGTCTTGCTACCGATGTAATAAGGTGTGCCTGGCTCGTAGGTGGAGTTGGCCCATATCTGCAGTCCCCATTCCGTGTCGCTCAACTGGATGCCGCGATAGCGGATGTTGGGAGCCTGTCGGCTGACAAAGCCGTCGGGCAGGCGCAGCTCGCTTTTCGCCTCCGGCTCCGCATCGGCCCACCATTCCCACGGCGATACGCCGAGGAGGCGCGTGAGCTCCATGATGCCATAGGCTGTTCCAACAGCATCGCTACCCGCGATGACCAGACGTCCGTCATGCGTAGCGGCGAGCACAAAACCTTCTGTGCGGCTGCTTAACCACGAGAGGTCTATGCCCGTAGGTTCGAGCAACTTGGCACCTGCGCCCTGGAACGTACCGATAATAATCTGTGCGTTATGGGTAGACATGCGCACGGGCGCGTTTAATGTACGCTGCAGATCGTTCTCCAAGAGGGCGACGGCAGTGGCAACGACAGCGGGTTCCCCCTCGTTGACGGCGATGGTGACTTGCTGATGGGCAGGTAAAACGACAGCGCTGGCCTTCAGGGTCAACGCTGTCATAGCCAGGACAAGAGTCGAGGCGAAAGTCTTGAGAGTCCGTCTGAACATGACGCGCACTGTTTAGTTGGCGGGAGCCTCTGCGGGAGCATCAGCAGCCGGAGCCTCCTGAATGTCAGAAGCGGGCATACCGGGCAGGTTTGTCGGAGCGGTGGCCTGCTGCTCGATGGCGACGTCTTCCATGATGGAAGTGTTGCCGCTGGCACGAGGGATGAAATAGACGGAAGCGATGCTGAAGACGACCATAGCGATGGCCAGGCCCCAGGTTGCTTTCTCGATGACGTCAGTGGTCTTGCGCACACCCATGACCTGATTGCCGCTGGCAAAGCCGCTGGCAAGGCCGCCTCCTTTAGACTCCTGGATGAGTACGATGAGACACATGAAGATGGATGCGATGACCACAAGAATTACAAGTAAGTTGTACATGATGTTAAAATATTTTATTTGTTATTATCTTCGTTTTTAGCCCGCTCATTGACGATTAATTTCTCGAGGAAGCGGATTTGGTCTGCAAAGTAACGATTTTTTTTCGGATAAATCAAACTTATGCGCCTAATAATTTCAATTGCCTTCGCATATTTGCCCTGTTTGATGTAAATTCGGGCTAATGTCTCGGTAAAATAGGTGTCTGAGGGGTCGTGTTGGTGTACATTTGGTGTCGGCGGAGCATCGGGTTCCTCCTGTTGTGAAATAGTGTCCTCGTCGTCCTCCTGTTTGTCAAGATTTTGTACTGGCGCCGCATCCTCCAACTGGATGAGGTAAGCCATATAGTCGATGCTGGCATCGGCGGGATGGTTGTGGCGCGGCTGCGGCGACTCGGGCTGCTGGTTGAGGAACGTGTCGATGAGCGACTGCGTGCGGTCGGCTGCCGGATTGGTGGCAACGGGGGATGCCGACGGGGTTGCAGCGGATTCCTTGGACTTGGCCTGGAAGTAGTCGCTGTCGAAGAACTCAAAGAGCTTGCGACGGTCGGGCAGGAAGAGGGCGGCCTTGCGGAGCTCAGCGCCAAAACGTTCGTCCTGCAGCTGGAAGAGGCCGAGGAGGTAGAGCAGGCGGGCGGGCTGGAACGAAGGATGACGCTCTACCAGCTGCTCGAGCTCCTGCACCGTAGCGGCATCGAGGCGCTCAGGGTGTTGTATGTATGATGTCAGTGATTGCATAGGCGGTGTATTACCAGTTGGCGACGGTGGCGTTGAAGATTTGGTCTACGATGTCCCTCGACATCTGCGTGACGAGTTCCTCCTGCACGTTCACCAGTTGCTGTGTTGCATCGTATTCGGTGGTGGCAGTGAATTGACGCTCAAAATCTTCGGAGTGTTTCTTGGTGTTCGTGAAGCGCACGTTGACGGTCATCTTCAGCTGCACCTGCGAGCTGTAGCCATCGCTGCCGACACCCTTGTTGAACTGGTCGAAACCTGTGATTTCTCCAGCTACAATAAGGTCGCCGCCACGTTTCACCTGCCGCAATTTGGTCTGCCGTGCATAAGTGTCTGTCAACCTGTTGTTGAAGATGGAATGCATCGGAGCCCAGACGTATGACGAGCGGATGGGGAACGGATCGATCTGTATGGTCTTCGTGGTCTCGTAGTCGATGCTCGCGCCGTTGAATTTGTAGCTGATGGAGCAGGACAGAAGGAATAATGTGAAAAATGAAAGCG
>CAMZHV010000079.1 GCA_947307015.1 uncultured Prevotellaceae bacterium | reverse complement strand
AGCTAGACAGAACTCAAAGCAATTACAGTTGAAAAAATTAAACGACAATCCCTAATTACTGAAGATCATCAGTCACCCAATCCTCGATGCTCAGCGTCTCGGTAGAGAAGCGGAGGCCAGCCTTGATGACACGGCGAGCGTCTGTCTGGTAGGGGATGGCATAGCCCTTGGAATTGATCTGGTCGAGAGCCTCCTGGGCTATGCCGTTGATCTTCAGCTCGAAGACATAGATGGCATCAGGCATTTCGACCACCATGTCGGCACGGCCGCGGATCGTCTTGACCTGTGTGCGCACATAGACGTTGAGCATGGAGAAGATGAGGTAGAAGGTCCATTCGTAGAAACCTTCCGCCTTGACGGCATCGTCCAACTTGCGTTTGAAGCCCTCAATGTAGGGGAGTCCGGCAAAGTATGCCTGCATCTCGCGCAGGGCGAGGTCGAGGTCACTTTTCTTGAGGGCACGGTAGAAGCGGGCTGCGAAGCCGTCTTGTACGTCCTCCACCTCAATGCCACAATAGGCCGGCAGCAAGGATTCCGTCAGGCCAACGCGCACTTCCTGATTAGGAATGACTACATTGTACATCCGCATCTCGCGGTCATAGTCCTTGATGGTCAGATAGCCCGACTGCAATAACAGCGGCAGGGCGCTGGTCAAGGTCTGTGTCGGGCGTTGCAGGGTAGTTTCCGGCACCTGCCATGGTTCTAAGGCCGTAATGTCGGTTTTGAAACGTTTGAGTTGCTCTATGAGAAAGGTCGGCGTACCCGACTCGAACCAGTAGTTGCTAACGCGCTTATTGGCAAAGGAGTTTAAAAGGCTGTATGGATTGTAGATGTCCTCCGAACGCTCGCAGAAATGATAGCCGTCATAGCAGTATTTCAGACGGGCGTGCATCTCCTCAGGTGTACATCCTTCGCTCTCGGCCAGCAGAGCAATATCTGGAGCCAATGTCGTAGAGAGTTCCGTCTCGGTGATACCGCAGATGGCCGAGAACTGCGGCAGCATGGTGATGTTATTGAGGTTGTTGAGCGTGGAGAAGATGCTGACTTGACTGAAACGGGTGATGCCCGTGATGAAGCAGAAGCGTATCATGGCCTCGCTGGCCTTCAGCGTCTGGAAGAACTCCTGCATGACTTTACGGAAAGCGGGCAGCTGCACATCTTCGTGCAGCACTTCCAACAGCGGTGTGTCGTACTCATCTATGAGTACCACAACCTGCTTGCCAGTCTTTTCGTAAGCAGCCCTGATTAACCCCGTGAAGGTGCCGCCAGGATGTTGCAGGTCTTCTTTAACGTCATATCTCTCGACGTATGGTTTAAGGAGAAAAGACAACCTGCCTCTCAACTCTTCCACCGTATCCATCCCCTTGGCCATACTCAGATCCACGTGTATCACTGGATACTCCAACCATTCCTGCTCCAACTCCATTACCTTCAACCCCTCGAACAATTCGCGACGACCCTCGAAGAACGACTTGAAGGTCGTGGTAAGCAGCGATTTGCCGAAGCGGCGCGGTCGGCTCAAAAAGATGTACTTGGACAGATTCTGTGCCTGCCACATCAGGTCGGTCTTATCGACATAGACACATCCTCTGTTAATAATCTCAGAGAACGTCTGAATACCTATCGGATAACGCCTATTTTGCTGTATCATATCGCAGTTTTTCGTTGTTTGCGCTGCAAATATACTTCATTATCTTCAATCAACCAAAGAAATATGTTTATTTTGATTAATAAGAAATATTTATTCTTGATAAAATCACGCTTCAAGTATCCTACCCTTTTTCTTTATTATATGAAAAGTGAAAAAATATAGTTTGCCTTCACTTTTGCTAATAAGTAAATGTTATATAGTATGTTATCATAGGTGAAGGCAAAATATTTGCCTTCACTTTTTGGGCCAAAAGTGAATTTTTGATGCAAAAGTTTGCAAATTTGGCGATGGTGGTGTATCTTTGCACTCGAAAAACATACCAAACATCACTATCTACTATGAACATCACTATCATCAACAGCCAACGCAAAGAAAAGCGCTATACGCGCATGGAGTTGGAGCGTTTCGTGGACATGGTCAAGGACGACACGGCGCCACATAACTTCATCGAAGACTACCGCAAGGAGGTGTGCTTCGCCGGAGTATGGATGAAGCGTGGCGGCACAGTAGAGCTGCGTGAGCGCAACCCGTTGGTGCTGCTCTCCTTGGAGAACCTGCGCGACCTGACCACCGCCATCGGCTATCAGCATCTCGCCAACCAACTACCCTACACATTGCTCACCTTCCTCGGTGCCGGCGGACACTCGTTGGACATCGTGTGCCGCTTTCAGGTGGCCGACGGCGACAAAGGCGCTGACCTCACGGACGAAGCCCTCGATACGGCCCTCGTCAACGCTTTCAACAAATTGCATTACCTCTACTCCGCTCACCTCGGCACAGCCCTGGCTGAGCGCCATCCCACCCGTGCCGACGTCTGTCCCGTGAGCTACGACCCGCAACCCTTCTACAACCCCGAGGCCATCGCCCTGACAGTGACCGCGACGCCGGAGAAAAGCCCCGAGTACCGCGCTATACAGGAGGACATCAGCGATTACAACCGGCCCGAGGAGATACCCGGCTTGAGCGTCTATGCCAGCCGTATGCGACGTTTCCACGACTGCCTCGACGAGGCCATAGCGCACCACCGCGACATCCGCAAGGACGACCTCTTCGCCACCGCCGTGCTCGAACGCTTAGCCGACGGGTGTCACAAGATGGGACTGCCGCAGGCGTGGAGTGCACGCATGGCGACCTTCATCCCCATGCTCGGAGGCATGGACAACAGCGAGGTCATAGACACCGTCTTCCGCACAGCTTACCTGCGCGAGCAGCTGCAGGCGCTACCTTTGAAGTACACACGCCCATCGGCTCTGCTCGCCTACAAAACTGAGGCCTACATGAAGGAGCATTACACGTTGCGACTCAACGTGATGACAGGTACGCCCGAATACCGCCTCAACGCCGTCGGCTATGGTTTTGCTCCGCTCGACCAGGCTACGCGCAACACCATGGCCATCAAGGCATTGAAGGCGGGCGTCGATTCGTGGGACAAAGACCTCAGCCGATACATCGACTCTAACCTCATCCCTCGCTACTACCCCATGGAGGACTACATAAGTCACCTGAAGCCCTGGGACAAGAAGCACGATTACGTAGGACAGCTGGCCGAGCGTGTACACACCGATAATCCGCATTGGCAGAACGACTTCCACACGTGGATGCTCTCCATGGTGGCACAATGGATGGGCAAGGACCGCCAGTACGGCAATGCCATCGTGCCGCTGCTCATCGGTCCGCAGGGTTCGGGCAAGACCACTTTCTGCCGACGCCTGCTGCCCGGCTTCCTACAGACGTATTACAACGACCGACTGTCGATGAAGAACGATGGCGACATCTTCATCGCCATGTCATCCTACGCACTCATCAACATCGACGAGTTCGATGCCATGTCCAAGAGCCAGCAGCCGCTACTTAAATACCTCATATCTAAGCAGGATGTCAAGTTCCGTCCGCCCTACGGCAAGGTCATGGAGGAGCGCCGCCGCTTCGCCTCGTTCATCGCCACCACCAACAACCGCCGTCCCCTCGTCGATCCCACCGGCTCACGTCGTTTCATCTGTGTCTATGCCGACAGCATCGACAACAGTGGAAACGTGCCCCACGACCAGCTCTACGCCCAACTCTACCATGAGCTGCAGGAAGGCCGGCGCTATTGGTTCGACGACGACGAGAACGCACGCATCACCCACGAGAACGAACAGTTCCAGCAGGTGTCGAACTATGAGCGGATGATCGAGCTCACCTTCGTCGCGCCCCACCTCCTACCCCCAGATGCTGACTTCATCTCCGTGCAGGACGTGGCTCGTCAGCTCAGCCAGCTCTTCCCCACCTTCACCATCGGCAAGACCACGCTGTCAACCCTCGGCAGACAACTGACCCAAATGGGTTACGAGGCTAAGCATACCAACCGAGGCAACCAGTTCCGCATAGCTCGGCAACAGGTCGACGAAAAGTAAAACAACTTGTTTTACCTCTTTTCAACTGGTTAAACCGCCCTTCGCGCCCAATCAATCTGAGGTAAAACAACTTGTTTTACTTGTCGGTGACGAGGTGAAGGCAAGTGAAGGTAAATAATTTGCCTTCACTTCATCTAATCGATTGAAAATATATGTCTTATAAGCAAAAGTGAAGGCAAAGGCTAAAATGACAACAAATTTTTAAGAAGAATAGAAAGATTATATTATGGCAATACGTATCAAGCTCATTAAGAACAATATCAAGCGCAGCAGCGCATACGGCAAGTACTTTGCCAAGACCGTGAGTCAGGGCGAAGTGACATTTGAGGAACTGGTGCAGGAGGCATGCAAGAAGAGTGATATATCGGAAGGTACCATGGTTGCCGTCATCACAGACCTCCAGCACATCCTCAAGGAAAAACTCGGCGATGGTCAGACCGTGGTGCTCTCCGGCATTGGACGTTTCAGCCTCCGGGTGGAGAGCGAGGGTGTCGATGACCCCAAGGAGTTCAGCATCCGTCGCCACATCACCCGCATCATCTGCGGCTTCCTGCCCGCCGGAAGTCGTGTTCATGGTCGCCACATCCAATATGATGTCTGCAAAGGCGTGCAAGTCAAATGGGCGAAATAAGCCATGACGGTGCAAAATGAACTCTTTTTCTCCGAAACTTTTGTTGTATCGGGGATTATTTGTACATTTGCGGCGTAAAAGAAATCATCCCGTGTAATGAAATATTTTGAACGGACAAAGACAGAGATGCCTTCACGTGAGAATCTCCGTCACCCTTTCCTACAGATAGCAGCAGTCGGAGTAGTAAGCTTCAACTACGATGCTGTGCGCCACATCTACGACCTCTTCAACTGGCGCGTCACGCCGATAGAAGCCCATATACAGGATTGGCTGAAGAAAGGATGGCTCGTGGGCGAACCGGTCAATCGCTACCGGTCCACAGCGCATGTCAAGATTGCGCCCTTGGTGTGGATTGACACCTTACGAGGCATAGATCCAGAAGAACTGACGGAGCTGCAACACGCCGCATTCGCAGCAACCAAGAAGGGTACGTATGCTATGGCGTCATTGGCGAAGGCGCTGTGTCTGTTCCTGCACAATCTGCCATTCACTGATGAGCTGGCAGCTGTCGATGAGGAGGCCTTGTTCAAGAATATGATGGCCGTGCAGCCTTACTGGGATTTCATTGTCACACAGCCAGAACTGCGTGCGTTCCTTTGTCAATGTCCGGAGCGCGTGTTATCTCAGTGTTTCTATCTGCTGATTTCTCGGTTGTGTGAGGGCGAGGTATTCATGGAACGTGAGGAGTTGGATCAATTGTTCTTTGACAATGAAAGGCTTCCTGAAGAAGTGCGTCATCGGTTGCGTGACAACTACCTCTACAACATTGAATTCTTGAAACACGGCCGCCGGGAGTCTGTGCTGGCAGAGATGGACGAGAATAGCGGTTACGCCATGTCGCTGAAGGCGTTGCTCCATTTGCATCACGGCCAGCCCGAGGCTGCACTGGAATTGTACTCCACCATCCTTAAAGCAATAGGTATTGGCTATTTCGTTACGCCTTTGGAGAATTTTGCATACGCCGTAGCCCTCGGCCTTACGAACACGCCCAAAGCACAGAAGACGGCGGCCAAGTTGCTCAAAGACCGCAAGGCCTGTCAGCTGCCGACATGCTATCCCATGTTGCTCGTGCTGCATCATTTCTGCCAGCAGGACGCCGACAAGTTTCTTCGTTCTTATCCTCTTTATAACTGCACAGACAGCAAAAGCCGCATACTGGCTACGCTCTTTGCCGCGCACTACAACCTTATTCCCGAAGATTCCAAGGAGATCCGGGCCATGGGTAATCTTTTGGTCACCAAGGGGGATGACTACAATCGCCTGCTCTGTTGCGAGGATTTCCCTGCACTCCAGCCTCTGGCCGAAAAGCTTCACGCGCAGACAGGACTGACACGGGGATTACTGCCCCCGGTACGCAAGCTGGCACCTTGGGAGCGTGTTCTCGAAGAGCTGCTGCGTGAGACCTCGCCAGCAGGGAATGTCAAGACGCAGGCGAAGTCCGTAGTGGAGGAGATGGAGCGCGTGGCATATATCGTGAACACAGTCTCTTACGGCGTACAGCCCAAGTTGCAGAAATCCAAGGACGGCGGTGTCACCTGGAGCAAGGGACGCAACATCGCCATGCGGTCGTTCATGGCAGGCGGCGAAGAATGTATGACCACCCAGGACCGTAATGTTGCACAGTTGGTGCATGCCTACAGCTATGGCTGGTATGGCAGCAACGTGAGTTACGACCTCAGCGGTCACAAAGTCATCGCCGCCTTGGTAGGACATCCAGCCGTGTACAATGAGAAAACTGGGTTGCACATCGATATCGTGGAAGAGCCTGTTCAACTCACGGTGCAGCCTTGTGCCAGCGGCTATCAAGTGCGCTCCAATGTCGATCTTGATAGCGACCACAACGGTATCACCATCCGTGCCGTAGGTGATAAACAGCTGACCGTCACCCGCATCAGTGAGGCACAACGCAAGACCCTCACCTTGCTCAAGACCATCGGCACCTTCCCCGCAGAAAGCAAGCAACGGCTCACCGATCTGCTGCAGGCCCTCAGCCACGGCTTCACCATCATGAGTCCGTTGCTCAAGAACACCACCGATATCAAACGCATTCCAGCCTCTCCGCTCATTGCCGTTCAGATCACTCCCTCTGAGGGGATGCACTATGCCATATCCCTTGCCGTGAAGCCGTTTGGCGATCACCCACCCTACCAGATTCCAGGACGCGGTGCTGAAATCGTCAGCACCACGATTGACGGCGAGAGCGTGCAGACCGAGCGAGACTTGCGAGCCGAAGGGCGTAACCTCGAGGCTGTGCGTGAGCTGATGCAACCATTCATGGATGATCAGATTACCGAAGACCACTGGTTGCTTGATACCGAGCAATGCCTACTGCTGCTCGAGGCACTACGCACAGCCACGAAGGTGGCTTTTGTTGAATGGCCCAAGGGAACGAAGATGCGCGTTGTACGTCCAATGTTGGACACCACCAATCTGCGCCTCAGCATCAGCTCCGTAGGACAATGGTTTGAACTCGAAGGAGAAATCAATGTCGGACAGCGTGAGAAACTGAAGATGGCGGAGTTGCTCGAACGTCTCCACGAGGGACGGGGGCGCTTCATCCGTCTTTCTGATGACGAATATGTGGCCTTGAGCGACCAGTTGCGCCGACAGTTAGACGTGCTGGACAAGATGATTGTCGGCAGGGGTAAGCAGTTGCGTGTGGCTGCCATGAACGGACCGCAGTTGGCAGACATGGAAAGCTTAGGGGCCAAAGTACGTGCCGACGCGCCTTTCCGCGACCTGCTGCAACGCATCGATGAGGCTTCTACGCGCGACTTTCCACTACCCACAAACATCCATGCCGAACTGCGCGAATACCAGCGCACTGGCTTCTTATGGATGAGTCGGTTGGCATGGTGGGGAGCTGGAGCCTGTCTGGCCGACGACATGGGTCTCGGCAAGACCCTGCAGGCCATCACACTCATGCAGTCGCGTGCGGCTATGGGACCGCAGCTCGTCGTCATGCCCACCTCCGTGCTGCCGGGTTGGCGCTACGAGCTTATGCGTTTTGCTCCAGCACTGACCGTTCACAGCCTCAACCAGATGGGTGTCGACCGCAAAGCCATCGTGGCCGAAGCTGCCGAGGGTGATGTGGTGCTCATCACCTACGGTCTGCTCGTAACAGAAGAGGAACTGCTCGCCTCACGTACATGGACAACCGTTATCCTCGACGAGGCGCACACCATCAAGAACCGTGACACCCAAACCTCTAAAGGCGCCATGCGTCTGCAGGCCGACTTCCGGCTCCTGCTCACCGGCACACCGTTGCAGAACCATCTCAGCGAGATATGGAACCTCTTCCAGTTTGCCAATCCTGGGCTCCTCGGCACCTATCAACAATTCACCGAACGTTTCATCCTGCCCATCGAGCGCGATCACGACACCGAACGCCAACGCCTGCTGCGACGGCTGCTCTCCCCTTTCATGCTGCGACGCACCAAGGAGGATGTGCTCGCCGAACTGCCGGAGAAAACGGAGGTTACCCTGCGCATTCAGCTGAGTCCCGAGGAACAGGCACTCTACGACAACCTGCGCCAACAGGCCATCGCCAACCTCGAGGACAACACCGGAGGTGCAGGCGCCCTGCGCGCATTGGCCGAGATTACACGTCTGCGTCAGGCCGCTTGCCATCCGCGTCTCATAGACGACAAGTTACAGCTTTCTTCCAGCAAGACAGCTGCCTTCCTCGAACTCGTCGGCAACCTCCGGCAGAGCGGTCATCGCGCACTCGTATTCAGCCAGTTCACCAGTCATCTCGCCCTCGTCCGCGAAGAATTGGATCGCCAGCAGATACCATACCTCTATCTCGACGGCGCCACTCCTACTGCAACCCGCAACCGTCTCGTGCGTGAGTTCCAAACCGGCGATGCCCCGCTCTTCCTCATCAGCCTCAAAGCCGGTGGACTCGGCCTCAACCTCACAGCTGCCGACTATGTCGTGCATCTCGACCCATGGTGGAATCCGGCCATCGAGGATCAAGCTTCCGACCGAGCTCATCGCATCGGACAGGAGCGCCCTGTCACCGTCTATCGCCTCATCGCAGAAGGCACCATCGAGGAAAAGATCCTGCGCCTCCACGCCAGCAAACGCTCCATGGCCGATGCCCTCCTCGCCGAAGCCGACATCTTTACCCAAGTCACCGCCGCCGACATCCTCCGCATTATCCGCGAAGGCGTAGAAGCCCTGTAATCATCTGCCATTTTCCCATTTTTCACTATAATCCGAAAAAAAAGTGGCAAAATCTTGCGCGCGCACCATAATTATCACTAACTTTGTCGCTGAAATCTTACATTTACCCTTCATTTACCCACTTGCTAACATAAAATGGAGCCATATATTCCACAAGAAGAAGTCAGACGCATCATCATCAGTGACATGGTGAAGAAAAGGAGCTCCATTGTTCCTGTCATTGGTGAGGATACCATCGTGTATAAAGACGAGGGAACCGGCA
>CAMZHV010000078.1 GCA_947307015.1 uncultured Prevotellaceae bacterium | reverse complement strand
CCATGAATTAGATCATGAATTTATCATGAATTGGTTCTTGCTTTTTTATTTATGAATAATTTATGTTTGAATTTATGAGTAATTTATGTGAAGAATGTCTTTTTTCTTTTACATGAATAATCCATGAATTAGATCATGAATTTATCATGAATTATGTTTGAGGTTGTTCTTGAATTATACCATTCTCTGCTTCATTTTCCCTGTTCTCTTCCTCAAATCTCCAATAGTCATCAGGATCCACGTCGGAATCCACAGGATCTAGCAGATTCATATTTCGATCAAGTAGCACGCATTCGTTTGTTTCTTCAATGTATGCATAACGTTCACCCTGTAGGCTTTTGTTCCCGAAATTGATGAGTAGCCCTATAGGGGTTTTTGTTAATCGCATGTAATTAAACAGCTGAGCCCTATGAGCAGGGATAAGGGTAGATGTTGATTTCAATTCAATGATAATATCCTTAACTGACAGGTCAGGTTGATAGTATTTCTGCATTTTCTGACCTTTATAGTAACATGGCAGGTGGGCTTCCATCGTATTGGGGATGCCACAAGTCTCGAGTTCCATATGCAGAGCCTCTGTGTATAGCGGTTCCAGGAGTCCCCAGTTCAGCTCGGAATGGACTCTCATTGCGGCACCGATAATCGTGTACACAATATCTGTATATTCTTTAGGACTTACCATTGCTGTTATTGACTTATGAATAATTCGTGGTTTAATTGATGATCAATTTATGTTTGAATTGAAGAGTAATTCGTGTGAAGAATGTCTTTCTGTTTATCTTTTTTACATGAATTATCCATGAATTAGATCATGAATTTATCATGAATTGGGTCTTGTATTTTAATTTATGAATAATTTATGTTTGAATTTTGGGGTAATTCGTGTAAAGAATATGTTTTCGTTTTGGTGTACTTCTGTTTTCGTTGTTGTTGTGGTTTTGGTTATTGTTTCTTGTTATACAATAGGCTAAGGCCTTGTCGTCGATAATATGGGAAACGTGAATCGCTTGACACAAGTGTCATCTTTTCTGTTATGGCATGGGAGATAATCATGTGGTCATTGTTAATAGAAACAACATCGACTGCCCCAAAAATGAACATGTTTGTATCAAGCAGATAGCGTGTCATAGCATGAAGTGAGGATCATAAACTATAAATGAACCTTGGTGCTTTCTTGCGGCCTCTGTGTATTTGTTTCCTGCGGGCATTGCAGCGTTCAGAGCCCTGTTTTCTTCTGGAGTGAGTTTTCTCTTCCTCCTTCTCGTCACCTTCTTGGTAACATCATTTGTTGTCGTTTCCATATTATTTACATTTTTAGCGTTGTCGTTGTTGTTTTGGTTTTAATAGTTGTTAGTACTGTCTGTTTTGTAACTCAAATTTCGGATTGTAGTTCAGAACTTAAATCTGACTTAAATCTAACATAAATCTTCATTGAGCCGCCGATTGGCGGTCAAAGCGTGCGAAGCACCAGAGATTTAAGTCATGATTTTCGTTAGATTTATGTTCCATAAATAAGACACTTGAGTTTCGTGATCAATTAATGGGGGTTTAATGGGTTATTGACTATATAGTTAGTGAAATATGATGGTTGTTTAATTCATTTGGAAAATTTGTATTAGAATACTGCAGCTGTGCTTACCACTTTCTTGAGCGCGGAGACTGGAATCCCAACCTTGTGGAGAACCTCCTCGAATCTGGAACGTTCTTTGCAGGGAATGGTCAGTTCGTAGGTCATCATCTCTTCTGCGCCTTCTGCCGGGATAGGCTCAAACGCATAATACGATTCATTCTCTGGCAGGTACTCTTCAGGCAGGGCCGCTGGCTGAATCAGTTTTATGTCGTGGTAGCAGATGTCGTCGTTCACATCTACGGAATAGAGATACCCGTCGTTGGGATTCTCAATGAGTTCGCGCAAGGTGATTTTCTTCCCGATGTATTTCTGCAGGTTTGCCATGCTGACACGCAGCACTAACCAGCGGTTGTCACTGCCGTCCCTGTCAACCCAGTAGAAGAGGTAGTCATCGCCTTTATTGCTGACATAGTGTGACAGCAGGGGACCTTCGAAGTAAATCAGGTCTGCCACCTTCTTGAATTGACTGAAGTCATATTCTATGTTATATCCTTCAATTCTTTTCATCGTTCTCGTTCTCCGTTAGGTTCTTTGTTATTTGAAATGACTTGTTCAAGTCACATGTCTCGTATTCGTAGAAATCGAAGTGACCATTGTCGGCAATGCTTGTCATCCGCCCATCATCATTCGTCAGGCATCCTTCGGACAAGGAATCACCAATCGTATGTGGTATGTTCTTGAAAGCCTTGCAAAGATTCCTGTAAAACGTCTCGGCTTTTTCTGCTTCTGTGAAACACGATAGGGAGAGAAGCGACATGTTTGCTTTTCCCTTGCCCATGTCCTGCAACATACGTTTGGGGTTGCTCATATACTGCGGTATATGATTGGGATGTCCTTCTTCAGAGAAGGCAAAGCGGCAAGCCTGCTGATTGTTTGGCATAAACAGTTCAGGCAGCTGACAGCCATCTGCCAACAGCATATCAATTTGTTCTTGATATTTGAACTTGCCGTTCTTCATAATATGTACGTCATTGATGGGCATCCGTGTGAGAAAGGATAATTCTTTGTTTTTGTTTTGTTTTGTTTTGATAATTACATTTCAAACTCGTGTGTGCCGCCGTCCTGGAAGTCTTCGACTACGGCGTTGAAGCCGGAGCCGCCCTTACGGGTGGGGATGGGGATGGTGTCCACGTCGAGTTCCACGGTGATGACGCCGCCCTTGTAGCGCCGGCGCACCTGATCGGTGACATCGAAGACGAAGGTGGAGTCGATACCATTGTTGAACTGCATGTTGACGTCCATGTAGTGGTGCTCGGTGTCGGTGACCTCGTTGGCGCGGCTGATGATGTTGGCGCGGTGGTTGGTGAGGCCGAAGGTCAAGAGGCGGCCGCCGACGATGTCGACGCGCTCGGCGTTGGGATACTTCGACTGATCCATAGAGACGGGCACGTAAGGCACGTCGCGCTTCATGCGCACGTTATAATATACGGTGACGGCATCTTCGCCGGCGCGACCGGTGTTGACAACCGTGGAGCGCGCCATGCCGGAGAGGTCGGCTTGGCCGTCGGTGGAGGCGATGCGACCGTTGTTGTGGTGCAGGATGACCTGCGTGAGGTATATATAGGTGATGGGCTGCAGCATCATGTTGAGCGTGCGGACGTAGACGTTGCGCTCGGGGTCGTAGATGAAGCCGTCGAGATTGCGGTTGATGTCGATGGCCCGGTCGTAGGCGGCGAAGAGTCCTTCGGGCTGGTAGAAGGAGTGGGTGTAGCGCGGTGCCTGCCAACGGGCTACGTTCATGCTCTGGTTGGTGTAGGCCACGACGCTGTCGAGGGAGCTCTCCTCGTCGAAGATGAGGCTCTGCACGCCGTCGAGGGTATGGACTTCGTTCCACACGAGGATGTCCCAGTAGCCCCAGTTGTATGACCCTTGGAAGTGACGGCCCTCGACGGTGTGGGAAAGCACGCTGGTGTGGGGGGCGTAGGGCGTCGACGCGGTGTAGTAGCGGCGCAGGTTGAAGACGTTGGGCTCGGCATAGCCGAGTTCGCCGAAGAGGCGGCGGTCTTCCTCGTCCCAGCCGTAGTACCATTCGGCACGCCAGTCGTAGTTGATGCCGAAGGCGAGCTCGTAGTCCCAGTAGACATCGAGGTCAAGGTCGATCATCGGCAGGTCCATGTCCACGACTTGAGAGTCATAGAGGTACAAGGGCGGCTCAGGACGGCAGGCCGTGAGCGTGATGATGAGCAGCAGGACGGACACTCCCCCAGCCCTCCCCGTAAAGGAGGGTGCGGTCACCTTCGTGAGCAGCTTTTGAATATGGAGGAGTAATCCTTTCATGTGTATTGTTTCCTATTCGAATTTCTTGTTTGTTTTGACTTTTTTCTTTTTTTCTTGTTCGGCGTCCGCTCACTCTTTCGTCGGGAGGACGGGGACTTCTTCCACTATGCGCTCGCTGTGGCGGAAGCTGACGCCTTTCTTCTTGATGCGGCGGTAGAGGAGGTCGTAGCTGATGGTGATGCCGATGCGGGTGGGACCCAGCCAGTTCCAGCGATACTGGCGCTTCTTGAAGTCGGCGGGTTTGCCCGTCCATTTGTAGTAGTAGAGGCCGTCTCGGTAGTTGGGGTCGACGGGGTTCTCGAACTGGTAGGGGTCGTTCTGGCAACGGAAGAAACCGCCCTGTGCGGCGAACTCCATGCGCCAGCGCCCGTCCTTCGACAGCGGCAGCACGTAGCCGACACCCAGTCCGGCACCGCCGCCCTCGCCGACCCAACCGTGGTCAGCGTCGAAGCAGACGCCGAAGCGCGTGGCGTGGACGTAGGCGGAGAGGTATAAGCCGCTGAAGTGTGGCTTGTGGTACTCCTGAGTCCCATGAGCCTCGTGGCATTCCTGGGAGTGACGGGTCTTGAAATAGTAGCGACCCTCTAACTGGTAGTTGCGCACCTGGAAGAACTTGTGTTCATCGTAGTGCTGCCACCACGGGCAGTCGAACGATGCGCCGAAGGTGAAGTGGCCGTGCTTCGGGTAGAACTCGATGGCGATATTGGGGATGGGGCACCAGCGGTTGTAGACGGGGACGTAGGCGAAGTCCAGCAGCACGTTGGTCTTCACGGAGAGCAGCTCGCAGCGCTGCACGACGAAGGTGTCGGGGACAATAACGGGTGCTGGCGGGACGACGACTGGGGGCTCTGGGATTACCGGAGGCTCCGGCTCCACTGGGGCTTCCTCTACGGCCTTCTCGAAGAAGAGCACGAGGCGGGCGGCGCGGAGCTCGGGGAAGTAGTCGCGGAGGAGGCGGCGCCACAGACGTCCGCGGTCAACCTTCTGCAGCTGCTGCTTCAGCGCGGCATATTCGTAGCGCGGCAGGTACTGGTCGCAGAGGGCCTTCACCGTCTCGAGGGCGGGGTCGTTGGCGCGGCGCATCATTGTGCTGAGCAGGCCGTAGTCCTCGGCGACGGTCTCTGTCGTGAAGTTGTCATCCACGGGTATGCTCAGACGCGCGCGTAAAAAAAGAGCGAGGGTTTCCATGCGGCGACGGCCAAGGATGCGGTTGTTGTCCACGGGACCTTCGGGCGATGCGGCACCGCGCAGCACCATACGGCACAGGCGCAGGCTGTCGCGGTTGATACGCGGGATGATGACTTCTTCCAACTCCTTGAGCAGCGAGTCGTTGGTGAGGACGTTGTAACTATTGACGCGGAAGATGATCTTGCCCGCATGGTCGAGAAAGTCGTCGTCGGTGAGCTGCACCAGGTCGGCATCCTCCGAGCTGTCTACGAAGCGGATGAAGGAATAGCGGTCGTAGAACGCGGTGTCGATGGGCAACGGCGGTGCCGCCACACGGATCGGCACGGGCTTTGGCTCGGGGATTGGGTCAGGGGTTAACGCGGGGGCCGACGCGGCAAAGGATTCAGCAGCGAAAGCACACACGAGAAGCAGCGCTGACAGGAGGACTCTCGTCAGCAGTGCGAATGAGGTGTGTAATATGTTGACTTTCTGCAAAATCATGTTCTTTGTCGCTTCTTCGATTCAACTTCGCGCGCATATTTATAAATACGTAGCGCGTATGGATGTGTGTGGTAAATCGCGGCAAAGATACGGACTTTTGCGGAAACGGCCAAGTATTTCTTAAACTATTTTGTTAAAAAGCCGTTTTTGTGTTACATTTTTTTGTTTTTATATAACTTTTCTGGGTTGTCATGGTGTGAAATTTTTCTTATCATGGTGTGAAATCTTTCTTATGGCTGTCTTTTTCGAGGGCGGCGAGGTCTTCTTCTTCGCCCACGACCCAGATGACGTCACCGGCAGATAAAGGACGCTGCGCATTGGGAGCCATGAGGCTGTCGCTGTCGTCTTCCTCGAGGCCCACGATGAGGCAGCGGTAGTCTTGGCGTATGCCGCTCTGCTGGATGCTCTGCCCCACGAAGCGCGAGTCAGCGCCGATGACGAGGCGGCGGAGCTTCATCTCTGCCTTCTCGCCCGCGTCTGCCTGCGCCTCCAGCGTCTGTGCCTCTAATTCACGGGCGAAGGCGGCGAGCTGTTGGTCGGTGCCGATGACCTGTAGGCGGTCGCCGGGCAGGATGGCGGTATTACCCGACGGGATGTTCAGGCGCCTCGTGCCGCGCAGCACCGAAGCCACATGCACGCCGAAGCGGCGGCCGAGGTTGAGCTTGGCCAGCGTCTGTCCGGCCCAGGGGATGCCTACGGGGATGAGGAAGTCGGAGAGGTGAATGTCGCGTTCCACTAAGCGGCGCGCGAACTGCGGACGTCCGGCGCGGCGCGCGGCTTCGAGCTCGCGTTGGTTGAGGTTCTCGGTGAAGGTCTGTTCCATACGCAGGCTCTGCCGCTTCAACGCACGGCTCATGATGATGGTGACGACGACGGCCACGATGACGATGATGCCCAGGGCGCCGCCCCAGTGCAGCGTGTGGGCAATGACGTAGCCAACGAGGAACGTGCCGAGGACGATGCGCAGCGACTGCACGCCGATGAGCGGCGCACGGTTGAAGTGGCTGTCGGTCCATAAGAGCAGGAAAACGTCGCCATGGTTCTTCTTCACCATCAATGCGCGCAGGAACGGAGCCAGGCAGAGCAGCGTGAGACCAGCCACGACGAGGTTAATCCAGGGGGAGGGTAGGAGGGGCTCGATGGCGGGCCACACGAAATTGAACATCACGGCGATGATGCCCACGCATAGCACGCCGTAGATGAGCACGACGCGACCAGTCTGGAGGAGGTACGTCCGCCAGTGGCTCTCTTGGTTCACGACGGTGGGTGCACCGGTGGCGTAACGGTCTAACAGCAGCCGCCATTTCGTGGGCAGATGACCGTAGATGGCATCGTAGGCCGGCACCGCCAGACGAATCATGTAGGGGGTGGTAAATGTCGTGAAAACTGACACTGCCACCACGATGGGGTAGAGGAAGTCGCTGGTGACGCCCAAGGAGGTGCCTAAGGTGGCGAGGATGAAGGCGAACTCGCCAATCTGCGTCAACGAAAACGAGCATTGCATGGCGGTCTTCAGGGGCTGACCAGCCAGCAGGAAACCGCCGGTGGAGAAGAGCGTCTGCCCTAACATGATGGCTACGATGATGCAGAGGATGGGCACGATATATTGGCCAATTAGCGCCACGTCAACCATCATGCCTACCGACACGAAGAAGATGGCGCCGAAGAGGTCTTTTACGGGGTTCACGAGGTGCTCGATCTTGTCGGCTTCGACGGTCTCAGCAAGGATGCTGCCCATGATGAAAGCACCGAAGGCGGGTGAGAATCCCACCGACGATGCCAGCACGACCATGCCGAAGCACAGGCCGAGAGACACGATGAGCAGCGTCTCGTCGCTCATGAGTGGCTTTGTTTTACGTAAGAATAAAGGAATCAAATAGATACCTACAACAAACCATAGCACAAGGAAGAAAACTAATTTGGCAATGCTTGTCGCCATTTGAAGGCCTTCGAACTGCTGACTCACAGCCAGCGTGGACAGCATCACCATCAGCACGATGGCCAGGATGTCCTCGATGATGAGCACGCTCAACACCATGCCGGCGAAGCGCTGCTGCCGTAGCCCCATGTCATCGAAAGCCTTGAAAATGATGGTTGTAGACGACATGGCTAACATGCCGCCTAAGAAGATGCAGTCCATCTGACTCCAGCCAAAGGCGTGGCCCGTGAAGAAGCCTACGGCCATCATACACAGGATGATCGTGCAGGCGGCGATGATAGGGGCCGACCCCATCTTCATGATCTTCTTGAAGGAGAACTCCAGACCGAGGGCGAAGAGGAGGAAGATGACGCCGATGTCGCTCCAGAGGTGTACGTTCTCTAAGTCCGATACGCTCGGCATATAGGGCATATTGGGCGAGGCGAGGAAGCCCGCCACGATATAGCCTAACACTAAGGGCTGTTTCAGCTTCTTGAAGATTAGTGTCATCACACCGGCGCAGATCAGTATCAGCGCCAGATCAGCAATCATTTGTTCCATAGAGGGCGCGGGCGATGCCCGTGATATTTTTTAAAGTTTAAAGTTGAGAGTTTAAAGTTTGAGGATTTATCGTAAAAACGTTATAACGTAATAACGAAATAACGAGTTGTTGTGATAACGAATTTTTTAAGCCTGATGGATGGTCACCTGCGTGAAGGGGAAGTTAATGTTATGCTCGTTGAAGGCGTTGTAGATCTTCTCGCGAACCTCAAACATCACGGGCCAATAGTCATTATTTTTCACCCAACAGCGGACGAGCAAATCGACGGAACTGGAGCCTAAATCCTTTAGCCAAACTTCGGGCGCTGGCGTCTCCTCAATGCGGCCGTCGGCCTGTATCACGGCGAGGGCCACCTCGCGTGCTTTCTCCACATCCTCGCCGTATTCGATGCCGATGTTCCACTCGGCGCGTCGCGTCGGTTTCTGCGTGTAGTTGATGATGCTGCCGCTGCTCATCGAGCCATTAGGGACGTAAATCTGCTTGCCGTCGGCGGTGAGCAGGATGGTATGGAAGATCTGGATGGCTTGCACCGCGCCTGCCGTGCCTTGCGCCTCGATCCAGTCGCCCACCCTGTAGGGCTTCAAGAAGAGGATGACGAGGCCGCCGGCGAAATTCTGGAGGTTACCGCTCAAGGCCATGCCGACAGCGACGCCGAAGGAGGCTAACAGGGCGGCCAAACTCGTTGTGTTCACACCCAAGGCGCTGACCACCGTCACGATGAGCAGTACCTGCAACGTGATGCTTACGAAGCTCTTCAGGAAGGTCTCGACGCTGACCTCCACCTTCCGGCGTTCAAGGAAGCGGGCCAGCAGGTAATTGAGCAATTTGATGAGGTAATGGCCGACGACGTAGACGACGATGGCAAGGAGGATGTGCTTGCCGGCCTCCAAGGACCAGCTGATGAGCTGGGGTATCAACTCGCTCCAGCTTGTGGGAGTTGTTAGTAAGACGGATGTCATCACGATTACTTTTTTGACGTTGAAATTGCGCTGCAAAGATACAACATATTTCTGGCTTTTGGCGCTTTTGCGTCTCTAAAAAAGCAGAAAAGATGATTTTAGCGCAGAAGTATTAAATATAAGGTACGCGCGCGAGGCAGGCGCTGCGGAAATTTTTTTTGCAACTTTTTTGCCGAAAAGCTTGCAGGAATGGAAAAGTCGCCGTATCTTTGCATCCGCTAACGAGGAAAGCGGCCCCGAGAGACTTGGGGCTGTTACTTACTCTCTCTCCCCGAAGGCACGAAGAAACGTTCTTTGAAAGATTAGCTAAAGAGACAAAGTAGTACAGGAAGCAAG
>CAMZHV010000077.1 GCA_947307015.1 uncultured Prevotellaceae bacterium | reverse complement strand
GACTATAGTGTGTTGTCGAAGGGACTATAGTGTGTTGTCGAAGGGACTATAGTGTATCGTCGAAGGGACTATAGTGTATCGTTGAAGGGACTATAGTGTATCGTTGAAGGGACTATAGTGTATGGCGAAAGTTGAGACTATTTATCTTCCGCCGGGACCGCCATGACCGGGGCCACCGGCATTGGATGTATAGGAAGAGAGGGAGACAGCGGTGCCGCCACTGACGCTGGCATCGATGGTGGCAAGACCACCGAAGCAGGTGGTGCCGCCGGTGACGCTGACGGCGGACTGGAGTGTAGGCTGTGAGCTGCCGGAGACCACGAGTCCTGAGCCGCCGCCCGACGGAGTCCGGAAGGTGAAGGTGCTGGAGCCTACAGTGAGCGCGTAGAGCGTATTGGCAGACCACGACGAGGCCTGATAGCAGGACTGCGTGAGGCTGGCGCCGGACTCGAGGCCACCCACGGCGACGATGGTGCCGCCGGTGACATAGAGTTTGTAGCCGCCCTCGGTGTTGGCGTCGATGGCGACCTCGGGCTGTCCGGAGCAAACGGCATAGACGGTGCCGCCCTTGACATAGCAGTTGCCGTTGGCATCGAGGCCGTCGTTGTTGCGGCCGTGGGCATAAACGTAGCCTCCGCTGATGGTCATGGTGCTCTTAGAGTTGATGGCGTCATCGTAGGCATAGCTGGCTACCTCGCCGCCCGTGATTGTGAGCGTTTTCTTTGTCTCGATGCCTTCGCCGTTGGTGCCGCCGGTGCGTACCCAGAGACGTCCGCCGCTGATGGTGATGTTGCCATCGGCCTTGATGCCCTTGGGCGATGCTGTGTCGCCGTTGCTGCTGTAGCGACTGCCCGCAGTGACCACATAGACGCTGCCGCCATTGAAGCGAGCTTCCGCATCCATGCTGATGCCCTTGCCGCCAGCCCCCGTGCTCTTCAGCCGCAGCTCGCCGGCGTTCACGGTCAGCGTGGAGTCGGTCTTGATGGCTGCTGCGCCCTTGGCCTCCTGGTCTTCGCTGTCGTAGGTGCCTGTGCCAGTGGTCAGCACGGTGGTGCGTCCGCCATTCACGATGATGTGGCTCTCGCAGTTGATGCCCTTGGCTGCCGCTGCCGACACCTCGACGTTCAAGATGCCGCCGTTGATGAAGATGCCGTCGTTGGCTTTGATGCCGTGATTGGTTGTTGACTTCACGTAGATGTTGTTGCCTGTACGGAATACGATGTAGTCCGCCGAGTGTATGCCGTTGTTTGTGTTACCCGTAACGCTGAGCGCGCCGCTGCCGTTGAAGAGGAGCTTTCCCTTGCCGTAGAGGGCACCCTTGTGGCTGCCGCCCGTGCCGTCGGTCAGCGTGTTGGTGGTGCCGTCGGCCAAAATGATGAAGGCGCGTTTGCTGCTCAGCAGGTTGAGCGCTGCAGAGTCGGGGTTGGTGATGCTGACGCCGTTGAGCCGGACGGCATATTTCTTATCACCCAGGACGGTGAAGGAACCATTAGCGGTGGTGCCGCTCAGGACGTAGCACACGTTCTTCACCGAGCCGTGATAGGCTGTGACATGTCCGCCGTTGACGGTCACTTCCACGCCGTCTTGCGTCTTTGCAACGGGGTTGGACATGTCTATTGGCACCTCTGTGGTGAAGGTGTTGTTTTCCAACATGTCTTCTTCATCGGGGAAATATTCCGCTGCTGCGGTTGCCGGTTCGGCAGATGTCCTGTCTATGGCGATGTCGAAGGTGGCGAGTTGGCCTGTCGTGGCAGAGCTGCCACCGCCCATTCCGGGGGTGTTTTCACCGCCTCCCTGACCATAAAAATCATCGTACGGGCTCTCGGCCGTACAGCATGTGATGATAGTGATTGCTCCTGTGAGCATGGATAGAAACAGAACTTTTTTCATTGTTTATTGGCGTGATAATCATTTGACGGGACAAAGATAGGCAAAGAGAGCGATACAGGAAAATCTAATCAACGAACGGTCGGATTTATTCAGCAAAGTTGTTTGGAGATGTTAAAAGAGGTTGAGGCGGAGGCAGGAAATGCTTTGCAATAGGGCAAAAAGAGGATATTTTTTGCGCAAGTGAAAGAAAATTATTCGTACCTTTGCAATCGCAAACCCGCAGGTGTCTGCTAACAACCCTGAGGAGGCAATGAAGAAAACAATGTTTAAAGCTACTGGATATAATGAAAGCATTACAGATTACTGACACCAAACAGCTCGATGTCATCGAGCTTTCTGCACCGCAGCCTGCCGCCGGTGAGGTGCTGCTGCGCATCAATTATGTAGGCTTCTGTGGCTCGGACCTCAATACGTTCCGTGGCCGCAACGCGTTGGCGCTGAAGCCCGTCATCCCTGGGCATGAGATCAGTGCTACCGTAGAAAGGGTGGGAGAGGGTGTGCCGGCTAAGTTCCAGACGGGACAGGTCGTGACCATAGATCCCTATACCGCCTGCGGTAACTGTCCCAGCTGCCGCCGTCGCCGGTTCAACGCCTGCCAGCACAATGAGACGCTGGGTGTGCAGCGCCACGGTGCGATGCGCGAGTTCATCAGTGT
Organism: uncultured Prevotellaceae bacterium; assembly: GCA_947307015.1. Classification (GTDB taxonomy): domain Bacteria; phylum Bacteroidota; class Bacteroidia; order Bacteroidales; family Bacteroidaceae; genus Physcousia. The sequence goes on along the minus strand of CAMZHV010000077.1, from coordinate 6,814 downwards.
GCCCTGGCAGAAGGTTATTCCGGCTGAGGGTCTGGCACCTCAGGATGTGGCGTTGATAGAGCCCATGAGCGTTGGCTTCCACGCTGTGGATCGCGGACAGGTGACAGACAGCGACACGGTGCTGGTGATTGGCTGCGGCATGATTGGCGTGGGTGCCATCGTGCGTGCCAGTCTGCGTGGCGCCACAGTGATTGCCATGGATCTCGATGATGAGAAGCTGGCGCTGGCACATGAGCTCGGCGCTGCAGCCACTGTGAACAGCGGCACCGAGGATGTCCACGCCCGTCTGCAGGAGCTGACAGATGGTGCCGGTCCCGATGTCGTCATCGAAGCTGTAGGCGCAACGCCTACTTACAACTGTGCCGTCAACGAGGTGGCCTTCACGGGGCGTATCGTCTGCATCGGCTATGCTCCTGGCGATGTGCCTCTGCCCACCCGTTTCTTTGTGCAGAAGGAATTGGACATACGAGGCTCACGCAACGCGCTGCCCGATGACTTCCGTGCCGTCATTCGTTATCTGCGTCGCGGCACTTGTCCCACAGCCCGCCTCATCTCAGGCATTGTTAAGCCCGAAGGGGCCGCACAGGCTATGGCCGTCTGGGATGCCGCACCAGGTAAAGTGTTCCGCATTTTAGTGAATTTCGATAACGAAAACGGAAGTGGAAACGAATGATCGTAATTAACGTAATAATCAGGCAATGAGAAAGAAAAGCAATGTGCAACAATGCCCAACAATTTCGTTCCAATAATGAATAAAAATATTATTCATGGATTAAATTTTTGCGTATTCTTGCTCATTGTTTTTTTAATGCTCATGGGACGTACACCTGAACAATGATGTTAATGACAGTAATCTGTGTCCATAAAAACGAAAACTAAAACGATAACAACATGCAAGAACTCAACATCACCACCGCTCCCAAGGCACAGCGCCCTGAGCGCATCATACAATTTGGCGAAGGCAACTTTCTTCGCGCTTTCATAGATTGGATTGTCCAACAAATGAACAAAGCCTCTGTCTGGCCAGATCTCCCCTCCAATGGGGAGGGGCTGGGGGCTGGGGCTTCTGTCGTCATTGTGCAACCCATTGCACAGGGCATGGTAGAGCGTCTGCAGGCACAGGACTGCCTCTACCATGTGAACCTGCAGGGTCTCATCGACGGTCAGGCCGTGAACTCGCTTGAGATGATAGAGAGCGTCAGCCGCACCGTAAACCCCTATGCCGACCATGCTGCTTTCCTGGCACTGGCCGCGCAGCCCGACGTGCGCTTTGTCATCTCCAACACCACCGAGGCAGGCATCGCCTTCGACCCCGCTTGTCGGCTGAACGATGCGCCGCCCGCCTCTTATCCCGGCAAGCTCACACAGCTGCTCTATCACCGCTTCCGTGCCTTCAATGGCGACCCTGCCAAAGGACTTATCATCATGCCTTGCGAACTCATCTTCCAAAATGGTCATCACCTTGTGGATTGCATCCGCAAGTATATTGAGCTGTGGAAGGAAGACTTGGGTGCTGACTTCGAGGCGTTCCGCCAATGGTTTGAGCAGTCGTGCTATGTCTGTGCTACACTGGTGGACCGCATCGTGCCCGGCTTCCCGCGCAAGGATATCGACGCCATCCAGCAGAAAGTCGGCTATGCCGACCAGATGGTGGTTCAGGCAGAGGCTTTCCACCTTTGGGTAATCGAGACCGCTGCCAACCTGCCTCTCGAGCAGTTGGCACGGGAGTTCCCTGCCGACAAGGCTGGCCTGCACGTCATCTTCACCCATGATGAGTCGCCCTACCATGAGCGCAAGGTGACGCTCTTGAATGGTCCGCACACCGTCCTCTCGCCTGTCGCCTTCCTGGCAGGACTCAACATTGTGCGCGATGCTTGCCAGCATGAGATCATCGGGCCCTTCATCCGCCGTGTGATGTACGATGAATTACTGCCGACCTTGAACCTCCCCGAGGATGAGCTGCGCCGCTTCGCCGACGACGTGATGGAGCGCTTCTGCAACCCCTTCGTCGATCACCAGCTCACGAGCATCATGCTCAACTCGTTCCCGAAGTTCCAGACACGTGACCTGCCCGGTCTGAAGACCTACCTTGAACGCAAGGGTACATTGCCAAAGGGAATCGTCCTGGGTCTGGCTGCCATCTGCGTCTATTATCGTGGAGGCGAACGACCTGACGGCACGGCCATTCAACCTAACGATGACCCGCGTATCATGCAGCTGCTTGCAGAGCTGTGGCAGACGGGCGACACCCGCAAAGTGGCCGAGGGCGTTCTCGCTGCCAAGGACCTCATCTGGCACGAGCACGGCGACCTCAATACCATCCCCGGCCTCACCGACCTCCTCACGCAGAGCATCGACAGCATCCTGGAGCGTGGAATGATGGAGACCGTTAGGCAGTTGATGGCTTAGTCTGGCTCCTCATCAAAAACTAAAGAAGCATTCAAGCATCATGAGATATTTAAAGTCTTTTGTGCTCGGGGTTGTGCTGTCGTGCAGCCTGCCGTTGTTGGCTAAGGTGGCCTATCAGAGTGCCAACGTCCGTTTCACCCTCATTGACGAGGGTACGGTGCGTTTGGAGTATGCCCCCGATGGGAAGTTTGTGGATAATAAGAGCTTTATGGCCGTTATCCGCGAGTACCCTGACGTTCCATACACCATCAAGGACAACAGCAAGCAGGTGGTTATCACAACTGCAAAACTGAAACTGGTGTATAAGAAAGGTACAGGCCCTCTCAGTGCCGACAACTTGACTATCAGCAGCACGAAGACGATTTCCACCCCGTTTATGTGGAAGCCCGGGACTCCGCAAAAGGGAAACCTGAAAGGAACCTATCGCACCTTGGACGGCTACGACGGAGCAGAATATCAGTATGCAAACCCCAAACATGATATGCCCATCGAGGACGGCATCCTTGCTACCGACGGCTGGACGTTTATTGACGACAGCAAGCGTTTGCTTTTTGATGGCGACAAGGATTGGGAATGGGTCACAGAACGCAAGAGTGCAGAAGGGGCACAAGACTGGTATTTCATGGCTTATGGTCACGACTACAAGAGCGCATTGCTCTCATATACCAAATTCGCAGGCAAAGTTCCCCTTCCCCCGCGCTATGCCTTCGGTTACTGGTGGAGCCGCTATTGGAGCTACAGCGACCAGGATTTCCGCAACCTCATAGCCGGCTTCCGACAGCTGGACCTGCCGCTTGACGTGCTCGTCATAGATATGGACTGGCATCCCATCAGTCCCGAGGCTGGTGGCGGATGGACAGGCTGGGACTGGAACGAACGTCTGTTCCCGGACTACAAAAAGTTCCTGAAATATCTCGACGAACAGGGCGTGAAGGCCACTATGAACCTTCATCCAGCTGATGGCGTGCGTCCTTATGAGAAGAAATATAAGGAATTCATGCAGCGCTTAGGCAAGGACGATGGCAAGACCTACGAGTGGCTGGGCTCTGACAAGCGTTACGTGAAAGCCCTTTTCGACACATATCTTCATCCTTATATGGACGAAGGCGTTGACTTCTGGTGGCTCGACTGGCAGCAGTGGGAAAAAGACCGTGCCATAAAGAGTCTGGATAATGTGTTCTGGTGCAATTACATCTGGTTCTCAGACATGGAACACAACGGCCAGAAGCGTCCTATGCTATACCATCGTTGGGGCGGACTGGGCAACCACCGTTACCAAATCGGCTTCTCGGGCGATTCCTACATTACTTGGAAGAGCCTGAAGTTCCTGCCCTATTTCAATGCCACCGCTTCCAACGTGCTCTATGGCTACTGGAGCCACGACATAGGCGGGCATCAGAGTCTGAAGCACGGCACACCTGTTGAGCCGCAACTCTATACCCGTGCCATGCAGATGGGACAGTACTTGCCCATCATCCGTTCGCATAGCACTAAGGATCCCAGCCTTAACAAGGAGCCCTGGGCCTTTGATCAGACAACACAGCAAAGGCTTGCCAACGTCATCAACGGCCGTTACGCGCTCGTACCTTATATCTATACCATGGCACGCAAGACCTACGAAACGGGTATTTCGCTATGCCGCCCCCTCTACTACGACAGCCCCGAGGCCAAGGAGGCTTACGAATACAACGAGGAATATATGTTTGGCGACAATATGCTCATAGCCCCCGTCACCGATGAGGTGGACCAAGAGAGTGGTTATGCCACTGTTAAGCTATGGCTCCCTGCCGGTGAATGGTTGGAATATGAGACCGGTGAGATGCTTCACGGTGGCAAAACATACGAGCGCAGTTTCACGATGGATGAATATCCGGTTTATGTTAAAGCTGGCAGTATCCTGCCTTATTACGGAAAACTGAAGAACCTCTCAGGCACGGAACAGGCTGTTACGGTTCGTGTCTTCCCCAGCCAGGACAAGGGCGAGTTCCAACTCTACGAAGATAATGGTGAGGATAAGAACTATGTTACGGAGTATGCCGTCACACCGCTTTCCTACGTTCGTCAGGATGGCAAACTGAAAGTGACGATAGGTGCACGCAAGGGGCAATACAAGGATATGCCGGCTCAACGGCGGTACTCCGTGGCGCTGCCTTGTCAGAAGGCGCCCCTGAGTGTGACTTCGCAAGGCAAGCAGTTGCCCTTCACCTACGACGGAATGAATCTTGAAACCACCATTGACCTTGGCATGGTCAACTGCGCCACTGGCACAGACATAGAGATAGAAATGCCTCAGGAATCGGCCCTCACAGATGGCTTAAAGGCTCAGTTCCGTCACATCCAGACCGTCGTTCACGACTTCAAGCAACACGAAGCCGGTATGGTTTATACTGAAGACTTCGGATTCTTGGAAGCCGCACCGCTGCGCCTTTCCTATCATCCCGAGAAGCAGGATGAGACGCTCAGCACATTCCGCGAGAAATACCAGCGTATTTCCCAAGTGCTCATCGGGCAGATGGGCATTGCCGATAACTACAAGCGTGCCGTGAAGTTGCTTAACACAAAGAACGTACTCGCAGATGTCGAAGCAACCGCTTTCCAAGCAAACGGCAAGACGGGTTTCAGTATCCGCTTCTTCAACAATAAAACGCTCGCAGGCAATGCTGTTGCCACGGCTCATTTTGAGAAGATGGACGCTTTCTGGAGTCAGAACCCATGCGATGGCGTTACTGCCGACGGCTGGAGCCTGATTGCAGAGAGTGAGTTCACAGCTCCTGATACAGGCGAGTTCATCTTCCACATTGCAGGCGACGACGGCTACCGTCTCTTCGTCGACGGCCAGCAGCTTTGTGCTGATTGGGGCGACCACTCCGAGACATCGCGCATCGCTACTCTCAAGACAACCAAGGGCCAGAAGCACTTGATTCGCATTGAATACTACGACAACGAGTACAACGGCAACTTACGCCTGAAGGTGATGACCGTTAAGTGAAATTGATTATTGATTTCCAAGACAATGATACGTACACTTTTGCTCTTGCTTACCCCGGTCCTCTGTGGTTTTGGATGGAGCAGCAGCGATGGGGCTCACAGGGAGTGGATGAACGTGCCTTGCCAGCCACGATGGAAGTGGAATATGTCCGTGTTTTCCAGAAGTAAATAAGACCAACATACTATGAGAGATTTTCTGCAAATACATCCCGCTGATACTGTGGCCGTGGCGCTGCAGCCGCTTTCGACGGGCTATGCCGTTGACATCAACGGCCAATGCATTACGCTGAGTTCTGATATATCCCAAGGCCATAAGTTCGCGCTGTGCGATATAGCTGAAGGCGAGGATGTCATCAAATATGGCTACCCCATTGGTCACGCCACACGAGCCATAGCTAAAGGCGAGTTGGTGGACCACCACAATCTGGCAACCAACCTTAGTGGAACGATAGATTATAAGGGTATCTTACCCAGCTCCTCCCCCCTCCCTCATGGCGAAGGGGCCGTGGAAGAGGCTACCTCTTTTCTTGGCTATCTCCGATCCGATGGTCAAGTCGGCATCCGCAATGACATTTGGGTCATCCCCACTGTCGGCTGCGTCAATGGAATCTGTAAGCAGATTTCGGAAAGAGCGACTCAGCAATTGTCCACAACGCAGGGCTCATTATCTATTCATCATTTCCCCCATCCCTTTGGCTGCTCCCAACTTGGCGACGACCACGAGAATACGCGTAAGATACTTCGCGATATGGTGCTGCACCCCAATGCAGGCGGTGTCCTGGTAGTGGGCCTTGGTTGCGAGAACAACCAGCCGCGCGAGTTTGAGAAATTGCTGGGCGACTACGATCGCCAGCGCATCCGCTTCCTCGTCTCGCAGGAAGTGGAGGGCGACGAGGTGGAAGCGGGTGTGGAGATTGTCAAGGAGCTCTATACCCAAGCGCAGGCCTACGAGCGTGTATCCGTACCTATTTCAAAGCTACGCATAGGTCTTAAATGCGGCGGCTCTGATGGTCTCTCAGGAATCACCGCCAACCCGTTGCTGGGCTGCTTCTCCGACTGGCTTTGTGCGCAGGGTGGAACCACCATCCTGACAGAAGTGCCTGAGATGTTTGGTGCAGAGCACCTGCTCATGCAACGCGCCATCTCCGATGACGTTCTGCAGGCCACCATCCGTCTCATCAACGACTTCAAGGAATACTACCTCAGCCATGGTCAGCCCGTCGGCGAGAATCCTTCACCCGGCAATAAGGCCGGCGGCATCTCAACCCTCGAAGAGAAGGCGCTCGGCTGCACGCAGAAGTCTGGCTCTTCGCCTGTCGTAGGAGTGCTGAAGTATGGCGAACGCCTCCATTCTTCATTGAGCCCGTCGGGGCTATTCCTCCTCTGTGCTCCCGGCAACGACCTTGTGGCCTCAACA
>CAMZHV010000076.1 GCA_947307015.1 uncultured Prevotellaceae bacterium | reverse complement strand
ACATCATCACCGTGGCCAAGGGCATCGCCAATGGTTTCCCCATGGGTGCCGTGCTCATCGCGCCGAAGTTCGAAGCGATCTATGGCCAGCTCGGCACCACCTTCGGTGGCAACCATCTGGCTTGTGCCGCAGCACTCTCTGTTCTCGACGTCATCGAAGGCGAAGGGCTCATCGAAAACGCCCGCGCTGTCGGCGAACACCTGATTTCAGAGATTAAAAAAATAAATAATGAGCGAATTAAAGAGGTGAGAGGTCGCGGTCTGATGATCGGCATCGAACTGGACGTCCCCAACAAAGAGGTTCGTCAACGCATGCTCTTCGACGAGCACGTCTTCACAGGCTGTGCCGGCACCCATGTCCTGCGCCTCCTCCCGCCCCTCTGCCTGAGTATGGCGGAGGCCGATGAATTTGTGGAGAAGTTTAAGAAGACCCTACTATAATCAATCTCTATAATATCTATAACCTCAATATCTATCATCAATGGACGAACAACTCAAACAAATCGGCGAGCGCCTGCGTGGCCTACGCGATGTTCTCGACATCGAAGCACAGGAAGTGGCAGACCTCTGCGGTATCACCCTCGAACACTACCTGAAGATGGAAAGCGGCGAGGGCGAGCTCTCTGTGGCCAATCTCCAAAAGATTGCCAAGGAATACGGCGTAGAGCTTAACGTATTGCTCTTCGGCGAGGAGCCTCACATGAGCACCTACTTCCTCACCCGCAAAGGGCAGGGTCTCAGCGTGGAACGCCGCAAGGCCTACAACTACGAGAGCCTGGCCAGCGGCTTCCGCGGTCGCAAGGCAGACCCCTTCATCGTCACCGTGGAGCCCAAGCCTGAGGACACGCCCCGCGAGAGCAACTCGCACCCGGGTCAGGAGTTTAACATGGTGCTCGAAGGCACAATGGAGCTGACCATCGGACAGAAGACGCTCATTCTCGAAGAGGGCGACAGCATCTATTTCGACGCCACACAGCCCCACGGTATGCGTGCGTTAAATGGACAGAACGTCCGTTTCTTTGCCATCATCTTTTAATCCTCCCCCCATGGTAGAAAGATTTCTCAAACAAACACATTTCACGTCCGTCGAGGACTACAACGAGCACTTGGAGTTCATCATCCCCGAGCATTTCAACTTTGCCTACGACGTCATGGATGCCTGGGCTGAGGAAGCTCCCGACAAACTCGCCCTGCTATGGACCAACGACGAGGGTGTGGAGCGCCGCACCACCTTCGGTGAGCTGAAGGTACAGACCGACCAAGCAGCAGCCTACTTCCAGAGTCTGGGTATCGGCAAGGGCGATCCTGTGATGCTGATCCTCAAGCGCCGCTATGAGTGGTGGATCGCGATGCTGGCCCTGCATAAGCTGGCCGCTGTGGTCATCCCCGCCACCCACATGCTCACCAAACACGACATCATTTATCGCGATACGCGCGCGAGTGTCAAAGCCATCATCTGTGTCGATGACCCATACGTGATGGGCGAGATAGAAAAAGCCCTGCCCGAGAGCCCGACGGTGGAGAAAATAGTGGTGGTTGGACCCACCCCCCAGCCCCTCCCTGTGAGGGAGGGGAGTAGTCACCCTGGTGGGTCTCTATGGCACGACTGGCACGCCGAAATTGCCTCCGCTCCCGCGTTCACCCGCCCAGCCGAGAAGAACGACAACGAGGACACGATGATCATGTACTTCACGTCAGGCACCAGCGGCGAACCCAAGATGGTCGCCCACGACTTCCTCTACGCCATGGGGCACCTGACCACGGGCGTCTTCTGGCACAACCTGCATGAAGGGTCGCTGCACTTGACCGTGGCCGACACAGGCTGGGGCAAGGCGGTCTGGGGTAAGTTCTACGGCCAATGGTTTGCCGGCGCAACGGTCTTTGTCTTCGACCACGAGAAATTCGAGGCCGACAGCCTGCTGCGTCAGATGGAGAAATACCACGTGACCTCCTTCTGCGCACCACCCACCATCTATCGCTTCATGATTCGCGAAGATCTCTCGAAATACGACCTGTCGTCCCTCGAATACTGCACCACAGCAGGCGAGGCACTGAACCCCGCCGTGTTCGATAAGTTCTATGAGAAGACGGGCATTAAGATGATGGAGGGTTTCGGACAGACGGAAACCACGATGACCCTCGGCACGATGCCTTGGATGGAGCCCAAGCCAGGTTCGATGGGCAAGCCCAACGGACAGTATCAGGTGGATCTCCTGAAACCCGACGGCACGCCATGCGAAGATGGCGAGAAGGGTGAGATTGTCGTGAAGGTAGGCGAGAAGAAGCCCGTCGGCCTCTTCAAGGAATACTACCGCGACCCAGAACTGACACGTCAGGCCTGGCATGACGGCTACTATTTCACAGGCGATATGGCATGGCGCGACGAGGACGGCTACTACTGGTTCGAAGGCCGTATCGACGACGTCATCAAATCCAGCGGCTACCGCATCGGTCCCTTCGAGGTGGAGAGCGCCCTGATGACACACCCTGCCGTTGTCGAGTGTGCCATCACTGGTGTTCCCGACGACATCCGCGGTATGGTTGTTAAAGCCACCGTCGTCCTCGGCAAGGAATGGAAGTTCAAAGCCGGCGATGCCCTCATCAAGGAGCTCCAGCAGCACGTGAAACATGTTACGGCACCCTACAAATATCCCCGTATCATCGAGTTCGTCGATGAACTGCCCAAGACCATCAGCGGTAAGATAAGGAGGGTAGAGATTAGGAAGAAAGATAACAAAAGCCCCCTCCCATCCTCCCCCAAGGGGGAGGTGTCCCAGAATTAATTGTTAACCATAACTCCATACCCCCTATCTACTAAGGAGTTCCTCCCCCTTGGGGGAGGTTTAGGAGGGGGCTTCTTCTATGAAATTTGCCATCATCGGAGCCGGTAATATCGGCGGTGCATTGGCTTTTGGCCTCGCACAAAGCAAGTTAGTCAACACAGCGGACATCTGTATCAGCAACACGCACCCTGAGAAGTTGGAACGCATCAGAGCTTTCGACCCCGCCATCCGCACCACCACCGACAACCGCGAATGTATCGAGGGTGCCGATGTCGTCGTGCTGGCTATGAAGCCTTGGCGACTGAAAGAAGCGGCCGAACAGCTCAAACCATATCTTGACTACGACCGCCAGATCGTAGCGTCCATGGTCGGCGGCGTAGGTCTGAGCGACCTGAAAGAGATCTTCAGAAAAGAAGCCCCCTCGGGGGCCGTAGGGGGGGCCACCACCCTTCCCGCCCTGTACTACCTCATCCCCAACACCGCCATCGCAGCGCGCCAAAGCATGACCTTCCTCTCCTCGGCAGGGGCTACACCTGAGCAAGATGCCGCCCTCCTCGCCATCTTCAAGGACTTGGGCGATGCCATGCTCGTCGAGGAACGCCTGATGAACGCAGGTCTTGTGCTGGCCTCCTGCGGCATAGCCTACGCCCTGCGTTATATCCGTGCCAACACCCAAGGTGGTGTGCTCCTCGGCTTCACGCCCGCCGATGCACAGCGCATCGTAGCTCAAACGATGAAGGGCGCCGCCAGCCTCCTGTCCGTCGACCATTCACACCCCGAAGCTGAGATCGACAAAGTCACGACACCCGCCGGTCTCACCATCCGCGGCCTCAACGCCATGGAGCGCAATGGCTTCACCACCAGTATCATCGAAGGCCTCATGGCCTCCATCCCTAAATAAAGACCCCCTCCCCGCATTCCCGAGTTTGGCTCGTCTACCCGTAGCCCTTCCCCCTCAAGGGGGAGGGTGGTCACCTAACAAGAAAAGGAACTTAATATAGTTTATTTTGGAAAAAGACACCTATAGTCCAAAACATTCTACTCCCCTCCCTACAAGGGAGGGGCAGGGGGGTGGGTCTCGTCTCGTTATCAAAATAGGCTCCAATGTCCTCACCCGCAAAGATGGCAAGCTCGACGTGACCCGTATGTCGGCACTTGTCGATCAGGTGGCGTGGCTGCGGCAGCAGGGTTATGAGGTCATCCTCGTTTCCTCGGGTGCCGTGGCTTGTGGTCGCAGCGAGCTTAAGGTGGATCACGCCCTCGATACGGTAGAGCAGCGCCAGCTCTTCTCCGCCCTCGGTCAGGTCAAGCTCATCGGCCTTTATTACGACCTCTTCCGTGAGTTCAATATCCCCGTGGGGCAGGTGCTGACGATGAAAGAGAATTTCGAGCCGGGCGAGCAGTACGACAACCAGCGTGCTTGTATGCGGGTGATGTTGGAGAATGGCGTGCTGCCCATCGTCAATGAGAATGACACCGTCTGCGTCACTGAGTTGATGTTCACCGACAACGACGAGCTCAGCGGCCTCATCGCGCAGATGATGAACGCCGACACGCTCATCCTCCTCTCCAACATCGACGGCATCTTCACCGGCCATCCCGACGACCCGCAGTCACAGCTTATCCGCACCGTAGCCCCTGGCACCGACCTATCCACCTATATTCGGACGGAGAAGAGCGCCTTCGGACGTGGCGGTATGCATTCTAAATACACCACAGCCACCCGTGTCCAAGCTGCCGGCATCAACGTCATCATCGCCAACGGCGAACGCGACGACATCCTTTGCGACCTGTTCCAGCGTCCCGACCAAATTCCCTTCACTCATTTCCTCCCACAATGACCGCTAACGCCTCCACCTCTGGTTCATGCCCGTCGGTTTTCCCGGCGGCAAATGCCACTCGTTCAGCCGCTAAGGCTCTCGCCCGCCTTACGGACGACGAGCGCAATGCCGTGCTCATCGATTTAGCTGAAGCCACGGAAACGCACATCGCAGAATTACTGGCAGCCAACGCCCTCGACCTCGCCCGTATGGATCAGGCCGACCCGCGCTACGACCGCCTCCAGCTGACCGAATCCCGCCTACAGGACATCGCCGCCGACCTGCGCAAGGTCGCCTCTCTGCCTTCGCCCCTCGGCCGTACGCTGAAGCACAGCATCCTGCCCAACGGCCTTGAGTTGACACGTGTCAGCGTGCCCTTCGGCGTCATTGGCATCATCTTCGAAGCACGCCCCAACGTCTGCTTCGACTGCTTCTCCCTCTGCTTCAAGGCGGGCAGCGCCTGCATACTGAAGGGTGGCAGCGACGCCAAAGACAGCTGCACGGCCATCGTAGCCCTCATCCACGACGTCTTGCGGCACCACGACATCCCCACCGATGCCGTCCAACTGCTTACCAGCCATGAGGACACCGACCGCCTGCTCAAAGCCCATGGGACCGTAGACCTCATCATACCGCGTGGCAGCAGCCGTCTCATCAACTACGTCCGAGAACACGCCCAAGTGCCTGTCATCGAGACGGGTGCCGGTGTCGTCCACTGTTATGTCGACCGCGCCGCCGACCTCGAAAAGGCCATTCCCATCGTCGTCAACGCCAAGACGCGCCGCGTCAGCGTCTGCAACGCCCTCGACTGCCTCATCATCCATTGCGACCGCCTCAACGACCTCCCCAAGATCTGTCAACCCCTTTTCGACAAGAACGTCTTCATCGATGCCGACGATAAAGCTTACAATATTCTTCAGGCAATCGCTCCCTCCCTAACAGGGAGGGCGGGGGGAGAGTCCGGGGCCTTTGGTACTGAATACCTCTCCCTACGCATGGCCGTCAAGGTCGTCGACAGTTTGGATGAAGCCCTCGAACACATCGCCCGCTACGGCTCGGGCCACAGCGAGAGCATCGTGACTGAAGACGCAGAGGCTGCCCGTCGCTTCCTCACCGAAGTTGATGCAGCTTGCGTCTACCACAACGTCCCCACCAGCTTCACCGACGGCGGCCAGTTCGGTCTCGGCGCAGAGATTGGCATCAGCACACAGAAGCTCCACGCACGTGGTCCCATGGCTCTCGAAGAGATTACCACCTACAAATGGCTCATCCGCGGCAACGGCCAAATCCGCCCATAAACCAGGGTTACTTCTATCTAATACCCTGCATCAAGAAGTAATCAAAGAATCACGCAAATGAAGAAAGTCTTTATCCTTTGCCTAATGGCAGTGACGGTGGCAGGTGCTACCGCTCAAACTGCCTCCAACGACACCCTTCTCAACGTCCTCCGCGAAGAGCTGGCAGCCGATTTTGCAGAACTGCAGCAGCAGGACGTAAAACCTTATTTCATGAGTTTCCGCGTACTGGAATCCTATACGACCAGTATCGCTGCCACCTTTGGCTACCTGGGTACTTCGGCACAAGCGCACGAGCGTATCTTCGCGCCTCAGATACGTGTCGGATCGCCAGAGTTGGACAATTTCAAGTTCAACCCCCAGAGCTCCGTTGGTTCGACTCAGATTCCCCTCACCGATGCTTCGCCCGATGCTTTCCGCACCACCATCTGGGAACACATGCTGAACGCCTACGATCGTGTGGCCAATGAATATCGCAATGTCCAGAACCGCCTGCGCACGCAGGCCGACAACGAGGACAAAGCGCCCTGTTTCAGCAAACCCACCCCTGACCCCTCCCGTCAGGGAGGGGAAAGCTGGCGCAATGATAGCCTCTCTTATGCTGAAGGACTCCCCTCCCTCACGGGAGGGGTTGGGGGTGGGTCTTTCTACTACGAACCGCCCCTCACCCACCCCACCCTCACCCCCGAAGAGCAGCGCACTTGGGAACAGCGTCTCTGCCGTATCTCAGCTGCCTTCTGCGCCTACCCGCAGTTCAGCGAAGCCGTCGCCAGCCTACAGATGGAATACAACCGTAGCCATCTCGTCAACACCGAAGGTGCAGCCATCGTGCAGAACCATCGCAGCTACCGCGTCATGCTGCAGGTGCAGACGACCACCGACGACGGCATGGTGCTGCCACTATACGAGAGCTACTTTGCCACCAGTCTCGACTCACTACCCGCTGAGGACATCATGCTTCGCGATGCCCAGGAGTTAGGCCGTCGCCTTGAAGCGCTCACCAAAGCGCCCATAGCCGACCCCTTCACGGGACCAGCCCTGATGAGCGGCCCGGCCAGCGGCGTCTTCTTCCACGAGATCTTCGGTCATCGTCTCGAAGGTCATCGCATGAAATCGGGCGGTCAGACTTTCCGCAAGATGATTGGCGAGCGCGTACTGCCCACAGAATTCCAGGTCTATTGCGACCCCACGCTGACCCATTACGGCACACAGCCCCTGAACGGCGGCTATGTCTATGATGACGAAGGTACGCGCGCACGCAGAGTAAATAATGTGGTCGACGGCGTATTGAAGGAATTCCTGATGAGTCGTGTGCCGCTCGACAGCTTCCCCGAGAGCAACGGACATGGCCGCACCGCAGGAGCCGGCACACCCGTCAGCCGACAGTCCAACCTCGTCGTGGAAACACAGAAACCATATACCGACGCCCAGCTGCGTCAGCTCCTGCGCGACGAGGCCCGCCGTCAGGGTAAGGACTACGGCTACCTCTTCCAGAGCGTCAGCGGTGGCTTCACCCAGACGGGCGAAGGCAATAGCATCAACTCCTTCAACGTCACGCCGTTGGAGGTCTATCGCATCTACGTTGACGGCCGTGACGACGAACTCGTCCGTGGCGTCGACCTCATCGGCACGCCCCTCTCTATGTTCTCCAATATCGTAGCCGGTGGCGACACGCCCTGCACCTTCATCGGTATGTGTGGTGCCGAAAGCGGCTGGGTTCCCGTCTCAGCCACTTCTCCCATGATTTTCTGCTCGAAGATCGAGACACAGCGCAAGCAGCAGCGTGGCTACCTGATGCCCAGCCTGTCCGCTCCCAGCTTTAGACCCACCCCCACCCCCTCCCGTCAGGGAGGGGAGGCTCCTTCCCCTAACGGGGAAGGTTGGGAAGGGGTCTTTCAGGCTCTCTCCGACGAGCTCCAGCGCAGCATGGACAGCCTACGCATTGACGGCCAACCGGCTCCCTTCATCATCGACTATCGCCTGCAGCGCACACGTGGCCTGAACATTACGGCCATCCTCGGCGAGGTCAGCCAGAAGACGTTGACACCTTGGACGCAGAAGTTCGATGCTGAAGTGACGCTCGGCAACTACCATCGCACCAGCCAGCTCCAGCCCGAGCCCGACATGCGGGGCGTCAACATACCCATGGCGTTGGACTACAACAACCTGCGCCGTCAGGCATGGCTCGCTTCAGACGCACGCTACAAGCAGTCCCTCGCCGCCTTCGCACGCAAGCAGCAGGCGCTGCAGAAAGCCACCCTGCCGGAAGATGAGGAGGCGCTCGACGACCTCATAGCCTCAAAGCCTGCCACCAACATCCAAAAGCGGAGCCCAGAAGCGGAGGATATGCACGCCGATGAGATGGAAGCCTACACCCGCCGCCTCTCCCTCGTGGCCCGCGAGTTCCCCGAACTGACCTACAGCCAGGCGGATTGCAGCATCACGCAGGCCGACATCTACCGCATCACCAGCGAGGGTATACGCGTGGCACAACCGCAGGACAACGCGTGCGAGATGTCGTTCCGCATCTTTACCTACCACAACATCAATGGGCACAATGCCTCCGCGGCGTTTAGAGAGTCCTATACCTCTGCCGCCGAGGCGCTGGCCGACAGCACCGTATTCACCAAAAAGGTGCGCAAGTTCATTCGCCGACAGCTCGACCTCCTACAGGCCAAAATCGACGAGGACTACTACGTTGGCCCTGTGCTCTTTGAAGGCAACGCCAGCACGCGGATCTACGACAATACAAGCGGCGGACGTCACACCTTCCGCGCCTGGCATCCTTACGCCGAGAGTGATCGCGAGATCTATGTGAAGATGAACCGCAAGATTATTGACGACAAGATCAGTATGCGCCAGGATCCGACGCTCAGCACATGGGAAGGCAAGCCCCTCGCAGGCTACTTCACTGCCGACGCTGCAGGCCAGAAGCCTCAACCCGTGACGCTGATCGATCGCGGCATCTTCCGCGGTCAGCTCTGTGGCATCACCTCTTCATTAGGCACCACAACACCCACGGGCAACCTGCGTTTCAATCGCGTCGCCAATAACTGGAGCAATATGGGCGTAGCTACAGCCCCTGGCGTGCTACGCATCGAGAGCAGCAAGACCGTACCCCTCAAGAAAATGCGCCAGCAGTTGCTGCGCGATGCACAGCGCGAGGGCTACGACCATGCCTACATCGTACGAAGCAACGACGGTGTCTTCCGCGTAAGCGTCAAGGACGGCAGCGAGACACGCGCCAAGAACGCTGGCATACAGGTCAACCTCAGTAACCTGCGCCACATCAACGCACTCTCCACCGAACAGGAGGCCGTAACACACGAAGAGGAACGCTCACGCTTTTCCATCGTTGGGCCTAAAGCCATGCTTTTGGGCGACATCGAAGTACCTACCGCCTCACCTGAGCCCATTGCCAAACCAACCCTCACCTTCCCCTTGCATAGGAAGGCCCACCCCTAACCAATAACTTATGAAAATATTTCAACACGTCACAGACATCGGCGACCTACGCACCGCCCTCGCCGAAGCACAAGAAGTCAAGCGCGATCGTTACCAGTGGCAACACCTCGGCCGCAACAAGACTGCCCTGCTCATCTTCTTTAATAATTCTCTACGCACACGCCTCTCCACACAGAAGGCCGCCATGAACCTTGGGATGAACGTCATCGTTTTGGATGTCAACCAAGGTGCGTGGAAACTTGAGACCGAGCGTGGCGTCATCATGGACGGCGACAAGAGCGAACATCTCCTCGAAGCCATCCCCGTCATGGCCAGCTACTGCGACATCATCGGCGTGCGCTCCTTTGCCCGTTTCGAGAGCCGCAAGGACGACTACGAAGAGCGCATTTTGCGCCAATTCATCGAGTATTCCGGCCGTCCCGTCTTCTTCATGGAGAGTGCAACGGTGCATCCGCTACAAGCGTTTGCAGATCTGATTACGATTCAGGAGAATTGGCAGACTCTCCCCCCGCCCTCCCTGTTAGGGAGGGAGCATTTACCATCAAGAACTGAAAATGGTTGCAAATCTGGTCAAGTGACCGCTCCCTCCCTAACAGGGTGCCAGGAAGACGGAACTATTAAGTGTTCCGGCTGGACTGGTTCGGGGG
>CAMZHV010000075.1 GCA_947307015.1 uncultured Prevotellaceae bacterium | reverse complement strand
ATCGGCCTCGGTGCTGTCAAAGAAGAGGTTCATTCACTCGCCAACTTCGTCAAGCTCCAGAAGCAGCGTCAGGACAAGGGCTTGAAGACACCCAAGATGTCCTATCACCTCGTCTTCACGGGCAGCCCTGGAACAGGTAAGACCACCGTGGCGCGCATCGTGGCACGCATCTACAAAGACCTCGGCATCCTCAAGTCTGGCCACACCGTGGAGACCGACCGCTCAGGCCTCGTTGCCGAGTATGTCGGACAGACGGCCATCAAGACCAACGCCATCGTCGACTCTGCCCTCAACGGCGTGCTCTTCATCGACGAAGCCTACGCCCTCGTCCCCGAAAGTAGTGGCTCCGACTACGGCCAGGAAGCCATCTCCACGCTCCTCAAGCGTATGGAGGATGACCGCGACCGCCTCGTGGTCATCATCGCGGGCTACACCAACGAGATGCAGCGCTTCATCGACTCCAATCCTGGTCTTCAGTCGCGCTTCAACCGCTACATCAACTTTCCCGACTATAGCGCCGACGAACTTGTCGACATATTCAAGATGTACATGAAGAAGGGGCAGTACAAGCTTACCGACGACGGCCAAGAGATGCTTGAGGAACGCCTGCATTATGTCGTAGCACACAAAGACCGCAATTTCGGCAACGCCCGCTACGTCCGTAACGTCTTCGAGAAATCCATCCAAGCCCAGGCCAACCGCCTCGCCGGCCGACGCAACCTCACCGAGGAGCAACTCATGCAACTCAACGCCGACGACCTCCAGCAAGCCTTCGCCTCAACGAAGTAACAGCTATTTACTATTACTTACGTGAGTGTGCGCACTACGACTGGCCGTGGGAGCTCGGACGTATAGACGTGTGGCCACTTACGTCTGCCCGTTTCTGCCCTTCCCTGTAAAAAGTTCTTCGAGGTGTCAATGCGACCAAAGGTCGAGCGCATGAAGAGTCAAGCGGCTAAGACCGAGCGGCATGGCTGTCACCCTACCCCTGACAGCAACTGAAACATTCGAGAATTCTTTGGGGATTTGTGCGCGTGTATTGAAATAATGTGTAACTTTGCGGACGAAAACGAAGAAACAATATTGAACATCCATGTATTTCCTTTTTCATACGAACATCCACGAATGGTTCCATATAATTGTCCATGAATTATTTATGATATATTAATGTACCCATTTATGGACATTCGTGTAAAAATAGGAAACAAAGAATTTGATGACATTATAAATTGATATTGATATGAAAACGAAAGGTTTATGGATGGCGCTCATGGCGCTGATCATGGGCTTCGTCAGCAACGAGGCTTACGCCTATGACATCGAAGTGGAAAATGCTGATGGCGTGACGATTTATTATAACTATATCAATGAGGGGACGGAGTTGGAAGTGACGAACAAAACCTACAACTATAAATCCTATTCCGGTTCCGTTGTCATTCCCGAGGAAGTGACCTTCATGAACAGGACGCGAAAGGTGACGAGCATATACTATGCGTTCGATGGTTGCAGCGGCCTGACCTCCGTGACCATCCCGGGCAGCGTGACGAGCATTGGGAACTACGCTTTCTGTTATTGCCGCGGCCTGACCTCCGTGACCATTCCCAACAGCGTGACGAGCATTGGAAATTCTGCGTTCTATGGTTGCACCGGCCTGACCTCCGTGACCATCGGCAGCGGCGTGACGAGCATTGGATATGGTACGTTTGGCGGTTGCACCAGCCTGACCTCCGTTACCATCGGTAGCGGCGTGACGAGCATTGGAAACTATGCGTTCGACCGTTGCAGCGGCCTGACCTCCATCACCATTGGCAACAGCGTGACGAGCATTGGAAGCGGTGCGTTCTTTGGTTGCAGCGGCCTGACCTCCGTGACCATCCCCAACAGCGTGACGAGCATTGAAGCCTGGGCGTTCGATGATTGCAATCTTGAATCTGTTATTTCATTGATTGAAGAGCCGTTTGCAATTCGTGGAAAGGCAAGTGATTATAGAACTTTCAGCCTAAGCACCTTCAATAATGCCACGCTCTACGTACCCGTGGGCACCATAGATAAATATAAAGCGACTGAGGGCTGGAAAGATTTCTTGTTCATCAAAGAAGGTGATGAAGATGCGGTGGCGGAGGTCAAGGCGATGCCTGTGCTCATCCAACGTGACGGACAGGCTCTGACCATCGGCGGTGCTCCCGCAGGCACTCCCATCCACATCTATGACCTCGGCGGCAGACTCATCGGCAACACCATAGCTGTCGAAGGCGCTACGAGGGTGAACGTGGCAGCAGCGGCAGATAAGGTGGTCATCGTGAAGGTGGGCGAGCAGAGTGCGAAGGTGAGGAGCTGACGGCTGGTGATGTGCGCCATGTACTTGAAGCATATATTGAATGTCGCTCTGGAGGGTGAGATGGATGGTTAGCGTTGAGTTTTTGGGTTTTTGCACAACTTTTCGCAAAAAGTTTCTAACTCATCTCTCTATTTTCTTTTTTTCTGGAAAAAGTAGTCAAAAACCCAAAACAAGGAGTTGAATCATTTGATTCACAATGTCTTATAGGGACTCCCTCCTCTTTCAAAAACCCAAATAAAACCCAAAATAGCTGTATGCGTATCCGCTTTTACATCTTGCACACAAATCCATGAATGTCTACCTTTGCACATTCGTATTGATCGTGTGTACCTATTTCAGGTAAAATCACAAGTGTGTACAATAACAGTAAACGTAGGTAACAAAGTGTGTACCTATTTCGGGTAAAATCAAGCTCTAAAGGTTTTACACGAAACCTTTAGAGCTTTTTGCAAAAACCTTTATAGGCTTTTGGCGAAACCTATAAGGGTCTGATATCAGCGTGATTATTGAGTAGCGAGCGAGTGCCGTTACAAGCCTCTGGAGCGAAGGAGGCCGGAGGCATCGGGGGATGTCATGCCGGTGAAGTCGGTGAAGAACTGCATGAGGTCGCCGGTATTGCCGCGACTGAGTATCTTGTCGCGGAAGTCCTGTCCGGTGGCGGGGTCGAGGGCTCCGCGCTGAGCGAAGACGTCGGCAATGTTCACCGCCAGCACTTCCGTCCACAGGTAGCTATAATAGCCCGCTGCGTAGCCACCGCCAAAGACGTGGTTGAAGTAGCTGGTGCTGTAACGAGGCGGTATCTGGGGATTGAGCAGACCAACCCGGCGCAGGGCTTCGGTCTCGAAGGCTGCAGCCTGGTCGGGAGTGGGAACATCCTTCGAGGGCAGCATGTGCCAAGCGAGGTCGAGGCAGGTGGCAGCGAGGTTCTCACCAAGGGCGTAGGCTGTCTGGAAGGTGATGCTCTGGAGCATGCGTTCCTTCAGGTCGGCAGGCATGGCCTCGCCTGTCTCGCAGTGGCGGGCGTAGTGGTCGAATATCTCAGGAATCGAAGCGAAGGACTCGTTGAACTGTGAGGGCATCTCCACGAAGTCACGGGCTACGCTGGTGCCGCTCAGATGGTTGTACTGGCAGTTGGATAGTATGCCGTGCAGGGCGTGACCGAACTCATGGAACATGGTTGTCACCTCGTCCCACGTGAGCAGCGAGGGTTGTCCATCGGGTGCCTTGGCACTGTTGCAGACATTGAAGATGATGGGCTGCTGCTGCCACCGGTGGCTCTGTTTCTGGAAGCCGTCCATCCACGCACCACCACGTTTGGTGGGACGACGGAAGTAGTCGCAGTAGAAGAGGGCGAGCGGACTGCCGTCCTTGTCGAGAACCTCGAAGGCTTTCATGTCGGGGTGATAGGTGGGGATGTTGTCGAGCTGCTTGAAGGTGAGGCCGTAAGCACGGTTGGCGGCATAGAAGACGCCGTTGATGAGGACACTGTCTATATTGAAGTAGGGCTTCACCTCGTCGTCAGAGATATTGAGCAGCTCCTTCTTCATCTTGGCAGAATAGTAGAAGCGGTCGTAGGGCTGCAGCTGGAAGTCCGCGCCTTGGGTCTTACGGGCAAAGTCCTCAATGGCTCGTGTCTCAGTCTCAGCCTTGGGTGTGTACTGACTGATGAGGTCCTTGAGGAAGGCATAGACGTTGTCGGGTGTCTTGGCCATGGCCTTTTCGAGGGAGTATGAAGCATAGTTCTCATAACCCATCAACTCAGCCTGTTCGGCACGCAGGCGGGCTATTTCGCAGGCAATGGGGAAAGTGTTGTACTCGCCCGAGCCGTCGGCACGATGGACGGAAGCCTCGAAGATGCGGCGACGCAGGTCGCGGTTGTCGAGGCTGGCGAGGAGAGCCTGCTGCGTGGTGTTGACAATGACGATGGCGTAGGGTGCCTTGCCGCCACGGCTCTCTGCATCCTTGGCACACTGGGCGATGTCGGCATCGCTGAGTCCTGAGAGTTCTTCCTTCGTGTCCACCCATACGACGGCGTTGTTGGTGGCATCGGGCAGGACATCACCCCACTGCTGCTGGAGGTCGGAGATACGGCGGTTGATCTCCTTCATACGCTCCATCTTGTCGTCGGGCAGGAGGGCGCCCTTGCGCACAAATTCCTTGTAGATCTCCTCGAGCAGCTTCTGATCTTCGCCCTGCAAGGCATCGTGCTCGCTATCATAAACCTGGCGGATGCGTTCGAAGAGCGGTTTGTTGAAAGAAATCTCGTTCTCGAGGTCAGTAATCATGGGCTGCACCTTCTTCTCGATGTCACCGATCTCGGGTGTCTTGTCGGCTTCGACGATGGCGAAGAAGATGCGGCTCACGCGGTCGAGCAGACGTCCGCTGTCCTCGAAGGGCAGGATGGTGTTCTCAAAAGTGGCGGACTCCTGGCAGTCGACAATCTTCTGGATGTTGTCGCGCTGCTGCTGGATAGCGGCTTCGAAGGCAGGCAGATAGTCGGAGACCTTGATCTTGCTGAAGTCGGGAGTGCCGAAGGGCAACGTGCTCTCCTCAAGTAGCGGGTTCTCGTGCTGACGCTGGTCACAAGAGGTCAGCAGGGATGTGGTGGTCATTACCATTGCGGTCATGAGACAAATTGTTAGTTGTTTCTTCATGCTTGTATATTGGTTTATAGATGAGTATTATGTCTCTTTTTGAAAAAGGTCTTCGTCAGCCATCAGATCGCTCATGACGTCGTCCGAGACCATCAGCGCCTGCCGCGTCAGGCACAAGTGACCCTCCTTCTCGATGAGCCGCCCTGCGCGGAGGTGGGGGGCTGCCATACGGAGGAGGTAGTCGAGCGGCGGCTGTCCAAAGCGGCGGCGGATGGCGTCGAGGTCTATGCCGCGTGCCGTGCGGAGGCCACACATCACTGCTTCGTCGTAGAGGTCGGAGGGGGTGAGGGATTCGATTGTCGCGATACCATCGCGACAAGCAGAACCGATGTAGGCATCCAGGTTGGGTCGGTTGGCGCGGCGGATGCGGTCGCCGTCGTAGCTGTGGGCACCAGGTCCGAAGCCGAGGTAGGGTTCGCCAGTCCAATAGCTGCTGTTGTGGCGGGAGCAGTGATGGGGTAGGGCGAAGTTGGAGATCTCGTAGTGCTCGAAGCCGGCTTCATGGGCATAATGGCAGAGGCGTTCATACATGGCAACGGACATCTCCTCGGGTGCCTCGTGGATTTGTCCGGCATCGCGCTGACGGGTGAGAGGTGTGCCCGGCTCGTAGCTGAGTGCATAGGCTGAAAGGTGCTGGATGCCTAACGAGAAGGCGGTGTCGAGGTCGTGCTCCCATTGTTCCATCGTCTGTCCTGGCAGGCCATAGATGAGATCAATACTGATGTTGTCATAACCCGCTGCCTGCAAGGTCTTCACGGCACGAATAGCCGTCGCGCTGTCGTGGCGACGGCGGATAAGGCGCAGCAAATCATCGTCGAAGGTCTGGATGCCCAAAGATACTCTGTTGACAGGCCTTAATCTGCTTTCAAAACATTCTGCTCCCTCCCAAAAGTTCCCCTCGCCCACGGGAGAGGGGTTAGGGGTGAGGCCTGAGAGGGCAAGGGGTGGGTCTGTATCATCCGGATTCATCTCCATCGTCACCTCCGCATCGCCGTCCACATCGTAGTTGGTATAGATGGTATCGAAAATTTGATGGAGCTGTGCTGCCGACAGCAGGGAGGGCGTGCCACCACCTATATAAATAGAATTTATGCGCGCGAGGGGGAGCTCATGGCGCCGGTTGACTATTTCGTGGCACAGCACATCGACATACGTCCCCATCTCCGCCTCACGCGTAGTGGAGAAGAAGTCGCAATAGGCACATCGGGAGCGACAAAAAGGGATGTGAATGTAAATGCCAGCCATCAAAAACGACCTATTTGAGGACAAAGATAGTTGTTTTTTTATAAAAAAAGGCAGATTATGACAATTGTTTCAAGAATTATTGCTAACTTGCGGCGCTTTTTGGGCTTTTAGCCCTTAAAAGAGTCCAGAAAACGACCAAAAAGACGCGTAAAAACTCATAAATTCATCAACTTATAAACTCACAAATCAATGAGAATCTATCAGACGAAAGAAATCAAGAACATTGCCTTGCTTGGCAGTGACGGTGCGGGTAAGACCACCCTCACCGAAGCCTTGCTCTTTGAGAGCGGCATCATCAACCGTCGCGGACGTATCTCCCAGAAGAACACCGTCAGTGACTACCTGCCCGTGGAGCAGGAGTACGGCTACTCGGTCTTCGCTACGCCCTTCCATGTAGAATGGAACGACAAGAAGCTGAACATCATCGACTGTCCGGGTTCCGACGACTTCGCAGGTGCTGCCATCACAGCCCTCGGCGTGACTGATGCCGCTGCCATCCTCATCAATGCACAGAACGGTCCCGAAGTGGCTACGCAGAACCACTACCGTCTGGCCGAGCGCATGGGCAAGCCCGTCATCTTCGTGGTCAACCGCCTCGATGATGAGTGCGACTTCGACAACGTGCTCGAACAGCTCCGCTCCAGCTACGGCTCCAAGGTGGTGCCCGTGCAGTTCCCCGTGAAGACTGGTCAGGACTTCAACGCCTTCATCGACGTCCTCGTCATGAAAAAATATTCTTACAAGCCCGAAGGCGGTGCTCCCACCATCGAGGACATCCCCGCCGATCTGCTCGACAAGGCTACCGAGATGCACCATGCCCTCATCGAGGCTGCAGCTGAGCACGACGAGGCACTCATGGAGAAGTTCTTCGAGACCGAAGACCTCACCGAGGACGAGATCCGCGAAGGCATCCGTGCCGGACTCGTGGAACGCGGCATCTGCCCCGTGTGCTGCGTATGTGCTGTCAAGGACATGGGCGTTCGTCGCCTCATGGAGTTCCTCGGCAATATCGTACCTTTCGTCGACCAGATGCCCGCCGTGGCCAACAGCCGTGGCGAGGAGGTCAAGTGCGACCCCGCAGGCCCCACGAGCCTCTTCTTCTTCAAGACCGCCGTCGAGCCGCACATCGGCGAGGTGCAGTACTTCAAGGTCATCAGCGGTACCGTACATGAAGGTGACGACCTCACCAACGCTGACCGCGGCAGCAAGGAACGCGTGGCACAGCTCTTCGTCTGCGCAGGCGCCAACCGCATCAAGGTTTCTGAGCTGCAGGCCGGTGACATCGGTTGCTCCGTGAAGCTGAAGGACGTGAAGACAGGCAACACCCTCAACGGCAAGGACTGCGACAACTCCTTCAACTTCATCAAATATCCCGAACCCAAGTACATCCGTGCTATCCGTGCTGCCAACGAGGCCGACACCGAGAAGATGATGAACATCCTCGCCCGCATGAGCCAGGAAGATCCCACATGGGTCATCGAGCAATCCAAGGAGCTCCGCCAGATCCTCGTCAAGAGCCAGGGTGAGTTCCACCTCCGCACCCTCAAGTGGCGCATGGAGAACAACGACAAGATGGCTATCCTCTTCGACGAGCCCCGTATCCCTTATCGCGAAACCATCACCAAGGCCGCCCGTGCCGACTATCGCCACAAGAAGCAGTCCGGCGGCGCCGGTCAGTTCGGCGAGGTTCACCTCATCGTGGAGCCCTACGTTGAAGGCGAACCCCAGAAGGAGATTTACCGTTTCGGCAATCAGGAATATCGCATCACCGCCAAGAGCGAGGACTCTTACGATCTCGAGTGGGGCGGCAAGCTGGTGTTCATCAACTCCGTCGTCGGCGGTGCTATCGACGCTCGCTTCATGCCTGCTATCCTCAAGGGTATCATGGGTAAGATGGAACAGGGCCCGCTCACAGGCTCCTACGCCCGTGACGTGCGCGTCATCGTCTACGATGGTAAGATGCACCCCGTGGACAGCAATGAATTGTCCTTCATGCTCGCAGGTCGCAACGCGTTCGTACAGGCTTTCCGCGAGGCTGCTCCGAAGCTGCTCGAACCCATCTACGACGTGGAGATCTTCGTGCCCAGCGACAAGATGGGCGACGTGATGTCCGACATTCAGGGTCGTCGCGGTATGATCATGGGTATGACTTCCGAGAGCGGCTACGAGAAGCTCACCGCCAAGGTGCCTCTCAAGGAGATGTCCAGCTACTCCACAGCCCTCAGCTCCATCACGGGTGGCCGCGCCTCCTTCGTGATGAAGTTCTCCAGCTACGAGCTCGTGCCTACCGATGTGCAGCAGAAGCTCCAGAAGGAGTTCGAAGAGAGCCAGAAGGAAGACAACTGATCCCCATCAGGCTGAATACAAGAATCCCCGCCGTTTGTTTGGCGGGGATTTTCTATTTCTATCACGGCGGGGATTATCTATTTCTATCTATCGCGTCTCTTGATAGGTAATCTCGTAGAAGCAGGGATAGACACTATTGCGGGCGAGGTTCTGCCCTTGTGTGTGAGGCACGATGAGTCGCACCTTGGCAATGCCCTCGGCAGACGTCTGGCGACCGATGCGGATATAGGTCAGCGGTATGAGCCAACCGCCAGGCACCTCCGTGGAACCGTAGGTGCGATACATCGCACCACCGCCGTTCTCGATGTTAAACGAGGCGGTGAAGGTGCCGTAGGAATTGGTGACGTCCATGATGTCGGGCGTTGTGGAGTAGTAGAGAACATCGTTGCTCGTCAGCACGGAGTCGGTGAGGATGTTGAACTCCGTGTAGCGCGTGATGATACGTTTGCTCTGACCCGACTCCAGCTTAGGCCCCGTGCCCTTGCGCACAATCTGCATGTAGACACCCGTGCTACCGAAAAGCACATACTCGTTCTTCTCAAAATTGGTCATACTGTCCTGTGAGAGGAACTGCTCCTCGCTGATGACGTTGATATGACCGACATGGATGAGCGTGTCGCCGCTGGCGTTGACAACGGCAGCATCGCGGCTGAGGAAGCTGTTGATAGCCTTGCGTTCCTTCTCCTTCTGCTCGGCATAAGTCTCCGTTTTGCTGCATGAGGCTGCTGTCATCACGCTGATGAGAGCTATAATATATAATAGGTATGGTGAAAAACGGGTGTGCATGATGAGTTTTGATGATGAAATGAATCTATTGTTTGAATTTTCGGCGGCAAAGGTAAGCATTATTTGTGACTTAACAGGACAGAAAGAAGAAAAAAATTGCTAAAAAAACTTGCGGAATGACGAAAAAGTAGTACCTTTGCAAGCCGATTATTATCAACGAGCCACTCAAAATGCTCAGAATCTGCGTGTTAATAGCCTTTCTCATGGCCTGGGAGGGCGGTTAGTGAATCGCAGAAGATAACTGCGCGCCGGTGAAAGCCCGGCAAGAGACACAATTAGTAGTAAAATTAAACAAATTAACAACGAAGAATGGACACTTTAAGTTACAAGACCATTTCTGCAAACAAGGAGACCGTCTCGAAGGAGTGGGTCGTTGTGGATGCCACAGACCAGATCCTCGGACGCCTCGCCACAAAGGTGGCAAAATTGCTGAGAGGCAAGTACAAACCCAATTTCACGCCTCATGTGGACTGCGGTGACAACGTCATCATCGTCAACGCCGACAAGATCCAGCTCACGGGTAAGAAGATGACCGACCGCGTCTACCTGCGCTACAGCATGTACCCCGGTGGACAGAAGGCCAGCACACCCGCTGACATCATCGCCAAGCCCAACGGCTACGAAAAGCTCCTGCGTCGCGTCGTCAAGGGTATGCTTCCCAAGAACAAACTGGCCAGCCAGGTGATCAACAACCTCTACATCTACGAGGGTCCCGAGCACAAGCACGAGGCACAGAGCCCCAAGGCCATTGATATTAACCTCTATAAGTAAACAGAAATGGCAGTAGTAAATGCATTAGGACGCCGCAAGAGCGCCGTTGCCCGCGTTTATGTGACAGAGGGCACTGGTAAGATTACCATCAACAAGAA
>CAMZHV010000074.1 GCA_947307015.1 uncultured Prevotellaceae bacterium | reverse complement strand
TTGTGGGCACGCTCAATGTTGTCGCCGAAGGGGAAGAAGGCATCGGAACCGAGGCAGACACCAGTGTTGCGAGCTATCCAGGCAGCTTTTTCCTCACGTGTGAGAGGTTCTGGGCGCTCAGTGAAGAACTGCTGCCATGCGCCATCGGCAAGCACATCGTCGTGGTCGGCAGAGATATAGATGTCAATGGTGTTGTCGCGGTCGGCACGACGGATGCCAGGCACGAAGGGCAAACCCATCACCTTGGGATGCTGACGCAGCCACCAAATATCGGCCTTCTGACCAGCAAGACGCGTGCAATGGATTCGGCTCTGCTGACCGGCACCAATGCCAATAGCCTGTCCGTCTTTCACGTAGCAAACGCTGTTGCTCTGCGTGTACTTGAGCGTGATGAGGGCGATGATGAGGTCGCGACGCTTGTCATCAGGAAAATCTTTGGCAATGGTGGGGATGTTGGCAAAGAGGGCAGGATCATCAAGTCGTACCTCATTGCGTCCCTGCTCGAAAGTGATGCCAAAAACCTGCTTGCGCTCGATAGGCTCAGGACGATAGGCAGGGTCTATCTGAATGACGTTGTACGTGCCTTTACGCTTCTCACGCAGAATCTCAAGTGCCTCATCAGTATAGGCAGGTGCTATGACACCATCGCTGACCTCGCGTTTGATGAGGAGTGCCGTGGCGCGGTCGCAAGTGTCGGAGAGGGCAATGAAATCGCCATAGCTGCTCATGCGGTCAGCACCACGTGCACGGGCGTAGGCCGCAGCAATGGGCGTGAGTTCAAAATCGATGTCATCAACCCAATAAATCTTGCGTAGCGTATCGCTGAGAGGCAGTCCCACAGCAGCTCCAGCAGGCGAAACATGCTTGAAAGAGGTGGCG
Organism: uncultured Prevotellaceae bacterium; assembly: GCA_947307015.1. Classification (GTDB taxonomy): domain Bacteria; phylum Bacteroidota; class Bacteroidia; order Bacteroidales; family Bacteroidaceae; genus Physcousia. The sequence continues at coordinate 9,538 of CAMZHV010000074.1, read as the reverse complement.
GCAGGCAGTCCCGTAGCCGCCTTTAGCTCGCTGACGAGCTGCCATGCGTTGAAAGCATCAAGGAAATTAATATAGCCGGGACGGCCGCTGAGTACTTGAATGGGCAGTTCGCTGCCATCAGCCATGAAGATGCGCGACGGCTTCTGGTTCGGGTTGCAGCCGTATTTGAGTTGGAGGGAAGAAGACTCTCCCCCCGCCCTCCCTGTTAGGGAGGGAGCAGTTACTTTTGGATCTTGGTTATTACGCATAATAATGATAATTATCTATTTCATATTCAATTTTGTCCGGTAATTGCACCCTCCCTACAAGGGAGGGCGGGGGGTGGGTCTCCTTACTTGAAGTCAGGCCAATCGTCTGTGCGGAAGGGACCAACGGGAAGGCCAGAGACGGTGACAAGGTTGCAAGGGGGATTGTCTGCCCAAGCATAGCGGACAGCCACAGGACAGGGCACTTCGGGAGATTCAACAACGACGCGTTGCATGAAACCTTCGCCCTCAGTATGTGCCTTGGCAACATACCACTTGTGATCAGGACCAGCGATGGTGAAGCCCTTGATGTCGGCATTGGGAGCGATATTGTCGCTGCCCCACGTAGGACGGAATGAAAGGATAGCACGAGGTGCCTCGACGCGCATCTGAGAGAAATCAGGTGCTGCGCAGGGCTCTTCCTTGCCGTATGTACGGTTGAGAGCGAGCAATGCGAGACGACGGCCGACCTCCTGCTTGTTCTTCGGGTGAATGTCCATAGCCATACCGATATCGATGTTCACAGCCATGCCTACGCCGTCGAGCTGTAAGGCTTTGCGCTGTGCCTCACGAATGGCTGCCCACTCGGATTCAGGCTGCAAATCCTTCTCCCAGCGGTAGTTAGCTATCTGCACGAAATAGAACGGCAACGCCTTGGACTCCTGCTGCATACGGAAGCCGCGACGGCGGTCGTTCTGTGCGGGCGCAGGCTTGGGAAAGGCTGCCACCTCAGCGTTCTTGTTGAAACGATCCTGCCAGTCGAGAATCAGCGTCTCGAAAAGGCTCTCATACTGAATGGCACGGCCGACATTGGAGCATCCCTGATACCAGATAAAACCGCGCACAGGCATCGTCAAGAAGGGAGCAACCATGGCGTTATAGAGGTTGCCGGGGTACCATGAATCGTTGGGTTGCTTGGGTTCGAGGCCAGCCTCCTGCACCTTGGCGCTGTTGATGTCCATACCCGTCTTGTAGCGCCATTCGCCAGCGAGGGAAAGGGTCTGCCCGTCGCCCTGAATGTTCATGTCCTTCTCTTCGTTGATGAAGCCGCCATCGCCACTGGTGTCATAGAGACGAACCGTGATGACATTGCGACCAGGCTTGACGAGACGGCCAGGGACGTTATAAGAACGCACAGCGTTCCAAGCGGAGTTGGAACCAACACGCTCGCCATTCCAGAAGGTGATGTCTTGGTCATCGACCTGTCCAAGGTTAAGCTTTAGATTTTTGCCAGCAAGAGCAGCAGGAACGTCCACGACGCGACGATACCAGATAACACCGTCGAAGTTAGCCAGTTCCTCTACATCACGCCAATGTACGGGCTGCTTCATGGTTTTCCAATCGCTGTCATCGAAATCAGCAGCCGTCCAGCGTGTACGGTTGAAGTCACCATCAATGAGACCCTCGTCAGCACCGTACATACGTTTCTGCCAGGCAGCACGATCGTTATTGTAGAGCTGGCGAAGCTTTACCTCATCATATTCCGTGGCTGCGATGTTCTTCATCTGCTCCTCGAAGCCAGTAACGTGCGAGAGTGCTTCGTGGCTCACCCAAGTCTCGGCAGGTGTGCCGCCCCAGGAACTGTTGACAACGCCCACAGCAATGCCCAGCTTTTCGGATACCTCACGAGCGAAAAAATAGGCGGCAGCTGAGAACTCAGCAACCATCTCTGGCGAGCATACTGCCCAACCAAGGGTATGACCAGAGGGCAATGCGGTCTGAGGCAAATGAGCCGTGGCACGACCGACTTGGAAGAGACGGATAAGCGGATGGTTGGCATTAGCTACTTCCTCTTCATAGTTGTTGACCATCCCCCACCCTCGCACGGGCATCTCCATATTGGACTGCCCGCTGCAAAACCATACTTCACCTGCCATGACGTTGGTGAGTTCGGTCTTCTCGCCATCGTCGAAGGTCAACGTGTAAGGGCCTCCAGCAGCAGGGACGTTGAGGTCAAAAGCAAAAGCTCCCGTCTTTTTATCAGCTTTCACCTGCGTCGTCTGATTATCCCACGAGGCGGTTATTTTCACCGTAGCACCCTTCTTAGCCGTGGCTTCAAGGTGTACTTTCGTGTTTTGCTGTAGCACCATGTTCGAAGACATCCATTCTGGCAGACGTACCTCTGCAGAGGCGGTGAGGGCAAAGAGGAGGAAAATAATAAAAGACCCACCCCTCAAACCAGACCAGCCGGAACACTTAATAGTTCCGTCTTCCTGGCACCCTGTAAGGGAGGGAGTAGATAGCTTTGCAAATAGATCCTTAAACATAAACATATTGTGTTTCATTTATTTTTCTTTTTCTTGATGGTGCCCACACTCCCTCTAAAGGGTGGCGACACAGGAAATGATTGGGTATCGTTTCCAAAGTTGCCTTCTCAGTGCTCGACGGATGCAAGATAGGTTTATCCTTATCGCAGCAGCCGACGCTAAGCACGTGAGGCCATGCGGGGGGAGGGTCTACTCTATCACAGCAGCCCATCCGCCGTTCTTCGCCATGTGAATCCTGATGATGCTGGCACTATTGACGTTCTGCTCCACTTTATTATAATGCATAGCCTGATAGTTGGCATTGACACCGTCCTTGAAGGCGGTCATCTTATGGGAACCGTCACCGAGGAAATCGAGCTTGAGCTGGAAATCGCGCTCCTCCTCACCTGTGATGCCTCCGATAAACCATTTCGAGCCCTTACGCTTTGCCACGACAACGTACTCGCCTGCCTTAGCTTCAAGCGCGCGAGTCTCATCCCATGTCGTAGGCACACTGGCAATGAAGCGCGTGCAGTCCTCATTCTGGTAGTAGCGTGTGGGGTTGTCAGCGAGCATCTGCACACCGCTTTCAAGCACTACGTAGAGAGCCATCTGGAAAGCACGTGTGCCCTGGGCGCCGCTGTTAGGACGACGGGCGCTGTACTGCGCAGGTTGCATATTGTTCATACCACCGGGCGTGAAGTCAGCAGCACCAACGGCATTACGAATGAAAGGCAAGAAGACCGTATTCTTTGGCACACAACCGCCCATCTGCTCCAAGCCCAGTACACCCTCATAGCTGACGAGGTTGGGATATTCATATTCCAGACCCGAGGGTGTGAAGGCACCGTGGAAGTCCACAATGATCTTGTATTTTGCAGCCTCCTGCACGACGCGCTTGTAGAAGTTCGTCATCCACTGATCCGCATGATCCATGAAGTCAATCTTCACAGCAGGGATGCCCCAAGCTGCATACGTCTTGAAGAGCTGATCCAGGTTCTGCTCTACGGCAAGCCACGGTAGCCAAAGCACAATCTTCACCCCTTTGGCATCGCAATACTTGATAAGGTCAGGCAGACGCAAGTCGTCGTTGCCATGGAAGGGGTCGCGCGTGGACTTGGCCCAACCTTCGTCGAGGAGAATATACTCTACACCGAACTTGGCGGCAAAGTCAGCAAAATAGCAATAGGTCTCATAGTTGCAGCCACACTTGAAATCCACATCAGGACCGAAGGGTGCGGCGCCGTTCCACCACTCCCAGGAGAATTGTCCGGGCTTAATCCAGCTTTCATCCTTGAGTACGCTGCGGCGAGAGAGCTGTGCGGGCAGTGTCTGTTCAATAATGCCCTTAGAGTCGGTCACGGCAATCCAGCGCCAGGGCAATGCACGCTGTCCGCTGGTCTTGGCAATGAACGGACCCTCTTCGGTGATGGTCTCACTACGGTCACCACGCGGTTCCCATTTGATGGGAGCCTTCGGGTAGCGGGGCACGATGGCACCACCATCGACGTTGAGGAACTGATGAGGATAGTCATCAACATCACTTTCGCCGACAAGCAGTTGTGTGTCGTCAGTGCCGGACATGAGCATCGGCAGTGTAGACATCTTACGGTCGTTGTCTGTCCAGTCGGCAATGGAACCGGAGCGATAAGCTTCTTCGTAACTCGTATTGAAATTGTCGGGTGCAGACTGACGATGAATCGTGAAATCAGCAGCAGGCGTGAGGCGGAAGAAGTCATCAAAAATTTCGACCTCACCTTTCTTGGGCAACACGAAGCGATAAGCGACACCATTGTTCATGACGCGCAAAAGTAAGGTAGCACCAGAACCAACGCTGATCGTCGTCTCATTGAAATCCTCGTTGATGGTCGAGAATTTCAGAGGCACGGCAGGCCGGAAGCTGCGCGTGACGTGTTGCGTGCGTCCCACTTTGGGCATACCTGTTGGCAACGTGAGCTTGTCCAGCTTGAGAGCGATGTCTGTGATGGTGTACACGACCTGTCCGTCGCGCGAAACGACGTATCCGAACTGCCCCTTATCCATCTTGAGTTCCACGGCGATCTTGCCGTCAGGTGATTTGAGAACAGTTGCCTTGGCTGCGTTCAAAGAGACTGGCAGCAGCATCATAAGTAATGCCGGCAGAAACAATTTCTTGAAAAGCTGTTTCATACGATTAGGATTTATTTAGAGGTTTACGTTAAAATCTTCTTTTGTGGTTGCAAAGATAAAGATTATTTTCCTGACAGCCGAAGGAAATGACAACTTTTTTGTTTTTGTCTCGCAAACGGACAGGATTGACAGAAAAATGGTCACCAGAAACGCCAGCCAAGGCCGAGATGCATACCGTCGACACGCGAGAAACGATGGGCTTTGACATTGTAACCCACGAAAAGGCGGTCGTTGGTAAAAGGAAGACTATAGCGGACGCCTATTATCTCATAGATATACTTCGACTCCCACGTTTCTGCACGCCAACCCTGATGACGGTAGAGATAAGCGCCAAGACAAAGGTTGACGGTGAAATGGCGAAAAAAGACATCGTGACGCACCCCAATACCCACCACATGCGGCGAATAGGTGAGCTGACGTCCATCGACGACATCATGTTTCTGTAGCATATCCAGTTCGCGGAGGCGATCGGTATGAGAAATATAGGAGTAGTCGATTTCTAAGCCAGAAGAATGGTGAGGCAAGTAACGATACATCGCAGAAAGCATAGTGCTGTATGAGACGTAGACGGGACACTTGCTCGGGTCATCAACGTGCTGAGAGACAAGATAATTGAACTCATCGGGTAGTGCCTTGGGTACGACAGAAGCGGAGAGTTCGAAGTAAAATCGTTTATGGGACATCGTCTTCGCCTCCTTGATGCGTTCGCGTCCTTCGTCAGTCTGCGAATAGGGTATCAAAGGCTGCGATGTCAAATCGTACGTCACCCCGAGCATAGGTCCGAAGCTATTAACACCCAAATTGGGACGTATGATGGAGGCGGCACTGAGATGTTTGAAGTCAAATGCGGCAGAAAGTGTCCAATGACGCGAAAGACGGAAGCGTGCCTCAATGTCTATGCCGAGAAAAATCGCGAAATGTCTGCCGATGAACTCGTTGTCGGCGTTGGTATGGGGGTCATAGGGATTTGTGCAAAAAGCAATGCCGTTCAGAAGGTCGTAACCCAGCGACCAGCGACGACTTTGGATAATATTGCGGTGGAAGCCGTAATAAGGGGCAATGGCAACGCCAAGCGTGGACTGATATGGTCTGGACTTACGGGAGACATCAATGTGCGTGAGGTCACCAACGGCGATACCACCCTGAATGACAGGATAGCGGAAAAGCGCATCGTAGGCATTGCCGTCCTCGGGACGTGTCTGGTAGCGCAGACGCAGGTCATAGAAAGCCGTAGTATGGGATTTTAGGAGACTCTCTGCTCCTGCCACGGGCGTCATGTAGCCAACGGCACCTCCAGCCGAGATGGCTACATGGTCGGCAAAGGTGAGACGAGGTGCCGTGACGCTGTCGGCGGATTCAGCACGTAGCTGTGCCACGAAGCCAAAGAGCAACAAGACAGCGAACAGCCGTCTCATCGTTCGGCAGCCTACACCTATTTTATATACATGCACGCGCAACACGACAAATCTTGGAGCGGGAATGTGCAGGAGCGGTCATTGAAAAAAGGGAAAGCTGGCTGAAGGATGCCAGCCAACTTCCCCATTGTCGGATGTTGAAGAAGAAGTTTAGAGCTTGTCGTTGGAGCCGAGCACATTCACAATCTTGTGGATGTACATCTTCTTCATGTTCTCGCGAGCGGGCTTCAGGTACTGGCGAGGATCAAAATGACTCGGGTTCTCAGCCAGATACTTGCGGATAGCGGCGGTCATGGCCAGACGGCTGTCGCTGTCGATGTTAATCTTGCAGACAGCGCTCTTGGAAGCCTCACGCAGCTGCTCTTCGGGAATACCTACTGCATCGGGAAGCTTGCCACCATAAGCGTTGATGGTGTCAACCTCATCCTGAGGCACGGAGCTGGAGCCGTGGAGCACGATGGGGAATCCGGGAAGCTTTTCCTCGATCTGGTGCAGAATATCGAAAGCAAGGGGAGGAGGAACGAGCTTACCCGTCTTCGGGTCACGTGTGCACTGCTCGGGGGTGAACTTGTAAGCACCGTGGCTGGTACCGATGGAGATGGCAAGGCTGTCGCAACCGCTGCGGGTTGAGAAGTCAATGACCTCTTCGGGCTTTGTGTAATGGCTCTCTGCTGCGGACACTTCGTCCTCAACGCCAGCGAGCACACCGAGCTCAGCCTCAACGGTCACGTCATACTTGTGAGCATACTCAACGACCTGCTTCGTGATGGCAATGTTCTCTTCATAGGGCAGGTGGCTGCCGTCGAACATCACGCTGGAGAAACCGTTGTCAATGCACTCCTTGCAGATCTCGAAGCTGTCGCCATGGTCGAGGTGAAGAGCAATCTGAGGTTCGGGACAGCCGAGTTCCTTGGCATACTCGACAGCGCCCTGAGCCATGTAGCGAAGAATGGTGCCGTTAGCGTAGTTGCGTGCGCCCTTGCTGACCTGCATGATGACAGGAGACTTTGTCTCAACAGCAGCCTGCACGATAGCCTGCATCTGCTCCATGGTGTTGAAGTTAAAGGCAGGGATGGCGTAGCCACCAGCGACAGCCTTCTTGAACATTTCTCGGGTGTTCACAAGACCCAGTTCTTTGTAACTTGTCATGTTGATTTAAAAACGTTTAGAGTTAATAAAGTTAATAATACTGTTTTTTAATTCTATCTATTCAATTCCACCAGTCAGGTCTGCCCATCATTATAGGGGCTGAGGGTGGAGACTAAAGTTCTCTAATGAAGTAGGCGACGACGGGCAGGTGGTCGCTGTAGCCGTCGAGCCACACACCGCTGGCATGGGTGCGCTTCGGCGCTGCCTTGAACTTGCCTTCATCCTGCACAAGATAGGGGAAGCGCTGTACTTCGGCCTTGTAGAAAGTCAGCGTCTTGTACTCCTTTTTGTTGTCGGCATCGAAGCAGTTGGGCGTCATCACAATCTGGTCGAAAAGGTTCCAGCCGCCCTGATAGACGAGCGTTCCACGACCATCGAGGAGAATCTGCCAAAACGGGTTGAACATCTGATCGGGCTTCACGTCCTGCATCTTACGACGCGCGCCGAGCGCTGTTGCCATCGAGGGGTCGAAGGGGTCGTCGTTCATGTCGCCCATGACAAGGATCTTCATGGACGGATTGGCAGCGAGAATGCTATCCTTCTCAGCCCTCACCTGCTCAGCGCCCCAGATGCGCAATGCCGGTCCGCCACCGCGGGAGGGCCAGTGGCAAACGATGACGGTGAGACTGTCGCCAGCTAACGTGCCTTGAACGGTGAGGAAGCCACGGGTGGGACGATCGTTGACGCCCTCTTTCATCTCGTAGGGTTGCAGCCACACCCTGGCAGGCTTGAAGAAACGGGGATTATAGAGCAAGGCACAATCGACGCCACGCCTATCCGGACCTTCGATGTGAACGAACTGATAGCCGCGTGCTTTCAGGGGTTCCTGATTGCAGAGGTCGGTGAGGCAATGAGCATTCTCCACTTCGCTGACGCCGATGATAGCACAGCCAATGCCTTTCAAGCGTTCGGTGCCCATGTCCGCCAGCGCAGTCGACATGTTCTTCAGCTTGTGCTCATATTTCATCTGCGTCCAATGGTTAGCACCATCGGGGAGGTACTCATAGTCGTTCTTTCCCTCGTCGTGCTCCGTATCAAAAAGGTTTTCAAGGTTGTAGAAGCCAATGCCGAAAAGTCCCAGCTGACGATCTTGGGCAAAAGCCATCATGCCGCAAAGGGCAAGGCAGGTAAGTAGAATGGTTTTGCGCATATATGTACAGATTATAATTGTCCTTATCAGGCTGCAAAGATAAGCGTTTTTTTGTTTTGAATCGCATAAAATGCAAGAAAAATGAACGGAAATGAAAAAAATTTCCTTCAAGTCAAAAAAAACAGGCACTTCTTTGCGCAGTTTGAGATATTTTCACTTTCTTTGTAGCCAAATATCACTATTATCTAACTTTACCAATGAGAAAAAAACTTCTTTTTGCTATCGGGCTGCTCACCTGCACCTTCCAAGGATGGGCACAGGAGCCCGCTACGAGCGAGACGGAGAAGGCTCTGAAGGACGAGGCGGCATCGTTCATCTTCACCGAATCGCAACTTGACGAGGACGCTGAGATGACTACCGACGTCATCCAGATCAACTCCACCAACAATATGTACACCAGCAATGTCGGCTACCTCTTTAGCCCGATGCGCTTCAAGTTCCGCGCCTTGGACCAGAAGTACAACGACATTTATATGAACGGTGTGCAAGTCAACAACATCGAAAACGGGCGTTTCAACTACTCCACCATTGGAGGTATGAATGATGCCACCCGCAGCATTGACTACGCCTCGCCTTTCGAGTCCAACAACTTCGGTATGGCCGCCCTCGGAGGTAGCAACAACTACAATTTCCGCGCCAGCAACTATGCCGCAGGCCACAAAGTGACACTCTCGGCGCTGAACCGCAACTACTCCGCACGCGCCATGTACACTTTCGGTACAGGTCTCAACGAGAAGGGCCTCGCATTCTTCGGCACCGTTGGCTACCGCTGGGCTAACATGAATACCGCCAATGTTGAGGGCACGTTCTACAACTCCCTCGCCTATTTCCTCTCCTTGCAGAAGAAATGGGGCACGCAGCACAGCCTGAACATCGCCACATGGGGCAATCCCACGGAGCGTGCTCAACAGGGAGCCTCAACGGACGAGGCCTATTGGCTCGCCAACAACTACCTTTATAACCCCTATTGGGGCTACCAGAACGGCGTGAAACGCAACTCACGCGTAGTACACAACTACGAACCGTCCCTGTTGCTGACATGGGACTATCAAATTAAGGACGACCTGAAACTGACCACGTCGCTCTTCGGCAAGTATGCCATGTACAGCGGCACACGTCTGCAGTACAACAACTCGCAGAACCCCAAGCCCGACTACTGGAAGA
>CAMZHV010000073.1 GCA_947307015.1 uncultured Prevotellaceae bacterium | reverse complement strand
GTACGGTAACCCGTACGTCAGTTTAGCAAACTGGTGGTTTCAGCCACTCACCCAAACTTCCGTGGGAGTTTTCCCAGCCTTGCAAAGACCGTTTTTGAGGCGGTCTCAGGGACACTTCCCTGAAATGCGGTGCAAAGGTAGAAGTTTTTTTTGAATTGTGCAAGGATTTTCATAGGAAAAATGTATCTTTGCACCAAAATAACGCAAGAAGGTATGAAAGACGAAAAGTTGCCTCAGGGGGTGATGTTAATACAACTGCCTGAGAATGTGGACGAACGCGGACGTTTGTCGTTTTTGGAGGGCGGAAAGCATATTCCGTTTGAAGTGAAGCGTGTGTTCTGGATTAGCGGTGTGCCGGCGGACAAGACGCGCGGCGGTCATGCCCACTGGACGTGCCATGAGGTGGTGTTCCCCGTGACGGGCAGTTTCGAGATCGAAGTGGACGACGGCAGGTGCGCGCGAACGCTGACGATGAACGACGCGAGGATGGGGGTGATGATCCCTGCGGGCGTATGGTGTGAGCTCCGCCATTTTGCACCCGGCACGGTGTGCGTGGTCGTGGCGAGCGAGGAGTTTAACGCACAGGGCTATGTACACGTGCGCGAGGAATGGCAGCGGATGAAGACTGAAAAGTGAGGGGGAGGGATAATAAATGCGGGTGTTTGTCGTTTAATATGTAGAGGTAAAAGAAAAAGATAAAGCATGAAGATAGTACAATATACGCCTCAGATGGCGAACGAATGGAATGGCTTCGTTCGTGAGTCGAAGAACGGAACATTCCTGTTTGAACGCGGTTTCATGGACTATCATGCCGACCGCTTCGAGGACTGCTCGCTGATGATTTACGACGACGAGGAACTGGTGGCGCTGTTCCCTGCGAACTGGGTGAGCAGCACGCAGACGGTGTACTCGCATCAGGGGCTGACGTACGGGGGTCTGGTGTTGTCGACAGGTGCCACGCAGCAGCAGGTGCTGGTGATCGTGCAGGAGCTGCTGTTCTGGTACGTGGACTACCTGCAGGCGAAGCACATGGTGTATAAGCCTATACCTTATATATATAGCGCGTGCGCGTCGGAAGAAGACCTGTATGCGCTGTTCCGAGCGAATGCCCATCTGCAGACGCGCTGTGTGAGCAGTGTGGTGACGATGTCGAATCCGCTGCAGATGCGCAAGTTGCGTCTGCGCGGCGCAAAGAAAGCCATCGACAACGACCTGTACATCGACCGTATGACGGACGAGGACTGGGACACGCTGGCGGCATACTGGGAGCTGCTGACGCAGGTGTTGGAGGAGAACCACAGCGTGAAACCTGTGCATACGTTCGAGGAGATGAAACTGCTGATGTCACGTTTTCCGCAGCAGATCAAGCTGTTCTTAGTGCGCAGCGAGCGTCGCATCGTGGCCGGGTGTGTGGTGTTCATCACACGTCAAGTGGCTCATATTCAATATATCGCGTCGGGAGAGCAAGGTAAGGAGCAGGGTGCGCTGGACTTGTTGTTCCGTCATCTGATCAACGAGCGCTTCAAATCGATGGCGTACTTGGACTTTGGCGTGTCTACAGAGCACGGTGGCAACTACCTGAACGAGGGCCTGATCTTCCAGAAAGAGGGCTTCGGCGCGCGGTCGGTGTGCTACGACAGCTATGAGCTGGACCTGAGCCCAGAGATCATCGGTCAGTTGGTGCCGCAAACGGTGCGCGCGCAGGAACGCGTGAAGTTCCTGGACCTGAAACGCCTGAACGCGAGCTTCGAGCCGCTGCTGACAGAAGCCGTGGAGGGCGTGGTGCGCAGCGGATGGTACCTGCAGGGGACATACGTGTCGGGCTTTGAAGCTCATTTTGCTGATTACATTGGTGCCAAGCACTGCGTGCTGTGCGGCAACGGACTGGAGGCGCTGACGCTGATACTGAGGTCATTAAAGCGCCTGAACTGGTGGTCGGACGACAGCGAGGTCATCGTGCCGGCGAACACGTTCATCGCCACCATCTTAGCCGTGAAAGAGGCGGGGTTGACACCCGTGCTTTGCGAGCCGTCGCTGAAAGACTATCTCATGGACGTGAAGGCAGTGGAGCGCGTGCGCACGCAACGCACGGTGGCGCTGCTGCCCGTACACCTGTACGGACGGGTGTGCAACATGACAGCGCTGAACGCCTTTGCCGACGAGCATCACCTGGTGGTGGTGGAAGATGCGGCACAAGCTCACGGCGCCATGCTGGGCGACCGCCACGCGGGTCATCTGGGTCACGCTGCGGCTTTCAGCTTCTACCCGGCCAAGAACTTAGGGGCGCTGGGCGACGCGGGCTGCGTGACAACGGACGACGACACCCTGGCCGAGACGATACGCATGATGGCGAACTATGGTTCGAAGGAAAAATATGTCAACGAGCTGCCCGGCATGAACTCGCGCACGGACGAGATACAGGCTGCGGTGTTGGACGTGAAGCTGCCGCGATTGGATGCGGACAACGCGCGACGCCGCTGGATAGCACGGCGGTACATCGAAGGCATACAGAACCCATTGGTGGTGCTCCCCTCGATGCCCCGCGACGAACGCGAGCACGTGTTCTACGTCTTCGCCATCCGCACGGGCTACCGCGACCAGCTGATGAGCTGGCTGAAGGGTCAGGGCATAGACACCATCATCCACTACCCCATCCCACCCCATCGCCAACAAGCGCTGACAGAGCTGGCCGGACAGAGCCTGCCCGTGACGGAGCAGATACACCGTGAGGTGCTGAGCCTGCCTATATCGCCAGTGATGACGGACGAAGAGGTGGAACAGGTCGTGAAGGCGGTGAATGGGTTTAATGCAGAATGAAAAGAATATTTGTGCTCATAGCGACGATCGACGAAGGCATCTGTGGGGTGCCCGAAGTGCTGCTGCCTGAAACGGCGGGGGTGCAGTACGTCGTGAGCTGGCAGCGGACGAATCTACGGAATCACGAAACTACGCAATTACGGAACTGCGGAGAGGTGGAGAGGCTGCTGAAGGAGCGCAAGGATGTGGTGGTGACGGAGATGGAGGGCCGAGGGCTTTGCCGAAACCGCAACCATGCAATAGAGAGCGCATTAACGCTCTTGACGGATGGATTGGAGGACGCGATCTTCGTCATCGCCGACGATGACGAGCGTCTGATGCCAGAGGCTTTCGAGCGTCTGCGTGTGGTGTATGAGCGCTATCCGAAAATGGACGGCGCGCTGATGCGTGTGCGCAGCAGTGTTGACGGGCAGTACTTCAAGACGTACCCTGAGACGCCCGTCGTGTATGGCCGCCATCCGCGTAGCTACTATGCCTGCTCGTGGGAAATGACCTTCCGCACGCGTGTGTGGCAGGCGGGTCTGCGCTTTGACGAGCGCTTCGGGTTAGGCTCGGAGATGCTGTGTGCAGGCGAGGAAGATGTGCTGCTGACGGATATGCTCCGCAAGGGTCTGTGCGTGCTGGTGGTGCCTGAGGATATCGGATTCACCGACCCCATGACGACGGGTGAACGGCTGTTGGACGCACACGTGCTGCGCTCGAAGGGCGCTGTGTACGGCTATCAGCACAGCTATGTTCGGGCTCTGTTGCGCGGAGGTCGTGAGGCATTGTCGCTCGGTGTGAGACAACATGTGAACCCATTGCTGCTCTTCCGCGAGATTCTGAGCGGCATCAATTATATCCGCTCATGAAGAAAGTTCCGCTCACCATCGTCGTGCCCATACGCAACCGAGCACATCTTGTCGTGCGGACGCTGGATTCCATAGCAGCCAGCACGTGTGCGTTTGAGGAGCTGCTGATTGTGGACAACGGATCTGAGGATGAGACGGTTGCGGTGTGCAGCAAATGGATTGAGGCACATCCCGAAGTGACGGCGCGCTTGCTGAGCGAGCCACGTGCAGGTGCAGCCGTAGCGAGGAACAGGGGTCTGCGCGCCTGTCGGACGGATTACGTGTACTTCTTCGACAGCGACGACGTGTTCTCTGATAATTTCATCGCGTGCATCGCTGCGGAAATGGAAGAACCGTTTGATGTGCTGTGCGTGCCAGTGCGACAGGAGGTGAACGGCGCAGTGCAGATGCGACCGTACCGTTCGTGCGGAGATGTGTGGGTACATCTGATTAACAATATGTTGAGCACACAAACGATGGTGTTCAGCAAACATTTCCTCGAATCGATTGGCGGCTGGAATGAGACGCTGACGACGTGGGACGACTGGGAATTAGGCGTGCGCGTGCTGCTGGCCCATCCGAAGCTACGGTGGCACAAGAGAGAGGCATTTCATCGCGTGATTGTGCATAGCGAAAGCCTGACAGGCGAGAGTTTCACGGCAACGCTGCCAGCCATCGTGCAGGCGATGCAGGCTGTAAGTGAAGCCATAGAGCGAGCAAAGCTGACAGGCAGAGAACAGCGACGAGCAGCGAAGGCGTATGCCCTGCGCTGCATGATCTATGGAGGACTGTTACGACACGAAGGGAGTCATGATGGGGAGGCGGCGTTCACGGCGTTGGCGGGAGCGAGCCCTCACTGGATGGGCAAGCTGCTGCTTTGGTATACGGCGCATGGCGGACGGGGCGCATGGCGATTAGCGATGGCTATTGTCGACATAACTTGCTGATACGAAGATGGATAGGATAAAAAGCATAACGCTTGTTCCGCTCGGCGGCCTATGCAACCGGCTGCGCGCCATACTGTCGGCGGTGGCACTTGCGCGCGACTGCCGCGTGCCGCTGCGGGTGATGTGGCTGCGTGATGCAGGATTAAATGCATGCTTTGAGGATTTGTTTGAGCCGTTGCCAAACAGCGCCATTACTATTGTTGACACAGAAAGCCGGATGCGTTATGCCGTCGCTCGTCGACGCAACCTCTTTCTGCCTGCGCTGTGGCAAAGATGTGCCTTCGACACCATTCTCACCGAGAGTGCATTGATGCCACTATGCAACGACTCGGCACCAGAGGAGCTGGCAGGACGTGTTCGCAACACACTTGCAGGCAATGTGCTCATCCAAACGGGATTAGGATTCTATCCCGCCGATGACCGACAACTGATGGCGCTCTTTGTGCCAGGACAGGAGGTGCGTAGGATGATGGAAGAGCGACTGTTGCTGATCACACCGCACACAGTGGGGCTGCACATTCGACGCACGGACAATGCAATGTCCATCAAGCACAGCCCCTTAGAAGCTTTTGAGACTGCAATGGAGGCCGATATAGCGCGTGACGCAGCAACCGCGTTTTATATAGCTACGGATGACCCTGCGGTGATGACAAGGTTAGCGGAGCGTTTTCAGGGGAGAGTAGTTAGTAGCATGAGGCTCATGACCCATAAAAGAGACAGCAAGCCAACGGGCTTTTTCGCAGGTCGTTCCACACCCGAAGGGATGCAGACGGCGGTGGCAGAGCTGTTCGCGCTAATTGCGTGTCCGCGCTTTCATGGATCTTATTGGAGCAGCTACTCGGACATGGTCGTAGCTTGTCACGAAGCAGGACAAGCGGACATCATCTACGCGGATTAGATGCTTGACCAGAAGTCAACGTATTGACGCGCAACGGCAACGTGGTCGTGATGGCGGCAGATGTATTCGACGCTGTCGCACTGAAGCTGATGGATATCTTCCTTGCCTGAAAGGAGGCGGGAGGCGATCTGATCGTAGACGTCCTGCTCAGTAGGCTGAACGTTGATGATGGGACGCAGGTCGTGTTCGCCGAGGAGTTCGTAGTGCTCGGGTTCACCTCCACCAACAACTATAAGTCCCTTGGCCATAGCGAGTAAAGCATTCATGGCTGGAGTGTAGCTATAGAGCTGGTCGAGGATAACGTGGCTATTGTCCATCATCTCCTGATAGCGAGCGAAGGGGACATTCTCAGCTTCGAGGACGGTGAGGCGGTCGGGATAATCAGCTTGAAGACGGCGGAGGGCAGCGAGCATGATGTCAGTGCCTTTGTAAGAGGAGCGCTCGCGCTGAATGCCGATGAAACAGTTGAGCGTTGAGCGTTGAGCGTTGAGGGTTGAGGTCGGCGTGACGGCGGCGCGGTTGATGGGGAAAGGAATGAAACGGGTCTTATCGGGATAATAAGGGCGGTAGCAGCAATCGTTCTCGTAGAGTCCGCTGATGATGCCGTCGCAGTCGTCGGCGATGCGGAGATTGAGGGTACCCTTGGAGCCGCGGAGCCAGTCGGCAATCATGGTGTGCATGAAGGGGTAGTCGCGGAGCTCAGTACCGAAATTGAAGTCGGAGTAGCGGAAAGTGTGGCAATCCATCCCGACCTTCACCCAGAAATGGTCAATGCCGAAGGCGCCGAGAAACATTTTCCCGTTATGCTTTCTAAGATAACGGTAGAAAGGCCAGATGCGCTCGGCGCGCAGGTCGAGGAAAACGGGATTGATCAGCTGCACAACATCATAGCCGTGCAGCGAGGGCCACACGCGGGCTATATCGAAGAGATATTTCAGGGTTGCGCGTTTAGAGTCCAGCGGCCCTCGACGCAGGTTGATATCGCGGGGATAGTTCTTCCAGCCGTCGCCATCAGAAACGACGGTGACTTCGTGGCCGAGGGCCCGGAGCCCTTCGGCCAACGTCCAATGGACGTTCGAATATTCACCGACGAGAAGAACCTTCATATTGGACAAATGGACAATTGACAATGGACAATGGACAATTGACAATTGGAAATTTACAATTGACGATTTACAATTGAACGGCTTGTGATTGGTGAAGTTTATGGATTATTTGAAGAGGACTTTTTTGCCGTTGATGATGTAAACGCCGCGAGATAATCTGGGAGATGAGGAAGGGGAGGAGGTGATGCGGCGACCCGTCAGGTCGTAGATGCAGCAGGAGGGCGAGGTAGCGATGGCGGCGGGGCTATCGATAGCGGTGACCACAGCGGGAATCTCCACGAGCGTGAGGGCAAAATGGTCGGCACTCCACCAGGCAGCTGCGGAGGAAGTCATTTTGAAGGAGATAGTAAGCTTTTGTCCGTGAGTCACTTCAATGGCGGGTGTCGTCACGCGTTGCCAGCCGTTGGGGAAACCGCTACTGTCTATCGCATCGGCACCCTTGCCTTGAATGGTTTCGCTGACCGTGTTGTCGCCCACCGTGGCGGATAGCGTCATATTTGCCGTGTCTTGTCCGCGGATGATGGCACTGAAGGTGTAGGAACCTTGCGGCAACCCTTCGATGTCCTGGGTAAGTGATGAGTTGAAAGCGCTACCCTTCCAGATATTCCAATAGGCATTGGCGCTGTTGCTGTCGAAGGACTCGGCGTCGGTCTTGATGTCGACGTTGGATGTGGTCCATCCGTAAGATGTTTTGCGGTTGCAATCAGGATTGACGATGAAACGCGAGGCGTCGCGCGGAAGCGTGATGACATCATCGGATGAAGAACCATCGATTGTCGGCATGAGGGCATAAAGAGCGATGTCAGCAGCAGTGCTCTCGTTGTCAACATCGATTTCGGAGAGGTCACCAATGCGGAGGAGGAGGAAATTGTCGCCACCCGCCCAACGTGCCGACATCACACCTAAGTTGCGGATGCCCACGCGGAGTGTGCCATCGGTGACAACGATCTGGTCGATAGCCACCTTGGCCTCAGCGGGTATCGTGGTAGCGTCGGAAGCGATGGGAACGTCCTCGGTGACAGGTGCGAAATAGAGCTGCTGCGAGGTCTTAGCGTAAAGGCCGACAGCACCGTTAACCGTAGCGCCGGAGACGTTGTCGGTGGAATTGAAGACGTTAGCGGAAAGGCTGTATATGCCTGGCTCCAGCTCGGTGAGTTCCTGATAATAGTCAAAATTGATGTTGGCAGCCGTGGCGTCCCAAACCTCGAAATAGGTGTCACCCGTGCCCTTGGTGTAGCCGTTGGCAGCCTCGCGCGTCAGTGTCCATCCCTCAACGCTGTTCTTCGAGGACGCTTCGACAGTCGGGTTGGTGAGCAGCCCGAAAGAGGAGCTGCTGTAGGCCGTAGCGCCTGTGAGCGTCGTGACCATCACGCGGAAACTGTCGCCGTTGGCATCGAAGGACGAGGCATCGACATCATTGATGTTGAGCGTCTTGCTGTCAAAACGCCAACGATCAGCAATCTCAGCTATCGTCTCCCATTCGCCGCTGGCATTCTGGCGCTGCACGACCAGCGATTCGGTCAAGTCTGTATTGGGGTTGGTGATGTGGAACGTGATGGTGTGCTGAGCCTCATTGACACTCATATCAAAAGAGGGCACTTTGACAGCGGGAGCCCACCAGTTGGGCACTTTCTGCACGGAAGCGTTGTAGGCGAAGGTGGAGCGTGTGTCCCGATAGACCTGTCCTGCAGGCGTCAGCCATCCGTTGTCCCAATTGATCATCGCTCGATACCAGGTGTCCCAGTTGTAGATGGCATAGCGTTCCACGAAGCTGCACGTGTCGAGCATTTCCACGATGGACTGTATGTTTTTGCGCACTTCTTCGTACTGGTTGCTATTGATGTCAGCCGTCCACGATGCGCCGTAGTTCCATTCGGTAATCCAGATGGGACGCTTGGTGCTGTTGTAGATGTTCTTGAGGCGTGTGTACCATGCGGAAGCGCCGTTAGCCTCATTGGGTCCCCAATAGGCGTGGAAGGCCACGAAATCACAGCGATAAGCCATATCGTCGACGTGTCCTATGTACTCCGTGAGCCAGCTGGCATCCGTCGGGGCAGGCGATCCGATGCGTGCTCCAGAGGCATTGAATTCAGGCGTCTTGGTGCAAGCCGTCCATGCATTGACGGCTCCGCCGCAGTCGCAGTTGTTGTGCTGCTCGCTGTGCTCCGGCTCGTTGATGCTGAGCGCTGCCGTGCTCCTGTAGCCATTGATAGTAGACATCGAAGGCCAGTAGATGTGCTGGCGGATGGGGATATACTCGATATCCTCAGTTGAAGAGCGGTCGGCGCTCCAAGTGTAGAACCAGGTGGCACGCACCTTGCCACACTCAGTTTGGTTGGCGCCCTGTCCCGTTGTGCTGCACCATCCCTTTTTGGAAACATATTCCCAAGGTCGGATGTTGATGGACGAGATACGGCGGTCGAGGGCTGTGGGCAGCTGGTTGACGACGATGTCGTGGTGGTCAGCGACGTAGACACGGCTATAGCCTTCACCTTTGCTATCAGTGGCCACCGTGGCCATGTAGCCACGACGAAGAATGAAGCTGCGAGCCGTGTTGTTGCGCGTACTCAACGAGCCGTGGTTGCCAGAAGTGACGTTGTAGGAAGTGCCTTCGAGATTGGGTTCAGTGTAAGTAGTCATCGGGACAAGGGTGGAACCGGCGCGTAGGGGGATAACGGCTGCACCGTTGAGGTAGATGGCTACGCGACAGTTGGAGCCGTTGTTGGCCGTAGAGCCGTTGATACGAACGTACTTGAGGTATTTGGAAATGACCTCACTGGGCGTGATATTATCGAAGATGAGCCATGTGGACAAACTCTTGAGATTGATGCGCGAGGAACTGCCGACGATGGGATTGCTGTTGGCTTTGATATGGATGTCGACAGCATCGCTGCGCTCGATGGTGGTGTTGTAAATCTGGTAATAGTCAACCGCAGTGGTGTTGATGTCACTGGTATAGTCTTCGGAGACGAAGGCGCGGAGTGATGCAGTCAGGTCGTCATCTACGGCGGGGACGATATGGAAGAGGGCATGTGAGCCGCGGTTCTTGTCATAATAGACGCTGACATAGTCGTCGCCGCTGTGACCACCGTCGATGCCAAGGCGCTTGGATGTGTTGCGCTTGTTGACAAGCGACTTGTCCAAACCCTCATCAGCGCGCCAGAGATAAGCGTCAGCAGTGCCTTTTGATGCTTGAAAAACAACACCGTAGCTGTTAGATGTATTGGATGCCAGATAGCGTCCGGTGGATTTCTGACGCAGAAGAACGTAGCCAGCCGATGCGGATTCCTCGGCGACGAAGACATAGTCCTGTGCAGAAGCAGCCTTGAATTCGGAGAGTGCAGGCGCCGTTCCGTCCTCGCTGGAGCCGAGCGTCTTGTCGTAGACGCTGTGAATGATGAAATATTCTTTATCCGACGTTAAGGCGGCGCGGACAAGTGATGCCATGCAGAAACTCTGCAAGATGATGATGAAGAGAAGTCTTTTCATTGCGTATGTTGTCATTTATTGTTTTTGCGGTTGCAAAGGTAAATAAATAAATTGGAATACGCGCGCGCGAAGGACATTTTTTCAATGAATAAGCGGAAAAGGAATGGTTCGCACGCCAAAACAAGGCAGCAAAGGAAGAGGAAGCGATGGCAGGAGTATAAAAAATGAAGCCGCAGCGTGATGCTACAGCTTCTTGCGTTGATTCTTGAGCAACTCGATTCGTGAAGAGGAGGAGACTCGAACTCCCACGTCACAATTGACACTACCCCCTCAAAGTAGCGCGTCTACCAATTCCGCCACCTCTCCATAATGTGATGTGTGCTGTCATCCTTGTCGCAGTGCCCAGAACAGGACTCGAACCTGCACGTCTCTCAACACTCGCACCTGAAACG
>CAMZHV010000072.1 GCA_947307015.1 uncultured Prevotellaceae bacterium | reverse complement strand
GATGGTCTTTGGATAGTTTCACGCTATGCCCAGCCACGGACAATCCCCGTTGGGCTGTTTATGTCTTGTGGCAGTCACCCTCAAGAGGGCTCATCTGCCGATGGATTGATTCTATGTCATCCTATCCTGTTTGGGCTTCATTCATTATTGAATTTCAATGTCAAACATACTTAAGATAACCTTATTCATGATGGCATCGAAGAATTCTTTCTTTACAAAGTTGTTGAACGACTGAATAACCTCGTCCGTACGATAATAAGTCACAATATGGGTGACAAAAAAAGATTGTTTGGACAGAGGTTTGTTAAGCCATTCGTTGCGTATCTCCATCGTAAATTCTGAATTGATGTTCTTCGAGGAGATGAGTACTGCATAGAACATTCCATCCTCCGCATATAGCAATTTGTCTGTCGATAACACCAACGCCATGTGTGGCTTAATGGTTCCGTCTGGCAATTGATATGGGACTTCCACAATCTCCCTTTGCGATACTTTGCTTACAGCCATTTCTCTATGGGTTTAATCGTTTTACCTGTATTGGCACTTATCACTTCGCTCCATTCGGGGTCGGCAGGAATCTCAGGTGTTTCTAAACCTGCAAAACGTGCTTCTAACTCGGCATCGGAAGGAGAATTTGCAGAACGACGTTTAACGATTCTCCTTGTCTGAGGAGCATGAATTGTCATGCTTTCCTCCTTCATGGCTTCAGCAATCAGATGCTCTCCCAGCCACCTCTTTTTAGGTGCATTGAGAGACATCGAGTTGAGGAATGCTATTATACTCTCTAATGGTATGGTTGTCGTCGTTGTCATTTCACTACTAAACTAAAATAAAATGTCATGTACTCCCTCTTTCGAGGAAAGCTCGTGGCAAAGGTAGTAAAAAAGTGAAAAAAGAAAGAATGAAAAGAGAAAAATTTAATAATCAACCCACTTTTTTCATCTTTCGACCCTTGATTGAGGTCAACAGATAGTGAAAAGAGGTATTAAGTGGAAGAAAAAAGAGGGGAAAAATTTGGAAGGGAACGAAAAAAGTGCTTACCTTGCACTCAGAAAAGATGAGAGTTGCATATGCTCGAACGGCCAGTCGTATTCGCTGATACAACTGGCCGTTCGAACATTTTCATATATAGCTGTCACAAGTGGGGGCGCTACCCCAACGGATTACATGCTAAACGATACGCCGAAGAGGAGGTAGAGCTTCTCGTTGCGTGGGTTGGCGGTGAGGCCTGCGAAGACGGGAAGGTGGTATTTCTCCTTGATGACGAAATCCTTGGTGGCGCGAAGGCTAACGTTGGTGACGCAGAAACCATTAGCATTGTAGAACGATGTGGCATAAGGCACGGCACCCAGCGTGGCTGTCCAGTCGAGCGTGGCGAGGCGGAAGGGTGCCGAGAGTTCAAAATAGCTGCTGTAGGCGCGCTTACCGTCTTTGTTGAGGCCGTCGTCGCCAGCGAAATTGGTGAACCACTGCACGTTGAGAAAACCAAAGTCGTAGCCGATATTAGCCTCCCAGACATGGGTGGTCTTCCCACTTTTGTATTGGAAATAACTGTCTTTGGAGAACCAATAGTCGGTGAGGCCGACATTGAAACCTACGATGCTGTAAGCCAGCGTGAGGTCCACTTCCTTGTCGTCGGAGAAGTCGCTGATGCCTACGTTGCCCCAAGCTGAGAGGCTCAACCCTTTCCATGACACACCGAGCGTAGGCTGCAGGCTCACATCGCCCAAATCCTGACCACGCCAGATGTATTGGTTGACGAGGTCCGCACCAAAGGTAAGACCCACCCCCACCCCCTCCCGTGGAGGGAGGGGAGTCTCGCTACGCTCGTTGGCTGGCGCTTGGACGTTCTCCTGTGCGTGCAGGGGGGAGGTTGTTGATAATATGGATAATAAGGAAAATAGAATATAATGTTTCGTTTTCATAGTGATTATTATTTAAAATTTAAATGATTATCCGCTATTCTTCCCAAACTAATATGCCAAGAGATGTTATAACAGATTTCTGATTACAAAGGTAGTGCTTATCTGTGATATAACAAAAAAGTATTTGTATAATTAGGAATTTTTAGGCTTATGAATGATTAAATCAACATTTGGGGATAATAGCGAATAATCATTTTAGAAAAAAGTGTGACAATTCTTGAAAGGTAACCGCTCCCTCCCTGAAGTTCCCCTCGCCCACGGGAGAGGGGTCAGGGGTGAGGCCGGAGGGGTCGGGGAGAGTCTGTTAGTTGTAGCAGAGTTCTCCGTGTTCGTAAACATCCAGACCTTCGTCCTCTATGCGGGCGGGTACGCGGAGGCCGTGCAGTTTCTTAATACCGTAGAAGAGTAGGAATCCGCAGACGGCTGCCCAAAGGTCGATGACGAGGATGCCGAAGCACTCAGCGCCGAAGAAACCCCAGCCGTGGCCGTAGAAGGCTCCGTTCGTGGTGGAAAGCAGACCTGTCATCAGTGTGCCGATGATACCACAGACGCCATGCACAGAGCTGGCACCCACGGGATCGTCGATGTGCAGCACGTGATCGATGAACTCAATGGAGAAGACCAGTACCGTACCGCAGACGAGGCCGATGATGACTGCGCCCACGGGTGATACCACATCACAACCCGCTGTGATGCCCACGAGACCTGCCAGCACGCCGTTCAATGTCAGTGAGAACGAGGGTTTCTTGTATTTCAACCAGGTGAGGAACATCGTGGCGACACCACCTGCTGCTGCAGCGAGGTTGGTGGTCAGGAACACGTGGCTGATGGCGATGCGGTTGACCTCACCGGAAGCTGCGAGCTGCGAACCTGGGTTGAAGCCGAACCAGCCCATCCATAGGATGAAGACACCGAGAGCAGCTAAGGTCAGCGAGTGACCGGGGATAGCGCGGCTCTTGCCGTCCTTACCATATTTACCACGACGGGCACCGAGTGCCATAGCGCCTATCAATGCCAGCACGCCGCCCACGCTGTGTACGATGGCCGAACCTGCGAAGTCGTGGAAAACATCGCCGAAGGTGGTCATCATGAAGCTGTCGGCAGCATCGTTGCAAAGCCATCCACCGCCCCACGTCCAGTGACCTTCGATGGGGTAGATGAACAGTGAGATCATGGCACTGTAAATGACGTACATAGAGAACTTCGTGCGCTCGGCCATGGCACCGCTGACGATGGTGGCGGAGGTGGCACAGAAGACCGTCTCAAAAATCAGGAATCCCTCCACGGGCAATTCTCCATTATAGAAAGAAAGGTCGCCGAAGTTGGGCATACCGATGAAACCAGCGCCGTCTGAACCGAACATGAAGCCGAAGCCTACAAACCAGAACAGCAACGAGCCAAACATGAAATCTACAAAGTTCTTAAACAGGATGTTAGCGGTGTTCTTGCTGCGCGTAAAACCTGCCTCACACAGCGCAAAACCGGGCTGCATGAAGAATACAAGCATGGCTGCCAACAGCATCCATACAGTATCTAATGATAAAGCTATTTCGTTCATAATTATAAGAAGACCCACCCCTCACCCTCCCTCAAGGGAGGGAGTAGAATGTCTTGCTATTTGAAGGGATACAGGGTCATTTTCTAAGTTTATATAATGATTCTTGAAAGTAACCACTCTCCCCCTTGAGGGGGAGCGGGGAGGGGGTCTATTTCTTATCCCTTAAAACCGTATCTCCATTCTCTCCTGTGCGGATGCTCCATGTGTCTATCATGTCGCTGACGAAGATGCGGCCGTCGCCGACCTCGCCCGTGTGGGCTGTGTCGATGATCACCTTCACGGTGGGCTGCACAAACTGGTCGCGGCAAACGATGGTGAGTGCTACGCGCTCGATGACATCCGTTGAGTACTGCACGCCACGATAGATGCGTTCTTGTCGGCTTTGGCCGATGCCATGTACGTCGTGATACTCAAACCAGTCGATGTCCGAACTGAGCAATGCCTCTTTGACATCCTCGAACTTGGTCTTGCGAATAATCGCTTCAATCTTTTTCATACCTTAAAACGTGTTACTTGTGAGCGTCCTGAAATAACCCATTGCAATGAAATCGCTGCAAAGGTACGACATTTTGTTAAAATGAAAGCGATATTTGTTTCATTTTGGTATTTAAAACAATAGTTTCTATGACATATATCAATAAATGTAAACAAAAGATACGCATTATGCTATAATATTATATGTTTTGCTTACTAAATGACTATCTTTGCAGCAGAAATCAGGCACCAAAGGTGTCACAAGGCATAAATCGATAACAAAATGCAACCAAGGATACATTTCACTAAGATGCACGGAGCTGGCAACGACTACATCTATGTTGACACCTCTTTATATAATATAGATGATCTTGCTGCAGCGGCTCGTGCATGGAGCGACCGCCACAAGGGCATCGGCTCTGATGGTCTCGTGCTCATCGGACGCAGCCCTATTCCCGAAGCAGACTTTTCGATGCGCATCTTCAATGCCGATGGTTCGGAGGCGATGATGTGCGGCAACGCCAGCCGCTGCGTTGGGAAATATGTCTATGAGAAAAAACTCATTCCAGGCCTCACCCCCGACCCCTCTCCCGTGGGCGAGGGGAATATTAAAGGCGAGGGGAGTGGTCACCATGAAACGCAGATTAGGCTGCTGACGCTCTCCGGCATAAAGACTCTCTACCTTCATATTACTGATGGCATCGTGGAAAGTGTGACGGTAGATATGGGAGAGCCCGTCTTTGAAAACGAAAAACAATTTAGCCCAACTGTGATGGCTGCCAACCCGCAGGCTCTCCCCTCCATTACGGGAGGGGCTGGGGGTGGGTCTTTTATCTCTCTGGGCAACCCCCACTACGTAATCTTCGTGGACGATGTGGACGCTATTGATGTCGCTCTCGAAGGAGCAATACTTGAACACCACCCTGCGTTTCCTGAACGCGCGAACATCGAATTTGCCGAAATGCGTCCTGACGGCATTCGAGTGCGCGTTTGGGAACGCGGAAGTGGTATCACAATGGCCTGCGGCACGGGTGCCTGTGCTACGGCGGTAGCAGCCTGCAAGACGGGACGTGCCGGCCACGCGAGCCGCATCATCATGGACGGCGGCGAGCTGGAGATCGAATGGCGCGAAAGCGACGGGCATGTGTATATGACGGGCCCGGCGGAGTTCGTCTATGAAGGGGATATAGAGCAGACCCTCCCCCCTGCCCCTCCCTGTAAGGGCGGGGAGTAATTACCTGACAAGAACAGCAAAAACAGAATAATATATGGGAAATAATCAAATGGCAAATCATACTACTCCCCTCCATACAAGGGTAGCGAGGGAAGAGAGGATTGACTTAATGTCAATCGTCCCGAGCGACCGAGGCTTAACTCCTAAGACGAGGACGGACAAGCAGGGGGGTGGGTCCGTTAATCCCAATTTCCTAAATCTCTCTGGTGCTTATCTCTTTTCTGAGATTGCACAGAAGGTGAAAGCATATAAGGCGGAGAACCCCGAGGCCGACATTATCAGCCTCGGCATCGGCGATGTGACACAGCCGCTCTGTCCTGCTGTCATAGAGGCGCTGCACAAGGCGACGGACGAGATGGCGGTGGCGGCTTCATTTCGCGGTTATGGTCCTGAGCGGGGTTATGATTTCTTGCGCGAGGCCATCGTGACACACGATTTCCGCGCCCGCGGTATTGACATTGAGGCAGACGAGGTGTTCGTGAGCGACGGTGCCAAAAGCGATACGGGCAACTTCCAGGAGCTGTTGAGCAAGAACGTGCGCATCGCGGTCACCGACCCCGTCTATCCCGTGTATGTGGATTCCAACATGATGGCTGGCCGCGAGATTGTCTATCTGCCCTGCACGGTGGAGAACGGCTTTGTGCCTCAGGCCCCCCTCTTATCCCACCAAGGGGGGAAGAATCCCTCCCCCTTGGGGGAGGACGGGAGGGGGCTTGTCATCTACCTCTGCTATCCCAACAACCCAACTGGTACTACGCTCACGCGCGATCAGTTGAAGGTATGGGTGGATTACGCTTTGCAGAACAACGCCCTCATTTTCTACGATGCAGCCTACGAGGCTTATATCCAGAGCGAGGACGTACCCCACAGCATCTACGAGATACCCGGTGCCAAGCAGTGCGCCGTGGAGTTCCACAGCTATTCCAAGACAGCAGGCTTCACGGGCATCCGTTGCGGATATACAGTGGTGCCAAAAGCCCTTCTCGCTGCTCCTTCCGTAGAAAAGGGTTCTTCCCCCCTTGGGGGGATAAGAGGGGGGCTTAATGCTCTTTGGAACCGTCGCCAATCG
The DNA here is from genome assembly GCA_947307015.1 of uncultured Prevotellaceae bacterium. Taxonomy (GTDB): domain Bacteria; phylum Bacteroidota; class Bacteroidia; order Bacteroidales; family Bacteroidaceae; genus Physcousia. The sequence continues at coordinate 4,387 of CAMZHV010000072.1, read as the reverse complement.
ACCAAGTTCAACGGTACGAGCTACCTGAGTCAGCGTGCTGCCGAGGCCATATACACGCCAGAGGGCAAGGAGCAGGTCAAGGCTACCATCACCTACTACATGGAGAACGCCCGCCTGATGCGCGAGGCGCTGACAGGCATGGGCTTCAAGGTCTATGGCGGCGTAGATGCGCCGTATTTGTGGGTAGGAGTTGAGGGGAGCTCATGGGAATTCTTCGACTGGATGCTACGCTCCGCGCACGTCGTCTGCACTCCCGGTGTCGGTTTCGGTTCCGCCGGCGAAGGTTATGTCCGCTTGACGGCCTTCGGCAATCGCGAACAGACATTAGAGGCGCTGCGCAGAGTGGAGAGCTTGGTAAAATGATGTATCTTCCACCGCTTTTTGCTTCTTTAACGGGGAAATAGGACGATATATAAAAGAAAAACTATATCTTTGTTCCCGAAAAACGATAAAAAGCAGTAAAAATCTCCAAATTGTTTCATTATGGAAGCCATCATAGAACGAACACCCCGAAGAGTCACCGTCAGTATGAGCGTGCGGCGGTGGAACCGTATGCTGCAACTGGAAGAAGCCTACAAGCTGGCTCGCATCATTAAGCGCAGTATGAAACAGGTGGACTCCGAACCAAGCATGACCCCGGATGAGGCCGTAGTAGCACTCAGAGCTTTATGAACGTAAGAATATCTGAGGACTTCCGCGTCGCTTACAAGCGGCTGAAGAAACGCTACAAATCATTGGAGGCGGATTTCGAGCGGCTGCTTGCTTCGTTGCTTCAAAACCCCATGCAGGGTGTGGAACTGGAAAGCGGTGTTCGCAAGGTACGCCTTGCCATCACCTCAAAAGGTCGTGGAAAGAGCGGCGGCGCACGGGTCATCATCCGTGTCCGTATCGTAGCCGATGAGTTGCAACTTCTCTACATCTACGACAAATCCGACTTTGAAAACGTCAACGATGCTTTCCTGCGCAACGTGATGAAGCGCATGGAACAAAACTAATTCCCTTCCCCACATCCTTGTCCACTTTCACAAGCATATCAGGTTTGGGTGACACTGGCCTTGGATTATAATCCTGTAACCACATGAGCGGATAGACGGGCTTCGGCACTATCCGCTTTTTCAATCAAACGAACAATGGCGCACCAAACGTACAAGCAGTTTAATTCCTACAAGGAGGGACTAAACCTAAAAAATCACGTTTGGCATAGAAAAATAGCGTGAATTTATAAAACTAGTTTTAGAGTTGCACCCTCGGCACCCGATTTCCGGGCTTTGCGGAGGCATTTTCAATCAAAAAGAAGACAGCAGGATGGAACAGAAATTCAGCTATAATAGTTTAGACCTACAGACGCTGCGGGAGTTTTGCGAGCGGGAGGGGGAGGCTGTCTTTTACCGCAAGGGCGACCAGATGGAGCGGGAGGGCGACCCGTCGCGGTGGTTCGGCTTCGTGACGGAGGGCTGCTTCAAGTACGTGACGCATGAAATCGGCAGCGACAGGGAGCACATCACTTGGTTCTCATTCGAGGGCGAATACGTGGGCGACTATCCCAGTTGTCTCGACGGTCGCCCGGCGCAGACTTCCATCGTGGCGATGATGCCCAGCCGCGTGCTCAGGGTAACGGGCAGTCAGTTGATGCAATTGTTCCGCCAGGACATGGAGACGATGGAATTGCGCAGCATCATTGCCGAGCACTTGCTCTGTCAGCCAAAATCTTGTCCCAGTCGGCAGCCATCTTCTTCATCTCGGCCTTTTCGGGTCAAAATCGGCCTACGTTTTATAATAATGCAGGTATTCGGCCAGCGTTTTTGCACTTTTAACACCCCAAAAGCATGAATATTCAAGAAAAGCAGTACCTTTGCACTCAAATAATAACAAATGGAGTTTTACGATGTCTCTGATTGGCTTGTTACATCCGTCTCTTCAACAAAGGGGACGAGAGATAAACTCGTGCTTGTTAAGCCCAATACAGAAGACACTTATTTCTTGAAATTCCCTATGGTAAGGGAAAATAGAGACTATACCCCCGAGAACTGGTCGGAGGTTCTCGCTTATGAAATAGGGAATGCATTAGGTTTCAATGTTCTTAGATATGATCTTGCTGTTTATCATGGCAGGGTAGGCTGTATATCTAAGAATATGATAACACCAAGTAACAACGAATCATTAATTGAGGGACATTCTATTCTTTCGCGATTTGACTCAACATACGATCCAGCAGACAAAACTACCTATAACAAATACACATTTGAATTCGTGCAAAAGGCATTAACAGCCTTTGACGCAAAATTCTTTGTTAAGGATTTCATTCGCGCTCTTATTTTCGACGCAATTATTGGCAACAGCGACCGCCATCAAAGTAATTGGGGACTCATTCAATCAATAGAACTAGTTGAAGTAAGACCCATAAAAAAGGGACTGAAATTACCTTTCGGCAAAGCGAAGGATGACGGTTTGCAAGTCACTATAAATATAAATAGGAAAGCAGCGCCAATTTACGATAGCGGATGTTGCTTAGGCCGAGAATTCGGAGAAGTGCAGATACAGCAGCATTTGGACATTCAAAGCAAATTTGACAAATATATTCGTAATGGTGTCTCAGAACTCAGAACAGGTGAAACTAATAAGAAACCATCACACGAAGAACTTTTGCATTTTATCAAGAACACAAATAATGGTGAATGGAAATCATTTATAGACGATGAAATCAATAGAGTCTTATTAGCATATAATCCAAATGAAACCAACGAGTTGATTTCAAATATCGACAACCAATTGCCAGATGCCTATAGAGAACAATATGGTCTGACAATGGCTAGAAAAGAATTTATTTTTCGCGTAATAGATACTAGAATAAACAACCTAAAAAACATATAACTATGCGTCCACATATTAAAGACATAATATTGGTATGGCGATCTGGAAAGAGTCGCCGAAGGATACCTGTGGCGATAGTCAAATCAAACGTCTTTGGAACCACCTTCAAATATCTAAAAGATGGTATTGAAGAGGCCAAAGAGAGTGGTTTTATTTGCTTCCCTGATTTTCCGATTACAGAGGAGGTGCATAAAACGAATGTATTGAAAGTATTGGCACAGCGTATAAACGACAGCGAGCGTACTGACATACAAGAGTATTATAATTTTTGGGAGGTTCCAAAAGCTGCGCAGAAAGATACATATCGTCTTTTAGCATATACCCAAGGAATTCTCCCGACAGACAACTTTGAGTTCCTCGCAGAATACTACGGAGTGCGGGGTGTACGCTTTGTGTCTGAAATAACGGGGCTTTCTATTAACCAATTAGAAAACAGCAGCCTTCGAGAAGGTGATGACTTGGAATGGAGATTTGAGTCTCAAAACGAATTTGATTCAAGAGCGATTGCACTATATAAAAAAGGCCAAATGATAGGCCATGTAAAGAGAATCCATTGCCATGTCTTTCATCTCCCTTGTAGCAATCTTCTGAAAGTTGAAGTAAAAAAGGTAGAACATAATGGACACATTTCTCGTGCTTTGATTCTTATTTATAATAGTAGAGATTAATCTATAACAAAGGCGGACGGAAGCAGTGCTTTTGCTCGCCTTCTTTTTGTAATAGAGACATTGTATCTTGAAAGCACTCCTTTTCTAAATTCATATACAAATCCATCAACAATGGCGCACCAAACGGACAAGCAGTTTAATTCTTACAAGGAGGGACTGGACCTGGAGTTCCTGCGGGAGTACTGCATGGAGCACGGGGAGCGGCGCGTGATGGAGCGGGGCGAGACGCTGGAGGAGGCGGGCGAGCCGGCGCAGTGGGTGGCCTTCGTGGAGCGGGGCTGCTTCAAGTACATGGTTCACAACGACGAGGAGGGCAAGGACTACTGCACGGGCTTCGCCTTCGAGGGCGAGTTCGTGGCCGACTTCCCCTATTGCCTCGACGGCGACGTGTCGGAGGTGAGCATCGAGGCGGACATGCCGTGCGAGGTGCGCGTCATCAGCGGACAGGAGCTGCAGGCGCTGTTCGACAACGACCCGAAGATGGCGAAGATGGACGTGAAGATCCTGAAGAACCTGTTCAAGATGGTCTATGCCCGCGACCTCGACCACTACCGCTACACCGCCCGCAGCCGCTACCGCCGTCTGCTCGAACGCTGTCCGCAGGTGGTGCAGATGCTCTCGCTCAAGGACATCGCCTCGTTCCTCAATGTCACACCTGTTTATCTAAGCAAGATTCGCAAAGAAATCACGTTTGGCAAAGAAAAATAGCCCGAATTTATAAAACTAGTTTTAGAGTTGCTCCTTCGGCACCCGATTCCTGGGCCTTGCCGAGGGCTTTTTATTATCTTTTTATGTAGGGAGTATCGTTAAATATTAAGATTATTTATAGCCATTTGTTTCTCAATGTG
>CAMZHV010000071.1 GCA_947307015.1 uncultured Prevotellaceae bacterium | reverse complement strand
TGCCAGGAAGACAGAACTGAGTGTTCTGTCTGGACTGGTTTGAGGGGTGGGTCTTTTTTTTCCTTATTCCTTTTTTTTATTTTCACTTGGCTCTGGGCCTCGTGGTGGATGGGTGATGTGTTGCGCATCGCCTACGAGCGTTCCTTCATTGCAGCCGATTCGACTTTGATGTTGTGGTTGTGGCAGCGCTCTTTCGGCTGGCTGTGGATCATCGGACGTGCATTGTTGACACTGTACCGTTGGCCTGTCGTGGGCGGACTGCTTGTGACGCTGCTGCTGACCCTCGGCTCCTGGCTTATCGGCTATTGCCTGCGACTGCCGTGGCGTTGGCACTGGCTACAGTATCTGCCAGCAGCCGCGTGGATGACGTGGACAGCACACGTAGGCCTGAACCTCTACTACTATGCCGAGCCCGGCCGCATCCTCGCCATCCCGTTCCTCGTCACCATAGTATTCCTGCTGTGGGCGGTGGTAAGAAGACCCACCCCCAACCCCTCCCGTCAGGGAGGGGAGTCCAGCAGCTTGTCGGGGAATAATGAAATAAAGAAGCTTAACACTAACCATGCGCCAGCTTCTCCCCTCCCTCACGGGAGGGGTTGGGGGTGGGTCTTTTTTATCCTCCTCTGCTTCGCCCTCCCCGCCCTCTACCTCCAACATCGTCACCCCTACCTGCGTCCCTTAACAAAGATGCAGGTGCAGCTGCTAGATAATGACTATGCGGGCATGTCGCATACGGCACATGAGCACCCCGATCTGGGCAATCGTCAGGTGGCAGGTTACTATGCCATCGCTCTTGCGCGCACGGGTCATCTCGCTGACCAGCTCTTCGACATCAAGTTGGATTTCGACAGCCTGAAGACGGTCAGTTACAGCGGCAAACCCAACCAGTGCCTGAACTACCACATCATCGATTGCGACTACCACGCCGGACTGATTCGTGCGGCGCGTCATTATGCCGTTGAGGATCTGACGATGGATGGCCCATCGTTGTACATCATGAAGATGCTTGTGAAGATCTCGCTGCTCGAAGGCGACTGGCGGGTGGCACGCAAGTATCTGCATATCATCGACAAGGCTCCTTTCGAGAGTTCCTTCGTCAGCAAGTACAAACCGATAATAGGTCACCCAGACTTGGTACAAGCCGATGCAGAATTGGGGGCCATTCTCCAACGCGTTCCTCCTCGTCACACCTTCGAACAGATGGCCGAGAAGCCCGCCTTCATTGGCTACTACGCCGCACTGAAAGTATTTAAGGATCCGGAGGCGCTGACGTGGAGCACCGTGGCCTGTCTGTATGCCAAGCGTATGCCTGACTTCATGCAGCGCTGCCAGAAATATGTCGGCACCACGCCCCCACGCTCCATCGCCGAGGGTCTCCTGCTGCAAGTGTCTAAGTACCCCAGCATCTTGGATGCCTTCCCCTCGTTGGAGATGAGTGCCGACCGCTTCGACCTCTTCCTGCAACAGGCAATGCCCTATATGGAGGATCGCGAAGCTGGTGCAGAAGCGCTCTTCGACAAGTACAAAGGCTACTACCCCTACTACTATTTCTTCGGCAACCTCCGCTCCACACGCAAGCCTGGCGACGACGAGCAACAACATAACAGGGCGGGAGTGAACTAAAGACCCACCCCCAACCCCTCCCGTCAGGGAGGGGAGAAGACCCACCCCCGGCCCCTCCCGTAAAGGGAGGGGAGTGCCTGCGGATAGGAAACAATATAGTAAAATGATAAAGATATAAAGATTATGAGCAATAATTATCATAAGCTTTTTATAAGTGCAAAATGGATAAAGACTGCGCGCCAGCTACTCCCCTCCCTTACGGGAGGGGTCTGGGGGTGGGTCTTCCTCCTTGTTGCCTGCAACTCCCGTCCTACCTCCATCCCTACCTCTTTCACCGAGGTAACGGATAGTGTGGAGATCTATCCCGATTATCGGGAGGTGACGGTGCCGCCGAACATCGCTCCGATGAACTTCATGATCATCGATGAAGGCGCTACGGAATTTGTAGCGCAGATTGGTGATGTGATATGCGGCGCTACGGACGATGGCAAGTTCGATATTGACAGCACGGCGTGGCGGCAGCTGCTGATGAGCAACAAAGGCCAGACGGTCGCCGTCGATCTCTATGCCCATCGCGCGAACGGCTGGGTGCATTTTCCGCGTTATCACTTCCAAGTGGCAGAGGAAGAAATCGATCCTTATGTCACCTTCCGCCTCATCGAGCCGGGCTACGAGCTTTATCAGCAGCTCGGCATCTATCAGCGCAACCTGACGAACTTCGAAGTCACCACCATCTATGAGAATTATCGCGACATCACGGGCGAGGGGTCGCACTGCATCAACTGCCATAACTTCCAGAACAACGACGCGGAGCGAATGTATCTGCATGTGCGCGAGAACAATAAAGGTACCGTTATCACACAAGGCACGGAGGCTCATAAGATCCTCATCCGTCACGACAGCATCCTCGCCTCTGGCGCTTATGGCAACTGGCATCCCTTCCTGCCCCTTGTGGCGTATAGCACGAACCTCACGGCGCAGGTCTTCCACTACCATTATCCAGAAAAAATTGAGGTGTACGACGGCGCCTCCGACCTGCTGCTCTACGATGCAGACCGCAACGCCGTGCGTCACATCATCCGCACCTCCGACCATTTCGAAACCTTCCCCTGCTGGAGCGCCGACGGCACGCGCCTGTACTACTGCGACGCGCGTCTGCCGAAGTTCGAGTACACCAACTTCGAGGCCAGCCTCGTCATGCACTACGACAGCCTGCTCTACGACATTTATTCCATGCCCTTTGACACCACGACCTACACCTTCGGCGAACCCCGCTTAGAAGTCAATGCCAGCGCTTTGGGTCTCAGTGCCAGCGAGCCGCGTTGCAGTCCCGACGGTCGCTTCTTGCTCTACTCCCTCGGCAAGTATGGCCAGTTCCATCTCTACCACAGGGATGCGGATCTGTGGGTGAAAGAGATAAGACCCACCCCCGACCCCATTCCCGAGCAAAGCTCGCCTACCCGTAGCCTTTCCCGTAAGGGAGGGGAGAAGCTGCGCGCAGCTATCGAACGTAGTGAGGCCCTCCCCCTCACGGGGGAGCGGGGAGAGGGTCTTTATCCCTTAACCTCCACCAACTCCGACAACTCCGAGAGCTATTGCTGCTGGTCGTCGAACAGCCGATGGATTGTTTTCAGCTCGCGGCGTGAGGACAACGACTACACGCGCTCCTATATCGCATACATCGATGCCAACGGTCAGGGCCACCGTGCTTTCCTGCTGCCGCAGCGCGATCCCGAGTACAATATCCTTTTGCTCAAGAGCTACAATGTGCCCGAGCTGACCAAGAACCCTATCAAGATTACGCGCGAGCAGATGGAACACATCATCCGTCACACCGAAGCCGAATTGGCGACCTACGAATAGGACTTATCAGATGTTTTTTTCTCCTCCAAAGGAGGAAAAAAGGGGGTCAAGATGAAAAAATAGTCTTTTTCCTTCGCGCCATAATAGAATAAGTGTTATATTTGCACCCAAAAAGTACGAATATAACACTTTTTCTTATGCGAAACCTTTTCATAACAGCTCTGGCCGTGGCCATCTCGTTGCCCCTCCATGCCAAGAGTGACAAGCAACCCTCCTCGGGTTATCCCATCACGCCCGTTCCCTTTACCAGCGTCAAGGTCAGCGACTCCTTCTGGGGTCAGCGCCTCAAGGCCAGTCGTGAGGTGACCATTCCCCTGGCCTTCTCCAAATGCGAAGAGACGGGACGCTACAAGAACTTCGAGAACGCCGCGACACACATGAAAGATCCGTCGAAGGTTTTCAAGGTCAGCGGCTACAGCTTCGACGACACAGACCCCTACAAGACCATTGAGGGTGCGAGCTATCTCCTTCAAACCTATCCCGACAAGAAGCTGGAAGCTTATCTCGACTCCGTCATCGCCATCATCGCTACAGCGCAGGAGCCCGACGGCTACCTCTACACCTCGCGCACGCAAAACCCGGAACATCCCCACGAATGGGCTGGCGACCGCCGCTGGGTGAAGGAGGAAGACCTGAGCCACGAGCTCTATAACCTCGGCCACATGGTTGAGGGTGCCATCGCACATTATCAGGCCACGGGCAAGCGCAACTTCCTTGACATCGCCATCCGTTATGCCGACTGCGTCGTTCGCGAGGTGGGTCCTAATGCAGGTCAGGCGTGCGTCGTGCCCGGTCACCAGATTGCTGAGATGGCGCTGGCCAAGCTCTACCTCGTCACAGGTGACAAGCGCTACCTCGACGAGGCTAAGTTCCTGCTCGACTACCGCGGCAAGACCACCATCAAGCACGACTATTCGCAGGCTCATAAGCCAGTCGTAGAGCAAGACGAAGCCGTAGGTCACGCCGTGCGCGCTGCCTATATGTATGCCGGCATGGCTGATGTGGCCGCCCTCACAGGTGATGCCTCCTACATCCAAGCCATCGACGCTATCTGGGATAATATCGTCACGAAAAAACTCTACATCACAGGTGGCATAGGCGCCACAGCCAGCGGCGAAGCTTTTGGCAAGAACTATGAGCTGCCCAACATGAGCGCCTATTGCGAGACCTGCGCCGCCATCGGCAATGTCTATGTCAACCACCGCCTGTTCCTCCTCCACGGCGAGTCGAAGTACTACGACGTGCTGGAGCGCACCCTCTACAACGGCCTCATCAGCGGTGTGTCATTAGACGGCGGCGGCTTCTTCTACCCCAACCCCTTGGCCTCCATTGGCCAGCACCAGCGTCAGGCGTGGTTCGGCTGCGCCTGCTGCCCGTCGAACATCTGCCGTTTCATTCCCTCGCTGCCCGGCTATGTCTATGCCGTGAAGGATAACAACGTCTACGTCAACCTCTTCCTTTCCAACACGAGTGAGCTGAAAGTCGGCGGCAAGGCCGTAGTCCTCTCGCAGCAGACATCCTATCCATGGGACGGAGACATCGCGCTGACCGTGGACAAGAACGCCGCAGGGGAGTTCGCGCTAAAGATCCGCGTCCCAGGTTGGGTGCTCGGCACGGTCGTTCCCTCCGACCTCTATGAGTACAGCGACAACCGTCGCCTCGGCTACCACTTCAGCGTCAACGGCGTCCGTGTTAATGCAGCCCCCGCCAGCGATGGCTACTGCACCATCCTTCGCAAATGGAAGAAGGGCGACCGCGTGCAGGTACACTTCGACATGGAAGCCCGCACCGTGCGTGCCAACGCCCGTGTGGCTGCCGACCGTGGCATGATCAGCTTCGAGCGCGGCCCGCTCGTCTACTGCGCCGAGCATCCCGACAACAACTTCGACATCGCTGGTGTCCTCGTCAACCAGGAGCCCCGCTTCCAGCTCAACGACGCCCAGATTGCCGGTACGCCCGTCAAGACCATTACCACTGATGCCCAAGTGCTGAACTTCGACAAGAGTGGTCGCCTCACGACGGATGATGTCCATCTGACGCTCATTCCTTACTATGCATGGTGTCATCGCGGCAGCGGCAAGATGCAGGTGTGGCTGGCTCAGGATCTGCTGGCCACGACACCCTCGCTGCCTCCCACATTGGCTTCTGAGAGCAAGGTGGAAAGCTCCTCAAAAATCCCTTCGATAGCCAGCATCAACGACCGTCTGGTGCCGAAGGATGGCAACGACCGCAGTGTGCCCTATACCCATTGGTGGCCCAAGAACGGCACCACGGAATGGCTCTCCTACACCTTCCCTCATGCTGCCACAATCCAGTCGAGCACGGTCTATTGGTACGATGACCAGCCCTGGCAAGGCTGCAAGGTGCCCGACAGCTGGCGCCTCCTCTACCTCGACGCACAGGGACAGTGGCAGCCCGTCGGCCATCCCGACAAGTATCCCACCACGAAAGGCGCAGCCTGCACCGTCAATTTCGACCCCGTCGAGACAACCGCCGTGCGCCTCGAGCTGAAGATGGCGGCTGACAAGTCAGCGGGTATCTTCGAGTGGAGCGTGAGATAGAGACCCACCCCCTGACCCCACCCTGTAATGGAGGGGAGAAGGGGAGAGTTTGTGAATTACAATTAAAACTTGAATATTAAAAATGAAACGAATCATATTATTTGGACTGTTCATCCTGAGCGCCGCGCTGCTACCCTTGCAGGCGGCTCAGCGCGAGCTGGTCATCAAGCTCAAGGACGGCACACAGCGCGCCTATCACCTGACAAGCGACTTCAAGCAGATCGTCACGATGAAGGCCACCGCTGAATCCATCACCCTCAACGGCGACGAATACGCCATCGCCGACATCGTGGAGCTACGCATCTACGAGCAGGTGCCCGAAGGCGCTGAGGTCATCGACGCCATCTCCTGTCCGACGACTTCCCCTTCGGAAATCATGATGGGCTACGACCTCAACGGCCGCCAAGTCATGACCTCGAAGATGAAACGCGGGCTCTATATTATTAATCGTCAAAAAGTTCTTGTCAAATGAAACGCATCGCCTTCTCCCTCCTCCTCGCAGGCTTGGCAGCGACGATGTCTGCACAAGTCCTTTGGATCGAATCCGCCGACCATTATTCCAAGCCCAAGAGCCTCGACCTCGCGACGCTCGACTCCGTGATCTTCCGTTATGCCCAAGTCCGCACCTACAAGGACGGCACCATGACCAACTACAAGTTCAGCGACTTCCTCGGCTACACGGGCGACGGCCAGAGCGTGGCCATGACGTTCAACGAGCCCACACAGCGCCTCATCTGGAAACCCACGTCGACGGACAACAACTACAACAACGACTACACCAATCCGGCATCGCAGTGGAGCTTCAAGAACTCCAAGGAGAGCGACCACTGGATTGTCTTCTGGGACAAGCGCTTCGGCGACGACCCCAACGCCTCCACCGTGCCGTCGAATATGCGCGTCAACGTCGACGACCTCCTCAAGAAAGCCGAGCAGTTCTATGCCACCAATGTCGACAAGCTCAAGATGGCCGACTTAGGCGAAGGCAAGTCGCGCTTGGACGACTACAAGATGATGATCTATCTCCTATACGACGACGGCTGGACGGCTGTCGGCTCAGGCTTCGACGACATGGTCGGGACATTGTGGGTCACGCCTTCTACGTGCCATCCCGTCGGCTCCACTATCGCCCACGAGACGGGTCATTGCTTCCAGTATCAGGTGGCTTGCGACTACCGCAAGAACGGCGTCAGCAACTACCTTCAGCGCGGCTGGCGCTACGGCTACGGCACCAATGGCAACGGCGGCAACGCCTTCTGGGAGCAGTGCGCACAGTGGCAGGCCATGCAGGACTATCCCTCCGAGACCTTCGGCTACCACATCAGCGTATGGCTTGCCAACTACCACCGTCACGTCTGCCACGAATGGATGCGCTACGCCTCCTATTGGTGGCCCTATCAGCTCGTGGAGAAGCACGGCGACGAGGCTTACGGCCAGCTCTGGCGCGGCAGCAAATATCCCGAGGACCCGTTGGAGACCTACACGCGCCTCTTCTGCGACGGCAACTGGGACACCTTCTGGGACGAATATTTCGACTACGCCACCAAACTGCAGAACTATCAGTTCGAGGCCATACACCAATACCTCAGCACCAGCGCCCGCAACTACAAGACATCGCTCTACAAGACCACTGCCGACGACATCGATAGCTATCAGGTGGCGTATGCCAGCTGTCCTGAGACCTCGGGCATCAACTTCATACGCCTCACGGGCTTCACGCAGGGCAGCGAGGTGAAGGTGGACTTCAAGGGCATGAACCCAGGCGATGCGCTCCACGCCTCCGATCCGGGCAAGTCGTGGAACGCCGACCCTGCCGACGGCGCCAATGCCGACAAATTCACCAAGGTGACGAAATACAACACGGCGGGCCGTGCTGCCGACCGTGGCTGGCACTACGCTTTCGTCAGCGTGCAAGGCTCTGGTGCCAACAGCACCACCACCGTCTCCGACGTCTGCAAGGATGCCGACGGATCCATCACCTTCACCGTGCCACAAGGCACCATTGTCCTCTCACTCTGCGTAGTGGCCACACCTAAGAACTATACGCGCCATGCGTGGGACGAGAAGGACATCAACGACGCGCAGTGGCCCTATGCCGTGCAGTTCACAGGTTGCAAGCCCACCTCGGCACAGATCTTGAATTGATTATTGAAACACTATAAACTCTAAACATTAATCTTCAAACTTCAATTTATGAAAAAGTATTTTACTCATCTTCTGGCGCTCGTCGCATGTCTCGTGTGCAGCGTGAGTGCCAATGCGCAGTTCAGCGCAACCATTGAAATCTACCCGGATGCGACCAGTTATTCCAATGGTACGCACGAGTTTAGTCTCTCCGAGGTAGCTACCACGTTAGGCATGGACGCCGCAACGCTTGTCAGCACCCTCGACACATGGATGGAAAATGAAACGCCTGAGGAATTCCTCTTCCAAACCTCCGACTACGTTCCTACCGAACTCGCTGGCTACACGGCCAACGACCGCGGCTTCTGGATGAGGTTGGACGGCTCCGTCGTTGCTTACGGCGGCACCGAAGAAGATCCTAATCCGCAGGCTATGTACAGCTTCTTCCAGTGGGATGCCGAGGCTGGCACCTTCACTGTAGGTCTCGGACAGATGCCCGGCAAGCTCGCCGCTGGCGATGAAGGTCACGTGACGCTAGTCGTTGCTATTGGCGACAAGAAGGCCAACTTCGACATGACGCTCAAGATCATCGAAAAGCCCCAAGCAGACATCCCCGATCCCGTCACCGACCTCACAGCCCTCAACATCGTAGGCACAAAGAACATCACATGGGATCAATATCCCAACATGCCTATGAACCAAACCGTTGACCTCACTGGCGTGGCCGAAGCCCTCGGCACCACAGATGAAGTCATCGCCGATAACCTCAGCTCATTCCTCTTCATGACCACCCTCGAACTCAAAGGTGAAACGGTTGACAGCCGTAAGCCATACAAGACCAACACCATCAGCAACGTCTCCACTGCCGGTGGCATCGGCTTCTGGATGGCTGCAATTTGGAGTGACGAACTCGAAGCCTTCTCTGAAGAAGTCGTCCGTTCGTTCTGGGATACAGATCCTAATGATCCTACACCAGACGATGATCCAGAGAAACTAAAATATGCTGCCTTCCGCGCAATGTATAGCGAGCAGTACAGCTACGATGCTGCAAGCCATGAGCTTACCAGTGTGACAGGTTGGGAGAGCTATGCCCTCGAACTCGGCTCCAAGTACAACTTCGACCTTTACATCGTCTATGGCGACAAGGCATATAAGCTTCACCACGTCATCACGTTGACAGCCGAACCGCAGATCGACCCCACCACCTTGACCGAAGTAGGCTCTGAAGACATCTCCCTCTCCTTCGAGATCGCCCCCACCTACTATGGTGGCAGCTTCACTCTCGATGTCGATGCCATCGCAGCCCTGCTGGGCTGTGAACCCGGCAACATCACCTGCCAGGGTCTGAAAGACGGCGAAGGCCACATGACCACCAATTCCACGGCAAACAATGGCGGATGGTGGCTCGATGCCGAAGGCTGTGTCACTCCCTATGCTTCCGGCTTCTTCTATATGGAACCGGACGCAAGCGGCGACTATTCCTCATGGAGCGTAGGTCAGTACCCCAACAAGGCTACAGAACCTGTCACATACACCACGAAGATCTTCCTCTGCTACGACAAATCCTACTACACCATCAATGTCACCGTCAACCTCACGGCAGCCGGCAGTGGCGGCGGTGTCGACCCCAGCGACTTCGTGAGCGTCGTGGAATTTACGCTGATCGCTCAGACTGAGCCACAGAACTCCTATGACGTCGACAACTACCCCGCCATCGACCTCGATGCCTTGGAGAGTGCCATCGACACACGTGCGCCGACGCTCTATGGCTGGGTGAAGACCGAAGACGGCAAGACCTACTCCAAGTCCTACACCTGCACGCCTTACCCCGGCTTCTGGATGGACGCCGAGGGCTACAACGTGGGATGGGGCAACAACTCCACGGTCGGCGCATCCTATCTGGCCGACGGCACTTTCCAGCTCTTCCAGATGCCTAACGCCAACGCCTTGGGCACTGTCTTCAAGACCGACCTCTTCCTCGTCAACGAGGAGACAGGCAAGATGGCCACCGTACACCTCAAGCTCGTCTTTGGCGAAGTCTCCACCTACGAGGAAGTGGGCAAGAAGGACATTACGCTGATCGCCGACCCCGACACCGAGCATGAGGTCATCGTCGTCGATTTCACCGATGCCGTCCAGGCCATGGGCGTTGAAGACGTCACCGCTCTGCTCAGCGGCCAATGCATCGCAGCCATCACCTCCGATGGCACATGGAGCGACCCGCAGATTCCCAATGAGGGTATCGCCATCGACAACAACGGCTACTTCAACACCTCGTCCACAGCCTTCTCCATCTATGCCAGCCCAGGTGCCGTAGGCAACGACGTGGAGTTCAAACTTGACAACGACGGAGGCATCGAGATCACTCCTGACTTCAATCTGCCCGTGCGACTCGCCATCCAGCGCGACGTCGAAGGCAACCTCCGTCAGTACACCCTCAACGTCCACATCATCAGCCTCGCCGCCGTTGGCGTCGCCGATGTCAAGAAATCCGCCGACAACGCCGTCATCTATGACCTCAGCGGTCGCCGCAGCGAAGCCACCCGCAAGGGCGTGTACATCCAAGGCGGCAAGAAGATGGTGAAGTA
Organism: uncultured Prevotellaceae bacterium; assembly: GCA_947307015.1. GTDB lineage: Bacteria > Bacteroidota > Bacteroidia > Bacteroidales > Bacteroidaceae > Physcousia. Next base: position 630 of record CAMZHV010000071.1, on the reverse strand, counting down.
ATCCATCAAAAAAATAATTTTATCACAAAAAGACTGCAGACTACAGCGCGGCTGTAGTCTGCAGTCTTTTCTGAACAAAAGTAATTTTTTGGGGGGACGTACCCCCTTGTAACCATAGGGGTTTCCGCCAAAACCCCTTAGCCTATCCGCGAAAACCCTTAGGAGTCTACGCGTAGACTCTTAGGAGGGTTCGCGTGTCCCACTAATGGGACACGGCGATACACCTATATGCATTCGCGATTACGTCTATACGTGTGTTTCGCACCAAACCCTCCATTTCTTCATAAAACCTACACCTTTTTGACCTGCTGCCACCAAAACTGCCACCCATACGACTGCAGGAAAATCAATGACTTACGTCGCACAGGTGGCAGTTTTGCAGTTTTTTTCGAAGAAATTAATAAAGTTATGATGTTCATGTTCTCCAGTGCATTCTTCACTCCAATGTTATGTGGCATTATCAATTCGTTCATAGGCACTCCGTTTTGAGGTTATACCCCTTGCCATCTTTATCCCTACCAGCCACAACATGAAGAATACTCTCCACATCCTCAGGCTTATAATACACCTTGCGGTTGATTTGAGAATAGGCCCGCTCGGCTTTGCCGCTTGCCTAAGCAAGAACGTTCC
>CAMZHV010000070.1 GCA_947307015.1 uncultured Prevotellaceae bacterium | reverse complement strand
CACCCCTTCTACACTGGCAAGAGCAAGCTCGTCGACACCGCCGGTCGCGTCGACAAGTTCATGAGCCGTTACGCTCGCAGCCGCAAATAAAAAGGGCATTTTCTTCTCATAAGGCACAGAACATTATAGTTCTGTGCTTTTTTTGTCCTAAAAATTTGGCGATATGGTCTATTTTTCATATTTTTGCCCCCAAAATATAGAGTATTCACCATTAATCCCATTCAAGCTCATGAAAAAACTCTTTACTTTATTTATCGCAGCAGCCCTCATGGCAGCACAAAGCGTCTCGGCACAGAGCAACAAGGTCGAGGAGTTCGGTTACTTCGACCACCTCGGTGCAGCCATCTCCCTTGGTGGTATCGACGGTATTGGCATCGACTTGTCTACGCCTATCGGCGAGTACGTGCAGATGCGCGCTGGCTTGTCCTTCGTCCCGACCATCACTCCTTCCATCAAGAGCCTGGAGGAAGGCTTCACCTATAAATACGGCAAGACAGATCCTACCACAGGCAAACGCCCTGAGAATACCCTCAAGGCAGAGGTCTCCGCAGGCTGGATCAACGGTAAACTGCTCTTTGATGTCTATCCCTTCCGCAAGGTGCCCTTCCGCGTCACGGTTGGTTTCTTTGCCGGCACCAGCGCGCTTGCCCGTGCCCACAACACCTCACCCGTGAAACTTGAAGGTGAAGGTTTCATCCTTGGTAACACCGCAGAGAGCAAATATATCTACCCAGATGATAATGAAAACATCAAGATTGAAGCCCGCGTCAACACCTTCAAGCCATACGTCGGCATCGGTTACGGCTACGCTGTACCCAGAAGCCGTGTCAATGTAGGCTTCGACCTCGGTATTATGTGCTGGGGCAAACCTTCCGCTTGGCTTTGGGGAAAGGATCTTGACGACTATGAGGACAAATGGATTCAAGTCAAAAAAGGATTATATGACGAGGCTATCATTGACGCCACGGACAATGAAACCGACCGTGCCATCTTTGATGGAATCACCATTGCCGAGAAATTCAAAGTCGGTCCCGTGCTCGACATCCGCGTGGGCTTCCGCATCTTCTAATTAACAACATTATTAACCAATAAAACAATCATTAAAACAACAAAAAAAATGAAAAAGAATCTATTATTGCTGGCTATGCTGGCATTCACCGCCCTCGGTTTTACCGCTTGCAACAGCGATAAAGATGAAGAAACTAGCGACGAGAACGTTGTTCTGCCAACACCGGAATACAAAGCAGAGGTCATCAAGCTCAGCTTCGTCCAAGCCGCAGAATACGATGAGCAATACAACATCACACAACTGGAGCTCACCGAGTCCGGCACTTATATCTTCAAACTCGAGAAGAAACAGGACATCGCTGGGGTTAAAGCTACTCGCGCTGGCATCTCAAGCTATAAGTACCTCTTTGATTCCTACACGAAAATGGGAACCCTGAGCTACAAGCTCCAAGGTTTTGGCACGGTCATCCTCGAAAAGAACGGCGACAAGTACACCGTAACCCTCTCTTTCGGCGGCAAGACCATTACCGTTGATGCTACCGCCATCATCAACAGCATCGCAAACGACCAGAAGACCCTCAACCTGTGCCGTAAATGGACCGTTGTATCCACCCGTGTGCAAATCGAAGGTGTGAGCGCTTTCTATAATGAAACAGGCTGCAACATCAACTCCATCCTGGAATACATCAAGCAGCATGCTCAGATCACTGATGTCGTAGAGGCTAATCAGGTCGTCACGGGCATCGAGTTCTCGACCAACGGTTCCTTCTCGTTGTACTATGCTAACGGCGATATTGACAAGTCCACATGGCAGTGGGTCGACCAGAAGAAGGGTTCATTCTCCTACAAATGGGACTTCTCCGATATGGGCTACTCTTTCGTCAATGGTCAAGCTTCCGTTGTTCTCAAGGCTGCCGGTAAGGAGTCTCAGCTGAAACTCGCTGGTACTGTCAAGAACAATAAGGGCGAAAACAAGCCTATCACCATCACCGTCAACATGAAGTAATTTTTTCACATCACCTACACACACATTCTCATGAAAAAGAACATTTTATTTTTAGCAATGCTGGCTGCAGCTACGACACTCGGCTTCACAGCTTGTAACAATGACGACGATAAAAAAGATGACAACAAGGAAGTCGTCCTGCCCGAGCAGCCCTACAAGGAAGATGCTGTGGTTCTCAAATTTACCGAAGAGAATCCCGTTGACTACTACATCGCAGACGAAAACGGCGAAACAGGGTACAACGTCACTGAACTGGAGCTGACAGAGTCCGGCTACTATTTCGTCAAGCTTGAGAAGAAGCGTGATCAGGAAGTGAAGGCCACACGTGCCAACGGTGCTGCGGAATATTTCTACCTCTGGGGCTTATACACCAAGACCGACGATGGCGGCTATAATCTGGCTGGTTTCGGCTACATCAGCATCGCCATCACCACCACTGGCCAAGCTCAGGTTGACATGACAATTGTCACGAGTGCCCAGGGCGTTACGGAAGTCTCTGTCTCTGTTACGGTGACACCTCCCCCCAGCAACAATGACAGCCAGGAAAGTGTGAACCTCTGCCGTGCATGGGATATCCTGTCAACCCGCGTGCAGATTGAGGGTGTCAGCGCTTTCTATCAGGAGAAAGGCTGCGACCTCAACTCCATCCTCGCTTACATCAAGGAATATGCAAATGTTAAAGATCACCTGGATCCCGATCAAGTAATCGAAAAGATTGTTTTCTCCGAAAATGGCACATTCTCACTGCTCTATAGGAACGAGAATACCGACCGTGCAACTTGGAGATGGGTAAATGAGAAAACAGGACAACTTGGCTATGACTGGGAGTTCGGAGATATGGGTTACTCCTTCGTCGATGGTACTGCCTCGGTCGACCTCAAACCTATAGGCACACCTTCACAGTTGAAGCTCTACGGCAAAGCTAACGATGGCAACGTTCAGAAGGCCGTCACCGTCACCGTGAACATTCAGTAATCAGGCATCATACGCTTCCTTATGAAAGACGACAAGAGGCTGTGTCAACAGTGACACAGCCTCTTTTGTCGTCTTTGATATCCCACATCGGCCATTAATGACCGATGTGGGATTATTGAACAGGGATAAACTGCTGCCCGTTCCACATCAACGTGAGCGGTCGCAGATAGTCGCGCACAGCCTCGCGCTCTACCTTCGACAGTTGTGCTGTCTGCAGGATCACGGAAAGAGAGGCATCGTCGGCAGAGAGCGCCAGCCTCACGGGATGGAAGTCGGCGAGGGCTTGCAAGGCCTGCTGAAAATCACGTATAGACGTTTCGGGCAAAACGTCTATACGTTTTTCGATTTTCCTATATACGTTTTCGACAAAACGACTAATGGTGTCCGTCGGCAGCGGCGACCAGTCGGGATTGCAAAAACGGATCTGACTGTCCTCCAAGCGCAGAGGCGTACCTTCTTCACCCGTCTGTGCTGTTGTGACAACACAAAGAACCGCTGTCGAATCCGAGGTTGGCAGCAACTTCATTTCCATCAGCGAAGCGGCGCTCGTGCGGAAACGCGCATAGTCCTTCGTCAGTGCTTCTAAAGTCACATATTCGTCCATCCGATTGCGTACCTTCGCCTCCATATTGTTCTCAATGAAGTCAATACAGTCCAACCTATTGTTCTTCGTCACCATCGGCAAGACAGAGTCAGGCATAGCTGCAAAGACGTCGCGCATAAGGGTAGCCTCACCCCCATCCCCTCTCCAAAAGGAGAGGGGCGTGGATGCATAAGCTGGCGAGAGACAAATAAATAGCAATAACTGGGAAAACGCTATTCTAAAGTCAAACATCTGTTTCATAGTTGTTATTTATTAATGAATCTGTCTCCCCTTGCCCTTTAGGAGAGGGAATGGGGGTGAGGCTGTTTATTATTTACTACCTAAATATAAGAATACCATGCTGAGGAGGACGAGGATGAGGTCAATAGCCTTCGAGCGCAGGTTCTTCTCGTGGAAGGCGAGAGCTCCGACGGTGAACGAGACGAGGACGCTGCTGCGACGGATCATCGAGACAACAGAGATTAGCGCTGCTGGGAGGCTGAGGGCATAGAAATAGACGAAGTCGGCAGCGGCAAGGAAAATGGAAATGAGCGGAATAGCCCAGTGCCAATGGAATGGAGTATAACCCGAGAGACGTGAAGGCTTGTCCGATGGAACCTTTTCTACTATACCGCGACGAATGCGATTGATGATGTAAAGCACCATGCACATCATCACGAACTGATAGAACACGAAGTAGCTCTGCACAACCATGCGGTTCAACCCTACCCCACCCGATTCGGCGGGTGCCAGCAAGTATTTGTCATACAGTCCGCTGACCGCTCCAAAGGCCGAAGCTAACACAGCCATCACAATCCAACGGTTATGACGGAAGTCGATGCCCTCCTTCTTGCCGCTTCGACTGAGCAAGAAGAAGCTGAGGATGGCCACGAGCACACCAATCCATTGGTATAGGTTCAGGCGTTCGCCGAAGACGACGATGGCACCGAGCAGCACCATGACGGGTCGCGTAGCATTAATCGGACCGACAATGGTCAGTGGCAAGTTCTTGATGGCCAAATATCCGCAGAGCCACGACGAAAGCACGATAACAGCCTTCAGCACAATGTATTTATGCACTTCCCAACCACAGACAGGGACATAGAAGATGGACGTCTCGCTAATCTGTCCCATGGCCGACAATACGACGAAAGGCAGGAAGATCAACGAGCAGAACAGCGTATTCAGCGTCAGCACCGGCACGACAGCATTATCCTTCAAGGCTTGTTTCTTGAAGACATCGTAGAAGCCGAGCAGGGCGGCTGAGGTGAAGGCTAATAGGAGCCACATAGGAAGGAACTCTCCCCCCGCCCTCCCTATAAGGGAGGGAGCAGAATGTTTTAACTGCTATGAGGGTTTGTCATTATTGAATTATTTTGAATAAGTAATCAAGCCTTTATCGGTAATCGCTCCCTCCCTTATAGGGAGGGCGGGGGAGAGTCCCCTAATATTCTACGTTTACTAAAAACAACCCTCTCGCAGGCACGCTGTCGCCAGCCGCACAGCGGTCTTTCTGCTCGATCACTTTGCGGAAGCCGTCGAGGGTGAGGGTGCCGCGCCCTACCTCCATGAGCGTGCCGACGATGGCTCGCACCATGTTACGCAAGAAGCGGTCGGCGGTAATCTCGAAGCGCCATTCGTGGTCGGATAGCTGCACCCAGCAGGCACGCGTGACGTGACAGATATTGGTCTTCGTGTCGGTGTTCACCTTGGAGAAGCTGGTGAAATCCTCGTATTCGAGCAGCACCTCAGCCGCACGGTTCATCGCTTCGAAGTCTGGCGTATGCACCAGCCGCCACGAGCGGTCGCGCAGGAACGGCGACTTACGCGTGTGTACATAATAATAATATGTACGCGCGCGAGCCGAGAAGCGAGCATGGGCATCATCAGCCACTTCATAGATCTTATGAATAGCAATATCGTCAGGCAAGACACCATTGAGACGATATACTAAATAATCCATCGCTGACTGCATAGCCCTCCCCTCACTGACGGGAGGGGCTGGGAGTGGGGCTTTTAAATCCATGTGCGCCACCATCATCGCCGCATGCACGCCAGCATCTGTACGACCAGCACCCGTCACAGCGACCTCCTCGCGCAGCAGCATTGCGAGTGCCTTTTGCAACGTTTCCTGCACGCTGCTACCGTTAGGTTGTATCTGCCACCCGTGGTAGGCTGTACCGTCGTAGCTAAGTTCGATGAAGTAACGCATGATAGTTGGATTTGAGCAGTTTATTTGACGAAGCGTTTGTAGGTGTAACCGCCCTGACGTACGATGTAAACGCCTCGGCGTCTGGGCACATCCACGCCGACATAGTTACCGTTCATATCGAAGACTGCGTCCTCAGCGATGACAGGCGACATATAGTTCTGGTCGATGTCCACAGGCAATGGCTTGCCCTGTACCTGAAACTGATCAACCTCCCATGCCCAGCACTGACTCGTTGTGGCGGTGTAGTGGAAGGCGATATTGATAGTCTCACCCACGAATTCATCGAGGCAGAGACGACCCGAAGAGATGAACTTTGTGAACTTACTCGTCTCAGACATCAGTTCCGTTGGCCAGACGACATCTTCGAGAAGCGTCCACGTGGCGTTTTTAGGCTCTTGCGCATAATCGGCACTCACTAACACCTCAAACATCGAAGATGGGTCGGCACCACTGTTGTAACCCACAGCATGACGGAACTCCAGCGTGGCGCCCTGCTGTGACGTGAGATCGATGGGCGGCGAGATGAGGTAGTCATCACCCGTCTTGCCCAAGCTGTAGGCATTGGCCACCATTCCATATCTCGGATCGTGCTTCCACACCGTTGACTGCGTTCCGTCTGCTTTCACGACAGCGAAGTCTCCAACGCCAGAGGTCTTGAAGTTCTGCACCATCAGCAGCGTGCTGTCCCCAGGCGCTGGCGGTGTTGGCGGATCGGGCACTGTACCGTCAATGGTGAAAGCCTCGTCCGTCTTGTCGCCCCAAATATAATCGGGAAGGTCGGGAAGGTCGATGAAGGGATTGCGGTTATGCTGAATCGTGTAGACTGCTTCGTTGCGTGCACGCTCGATGTCATCAACGGGATCGGCCTTTGCCCATTGCAGGTAGAGCTCGTATGCCCAAGGCTGCAACGTAGGCCAATCGTTGTTCTCTAAAGAGGCAAGCGCCTGTTCGCCCTGCCAAGTCAAGTTCTGATAGCACGTGACAATATAGAATATCGCGCGCGCGAAATCGCCCTTCCACCGATCAGCAGGCTCCCACAGCTGTATCAGGCTGCCCGTAGCCCCAGGACCGCGGCCCACCTTCGTGCAACCGTTGTTGGTGTTGACGACGGTTACCTTGCCCATACCGAAGTTGCTCTTCGAGCTATTGATCTTTTTCTCGCAGGGCATCAGATGATGAATGTCCTTATAAGCCTGATTGTTGTCACCACCCCACCATGACTTCGGGAACGAGTGTTCGATGTTCATCCCGTCGACAGCAGAATAGTTGTTGTCGCTGAAGTAATGGTGTTCGTTGCTGTAGCGGTCACGAACCTCATTGTCGGCCATGCGGTCGGTATAGTAGAAGCCATACCACGTCTTGCCGTTGCCGCTACCGTAGTAGAGGACATCAGCTTGCTCGATGATTTCGTGCATCGCCGTCTTCAACTCAGCCTTCTTCTTGCCAAGAGCTTGGGCATAGTAGGCATTGAGGTCAATGCTCTGGGCACGAGCAACGAGGACACAAACCATCATGCTGATGGTCATGACGAGTCTATTTGCTCTGCTGTAAGTGACTGGCCTCTTTCTCATAGTCTTTCGTTGGCACGCAGGCGCACTCCGATGAGGGAAATGCGCCTGCATGAAAGGGGTTATACAATATGTAAAGGCTTATTTCATCACCTTCTTGCCGCCTACGACATAGACGCCGGGCTTCGTCATGCTCTCGACGCGCTGACCGGCAACGGTGTAGATGTTACCCACCTGCGTATCAGCCTGCACAGCCTGTACACCAGTGAAGTCAACACCATCAGTGCTATAGTGCTTGACGTTATGCAGACCTGTGACACCCATATATTTGCGGACATTACCCTGCAACCAAACCTTCGTGCCGAGACGGCTGGGGTTATCTTTCAGGTTGAGGTCGGTGCGAGCGGGATTGTTGTTTGCAAGATTGATGGGCACGACAGCGGCGATGTCCGTGCATGAAGGATCATCAGCAAGGAGGAAGTTGGAAGCGGACACCGTGGGATCGTCAGCACGCGTGGAAGCGGCAGCGGCAGGAGCTTCAGCAGAGAAGATGGCTGAGGTTTCGCTCAGCGAGGAACCGTTGATGTAACCCACGATATAACCCACCACGAAAGCGCCTTCCTGAAGGAGCTCGGTTGTGCTCGTGGCATTCAAAGCGCGCAGCTCTGCAACGCTATAGGGATTGTCGAGCGCTGTCTCGCGAGGATCGGGATAGACGATGGTACCCGTATCGCCGTTAAAGTCATCAGCCGAACGCGGATAGAGCTGTACGGTGGAAGCTGCTTCAGTAGCATAGATTGCAACAAAGCCTGTAACGCCATAGGTCTTCGAGGTGTCGAAGGTGAGTGCGGTGCCCACATTCCAGTTGTCGCGGACGACGAGTTCGTTGTCGCTGTCATCAGTGAACGTGATATTGCGATTGGTCCAACCCTCGGTAGCCGGTGTCAGTTCGGCGATCGTGACGAGCTCGTTCTCGTAGTCGGAGAAGTTGTTCGAGATGTCAGCGATGGTAGCGGTCTGCGGAGTGACGGTGTTGTTTGAGGAATTGACGGTGAGATTGTCATAGCTGGTCACGGCCAGTTCGGTGAGTCCACTGTAAAGTTTGATCTGACCTTTGACATCGGCTGTGATCTTGTCACCAGTCTTGATGCCTTCGTTGGTGCTGGCATTGCTGGCGAAGAGGAGCAGTCCGTCGGTGCCGTCGAAGACATACACGCTCTTACCATTGACGTATGTTACAAGCAGGTTGTCGGCCTTGAGCACAGCGTTCACACCATTGCCGGCATTCGTGGCAGCAGCCTTGGCACGAGCGATGCTGGGAAGCTCGAGGTATTCGGGCTCAGGTGTGTCGCCACCAGTCACGCCGTTGAGCGAATAGATGTAGCTCTCCTTGGATGCCGTCTCAGGCGTGTTACCGTTGTAGTTGATGAGCTTACCACAGATGATCACTTCGTCGCCGAGGGCAATCTGCGTATCGCCGTCTGCCCATGCACGGTTGCCAAGGTAGTAGGTGCTGTAGACCTGGAACTGATTGGTCGCTGTACCGTCATCGGAGATGAAGAATGTGGCTGTGCCATGCTCAGCATCAAAGGAATACTTGATCTCTGAGATCTTACCCTTGACATAGACATCTGCCGTCTTGGCGCCAGATTCGAGGGCGTTACATACGCTGATGGCTGCGATGTGGTTGTAAGGATTGGCAAGCGTACCGTCGCCTGTACCTTCACCAGGATCGGGACCGGGGCCGGGGCCAGGTGTGTCGCCGTTAGGCAAAATAGTGGTGCCGTCGAGGCTGTACTTCTTGACATTCTTGATGCCGGGGACACCCATATACTTCAGTACATCACCGCAAACCCAAATGGTCTGACCGATCAGACCGCTATTGTCGCCAAGGTTCAGCGCATCGCGCACATCGCCGTTAGGCAGTGCGACGGGACCCATATAAGCAAGATCCGGCAGAGCGGTGGCGATGTTGTGATTTTCATCAATGAGGACGATATTGGACTTCGTAACCTCCTCGCCGGGAGTGATACCAACACGAATGGTGTTTTCAGAGAGCGCGCTGCTCGTAATGTAGCCAAACACTACGCCCTTCACCCAAACCTCTGTCTGAACGGCTTCGGTAGTGGACTGAGCATCCATCGAGCGGATAGCATCGATGTTGTAGGGGCTGCTCAGCGTGCCATCGCCCTGAGGTGTATAGTCGACCTGCGGATCAGGACCGGGGCCAGGTGTGTCACCGCCTGTGCTTCCATTGAGAGAATATAGCTTATTGCCCTGATTAACTTCTATGGTTGCAGAGCCCTCGTTCATGAACTTCTTGATCTTACCGATAACGACGACTTCATCGCCGACAGCAATGTCACCCTGAGCTAGGTCTGCACCATTAAGACCCTTGCCGCGGAAGACAACCAGCTCATTAGATGTGGAACCATCATCAGAGATACTGTACGTGGCATTGCCATAAGGCTGACCAGTGCTTTCATTAATAGTGCCAATCTCGGTAATCTGTGAAATCTTACCTTTTACATAAACGTCCTTTCCACTGTCGGCACCATCGTCGAGCTGTGCGCCCTTTTCCAAAACTTGAGCAACAGTGAGGGGAGCGTCTGCAGAACTGGTCCAATCGATAACGGTGGGCGTGTCGTCACCTTCCTGATAGACCTCCATCTTCTTGATTTGAGTGTTGGCTGCAATGGTGATGACAACAGCAGAAGCGTTACCCGACCAAGAACCTGTTTCAAGGGTACCAACGTCAGCAGAGTTGTTAGCACCCCACTTATTGCTGTTAAGAGTGAACTTAATGGCGGTGATGTTCTTACGCGGAGAAGAGACCGTCAATGTTCCGCCATAAAGACGAAGCGAGCCGCTCCACATACGGTTGACAGTACCGCTGGGATTAGGGGCGACTGTCACTGTTACACCTTGCGAGCCTGTTGAAACTTCAGACGTAATGTCACCATCCGTAACAGCCGGCTGACCCTGGGGGGTAGCAGAGAAGCCTGAAAGACCGAAGAGCGTGTAAGCATCATCGGTCGAGAAGTCGAACACGACTTGTGCGTTTGCCAGCCCGCAAACTGCCAGCATGGCAAACAAAAAAGCGTAGATTTTTCTCATAAATTGAATGATTATTGATTTGGTTATTGTGATATACGCCGCAAAGGTACGCTTATTTGCTGAAACAGCAAAAGAAAAAAAGCTTTTCTTTTCCTAAAAAAGAGAAAAAGGCAAAAAAAAGAGAGGCACTGCTCTCGCGAGTGGTGCCTATCTCTCACCCGTCAAGTGACGGGCATCAATCAACAAATCAAAAATTAAGTCGTGTCTTACCGGTTTGTTATACTATCTCTTTTGTAATTTCCAATTAGAAGTCTCCACCGGGGCCGCCAAAGCCGCCACCGCCACGGGGACCGCCGCCACGGGGACCGCCGCCACCAAAGCCACCACGACCGCCCTGCTGGCCACCGCGGTTACGGCCCATTTGAGGCTGGAACACCTTCAGCAGCTGCTGCGGAGTGAGCACATTGGAGAGTTCTGCACAATATTTCTTCTGGATATCCAAGCGGAGCTGCGACTGCTGGATCTGCTCGGCCTGACGTTCAAAAACCTGCTGCAGCTGGGCGGTAGCCTCGGCATCTGTCAGTTCCTTCTTATTGTCCTGATCCGCCTGCTCGCGGTTGGGCTGCTGACGAACACCGAAAAGTTCCTTCATGTAGTTCTGGTAGATAGGCTCGAACTTGGCTTTCTGCTCATCGGTGAGCTTCAGGTCTTTTTCGAGGCGCTCCATCTGACGGGCTTGCATCTCTGCACGACGACCTTCGCGGTCATTATTCTGTGCGTTTGCGTTGTTTACGCTAACGAATGACATCACAGCCACTGCGGTTAGCAAGAAAATCTTTTTCATCATGTGTGTTTGGGTTTATAATGAGGTTAAACAAACTACACTTCTCTGACATCAGCCGAGAAAAATGGTTTAATCAACACTCATTATTTTTGATTCGTTAACATACGGGGCGGAGCCACATCAGCGAACGGTGATATGGAAACAGCCCTGCTTCACCTCATATTTCACGTAGCAAAGCCCCTCTTGACGCACATCGCGCAGCACCTCTGAGAGCACGAACTTGAGCGAGTCGTTGCGCACGGCGCGACGGTCAGGATCGTCAGGAGGTGCCACGGTATGGTAGCGGTTGTAGGAGATGTCGAAGGTGGTGCCGAAGCGGTGGCAGCTCTGCTC
>CAMZHV010000069.1 GCA_947307015.1 uncultured Prevotellaceae bacterium | reverse complement strand
ATATATAAGATAAGTTACATTTTTAATAAATTACCTCCTCACCATATCCTGTCACCCCTTCCCTCCTCCCTTCCATCCCATCCGATTTTGAAAAACCTAAATGTCCAAAGTGAATAAGTGAATAAGTGAATAACTCGATAACTTCCACTTTCGCCCACTTCACTTGTCATTTTGTTAAAAATGCTTTAGTCTCGCGTATAAATAAGGCGTTTTTTGCATGAAACGAGAAATAATCCCTATCTTTGCGCGATATAAGGTAAATTGTGCATATATGAAACGAATGAAATAACAGATCATTATGCTATTCCAAAAGAATATAGTCAAGAAGTATGTTGGCTTGCTCGATGAGGAGCCGATAACGAAGGCCTGGGAACAGTACTCAAGCTATTTTTTGAACGAGGATATTATAACACAAAAAGTTACTATGAACATCCGAATTAATTTTTGCTTAGCATTATTTGCTATTAGCTCTGTTATCTGTGCTCAGAGCACAAGCCCCAGTACGAAATGGCATTGGGACAAGGGAACTATCGTTGTGGACACGCCTGCCCGTCCTGCGGGACAACGGTCTGCCCTTGGTCTGACCACTCCTAAACTGGAGACCGTCAGGGTAGGGTTTGCAGGGCTTGGAAGCCGTGGTCCCTGGGCTGTGAACCGTTACTGTCACATTCCTGGGGTTCAGATCGTGGCTCTTTGCGATTATGAAGAGGGACGTGCCAGGGATGCCCAGAAGTACTTGAGAAAAGCCGGTCTGCCCCCTGCCGACATTTACAGCGGAGAGACGGGATATGTGGATATGTGCAAGCGCAAGGATATCGACCTGATATACGTGGTTACGGATTGGGAGCATCATTTCCCCGTTGCCAAGTGTGCGCTGGAGAACGGCAAGCATACGGCCATCGAGGTGCCAAGCGTCATGAACCTGGAACAATGCTGGGAGCTTATCGACCTGAGCGAGAAGAACCGCCTGCATTGTATGTTGCTGGAGAACTGTTGCTACGACTATTATGAGATGTGTGCCCTGAACATGGCCCAGCAGGGTCTCTTTGGCGAAATCATCCGTGCAGAGGGTGCCTACATCCATACGTTGAACGAGACAGGCATCTGGAAAGGATATTGGCATAATCCCGATGGCTCCGATCCGGAGAACCTTCACTGGCGCCTGAAATACAACCAGGAAAACCGAGGCGACATCTATCCAACTCATGGACTCGGCCCTATCGCTCAGGCCTTGAATATTCATCGTGGCGACCGCATCAAGACGCTTATCGCCATGGATACCGAGAGCTTCTGCGGGCGTGAAGGCTATAAGGAAGTGACGGGCAAGGAATGTGACTACTTCCGCAATGGTGACCATACCACTACGCTCATGCGAACCGAGAAAGGCAAGGTGATGGAGATTCAGCACAATGTGATGAGTCCACAGCCCTACAACCGCATGTACAAACTGACGGGCATGACGGGCTTCTGCACTAAATACCCCGACCCGAAGATATATATCAGCAAGAAGGGTGCCAGCGATATGGGACTGGCGGAAATGGCGGGTAAGATATCAGGTCATGAGTTCCTGCCCAAGGAGGAATATGACGCCCTGATGAAACAATACTACCATCCCATCCTGAAGAAGTTCGGGGAGTTGGGTCGCGAGTTCGGCCATGGCGGTATGGACTATACGATGGATGCCCGTCTGGTATATTGTCTGCAGAACGGTTTGCCCCTGGATATTGATGTCTATGACTTGGCAGAATGGTGTGCCTTGGCTGAACTTGGAGCTCTGAGTATGGACAACGGATGTGCGGCCGTTGCTTTCCCAGATTTCACCCGTGGAGGATGGAATGAGCAACAAGGCTTCCGTCATGCCTACGCCTCGCCAGACGATGAGGCTGCTGCTGAGAAAGCCGCCCGCGAAAGTACTGCAAGACAAAAGGAGATGGCGTCGAAAAAGAAACTCTGGGAGAAATACGACAAAAGTACGGCGAATCAGAAGTAGGCCAGCAGACTTTGAGAAGTATGCCCCCAAGGATGCCATCTTACATTTATTTATATGAATTCGTCGCCCCAAAATTTGGAAGTTTGAAGTATATTTTTGTATTTTTGCCCCCAAATCATACCAACAGCCCATGAAACTGAAAGATTTTTTTGCTTTTAAGGACTGGCTACGGGTAGGCGAGCAGAGCTCGGGAATCTGGCTATCGTATCGCCAGAAGGTGGGTTTGCTATCAATTGTCAAATTATCAAACAAAAAAGGTGTGGACTAAACCCTGGACATTTAAAGAAGGCTTCCTCATCGGAGGAGGCCTTATCTTTGCCGGACTGGCGCTCGAGCTGAGCGTCGGGCCTGTGGTGTGGGATGCGTTTGCGTGGCCTGTCAATGGGATTGTGCTGGCTGTATTCCTGACTCTCATCGCCCTCATATTCCTATTAGGAAATTATAAATCGTCAAATTGTAAATTTAATTATGCCTTCCGCTTCATAACGACCTATCAGGCGGCAATACCGGCGATGATGTATGCCGTGGTGCTGACCATCATCATGGGATTGACACGCCAGCAGGTGGGTGGCACGTGGCTGAACAATATGCTGACGTTCTGGCCGTTCGTGCTTATCTACGTGTATATCGCCGTCATTCTGGGAGTCACCACGCTGAAGCGACTGCGTAAGTTGCGCCAGAGTCACAGCATACGGGACATCGCCTTCCTGCTCAACCACTTGGGCCTTTTCTTAGCCCTCACCACTGCCACACTCGGTAGTGCCGACATGCAGCGTGTAAAGATGATTTGCTGCGTTGGCCAGCCTGAGTGGCGGGCAATGACTCAGGAGGGCGGCATCAAAGAGATGCCGATAACCATCGAATTGAAGCGCTTCATCATGGAGAGTTATGAAGAAAGGCTACGGGTAGGCGAGCAAAGCTCGGGAATCGGCAAGCCCAAGCGCTTCGCCTCTGAGATTCAGATACTGACGAAGACAGGCAAGAATATCGAGACGACTATCGACGTGAACAAGCCCTACGAGGTGGACGGGTGGAAGATCTATCAGTACGGTTACGACACGCAGATGGGCCCGCAGAGCCAGATTTCGATCTTGGAACTGGTGCGCGACCCGTGGCTGCCGTGGGTCTATGCAGGCTTCTATATGATGCTGGCGGGAGCGGTAGTCATGACGCTGATGGTACTGTGGCGCAGGTTGAGAACAGCTACCAGAAAGGCGCTTTGGGGATATCTTGCCCTCGCTGTCTTTGCCTCCCTCTTTGCCTATTTCTTCTTCGATAGTTACAACACCAAGACGCTGGTGCCTGCCCTGCAGAGTCCTTGGTTCGCACCCCACGTCTTTGTCTATATCTTTGCCTACACCCTGCTTGGCGTAGCAGTCGTCATCGCCTGGTGGAAATTAGCCGACGACCTCGTCTATGTCAGCCTTGCTTTCCTCACCATCGGCATGCTTTTCGGAGCACTTTGGGCCAAGGAAGCCTGGGGACATTATTGGTCGTGGGACCCTAAGGAGACGTGGGCAGCCATCACCTGGCTTGCCTATCTCGTCTACGTCCACTACCGCCAGTTACCACATTCTCACAACCGTCTGGCTCTTTGGATGCTCATCGCTTCCTTCGTCCTCCTGCAAATGTGCTGGTGGGGCATCAACTACCTCCCCTCCGCCCAAGGCTCGAGTGTTCATACCTATAGCACAAGCTAATAAAAGAACTACGAGAGCTGCATCCTCGTGGCCAGAGGGGATTCAGATTGAGATAACGAAATAAAACTAAAACAAATACGATTATGAAGTATCCATGTGAGAATTGCAAGCTACGTGCTGCGTATGACAAGAATCCTGAAACAGGAAGAGCTGTGACAGAATACTAATGGTGCAATAGCCTATCAATCCATTGCAGAGAAATAGTTTAACTTTGCAGCCAAAGAAGACAAAAAGTGATCGATGAGACAACAAAGTACTAAGACTGGACTGCTGATAGCCGTCTATATCATTCTTGCGGTACTGGATTTTGTACCAATACCGTTGCCCGCCCGCATGGTATTCCCGTTGTTCTGGCTCACGGTTTGTGCCTTGTATATGAAGCGATGGATGCTGTCGGCAGCACTCTTCTTCTCTTTCATGGGCGACGTAATGGGCTGGCAGAATGAGCTCATTCCGCAGATAGCCTTTTTTGCCCTGACACAAATCCTATACATCATTCTTTTCACATTCCAGATGCCTCCGGAACCGGCCCGTCCGAAGTCTTTCCGGCTTATCTCATTGGCTATACTCATGACGGTGTATGCCGCTGTAGTCATGTGGATATTCCCCAAAGTGGAAGACAGCATCATCGCATGGGGAATAGCCGTATATGCCGTATTGCTTTTAGGGATGTGCTATTCCGCCCTGCAACATCGTGATACCCTCCTGATGCTTGGCGCCACATTCTTTGTCGTCTCCGATTTTATTCTGGGCACTCATTTGTTCGTACAACACATTCCTTATTCCCACTATCTGATAATGGTTCCTTATTACCTGGGTCAGGGATTACTGTTTGCAGGCATTATTAAGCCCCCGGCCGAGGCCATTCCTGCTTCAGCATAAAACATATAATTATTGTTATCGAAGGCGTAGCGGGCCGCTCGGCGCTTGCAATGCTTCTTCGAGCCCTAAATGTCCAAAGTGAGTAAGTTCCACTTGCCATTTTGTTAAAATGGTTTAGAACGGAGTATTTTTTGACGGTTGAATCAAAAAACTTGCAGAATTCATCTGCCATAAAGAAAATTTCTGTAATTTTGCACTCGGTGAACATGCGATAATGGCTGTTTTCCTAATGTTTTGACACCATATAGATACAATAATTATCGCTATTCGCCAAATATACAGACAATTAGATTTTTTCGAACTCACGTTAATATAGGACAATGAAAAGAACATTCGTACTTTTTGTGGCGCTGCTGACAACGGCAGCAAATCTCTTTGCCAGCGAAAGCATCACGCTGCCCACTGGCGCAACATTGGAAATCTTCAAGGCTGATGCCGACAAGGCCAACGGCTGTGCCATCATCGCCTGCCCCGGCGGCGGCTACTCCTACCGTGCCGACGAGAAGGAGGGCACGGACTGGGCGCCATTCATGAACGATCTGGGCTACACCTACGCCGTACTGAAATACCGTCTGCCTCAGCACAACCCCACTATACCCCTGACCGACGGACGTGCCGCGATGAAATACCTGCGCGACAACGCCTCCACGCTGAATATCGACCCTACGCACGTAGGCGTGATGGGCTTCTCGGCAGGCGGACACCTGGCCAGCACCGTCGCCACACACACCGAGGGCGACGAGCGTCCCGCTTTCCAGATACTCTTCTATCCCGTCATCACGATGGAAGCGGGCAAAACGCATCAAGGCTCCAGCGACAAGCTGCTGGGCTACACCCCCTCTGATGAGCTGATACAGGAGTACAGCAACCAACTGCATGTCGATGCCAACACTCCGAGGGCCTACATCACCTATTCGGAGAATGACAACACCGTGCCGCCCGCCTACAATGGCTACGCCTATTATGAGGCTCTTCAGGCTCAGGGGATTCCCGTCACGCTGAAGACTTACGCTACAGGCGGCCACGGATGGTCGCCCGGCGACAAGCTTGGCGAGACCCTCAAGGCCGAGATGCTGGCGCATTTCTCGGGCTGGCTCAACGAACTGGCAAGCATCCTTGGCGCACCTGATATTCCTGAAGGAACTGCGGTCACGAATGCCAGCATCGATTTCTCGAACGCTGTTACGGACGGCGCAGTTGTTGGAGCGACAAACGCTATCACCGTCGGAGCTGGCGAAGTGGATAACGGATGGCTGAAGCTCTATGACGGCACCAGCACCATCACCATCCCAGCAGAGCAACGCGCCGGCACGCGTGATGTCGTTGCTATCAGCTTCAAAATGGCTTGGGGCAACAAGAACAATATGGGTTCTGGCATCCGAATCAAGGATTCTGGCGGCACGGAGATTGGTGGTTTCCAGTTTGCACGTTGGGATGGCAACGGCAAGAACAGTAACACCTTGGGCATCGATAACATCTCCAACTATATGGGCAGTGCATACCAAAATGCACCCATCCGCGATAGATACACGCAGTTCGTGATCACCATCGATTATGCCACAGGGAAGATTACCACCAACGTTTCTTGTGTGAATCCAAGCACGGGCAACACGTTCGAGGTGCCCCTGACCGACACGAACCCTGTGGCCTCGGTGGAATTCTTCGGCTATGGCGTGGGTGCTAACACAGACCGCGCTTCGGTCATCGACGACGTGACGATAACGACCACGGTGGGTGATTACGCTGCAACGCTATACGGCTACACCATCAACTACAAGTATGGTGGCGAGATCATAAAGACCATAACTGGAAATACCACAGCTGGCGACGTGATAGCGCTGGACACCTATATGTGGAAGGATGGAGTGAAGTATAAGAAGGCTGACGGCGAACCAGAATCCTTGACCATACAGGCTGGCGATAACACATTTGATGTCGCTGTTACCGAGGCACCAAATTTTAGCTATCAGGTGAAGTCGTCAACGGGTGCCGTCCTCGTCAGCGGCGCATACTATGAACAGGAATCTGTTACGGTGCCGTATAATGCCTTCTATCTCGACGGTATGGACTTGTACGCCGTTGAAAGATCGGGTGGTGAATATCGAACCACTTTCACCTTGGATGCCGACAATAAGGAAGTAGTGATCAATGCCACCAAGCGTGCAGAAAACGTGTTCTACTATGCCGAGGGCGAGGACGTGGCGGGAGCTACGGCCACCAGTGCAGGCAACAATATGGCGATCCGCTCCTCCAATGGCCAGTGTGGCTATGCAACAAGCGACCTGCCACTCGTCACCTTGCCCGCCGGAACATATACGGCAACAGCCGTGCTCTATGCCAACAACTCGGCTGGCGTCACCGTGAAGTTCAGATATGACCAAGAATATGACGAGGTGGTGACAGGCGCCAACAACTGGGCAGAATGCACGCATGAATTCACATTGAGCGAGCCTACACAGGTACAGTGGCTGACCTCCGGAGACGCGAAGAATGGCCTGGACCTGATATACATCACCGGAACGGTGCCCACGGGCATTCGTTCAATTGACAATGGACAATGGACGATGTACAATGTAATTTTCAACCTCGCCGGTCAGCGCGTGTCGCAGCCCTCTCGCGGCCTGTACATCATGAATGGCAAGAAGGTGGTGAGATAGGCGTAACACTAATTGAAGATGAACTGGACAATTATTATCATTGAGGCCATCGTGCTGACCGCTGCCTTTACGGCGATGATCCTGATTCCATTGGTGAAGAATCCCGTTTGGTGGATAGCTGACTATCCCAAGGATATTCAAGAGGAGTATTTCAAGACCCATGAGCGAGTGCCGTCGGCGTTCTTCTCGCCCACCGTGTTGCTCAAAAAAGGAATGGCACTACTTATCGCGTTGGCACTATTGCTGTTGGTAGTATGGTTAGCAGGAGCAGATGACTTCTGGTCGGCACTGGGTGTCGGCTATGCGATATGGCTCTTCATCGATTGGTACGATTGCTTTTTCCTCGACTGGGTGCTCTTCGCCAACATGAAGTCCGTCCGGCTTCCAGGCACAGAGCACATGGATGCAGCCTACCATCAGAAGCGCTACCACTTCATCCAATCCTGCTGGGGCATGTTGATAGGTTTGATCCCCTGTGTAATTGGCGCAGCCTTATATGCCTTGCTATTCTGTTAACGTCGATGAAACGTTTCCTCAATGACATCTTCGATGAATATGAATGATGAATGGCGAATGATGAAAGATAAGAGATGAGTGACAAATGTCTGTGTTAATCATTGTAAAAAAAGAGAGCAGAACGCACGGTTATTGAATATCTTTTCATACCTTTGCATCACGTAAAAGCCGTCACGGAATTTACGTGACGGAAAATTCGCGATAGAAACACATGTAGATATCATCATAAACTTGATATAAGGTATGGCAAGAGTAAAGAAGTCAAAGATTGTTAACCCCTTTATATCTGTAGGTTATATAGGGTCAGAATATTTCTGCGACCGAACAGAAGAGACAGAAGAGCTCATCTCAAATCTGCAAAACGGACGCAATACAACGCTTATTTCACCGCGTAGAATAGGCAAAACAGGTTTAATAAAGAATGTTTTTCATCGGATTCAGCAGGATGAAAAGGGCGCTATATGCATCTATTTGGATATTTTTTCCACGAAGAATCTACATGAGTTTGTTCAAATATTAGGGGCTGCGGTTGTCAACCAGGTCCTGTCCTACGAGCGCCAGACGATGAAGCGCATCATGGAGTTCTTTGGATCGTGGAGACCCGTGTTCAGCACAGATCCCGTGACAGGCGTCCCCAGTGTGTCGTTAGGCATAGAGCCTGTTCAGACCGAGATCACGCTGAAAACAATTTTCGAGTACCTAAGCCAAAGCAAACGTCAAGTTTACATTGCCATCGACGAATTCCAACAAATCACCTATTATCCTGAGACGGGCACCGAAGCACTGTTGCGCTCCTACATACAGTTTGCACCCAATGTGCATTTCATCTTTTCGGGCAGTAAACTCCGGCTGATGGCACAGATGTTCAACACTCCTAATCGTCCGTTCTATCAGAGCACGTCATCCATGGGGCTTGCTCCGCTCCATGAAGAGATCTACTATGATTTTGCACGTGGCTTTTTCGAGGCCAAGAAGGGCAGCCTCGCTCAAGAAGTGTTTCATGCCATCTACCATACCTTTGACGGCATAACATACAATGTCCAACAGATTTTGAACCGTCTGTATGAAACGGAACTCCGTGTAGATAATCTCATGCAGGTGAATGAGGCTGTCCTGCATATCATCAACAGGAACAGTATGCAATACGAGGGCTTGATGACTTTCCTCACTAACAATCAGCTGTCCTTACTCAAGGCTATTGCTAAGGCTGATGGCGTGGAAAATCCTCAGAGCAGGGATTTCATCAGGCAATACGATCTCCCCAGTGCCAGTAGCGTGAAGACGGCCCTGACGGTACTTCTTGACAAAGAACTGGTGTATCAGGACGGCTCACGCTACATCATCTATGACCGCTTCCTGAACCTATGGCTGAAGCGCTTAGTGTGACTGGAACATTGGATAAGATGTTTAATCATTAATTCATGAACTCCGAAAACCGCACATACATCGCCATTGACCTGAAATCGTTCTACGCCTCGGTGGAGTGCGTGGCACGTGGCCTGGACCCGCTCACGACGAACCTCGTGGTGGCGGATGTAAGCCGAACGGAAAAGACGATCTGCCTGGCGGTGTCGCCGTCGCTGAAAGCTTACGGCATCGGCGGCAGGGCGCGTCTGTTCGAGGTGGTGCATCGGTTGAAGGAGGTGAACTATGAGCGTCGGACCAAGAATGGATGGCGGCTGACGGGGAAGTCAGCTAACGACGTGGAACTGAAAGCACATGCGGACTGGGAGGTGGACTACATCGCCGCACCACCGCGCATGGCTCACTATATCGAAGTGAGCACGCAGGTGTATCAGACCTACCTTAAATATATAGCACCCGAGGATATCCACGTGTATTCGATTGACGAGGTGTTCATGGACGTGACGGAGTATCTCACGCTTTACCATACGACGGCTCATGAGTTGGCCATGCGGATGATCCGCGATGTGCTGGCCACTACGGGCATCACAGCCACAGCGGGCATCGGCACGAATATGTACTTGGCAAAGGTGGCTATGGACATCGTGGCGAAGCATGTGCCGGCTGACAAGGACGGCGTGCGCATCGCGGAGTTGGACGAGATGAGTTATCGCCAGCAGCTGTGGAATCATCGCCCGCTGACAGCTTTCTGGCGTGTGGGGCACGGCATAGCGGCCAAACTGGCTAAATACGGCATCACGACAATGGGCGAGATAGCACGCAAATCCATCCAGAACGAGGATTTCTTCTACCACCTCTTCGGTGTGAATGCGGAGCTGCTGATCGACCATGCCTGGGGGTGGGAACCCTGCACCATAGACTATGTGAAAGCTTACCGCCCAGAGACGAACTCCTTCAGCAGCGGACAGGTGCTGCAGGAACCTTATACGGCTCCGAAAGCCCGCATCGTCATCGGCGAGATGGCTGACACGATGGCGCTGGATCTCTTTGCCAAGCGGATGGTGACCGACCAAATCGTACTGACTGTAAGCTACGATGCAGCAAGCCTCACAGACCCGACCATCCGAGCCAAGTACAACGGCCCCATCGTGATGAACTACTACGGCAAGCCTGCCCCAAAACATGCACACGGAACAGAGAACTTCGACTCGCCAACGTCAGCCTCATCACTCATCATTGAGACGACCCAACGGCTCTTCGATCGCATCGTGAATCCCGACCTACTGATACGACGGCTGAATCTGACCGTGAATCATGTCGTCCCTGAAGATCAGGTGAAGCATGACAACGCGCCACAGCAACTGGATCTTTTCACGGATTATGAAGCCGAGCAGCAGGAGGCGGAACAGAAGCAAGCGGCTCGCGAGAAGGAACGCCGCATGCAGGAGGCACAGCTGGCCATCAGACAACGCTTCGGCAAGAATGCCCTACTGCGCGGCATGAGCTACGCAGAGGGTGCTACGCAGAAACAGCGGAATCAACAGATTGGCGGACACAAAGCTTAAAAGTGAAAAATGAAGAATGAAGAATTATCAACCGCTCAAAGGTATGCGGATATCATCAACCTTCCTCATTATGAACCTAAACATCATCCGCGGATGTCGATGATGGCTCGCGCCGCACAGTTTGCCCCGTTCGCTGCTCTCACTGGATACAGCGAGGCGATTGACGAAACGGCTCAGCGGAATGCTGAAGATATTCTATGATGCGCTTTTTGACAAGAGAAAGGAGAGATTATGAGTAGTGCATTACCCAAATATATCCATCCCATGGAACGCGGCACGGAAGAACTACCGGACGCTTTCACATTTCCATTCCGCTACACGCCCCACCCGCTGTGTCAGCGCGCTGCGCTTATCGTGCAGGATAAGCTACAGGAGATGGGGGTGAAGGAGGGAAAGATGTTTGGTGTGCTTATAGCAAAGTCCCGTGAGGAAGGAGATACGGAGGAGCTGTATTTCCTTGCTGCTTATTCGGGGCAGTTGAACGGGGAAGCCTCACCCCCTACCCCCCTCTCCCGTGGGCGAGGGGGAACTTTAAGGAACTTTGAATGGTTTGTGCCACCCATAGTGGACTATTTTAATCCTGAGTGCTATTTCCAAAAGGAGCAGCGGGAGATTATGGGGCTTGGGCGACAGATGGATGCCTTGAAGAACAGCGAAGAGGTGAGGGCAACGAAAGCGGTATTAGAGCTGCTGAAACGCGAACGCGAAGAGGCCATCGAGATAGCGAAAAGCGTATATGCCGAATCGCGCAACGACGAACTGCGCAACAATCAGGACTATATTCGTCTGCGACAACATCAGAAAGCTGATATCCAACGTGCTAAGCAAATCCATGCAGGGGAGATCGCACAAGCTGAAGGGATGCTGGCAGGTTATCATCTCAGGCAACGCCAGCTGTATGAGGAGCGGAAGCGGCGCAGTGAGGCTTTACAGCAATGGCTCTTCGAACAGTTTGTATTCCTGAACGGACGAAGCGAGAAGAGGGGATTGGTGGAGATCTTTAAAGATTCCCTTATCCCCTCCGGCGCTGGCGAGTGCTGTGCGCCAAAATTATTGCAGGCCGCGTATCAGCTGGGTTTGGAGCCTTTGGCAATGGCTGAATTCTGGTGGGGGCCATCGTCGCCAACCCATTATCGTCAGCCGGGCGCTTTCTTCCCCGCGTGTCGCAGCAAATGCTATCCTATCCTCAGTTTCATGCTACAGGGATTGAACATAGAACCAGACCCGGCAGAGCACTATGAGCTGGTGCTTGGCCCTATCGGTATCGTCTGGGAGGATGAATATTTGGCAGTAGTCAATAAGCCCAACGGATGGTGTAGCATCCCCGGTCGCTCGGATCAAGCCAATCTCTATGACGAGGCGCATCGCCTGTGGCCCGACATCGAAGGCAGCGTCATCGTACACCGGCTGGATCAAGACACCTCTGGCGTGATGGTCATCGCTAAAAATGCGCGTGTGCATCGTGCGCTCAGCATTCAGTTCGAGCGGCGCGAAGTGAAGAAGAAGTATGTAGCGATACTTGAAGTGAAAAATGAAGGAGTGAATAAAGAAGGAGTGAAAAGTGAA
>CAMZHV010000068.1 GCA_947307015.1 uncultured Prevotellaceae bacterium | reverse complement strand
CACATTGAGAAACAGACGGCTATAAATAATCTTAATTTTTAACGATACTCCCTAAGTAGGCGCACAAGTGACATGACCTGTGGTTGCATTGTAGTCGAGCACAAGGTCAACACCGTAAGCCCAATCACTCATCTTAAACTGATAGAGGTCAGGCGAACTGACATTCTGACGAAAGACGAAGGAATGGCCTGTTTCCTTGCTATTCCAAAAAGCATTATAAACATAAGTAGCAGTACCGGCATTGTTCCAAGGTTTCCAATCCGTCCAGCTATTATCATCTATGTCATTTGCCATTGCTGTCAGGCAGCACAACTGCACGATTAAAAGTAAGCTGATTCGTTTCATCTTTGTATGTCTTTATAGGTTAATTAATCTGTTCTTGCCGACAGGAAAAAGGGGCTTGTGAAGTAGCCGTTTTACCTTGTTGTCGGTTTGCGGGGGCAAAGGTACGGACTTTTTTTGAATGTTGTATCACCTACCCCATGGAAAAATTCGAAGCAAGAAAAATGACCTAATAAGCTTATTATTAGTCAACTCACTCATTTCGCCTCCAAGGAGGGGGTGGAAAAGTTTTGCTAAGGGATGATAAAAGGAATGAAAAAAGCGTCTTTCATCCCATTTACCGACCTATTATCTCATGCTAATGATTAACCGTCCCTTCTCGCATTTCACAACCACCTTTTGGTCGTCGATGATATAGAGGTCGCGAGGTAATTTCCCATTTTCTATCTTTTTAACGTCAAGTTGATACAACATTCAGAGATTATTTGTACCTTTGACGCCGAAAACAATAGAATACCGCTTATGAGTACCCAGATGATGAACCAGCGAATCGCCGACTACTTCAAGACTCAGCCCGTCCTGAAGGCATGGCTCTTTGGCTCCTACGCCCGTGGTGAAGAGACGCCACTGAGCGATGTCGATTTGCTCGTGGTTCTTGACCATTCACAGCCCATCGGTTTGAAATTCTTCGGTATGTGGAACGATCTGGAAGAACTACTCGATCGTCCTGTCGACTTCGTAGAAGAAGGGACTCTTGCCGACTTTGCCCGAGAGAGTTTTGAACGCGATAAAATACTGATTTATGAGAGAGCTGCTTAGAGACCGTGAACGCCTAGAGCATATTGCTAAATCAGCCGATAACATCGCTCGTTATACGAAAGGCAAGTCTTTCGATGACTTGCAGTCCGACGACATGATGTGCTATGCTGTCGTATACAATATTTTAGCCATTGGCGAGGCTGCTTACCATTTGACACATGCCTTCCAAAAAGAGCACCCCAACACACAGTGGGATCTCATCATGAGGATGCGCAACATACTGGCTCATGACTATTACAAGCTGAAACTTCAGACCGTTTGGGAAGTAGTTGTACACGACCTCCCGTCCCTCCGCGAGCAAGTTGCCCGCTACTTGGCTGAAACCGATTGGGATGAGTGGGAGAACAGTGAAGTGAGAATCAAAGAAACAGTTGTTCACAAGAGTCTCATGCAGACAGCCCGACGGATGAAGGATGACGGCCTTCCCATCAAACAGATTTCCCGATATACCGGCCTCACCGCTGATGAGATCAAGGGGCTGTGATACCCTTTTTTAGTTCAAGAACGATTAGCAGTTCGCCTCTCACTTCACCACCACCTTGCGGCCGTTGATGATGTAAATGCCTTTGGACACGCCCCCTCCTACTCCCCCAAGGGGGAGAGTTTCAGATTTACTATTTACGATTCGCCGTCCGCTGAGGTCGTACACCGCGCCAGCTTCCCCCATCCAAGCGATAGTATTTTCCCAAAGAGGAATCGGGGAACGAGATACCCTCGTGTTCCAGATATCCCAACAGCTTGTCGAGGTCCTTGGTGTAGGCGTCGAGCGTATTCTCCGAGAAGTTACGCTCAAGACGTAGATATTGGTAATAGCGCCGAAGTACAGGATCCATAAGCGCGTGCAAAGGTAGTGCAAACAACCTGCTCTACCAAATTTTCCAGCTGTTTTTCGTTACTCTTGATGCTTATCTGAATGCATATATCTCTTGATGACCAAGGTATAAGTGCTTCCTTTTCCCGACCAAAGTTCTTGAGAATAGATTTCCGGATTAAGCGTGTCGCCTTTTATCGTCATCGACACAATACGTTCCCATAGAGGCACAATGCCATATTCTTTGGGGTCTTCGAGACCGTAAGGAAAGCCGCGCCCCGTCAAACCACCATCGTAAACTAATACGATAGATTGGCCAGGGGGGATGACCGTGTCGGTTGCCATCTCCTTTAACCGTATAGACTGAAAATCATCTTCGTAGTCCGGAGTGTAAAATATACTCGTGAACGATTGCATTTGTTCGATGTAAGACACAGTGAGGCTGTCACCTGTACTATTGATGATTTTAAAGTAAAAAAACGCGAAATAATCACATGCCCCCAAAAGTATGGATGCAACTACAATAAAAAAGAAAGGTGCTATTTTTCTCATGATGTAATATATGGCAAGTAGTTTCTTTGACAGGCTTATTGCTTTGCACCTTCGTGCCATATCCGATGCAATTTGCAGCAGACGCCGACCTTGAGGATGCCAGATGCGCCGTAGCCCAGTTCCACGAAGAAGCGGACGGGACCGTCGCCAATATCGAGGCCAAAAGGAGTCACTTGATAAGCAAACAGCATATTCTTGTCGGAAGTATGCATCGTTTCGCCTTCCTTTTGATAGTCGAAGCCTAAATAACGATAGTAGATACCGGCGCTGCCCTTGGCATAGAAATTGATCATCGGGGCGTTGAACCAGATGTATTTCACCGTCGGCATGAAATGGAAGGCTCGCGACCGAACCTTCCCATGTGCCAGGCCATCGAACCTCCATTTGCCCGCCTCGTCCTGACTGTAGTCGTAGCGATCCATTGAATAGCGCGGCAAGTAATTCCAACCGATGGTAGCTCCTAAGCTCCAACGTTCGTTCAGGTGATAAAGATAGTAACCATTGATGGTCAGATTATGAAATTCACCTTTACTCATTTCATCCATGAGGTAATTCTTACGCATCTGTAAGGCAAAATCCTCATTAGCATTCTCCAGGATTCTGGAATCACACACGCCTAAGGCGATGCCGAAATCATGCAGACGATATTTCTCGCGCTGGTATTTGAACGGGTTAAATGCGAATGAGTCTGCCGCCAGGCTGCATAGCAGGACGAAACTAACGAATCTTCTCATAGACGTACGTTTTGCTTTATGAGAGATTTGTAAGACAGGGTGAAAACTAATCAGGAACAGAAAGCGGAATGGACTGGTTATCGGAATCCGGGCTGAAGTTGACCTCTCCTTCATACAGAGACTGTGTCTGCTCACCGACGAATTGTCCATCCTCATTCATCTTGCCAACAGTCTGGCGCAGTTTCAAGTGATAGGGCTTTTCTTCGTAGTTGACAATCCTGAATGACAGGTTGGCAAAGTGGTTGTAGTCAGGGGAAGGTGAGCCGTCGCTGAGAATTGTTATAATCAGAGCTCCATCTTCATCCAACTCTGCTGTGGCATTTATATAGGTGTATCCTTCGAGCAGTCGGAAGTTCCTGAAGGAACAGCTCAAGTAATGGCGATCGCGAAAATTGTTAAAGAAAATACAAGGATCTAAGTCGGTATATAGGAAAGTTTCTTGGGCATAAAAATCAATGGCTTTAAGAGGGTACTCGAATCCTTCCTCATGTGCTATTTCCAAGGTTCGCAAGTCAATTAAAACAACATGATGTTCCTTGAAGGATGCTATGCCTATTTCCTTTCCATCTAAAGTAAGCTGGTATTCATCCAAAGACGTGTCGAATATTGAAAAGTAAATGTTGATAGGACATGAACAATTAACGACTATTTCATCCAATCCTTGATCTACAGTAATATGTAGCTTATTTCCTTTTTCCTTACAAAGTACTTGAATGTCACCATAGGCGCAGTTGACCTCGTAGTCGGTCAGTTCACAATAGATGTTGCTACCATCACGGGTGAGTTTCAGTGTCGGATTGCCCATGATACCTTCCGCTCGTGTCCGTTTTGCACATTCCGTATTCACAACCTGGCCAACCTTTTCGCAGCCGACTGCCAATAGTGCTACACAAAGGAGGGACATTACATGATATAAGTGGTTCACTTTCATGAGTTCTGTTTAATAGTTCGGTTATTGATTAGTTCTCATCTTACCACCACCTTCTTGCCATCACGGATATAGATACCACGAGGAAGCCTCACCCCCAGCCCCTCCCCCGTGAGGGAGGGGAGTGAGAGGCCAATTACTTTCCTGCCGCTCATGTCGTACCACGCGCCAGCCTTCTCCCCTCCATACAGGGAGGGGTCGGGGGTGGGTCTTTTTATCCCCGTCACATGCTCAATGGTTCCTTCCAGATGCGTCACGCGTCCGGCGAAGAGGATGGTGTTGGCCTTACGGCTCTGGATAGTAAAGTAGAACGGGCGATCGACCTTGAAGTCCTGATAATCTTCTGGCCTCGTCATGTCCATCCCGTCAGGCATTTCTATGACCGTCAGGGCCGCGGCCTCAGTTCCCTCTTCATTCACGATGATCTTGCTCAGCTGATAGATCTTATCGATGGCGCGATTCACTTCGGACATCTTGGTGAAGTCAGCCCTCCTAATATCAAAAGCATCCGTCACGCCCAACCCCTTCAGCACCTCAATGAGATCATATTTTTTCTGGTCAATCTCGAAACGTGGCATATACAGGTTGATATGCATATTCGTTGGCTTCATGGCGGCTGTCCAGTCCTCAAAGGTGAGGGGAGGCAGTGTTGTGCCCTCAAGCGGCACGAACAGCGTCATCGAGTAATTCCCTTCTACGCCATAGTATAGGGTGATGGTCTGGAACGAAGGAGTAATAGCGCAGTTAAAGCGGTCACGCGCCAGCATCATGTCGACATTGGCGTAAGTCTCCTCATCCAGCCAGAACTTTCCCTTTTCGGTGTTCTCCGGCATGAACGGTATTGACCAACTACCCTTGAAATAAAGAGCGTTCATCAGCACCACGGCTAAGCCTTCGGACTGCGGTCTGTCGTACAGTTTCGGTATGAGTCCATGCGTCTTGTCGTTCACCCAGCCATTGATCTTCTCGATGCCTTCCCATGTGTCGAACCATACGGCATCCACGCCAGCGTCATAGTAGCTGCGCAGCGCATCGACGAACGTGTCATAGAGATGTACGTCGGGTCGTCTCCAGAGGGCATTGGCCAGCTCACACTTGGGATACCACCCGTCATACATTTCTTGCGGATCCATGCCTGCCCACTCCGCTTCTTGCTCAATAACTTCCATAAGGTCTGTCGGTCGTTCCGTCAGTGCTTTACTCAGCTTGCTGTTGAACTGCCCGATCTCCTCGTTCGAGAAGCCCGTAGTTCCAAGCGCCTGCTGCAGCTGGCTGAGGGTATTGCCTGCAGCGCCGTTCTGCACCATGGACAGCGCCATCTGCACTGACAGTGGCGAGAAACAAATATTATCCGTCTCGCGTTCTGCCACGGCATTGAACAGCGCGAAGGCCGAATGTTGATAGGACGTCGTGAGCTGAGCATCAGCATCCTGCGCCATCCCATTGAGAGATAATGCCATAAAGACAATAGAGGGTACAATTTTGTTCATAATGATTTCTTTTTATTGAATTGACGTTGCGAAAATATGCTTTTCTATTTATATATACACACGTTTCATCGAAAACATTACTGAGCAGCCCATTATTTAACATTCTTTATCAAATCCGCTAAGACAAGAAACTATTCACCTGCGAGTGCCATTCAGAAGCCATAAGGGTTTTGGCAAATTGTGTTATAGGTTTTGGCGAAAACCCTTTAGGGTTTTGGGCTATACCCTTAAGGGTTTGAAACGCGATGACTTTGTCGATCAGTGCCTGACTGATCGTGTGTACAGGCCTTTTACTTTTTTGGGTTTTTGAAAGATGGATGTGCTCTTATAAGTCGCTGTTATCCAATAAGTAAAGTGCTCTATTTTGGGTTTTTGACTACTTTTTCTCTAAAAAAAAGAAGATAGAGAGATGAGTTAGAACTTTTTTGCGAAAAATAGTGCAAAAACCCAAAAATTGATATGTAAACAGCCGTCTGTGAGGCGTTTAGCACTCGGCAGACGGCTGTCAAAAACCCAAAAAAATGCTCAGAAATACTCAGAACGGCATGGGCGGATGCAGATCTTGCAGGTAGTCGGCGATGTCGTACTTCGTCTCTCCTGCCGGCGCCATCCGCTGACAGAAATCGCTGACGGTAAAGTTGGCCAAATCGCTCATGGAGACGATAGTGGCAGTCCATTCCTCTACAGCATCGCAATCAGGGATGACAATGACGTCGCGGCCTCGGAGCGGCTGTAGCATCTGACGTTTGAGCTGGCCCTTGTTGCCCGTTGCAACCCAGAGCATCTGCGGGTGAGCCAAGGCTCCGAAAAGCACATTCTTAGGGCTCTCCACGAGGGCAACCTTATGGTTGGGATAGCGAGGCAACAGATGTTCGCCGAACAGACAGTCCGATTTGAAGCGCGCCCCTTTCGGCAGACGACCTTCACTTGCCCATATCGTGCCCAACCATCGGCATGAGCCAGGATCGCTATGTGCAAATCGGGGTGAGAAGCGGTCGGTGTCGTAATGTTGTATCTTCAGATTGCATACGCGCCCTTCGACATCGATGCTGGGGAAGATGGTGTAATCGTCGTAGCCTTTCGTCGCATAGCAGCCGATACCATATTCCCCGGCCACCCAATCCACGGCTTCCGGCTGGAACATCAGCTTGAGACAACGACACAGGGAGTCCTCTGCGGAGATCAGTTCATCAAGCATCTCATGCGGGATGTAGGTGTAGCTTGGCGCCTCGTCTTTCGGGCGCTCCTTGGGGTGGGGCGTGTTGCTGTTAGACGGCAGCGTGCTGATGCCATACTGCTGTGACAGCCATAGGCAAGCCTCCTGAAACGTCCAGCTCTCCTCCTGCATGACGTATGCGATGACATCGCCACCCTTGCCGCAGGCAAAGCATTTACAATGGTTCTTACCTGTTCGCTCATCGAAATGCAACGAAGGATGGTGGTCATCGTGCCAGGGACATCGTGCCTTGTATGATGAGCCCGCCCGTAGCAGTTCAACCCCCAACCGCCGCGCCACCCCTGTAATGGAGATGGCCTTAAGGCGGTCTGTGTCAAAGTGTTCACATCGCCCGTTCATCATTCTGCATTTAATCGGAGTTGGTAGTAGTCAATTTTTGCGTAGCTGTCGCGGCTGTAACCCAAGTTCTCCATACGCCCGTAGAAGCGCTGCTTGCCAAGTGGCTTCAACGACGACGAACAGCAGTAGTTGCGGTAGGCATTGAACACCTCCGACGCTTTCATCGTCGTCTCGGAATGGTTACACATTTCCATGACGAACAGCCGCACGCTGTCCGATTGCAGGCGGTAGCGCTCAAGGGCTTTCTCGCAGTTGGCGCTTGACGTGAACTCGTTATCGGTCATAAGCCTGGGTAGCGATGCAAGCACCCAGTTGAGGATGCCTGCCAGCTCCTGCTTCAGCTTCGACGTGAGCTGACGGTCAATCTCATCCTTGGGGATAGTGACTTCGTAAGGCAAGATGATGATTCGACGAAAGAAGCCAAAGGTGTTCTCGGCCCGGGGCAGCTCGTTGAACGCCGCGATGAACTTACCGTAGTCATTCGTCTCACGCGGATCGACATACAAATGTTTGACGCTCACGCGCTCACCCGAAGTCAGCTGCTTCAGCACGTTGGGGTTGACATCTTTGCCGCTCTCATGGCTGATGTTCAGCTTCTTGTGTTCGATGCTCGCGCGCTTCACGTCATCGTTGGTCAGCTCGCTGAGGCTGAGGGAACTGACGTTCACCGACCCCAGCAAGGCCTCAATGACCTCCAACGTCACCGACTTGCCATTCAGCCCCTCGCCATACAGCCAGAGCATCTTTTCCAGACGATGATCCTTCATCAGGCAGTAGCCGATAAATTCGGCGAGCACCTGCTGCGATTCCTGTTCCGGCAGCACGCGGTCGAGGAACTGGTGCCACAGTGGGCACTCGGCCTCAGCGATGTAGGCGTAGTTCAACGTGTACGTGAACAGGTCCTCTTTACGATGACCGCGAAGCGAAACGCTGCCGTCAGCCTTCACCACCAGCGTGCCGTTCCGCAGGTTCAGCCACACCTCGTCATGAGGAATCATCTGATCCCGGCGTTGTGCGACATTGAAGGCCACGCCCTCAAACAGCTTCGTCATGAAGATTGGAGTCATGCGCTGCGATTCCGGCACACCGCACCGCTCGGCGCATATACTCACGAAATCCTTGAACTGCTGAAAGTCCACGGCTTCCCAGTGAGAGCCCGTATAGACCATCACCCGTTGCTCGCTCTTCAGCTTCTCTACATACTCCCGACACCAAAGCCGACCATCGGCAGAGCGCAGGATCTCTTTTGTTACGATCTCGTGTACGCCCTGCTGCCAATTGCTTTTATGGGCCATCAAAGCCATGATGTCCGTACCCTTGGAAATCACCCCGTCGGCAATCTGATTCAAGGTGATGTCCACCATCTGTTGCTCTCGCACCTCGTGCCAGGCATCCAGTTCGCTGACCTTTGCAGCCAGTTCCTGCTCCAGTGCGGAACAGGTCAATTCATAGTTCTTTGCCATAACGCTGCAAAGGTATTACAACGGAAGGGCAAGAACATGGCCAAGGATACGATAAGATGTGAACAGATGTGATTCGGGTGTTTTCAAATTGTTAATAGTATGGCAGCATCCACCAGCGGCCTCTCCCCCAGCCCCTCCCCCGTGAGGGAGGGGAGCAAGGGGGCGGGAAAGATGATGTCATTTCACCACCACCTTCTTTCCATCCTTGATGTAGATACCGTGGGTGGGCGGTGCAGAGAGTCGGCGACCGGAGAGGTCGTAGAGGACAGGGGTGGAGGACTGGCGTGAGATCATGTCATCCGTGAATTCATACTGGCTATTCATCTGGAGTGTCACGGTGAAGCGTTCTCCGGCGGAGGTGTCAATGGTGAGGATTTGTTTTTGTCCCCTGTTACTGGCTATTAGTTCGTCTTCGGTGTTATAGACTTCGCACAGATCTCCGTTTCTGCACGCTATGTGGCAGGGGTGTCCAGCCAGCGAGCGGATGGTGGCACGTGCCTCATCGCCTTCCCATTCCACGTCAACCTCGAAGCCCCCTTCTGCTCTCATACCGCGCACCTCGCCTCCCGCCTTCCACGCCTCGGGCAATGCGGGCAGCAGGCGCAGCGTCTGACCATGGCTCTGCACGAGCATCTCGGCAATGCCCGCTGTCATGCCGAAATTACCGTCAATCTGGAAAGGCGGATGAGCCGAGAAGAAGTTGTAATAGACGCCTGAGTATCTGGGGTCTGTGCTCACGCTGTATGAACGTGCATGCTTCAGCGCTGCGGCCAGCACGCTATACGCCCTCTCGCCCTCACCCATACGTGCCCAAAGGCACAGCTTCCAGGCCATTGACCATCCCGTGCTCCTATCGCCGCGCAGAAGCATACTGTTGCGCACGGCCTCCGTCAACAAAGGATCGCCGTCGAGCATATCGAAGGGATAGAGGCACATCAGATGCGATACGTGGCGGTGCTGCTGCTCGGTGGCAGAGGTGTAAGGATAATGTTTCCACTCACGCAGGATCGTACTTCCTTTCATTACGCCGTTGACATTCGCCCCATACTTCCCGTCATAAACTTCTGTATGCAGTCCCTTGTCCAGCTTCTGGAATTTCTCGATTATCGCCGTCAATCTGTTTGCGGTTAATCCTGCTGTCTCCCGGCCTACGATGTCTATGGCCTTGAGCGTGAAGTCGAACAAGTTCCACACACATTGCTGTGTATGTGCTGTGCCGTCATCCAACGGCCCTTGCTCGGGACTCCATTCCTGAGGGCACACCCATGTCCCGTCATTTGTGTCTCGAATGAGTCGTTTCATCCAGAAGTCCACGCAGCTAAGCATCACAGGCAATGCCTTCTCGCGCAGATAGTCCGTGTCCATTGTGAAGAGGTAATGTTGCCATAGATGCCAGCAAAGCCAAGCGGGTGCGGCACAGTAGTTTTGTCCTGTAGGCCATTCGGACGTGAAGCCCAGAGGATTGTTGGGCCATGAGCAGAGCCATCCGTCCGTGATGCCCGTCATCTTCTTGGCAAAAGCCTTCCAATAGGGCTGCATCATAGTCCCCGTATATATCCAGTCAATCAAAGGCATGGCAGTTTCAGACAGGTTCGTAGGTTCGGCAGGCCAGTAGTTCATCTCAACGTTGATGTTGGCATGAATACTGCCGTGCCATGGAGGTGTTTTGCTGTTACACCATAAGCCCTGAAGGTTGGTCGGCACGGCACCGTCGCGTGATGAGGAGATGAGCAGATAGCGGCCATAGGCGAAGAGTAGCTGCACCATAGCCTTGCGCTCGCTTTCCGAGGCGGTGTCGCCCTTTTCAATCAGTTCGTCCGTCGGCATTGCAGCCTCGGCATCATTCAATGACAGCGTCATCCGGTTAAAAAGGCGGTCATAGTCCTCTTCATGTTCCGAATGCAGTTGCTCCCAGTTCTTCGCTGATGCGTCTGCAAGTTTCTGCCAGGCTTCCACGAAGGGAGGGAGATCGTTGTTCACGTAGCCCGTCGCCGTGTGATCGTAGTTTGTCGCCATGGTGAGCATAATGGTTATCTCACGGGCTCGGGTAACCGTGATTCCTTCATTCGTCGTTGACACCGCAGCTCCGTCATCGGCAGTTACCTTCATGGCTGTCGTCGCTCTCACGGTTTGCAATGTAGTCATCATGGTAGCCACGCGGTTGTTGTAGCTCATGGCATCCTCGTGAGTCCCCTCAATCCATATCCGTTGATTCAGCTGGGAGTCCGTTGCCGTCATGTGTATGACGAGGCTCTGTGCAGGCCAGCTACAGATATACGCTCTCCTATAGCTTACGCCCTCAGCATTCCACGCCGTTTCCGCCATGGCGTGCATGAGGTCTAATGAAAAATGATAGTCCGTGACCCTCGCTTTGGGCTGAAGGTCCTCGATATAGAGATAGCCTAAGTTCTGATAGTACCCGAACTCGTCACTGCCACCCGTCCACAACGTTTTTTCGTTGAGTTGCACTACCTCCTTGTCCACGCCGCCCGCTACCATCGCTCCGATATGGCCGTTGCCCAATGGCAGATAATAGTCCATCCACGCATTGCTCACGCCATGGCTCTCCGCAGGCTGTAGATACCATAGTGTCAGGTCGTTGGGAGGGTAATAGCGAGAATCTCCAGCTACAATAGTTTTCGCATGTGAGGCCAGCATAGTCAACGAACAGAGCAACCACAGTAATGATTTCCTTTTTTTCATTCAAAAGTATTCTGCCGACAGGAAAAGGCATACGGAAATGGCCGTTTACCTTGTTGTCGGTTTGCGGGGGCAAAGGTACGAACTATTTCTGAGGGTTGTGTTACCTACCTCATGGAAGATTTTGAGATAAGAAAAACGAGTTAATAGGTTCATAATAAACCTACTCTCTCATTTTGCCCCCAAAGAGGGGGTGGAAAAGTTTTGCTAAGTGAAGATAAAAGGGATGAAAAAAGCACCTTTCGTCCCATATCCCGACCTATTATCTCACTCTTCTGTCACTAAACACTTCAACCTCAAAGACAGGAAGGTCGTTCCTTCAATCAAGCTTTTGTCAGCAGCTTCTCTGCCAACGTCTTCACCTTCTGTTCCGATATTGGCATATCAGACGAGTACAAATCTTGAGTTAGCGAGCTGTTCATTACCAGTCCGGCAGCATCGCGCGGTTCAATGTCATACTCCGACACCAGATAAGCAGCCAGGTCGGCCATCAGATCTTCAAACTTCAAATATCTCTCTTCCATCGTATATCATTCCTTAATAAGTTCTTTTATCGCTTTTTCCGTACAAAAACAATATTGTATATATTTATCACCAAACTGCGATACGTGCTCTGCGAAGTCGAGCAAAGCCTCTGTGTCCAGATAATGAGCACCGTATCGCTGCTTGTGACGCTCGATTTCCTTGTCTACAAAAGCATCAGCCACAGGGCCAATCACGATGTCATAGTCGTGGGTAAAGGAATCCTCCGAACGATTTTGAATGATGAACTTAGACCATTCGGCACTGAAGCCCTTGAATACCTTGACCTTTAGGCCATGCCTTTGAGCTATGGTGGGGTAATACAGAAACGGATTAACCACTTTCTCGCCGCCATCTCTGCTTGCCTTTCGTTTAGCCATCTGATAGGCTCGCTGCCATTGAGGCGTTAGGTAGAAACCGCGACCGAAATCGTTCCTCGACTGGCACTTTTTCAAGTTTGGTGTCTTTATTTCGACATTACTCCCATGCAAAAGTCTCATACAGCCTTCCTGATTTTCTCGCGATTCATGTTACATACCGCATCCAAGTCGTTGAGTAGTGTCTCACGCGGCAATGTCTGCTCGTATGCAAAGTTCTCTTCCAAGAACTGAATGCCTTTGTAGACCAAAAGATAACGATAGGCATCTGCAAAAGACATATCCCTGCGGTGGGCGTACCACATGACGCCGATTGTTACGAATCGCACGCGCTCTACTCGTCTTGTGTCAGTCTCTTTCATGCCCGTCACTTGGATGCTGATTTTCTCGCCCATAGCATCCATCAGCAACGAAGCATCCTCGAATGAGATATGCGTCAGCCCTTTTTCTATCTTACTGATACTGCTCTTAGGCAACCCTAC
This sequence comes from uncultured Prevotellaceae bacterium, assembly GCA_947307015.1. Lineage (GTDB taxonomy): Bacteria > Bacteroidota > Bacteroidia > Bacteroidales > Bacteroidaceae > Physcousia. The sequence continues at coordinate 2,441 of CAMZHV010000068.1, read as the reverse complement.
TCGTTTGCCCAGCTCTTCCTGGGTAAGACCCTTGGCTTTTCTGACCTGCTGGATTGCCCTGCCCAACAAGCTGCTATTCTCTTGATTCTCGAACTTATTCTTCATACTATCTCCTTTTTTACGGGACAAAGGTATGAATAATCTCCGAAATGAGAAACTTTTTGCGTGTTTTTTTGGTAATAGAGCTAAAAAAGCACGTTCCCGTCTCTATTTCCACCACTCTTTCTCGAGATCAAGGGGCTGTGATACCCTTTTTTAGTTCAAGAACGATTAGCAGTTCGCCTCTCACTTCACCACCACCTTTCGGCCGTCAACACTTCTCTCATAATCGCAGATGCTACCGCCTGAAGAAATAATCACTCCTCCGCCCATCATTTCACCTCAAATTGTGAGACAGAAATTAAATACTCAATTTCTGATAAGTAATCGAGCAAAAATATTTAAATAGATTGACGATAAGATTGACGGAGATTGACGGAGAATATAAACACTTGAATAATTTTGTTTTATCCGTCAATTTCCGTCAATCAAGTCGTCAATCTTCGAAAATCAATAATGTAATCTAATTTTGAGTACTTACTGATGTTTTTATGGAACTTAAATCTTACAAAAATCTGAACTTAAATCTCTGTTCTTCGGACGCTTTGACCGCCAATCGGCGGCTCAAAGAAGCTACGGCTCCATCAAGCCTACGCGCTGAATGTTAATGGACAATGGACATTGGATAATGGACAATGGACGCTCAACTGTAGGTCGGATGCGACCGTAAACTTCTGAGACGATAAGTCGAAGAAGCGTTCAACAAAGATTTAGGGTTAGATTTAAGAGAGATTTAAGTTCTAAAATACAATCAGACATCCGAAACGTGAGTTGAATAGATTTAAGGTCAGATTTATGTTAGATTTAAGGTCTGAAATGCAATCATACGTTCACAATGCTGAGCGAAGAGACAATGGCTATAATCTTGCCCATCATTTCACCTCAATTTGTGAGATTTTGATGCCTTTTGATGGTGTTTTTTGTCTTGCCTGCTAAACTTTTCCACCCCCTCCTTGGAGGCGGAATGAGTGAGTTGACTAATAATAAGCTCATTAGGTCATTTTTCTTGCTTCGAATTTTTCCATGGGGTAGGTGATACAACATTCAAAAAAAGTCCGTACCTTTGCCCCCGCAAACCGACAATAAGGTAAAAATGGCCCTTCAATAGCTCTTTTTCCTGTCGGCAAAACAGATCTATTAACCTCAAAAGATATAAAACAATGAAACGATTGAGCTTTTTTATCATGATTTGCCTGCTCACGAGCTTTGGAGCGGGAGCGGTCGATACGATTGTTGACGGCATTAAGTATAGCCTTGACGTGGAGCACAAAACTGCAGAAGTTATTCAAAATACCTATACTGGTGATATCGTCATCCCCGCAGCTATCGATTATGAAGGAGAGAACTATAATGTAACTTCTATCGGATATGCAGCTTTTTATTTAAGTACTATCCGCTCAATTGTCATACCTTATGGCGTGACAGAAATTGGAGGTGGAGCTTTTGCTGGCTGTGATTATTTAGAAAGGGTTAGCCTTCCCGAAGGTATCAAGACTATAAAAGAAAATACTTTTGATCATTGTAAATCCCTTACATCTATATATTTACCGCAAAGTTTGACAACAATTGAGCAAAAGGCTTTCGCATGGAGCGGTTTAGAGTCTATCACCATACCCAATGGTGTGACGGTTATCGAACCATATACTTTTATTTGGTGCAGTAGTTTTAGTTGTATCGATCTACCCGAAACACTGAAATCCATTGATGGTAGGGCTTTTTGGTGGTGTCATTTGCTTTCAGTCACTTGTCGTGCTTTGGAAGTGCCAGAGGTCATTGAAAGCGGCGAATTCATCTATCCCAATTCAACGCTCATTGTACCTGCTACTTCCATTGAAGCCTATAAAAGCGCTGAAGGATGGGGCTCTTTTGGGACAGTCGAACCGATTACCCCTCACCATCCCTTTGTAGAGGCTGGCAAACTATGGCGCGTTCATGGATTCAATATGGGTTCATCCCACAGAGTTACCGACTATTATTTTTCCGATGAAGATGAGGCTGAGACGATAGACGGTCATACTTATTTAAAGATGTACGCGAAGACGGGAGAAGAGACAACACTGGTCGGCTTGTTCCGCGAAGAGAACCAACAGGTTTACCTTTACAAGAAGGATGCAGGCCGTGAATTCTTGACTTATGACTTTTCTCTGCAAGAAGGTGAGTGGTTTTCACCGGAGTATGGCGACTATTCTCTATGCGAAGTGAAGGAAGTGTCTTACAAGAAAGTCAATGGAGAACAACTGAAGGTCATCACCTTTGAAGCCAACGACCGGCAATTTGATGCAGATGTACGAACTCAAGTGGAATGGATTGAAGGTATTGGCTCTTCTTCGTGGCCTTTAGCG
>CAMZHV010000067.1 GCA_947307015.1 uncultured Prevotellaceae bacterium | reverse complement strand
CTACACCGAGTTTGACGCACAGGTAGGGGTATCTCGTCCGTGTTGCTGCAACTGCTTCTTCGAGCAGATGCCCATCCACACCATCCTTCATCTGCAGAATGATGCGCACAGTCATAGGGTACTCGTCATCGGCCCTATTCAAGTAAAAACGCTCAATATATAATCTTTTCATCTGTCGGTTTGGATTTGTTAAAGTCTATTTACTCTGTTTGAACAGCCAGTCGCGAACTGCGGCAATCCTTTCTTCATATTTTTGTGGAGTGTTTCGAGTCGCGGCTCTGGTCTCTACCAAGACCTTTTAAAATTAACTGTTATTCAGTTCCAACAGATAAATTGGAATTTACGCGTATGTCAATAACCGAAATATTTCTTGCAATAAACGCTCATCAGACTGTCGTAACGCATAGTGCAATCTTTGTCATCCGTGAGCGTGTGCCATGAATTCGGGAAAACAACCAAGTCGTATGGCTTGCCAAGGCTTTCATACCTCGCTTGAAGTGCATGGTAGTGGTCAGGCTTGACCAGCCAGTCATTTTCGCCATAGGCAAAGATGGCCGGAAGGGCTGTAGAATCGTTGATATAGTGGACGGGGGAGGCCTGCAGCTTGATGCTGTCGAGTAGTTCTGGTGTCAGTGAGGATGCGCTTAGACGTTCCCCCGTACAGCTAAATGCGAGGTTCTCCAAATCCTCGGCTTTGGCATTGCCGTCGTATGGAAACAGTATCCGCAAATCGGCAGGCCCCACCTTGACAGCGGTAAAGCGTAGCGGGAGTTGGTGGGAACGGCTGTAGGCGTACATCATAGCCAGATGCCCGCCTGCCGATGTGCCGCAAATGACCATCTGCCGGATATGGACATTCTTCGTTGCCGCAAATCTTACAATCTGTCCGATGCAAGCATCTATTTCCTCAATCATCGCGGGTATCGAAGCTCCTTCTTCATTCAGCAGGGTATAGTTCATCGTGGCTGTTGCATATCCCTTCTGTACCCATGTGTAGCAGTCGCCGTGATGCTCTTTCTTGTCGCCACCCATCCACGATCCGCCATGAACAAACAGGAGAAGTCCAAGACTATCCTTCTGCTCTGCATCGTTGGGCAAGAACAGGTCGTAGGTGTTATGTTCACGGTTTCCATAAGCCACGTCGGTAAATCGCCTTCCGTACTCATCGCTCCACTTGGGCTTATTCACATAAGCAGCAATGGCGCCAGCAATGCATAAAAGCAAAATTGCTCCCAACAGACAGCCGCAGCCCCGTTTGATACTACTTTTCAGTTCCATCTTGCTAATTGCCGGTTTACCTGATAAAATTCATCGCCTGCCACGGCTCGCGTTCAGGGTAACCGGGATTGCCGTCGGCATGAATCTTCTTCAAGCAGCAGAACGTATTGCCGTCGGTGCGCGGGCTTCCATTAATCAATAATACTTTGGGAGTCTTGCCTGACATTTGATTGAGCATCGCCGACACAGGCGAAACGACCGCCACTCCTCCAGCCGCCATCGTTGCTTTCTTGATAAATTCTCTTCTGTCCATAAGTCTATTTATAGTTTATTCACAATTCTTCTTAAATCTTGGGGTGTATAATGTCCTATTGAAATCCATATTCTCCTATTCTATATTTTCTTTATCTTCTTTTTCATTGTCTGTCCTCTAAGCGTATTTTAAAGTAGCTTCCGTATGTCAGCATGCGCCAAATCCATTCCAAAGGCCCGAAGCGGAATCGCTGTAACCACCAGCCGCTGACAGCTATCTGGACAGCAAACACAACGAGTGCTGTCAATTCAATGTAGAAGAGTCCCATCGAGCAGCCGAAGCCGAAGCCAGGTCCATAGAACAGCACTACGCCTATGAGCGACTGCGACAGGTAATTGCTGAGAGCCATCCGTCCTGGAGCTGCTAACCACGAGAATACTCTGTTTGTCGGACATTGCATGAAAAACAGGCAGAATAGCACAATATACCCGAATGCCAGTGGAATGACACTCACGGCATAAAGCAGCGAATGTGCTGTCAGTCCCCAGGGATGTCCTTCTGTGGCACTCCAGGCATAGAGTGCCGATGCCGGCAGTCCCCACGCCAGTGCATATCTGCAAAGTTTGCGCAGCCAGGAATGATACTCTTCCAATCGTGCATACAAACGATATTTACCTATCAGGTAGCCTATAATGAAAAGCCCCACGACCTTGGGCAGGCGGTGACCACTGACGAACTCCCACATTCGTTCGCAGGCTCCTTGCAGCAGGAATGCGAACATCTGCGAATAGCTGTCGGCATCGCGCAGCCATGTGGCGAAGTTCTCCTCCGTGATACCTTGCCGCGAGGCCTCCTTCCACCACAGGTTATAGAAAGGCCCTGAAAAGTCAATCCCAGCATACTCTGTCAGCGCATCAAGGCCAACGGGAATCAGTATCAGGCATGTAGCCAACCAAAACTTCATCTTGTCTTTCAACTGCAGGCACAATGGAAGCAACAGTCCTCCGATGGCATAGAGCAGCAAAATGTCACCACTCCATAGAAACATGAGGTGGCATGCGCCTATGGCTATCAGTATCACCATCCGGCGCACAAACAATGATATGGAGTGACGGCTCAGTATCAGCGCGAACCCCACGCCGAAGAGCAGCGAGAATATGGTGTAGAACTTACCGTCCACCAGCATGTATTGCAGGAACCTTACTATCCCGTCAACTCCTGCTGTCGGCATGGCCGATTGCTCGTCTGCCGACAGGAACGTCCATAGCGCGAACTCCGGGAAATTGGCCAGAGCTATACCCAGCAGTGCCAGTCCGCGCAGTGCATCGAGTACGACGTGCCGTTCTTTTGCTGAGGTGGGACTTAATGTAGTCATCTTGTTCATAATGTCTTTTGTTCTATCGATATTAGGCTTTATATGAAGGACTTTAAATGACACCGCTGCAATCCAAAACGAGTAACAGGACAAAGATAAATGCAAAGAGGCATCCAGTGTAAGCCTTCCAACCTTTCTCTTTCTTCGCCTCTTCATATTCCTCTAACCAGCTCTCAAGCCTACTTTCTGAGGAGTGGCCGCTAGTCGAATTGTTCGCTTCTTTCTTATCATCCTCTATGGCCATTCTTATGAGTAAATAATCAACAAAGTCAAGCATAAGTGTATATTAAGATGATTTTTTCTTACTGCACTGTTGAGGAGTAAAGTAATATCTATATAAGTCTTATTTATCGTAGTTCTCAGGCGTAAAATCTACGGTGTATTTGCAATCGCCATGATCCAAGTCTGTTTCTGGCATCATCGCGAAAGCTTTCTTGAGCGCTTCATGTATGTTTTCCGCCTCTATCTCAACGGGCGTATAGATGGATGTAACTATCTTACTCATATCTTGTCTTCTTTCTTTCTACTATACCCCAGTATATTTAGGGAGCAGAATATGGTCTAAAACGGAGTTTCTGATAAGGATTTTGCTCAGTTTTGACTCATTTTGAGTACAAACTTAAATAATTATCTCGAATATTTAAGGTTCGGGCGCGTGAAAAACGCTAAAAAGGGGCAAAAAAGTTCAATTTTGCCCATGAATACCCATCAAAACGCATAAAAACGACCTTAAAAGGTCAAAAATTCTTTAGATATGCTATTCGCGTTTATCTTGGCTGATTTTGTGAGAGCAAAACCAGACGTTTTAACCCCTAAACCGCATAAAACAGCGCTAAAATCGACTAAAAAAGACAATTTTTTCATATTTTGTTTTGTTCGTAATGAAATAATGTGTACCTTTGCACCAGCAAAACGGAGATGACATCAATGTTGAGCCCGTGCTGAAAGATGGTGCAAAGGTAGTTGAAGAGCCAACACCTGCAAAAGACAAAAAATGCACCTTCAGCCTTTCCGGCAAGGCACAAAAAAATCACCCCAGCAATCCGTGAGGATCGCCAAGGAGATAAGACAAAAAAGGTATTTTTACCTTTTTTCCCCTAAACCACTTAGTCTGTTCTCATGCTTGGGTTACAACATGTGTTACAGCATATAAAATTTAGTCCTACGATGTTGATTACCATTGTTTTGGTTCGATTCCCGTAGGCGCTACAAAACGGATTTCGGGCTTCAAAAGCCGAGGAATCATTTTTTTGACTCAAACGGTGCGTTAGTTCAGTCTGGTTAGAATACATGCCTGTCACGCATGGGGTCACGAGTTCGAGCCTCGTACGCACCGCAAAAACCAAACAAGGAGAAAGAGAGCGTAACATCAACAACGATGCAACGCTCTTTTTTTATATGAATTTTTGCCTAAGTCGTGGCTCAGTCGATAATTATGCCACTATCCACATCAATGCCGGAATGCCAATCACGAAGATCAGCAGTCCCAGCAGATAACCGAAAATGTGTGACTTCATAATGTAGTGATCGTTTTTTGCAGTTCATCCAGGAACTGGGCGGCCTGCCTGCCGTCCATCTGTGCATGATGGAACTGGAAGGAGATGGGTAAGGTTGTTTTTAGCCATCCTTTGCGATAGCGGCCCCATGCCAGGAAGGGGTTGTTGAAGATGCCGCTGTATTGGTTGACGAGGCAGTCGAGTTCTGTACCTGTGACTGCTGATGTGCCGACGATGACGGCTTCAGCGTCTAAGATGTCCTGACACGTTTCGCTGATGGTCTTTGTCAGATGCAGGTAGTTGGCGTTAAACTGCTCCAGATCGTCGTTGACAGCTACGTCACAGAAGCTTAGTCCGCCTTTTATGTTATTCACAATCACATTGATAGCCATGCGGTCATACCTGAACAATTTCCCTTGCTCGGGCAGCATATAGAACTCCTCAATTCTTGATGCTGCACGGCCGATGCACCAGCACAGCAGCATGTTGAATTTCATACCGCGCCGACGGCTCACCTTACAAAGCCGCGTCACGTCGAATGTCTTCGTGAGCGTCACCATCGGCATGGGTGACTTCGTCCACAGTTCGAATGCTTGCGCACGGTTGGTATCCTTAGGATTGATTTCCTGTTTCATCGTTTATGCGTTGTTTACATCTCGATTTTTAGTGTTCCACGTCTTTCTTCGATACACTGTTCAGCACTACCCAATAATCCATTTGCTACCGGGAAGCAGGGAGATGAGCTTCGTGGTGACGGCACAGCAAATGTAGCAAGCTATGGCAATGCAAGGGATGGCGGCCCACACGGGGATGATGGGGGAGGCGGGGTTGTCTTGTGTGATGGCAGATGCAATATTGCTCAGGAAGAAGATGTGCATCAGGTACATGCCAAACGACAGCTTCGCGATCTCTGTCACCAAGCGTGGAGCCTTGTAGTCCTGACTTGGTGTGCCATCAGCTTTTGCACCGATGCAGCTGAAAAGCAGGAAGGCGCCAAAGGTGGCCAGCAACACATTGGGGGTGCAGAACTCCCACGCCCATTCCAGTTCGGGTGTCGAGATGGGGTTAAGCGGCTCGCCCTTCCACCAGAACGACCAGGCAGTGAACACGGCTCCTGCGACGAAACACAGCGTCCCGATTTTCAGCCGTTTGCTGCGGTTCCAATGGAGATGAAATCGTATGTAATGAGCCACAACGAGGTAACCCAGATAGCCTGAGCAATACCACAGCATGGAATAGCGGTTCCAGAAGCACTCGCCCCAGAGTTCGGGCGTGACGAAGAGGTGCAGCCATGTTATAAAGGTGCTCACCACGAAGATGCCGATGAAGATGCGTTCATCCTTCGCACTGGCACGCTCCAGCCACGGCGATACGACTGGAATAATCAGATACAGGCTGATGAGCGGATACATGAACCACAGATGGCCTGCGTTCTCCGGGAAGTTGAATGGCAGGGTAGGGAGGATGCGCAGTGTGTCGTCGAATGTCATCTCGCCCCACAGCACGGGCAGCGTGGCATAAAGCAGCATGAAGATGATCATAGGCGGCAATATGCGCTGGAATCTGCGTTTATAGAACTGGGACATGGTGACGCCTGGCTTCATCGGAACCAGCAGGAAGGCCGATACGATCATGAATAGTGGTACACAAGTACGTGCCACACCACCATCGTAGAATGCCACCCAGAAACGGTTTGCCTCATTCAGCAGCACGGCCTTGTCGCCAGCCATGCCGCCTGTGTTAGTGGCAAAACCTGCCAGCTTCTCCGCGCCATCAGGAATGCTCGCTATGGCTTTTTCTGTTACAACGCCATAGAAGTTTTCCGATGCATGAACCAGCATCACCATAAAACAAGCCACAGCTCGCAGCCAGTCTACAAAAGGTATTCGCTCTTTCATTGTCGGGACTATTTATTCCTCTGTATATGCTTGGGCTTTAAGTTCTTCCAAAGCTAAGCTCAGCTGGTCGGGGCATGAGGTAGGTTTGGTGCCGCAACGAATGCCTTTAAGGCGTTCTATGACATCATCAATCTTCTGACCGACCACCAGTTTGCTGATGCCTTGCAGGTTGCCGTTGCATCCTCCGAGGAAGAACACCTGCTGGATGATATTGTTCTCGTCGGCTGTCACGTCTATCAACTGTGAGCATGTGCCTTGTGTCTGATACTGAATGTGCTTCATTTTCATAGTGTTTATCTTTAATAAATTGCTTTTATTCTTTTTATCAGCCCAAATGCGGAACTACATGGCCTCGTAGCTGTTAAATTGGATGGGTGCGCGGGATTTCAATGACCTCAAGGTCGCGGAAGGAGCCGTTGTCGACGGTGACGCGGACGAGGGTGCGCACCTGATGCCAGCCCTGTAGTCCAGCTGCACCCGGATTGATGTGCAGAAGGCCCAGCTGCTTGTCGTACTGCACTTTGAGGATATGGCTATGTCCGCAGACAAAGAGCTTGGGCGGACGCGTGAACAGCTGGTTGCGGATGCTCCAGTCGTAGCGTCCAGGATAGCCGCCGATGTGCGTCATCAGCACGTCAGCACCCTCGCACGTCCACCGCAGCTTCTGAGGATACATCAGGCGCAGGTCGCCACCGTCGCAGTTGCCCACGACAGCGCGTAAAGGACGGAAGGCGGCAAGGCGGTCTGCCAGCTCTACGGAACCTATATCGCCAGCGTGCCACACCTCGTCGCACTCCGCGAAATACTCCAAATACTTATCGTCCCAATAGGCGTGGGTGTCGGATAGAATGCCAATGCGTTTCATACCGCAAAGATATGCACTTATTTCCAAATGTCAAAGGATTATCCCTAAAAAGTTTCATTCCGACAACATTTTACACCCATATTGGTCAACCCCAGTCCTATCTGTCGCTTGGACGTGAGGTCAAGAGGGGGGCTTGGGGTGAGGCTGGGGTCGGGGTGAGGTTTTTCCTTTCTTATTCACATTAATCGGCGTGCTTTTAGGGAAAGCGATGCTATAGGCTTTATCGAGGGCCTTCAGATTGATTTTCCGATAGCTGATGCCCGTCTTCACGGCTACGATAGCTCGCAGGAGTTCGCGGTGTTGGCGAGGATAAAGTGAGGGTGCTTGCAACTCGTCCCAGCCTGCCTGATCGCAGCGGTTGCAGACCTCCCAGATAAAGTCGTCGTTGGCTTCGGCAGGGAACCACAACTTCAATATGCGACGGATGCAGAACCGCTTGCATTGCTCCCGGAGGAGCTGCCTCGTGCGCTCCAGCAAACGCCAGAGCTGCACGAAGCATTCTTGATTGTTCTCGATTGTAATCATAGTTTCAGGTTTCTATTTGGGGAAGTTATGCGCCTGCGGCGCGGAAGTTATAGGAAGTTCTTGAAGTGTCAAGCGACATAACTTCCGCTAACTTCGTTAACTTCCATTTTCAACTTTCATTATTCACTCTTCATTCTTCACTCGCGAAGCGCCTCTTGTACTCCTCCGTCTTGCAGTACCTGCCGCTCACCTCGTCATAGACGATATAGCCACGACTCTGCCAACTGCGCAATGTAGCGTCACCGCTGCCACTCTTGCCCTGCTGTTGACGCATCTGGCGGTATTGCTCCTTGGTGAACTCATCGGGCAGAAGTTCCAGCAGGTTCTGAGGCCCAGACTGACGCTGAATCTCCACCTCCTCACGCAGTTCTTTCTCTAATTGTTGACCAAAGTACAACATTTTGCACCAGAGGTTATACTGCTGAGTCCAACGGACGAAATCTGCAATCTCCTTCGACCATTTGTAGCCGTGAGCCACGTAGAGCACCATACCCTTCAGCCAGGCGATGACGTTGGCACGATAGCTGAAAACCCTGTAGGCCTCACTCTCATAGAGCTTGGCAGCGTCCTTGTTCTCCTGCTTCATCTCAAGCGAGAGACGCCTTGCCTGCGGACACTCAATCAGTCCGTTAGCAACCTCCAGACGGTCGATGTAGGGTTTCAGTTCTGCGGCAAACGTGTGGTCGTAGATGCCCAGGATAGGCTCTGCATCATCGTCCTCTTCAGTCCTGATAATGGTCGAGACATCCAGTCGGCTCACGGTACCGTCGTTCACCATTCGCAAGAAGAATTTCTTGGCATTGGGAGGGGTCGTCGAGGCGTTGAAGTTCCACCTCAAAGGGGCAATACCCGACACGCTGTCGGCTCCTACGCGCTCCTGACCTGCGTCAGCATTGTCGAAAGCCTTTCGGATGAGCAGCCCCACTTCATCCACCGTCCCCTTCGACGTCACCTTCTTCAATCCCTCTATCTCATCAACAATCGTATAGAGAAATCGCTGGCCGTTGTTGTGGGCATCCACTATGCGCTGATTGAAGACGGCATCCGTCAGGTTATCAATCAACATCTGAATGCAGATATCCGTTGGTCGCGGGTCTTTCTTCTGCTTCGCACCCGGGTTCTTCTGCTTCCACTCGGCCTCGCGCTGGCGATTAGGGATGTCGCGCTGTTTGATGTCCTCCATGATGTACTCGATAGGCTTCTTGATGGTACCTTTGCCGATACTCTGACGACCTATCAGGACGTTCATGAAGGTAGCCTCGTGCTCCACGTTGTCCCAGTAGCGGAACTTCACGCCGTGCAGATGGGCACCCAGCGCCGGGAACACTGCATTGGCCACAGCAGGCTTGTAGAACAAGGGGACATTCTTCGTCAGCAGCCTGATCAGCGGCGGCAGTTTCTTGGGCATCGGTGGCGGTGCAGTCAATGTGCCTCCACAAGCCTTCACTGCTTCCTGAGACTTCAGCGCCTGCAACACCTGTTTCAACCGATAAGGCATACCCTTGCGCGGCTCTTTCAAGGCGTTTGAGAGAGTCTGGAGCCATTCGGAGTTGGCCCCCCCTACGGCCCCCGAGGGGGCTTCTGTTGTTTTGCTGGCAGTGGACAAAGGTTCCGTAGCCCCCTCCGGGGCTGAATGGGGTGCTTCTATCCAATAGTTCGGGATAACCTGCATCATCTTCTCCAGCGAATAACCGCAGATGCTTCGGAGCGTCACAGCCAGTTCAAAGGTCAGCACGTTGCGGTCGCCCTCCACCGGTTCCTTCCCGTCGTTGAACAGCTCCCAATACTTCGCAATGATGGTGGAATAAGGGATGCCGTGATAGGTGGTGGGGAAGAGACCTACCCCCAAAGACCCCTCTAAATCTCCCCGTAAGGGGAGACTTTCTTGTCCTCGGGACTGCTCTAAAGACCTCTCTGCGCCAGCCTCCTCCCCTCCCTCACGGGAGGGGTCGGGGGTGGGTCTGAATATTTCATCATTCAGATATAGTAGGTCTTCCTCACTGCCCGTGGTAGTGAAGAACACCCGTGTGATGTCCTTGGCCCCTTTGTCGTAGGCCACACCCAAGAGTTCGCTCGCCCAGCGCAGGTTTTCCTCCTGACTGAGTTCTGCCTTGCGCTTAAACACCAAGTGATAACCCTTTGTGGCAGAGCGCTCCAGCATCAGCAGCCCCAGCTCATCCTTCTTGGCCATCACCAGCGCCGGCACCTCAGCCATGCGCTCAGCCATCCATGCCTGCTGCGCTTCTGCCGACAGCTCCTTGGGTGCCACGAAGTCGATGTCCATGCCCACCGTCGTGCTCATCGTCTTCGAGCCCTTCAGCGAGCCGTCTTCGTTGGGCAGGCACGAGTAGTTCATCTGCACGAGCTTGTGCTTCAGCGACTCATCACCCTTGCGAATCGCCGCCACATGGAAGATCTGATCGCCGCTATTCCTCAACGCCAGATACTCCGGCCTCGAGAGGACGGGGCGCATCATCTTCGCCCCATCCTTATAGTAAATAACATGTACACTCATAATTCGTCTAATTCGTGCAATTCGTTGTTCTTAATACAAGATGTTGTCCATTTCGCGTTCGATGAGCGCGTTCTTGGCATCGCGCGTGTTCTCGTCGAGCAGCCACATCATGTCCGCCGTGCCCACCTCCTTGGGCAGACTCGCATGCACCTTGATGCGCTCCATGCTCTCCTTCACCCAGCCCCACGGCAGCTTCTTGACCAGGCGGTCACGCTCGCGCACGCGGCTCTGGCGGTTGTACGCCTTGAAGGTTAAACGACCTGTGTTCTCGTCAACATACAGAACACCCTCCACTCTCTTGCTGCTCAACAGCTTCGCCATCACCGTGATGGCATCGTTGATAAAGATATATTTTTTCATAATTTGAGTTGATTTTGCGAGAAGAAGGTTTCGGAAATCCGCTGGCCAGCTTGAATCACATGTGAAGACCTCCTCTGCTTCAACTCAGATGAAAAATAAAGACCCCTCTTAATCTCCCCGTGAGGGGAGACTTTCCTGTCCTCGGGACTGCTCTGCGCCAGCCTCTCCCCTCCCTTCACGGGAGGGGTCGGGGGTGGGTCTTTAATTTATCTTAATTACGTTAATGTCATTGTAGACCTTGCCATTATATTCGCGTGTTCTCACGCCGAAGTGTACGTCCACGTGCTGGCCAACGGTCAGCGCCGTCTCGGGGATCTTGTCGTTGAAGAGGTCGAACGCCACCTCGTTGGGGAACGGCACCTGTGGGTCGTCCTCTAATACGACAATCGTCAATTTGCGCCACTGGGCGCCCTGCTGTGACACACCCTGTTGCAGGGGCATCACCTGTGTAATCTTTCCTGATAGTTTCATGATGCTTAAGCGATTAAAACATTGTTGAAGATGAGGTGCAGTTGTCGCGTCTCGGTCGGCAAAGAGTCGGCCAGCCAACGCACGCGCTTCTCGAGGAAGCGGACGCCCTCGGGAGTCCATACGAGGTAGCTCGTGGCGCGCGGTTTGCCTTTCAGCGAGTAGCAGAAGAAGTGGCGATCTTCGGCGAGGCCCTGACATGCGAGGCTCTTTGCCAGGTGCCAGCGGCCGCCGCGACGTTCGATGATGCCCACCGCCTGCAACAGGCCGTTCAGCTGCATCACGTTGATACCCCACGCCTCGGCCACCTGCGTCGCCGTCTGACAGCGCTCGTTCGGCGCGTTCTTCATGGCCAGCGTGCGGCCGATGATTTCGTGTGCCCGACTGACGATCTCCTCGTCCGTCAGCTCGCGACCTGTGCGCAAATCCTTCATCGGGATGTAGCCGCCCGTCCGTCGGATCTGCGGCAGCACCTCGGAGGTCACCCATTTGCGGAAGGCACGGGCCTCAGGCTTGCGCGAATCGAGGATGACGTCATACAGACCGTCCTCGTTGACGAACGATGCCATCTGCGTTCCACCCTCGGTCTTAAGGGAGTGTTTTGAAACCACCCCCTTGTCGAGGCGACGCACCACCTGTCTGCCGTCCAGCGCCAGCGCAGCACACACGTCCTTCAGGCAGAACAGAGGTTCACCATGTTCATTCACCAGCGTGCGGACACGTCCGAACACTTGGTTCTCGAAGATTTGAACCCGCGTAGGGTTCGATGTAGATGTTTTTTTCATCTTTTAGAATAAAGTTTTAAGTAAAACATGAGTGCGCAGGTCATCATATATAATAAGGTGTACCCTTGCACCGTTGATTTTGATTGCCTCGGGAGTTGATAGCGTCCCTCGGTTAGATTTTCGGTGCAAAGGTACGGACAAAAAAAATCCCAACCCAGAGAAAATCCGAGTTGGGAATGATATTGGGAAAAGCGGGAAAGCTTCCGGTACTAACAGCCGTCCATTTCAAGGAACTCTATCAGCCTGATGGCCACCTTAACCTGTTTCATCGAATACAAATCAGTCGTGTTCTTGTACTGATGCCAAAGTGTAACATTCTGAGGGAGTTGGTGGAGGTGCACCTTCCTGACGCTTTCGTTGTCATACTTGATGCGCAACCCATCGAGTTCGAGATTATGCATCGTTTTCCCGAAGTCCGCGGGTTTGACGGGGAATCCGCAGAGTTGAGTCAGCACAGTCTTTATGGCGAAGAACTGGTCTTGATCGTGCATCAAGTAGTTGCCCGTTTCGTCCTTCTCGTCCATCAGACGCATCACAGCCTTCTTGATGTCCTCTTCTGTCTTGGTGGCCGTGGGTGTTCCGCTGTATTTCTGATAGTACACCTCGCCCTCGTTGACAGCGATAATCTGCGCGCCAGAGAGGTCTGCTCCTTTGAAGAGGCCTTCTAAATTGATTTCACTCTTGTTGTCCATTGCCCATTACTTGTTATTAGTGAATTACATTACCTTCATTTTTCAATACCATTTGATCGACATGAGCTATCTTAGGCCCGTCATTGTCTTTAACGGCCTCCATCAGCCTTGGTACTTGACGCTGGAAGTTATCATCTCTTAACGTTGAAGAAAGATGACTTAGGACGTTTTCTGCATTGGTCCTTGAAAGCTTCTTTAACGCCTCTTCCAACTCATCAAATGTTACTGATGCCTCAGCCAACACCTCAAAATCATGCAGCAATGCTTGATATTGAGTGTTGAAACTGGCTATGCTGTCAGACAACTTATGCTCCATCTCTGAAATCTTCTGCTGCTGAGCAGCGGTCACCTGCTTCAACTCTGCGATGGTAGCAGCCGGACGGGCAGAGGACAAAGCCTCACATAAGAGCTTGGGGAACAGAATACCGAACAACTCATCAAGATCGGTGAATTGATCCTCCTTCTCTTCTGCTGTCGCCATCTTACGCAGCTTTTGCTCCAGCCTCCATTGTTCGGTTTTGTTCAGACTCACGATTGTATCTATACTGTGTTTGGCGATGGTATGATATAGGTGCAGGTAATGGGCTCGCCTATCGTGGCAGCAACGCTCGAATACCTGCAGGAAATTATTATAATCGGCACCGATAACCTGTCCCAGTAGCATTCCATACATATAAGAGAAATGATCCCATTGGTTTCTAAGGAGTTGGATTCTTGAGCTTCGTTCGCTTTTGTACACGTAATTATATACGTCTCCTTGATAATGGCTTTCGGTTGGTTTCCGCTCGTTTATCATCAGCACAGCCATTAGGTAGCAATAGTCCTCAAGCAGGTAACGATCATATTGAGGGCCACGTTCTTTTGCAATTTCTTTCTTCAGCTGGGATTTTAAGATTTCGCATTCCTCGCTGCTGAGGATATCAGGAACAAGAGACATAATGTTTCGGCAGAGATTTGAATCCCATTTGCTTTTTTCCTCGATAGAATGTTCTGTTTTCAGGAATTTGAGAACACCTTCAGCATTTGCCCCCTCTGACTCCGCGTTCAGGAAATACTTTACTCCCCATAAAGTTTCGGCTTCGCTTGCATCGTAGAGAACGATGTCATCAGGCAAACTGTCACAAACCCACAAGCGGCCTTCCTCCTTGTACAAATTGACAGCAACAAGCATAAAGTCTTCCTCTTCGAATACAATAATGCCCGTCCTTGGTTGGTTATAATCAAAATAGCCAAAGGCACATACATCGCCACGTCGGCCTCGATAGCCCCATTTCCTATGGCGGTTCTCCAGTTTCGGGTAAGGTAAGTTATAATCCATATTTCTTTGCTTTTATTAGGATTCTCTCTTTTTCATGTTTCAATTTTCTTGTTATCCCTTTTCTTTAACATAGGATGAAGATTTATGCCATCAACGCCTTTAGGTTAGTATCCGTGAACGTTCGCCAGATATTCAACTTGCAAGATTTATAATCATCGAAAAGCTGAGTGATGAATTCAATCTCGAAGACGAGGCGGAGATCTGTAGGGTCGTTCCCTAGTTGGCCTTCCTTTCGCGTGCCCACACGCGCCACTTTAATAAGATAAAGGTCTCGGATGCCCTTCCGCTTGATGTATGGCATAAAATAATATAGATGGTTCAACTCTACGGAAGCAGGAAACTTATGTCCAGTATAATAGATGCGTGCTGAGCGGTCGCGGAATGTCTCGACATTATCATCCTTTACAAGGCTGATAAGTACGTTCTTATCGAAGTCGAGATGTATGGTTCTGTATTCAACATCAGAGTCCTCACATACCAAGGAGTTTTCTGTAATGCTGTCGAAAGCATATTGGTCAAATAGTTCAAGGAAGTTTAGTTGTTTAAGGTGTACAGCTTTTGCCTTGGGTTGCAATTCTCCAACGACTCGTTGGAGTTTTTCTCCTGATATCGATTTTTCTAACGTTTCGCGATTCAATCTGCGTCCCATCAGTTTGTGCCAGATGGCACGTGCCATCTTGGTTTCCTTCTCTGACAATCCCATGCCTTTTTGCAGCAGCTCTTTATCCGTGAAGTCAAGAATCTCGTCTGCTGTTTTCTTCTCGCGAACCATCTGATCTACTTTCTCGAATAGCTTAGCATTAGCTTCGCGATAGGGCAGATAGATGCCTTCTACCTCGCTTGGCATCAATTCCAATACGCCGCCGCCAAAGTTACGGCCAAGAATCTCTGCAAAAGCAAAGGACAGAGAATTATAATAGCTCACTACAAACGCCTTATAGTTTACACCCTCATTAATGAACACTCGGTGCATTGTGTCTGTGGTGTATGCTTGAGCCTCGTTCAGCACAAATTTAGGATAGAGATTGTTACGGCGAAGGAAGAGAGCCTGAGATAATTTTATGGATGGTATCACATACCAGTCATCGCGGATGCTGGTTTTATATCCTTTATTGACGCCTTGTTGCTCACCACTTTCAATGTAAGCTTTCACGCCGTCTGCGCCTTCTTCTTTCACCTTTGGAGGGAATACCAAAAGGTTGGCTTTGGCGCCAATGATCAGGTTACGTTTCCAGTCTTCTTCCGTGAAGCACAAGCTATTCACCTGAACGCTACGACCCACCATTGGGCGGGCATACTCTTGTAACTGGTATAAGTCAACGATGCTTTGAGGGACGGTGAAGTAACCGTTGGAGCCGGTTGTAATACCCACCTCCACGTTGGCATACTGTCCAATCTTTGGCATGTTTTCGCAACGCACTCTGCCTAAGAATTCCAGTTCTTCT
>CAMZHV010000066.1 GCA_947307015.1 uncultured Prevotellaceae bacterium | reverse complement strand
CATATTCTATGACGCTGCACTAACTAACACGGACTCTGATGTCAAGAAGAACTGGTTGGACTTTACGCATACGGTGAAGACGAAGCCGAAGGCACCATGCCTCACCCCCAACCCCTCTCCCGTGGGAGAGGGGAGTGAGGAAGAAGAGACGGTGACGGGCGAGTACTCGGTCAAGGAACTGTTCGTCAACTTCAAGACGCTGGCAGGACCGTACACGATTACCGTTACTGACGCAGCTGGACAACCTATATATAATAAGGTGGTGCAGACAAGCAATGTCGTTGCCCTCAACACGGACATTTCGAGCTACCCCAAAGGCAGCTATACCATCATGGTGGAGAACGACGCAGAAGCATATACAGCGGAGTTTAATATCAAAGATGAAGACAGCCTCACCCCTAACCCCTCTCCCGTGGGAGAGGGGAACTATGTGGGAGAGGGGGAAGCTGGTGCGGTGTACGACCTCAGCGGACGACGCATCGTAAATCACAAGTCTGAAACCCTCCCCCTTGGGGGAGTAGGAGGGGGCTTCTCTAAGGGCATTTACATCATCGATGGCCGCAAGGTGGTAATCCATTAAAAGAATTGTTGGGGACAAGGGTTTTTAACGCATGAAATTTGGAGGGACGGGGATAATGTGGTACCTTTGGCGCGAAATAGCAAATTCAAGTGGTGCCTATGCTGACAGAAGCGACAATGGAGAAGCTGCGGATACTGGCGGAATCGGCGAAGTACGATGTGTCGTGCTCGTCGAGCGGCACGGTGCGCAAAGGCAAGGCGGGCATGGTGGGTTCGACGGTTGGGGGCATAGGCATCTGCCACTCGTTTGCTGATGACGGGCGGTGTATCTCGCTGCTGAAGGTGATGTTGACAAACTATTGCAAGTACGACTGTGCGTACTGCATCAACCGCCGCACGAACGACATTCCGCGTGCGACGCTGTCGGTGAGCGAGCTTGTGGAGATCACGATGGAGTTCTACCGCCGCAACTATATCGAGGGTTTGTTTCTGTCGAGTGGCGTGGTGCGCAATCCCGACTATACAATGGAGCGGCTGACGGCCATCGTGCGCGACCTGCGCACGGTTCACCGCTTCAACGGCTATATCCACTTGAAGACGATACCGGGCTCATCGCAGGAGCTGCTCATGGAGGCGGGGCGCTACGCTGACCGCATGAGCATCAACATCGAGATCCCCAAAGAGGAGTCGCTGAAGGCACTGGCACCCGAGAAGGATCACCGAAGCATCTTCTTGCCTATGGGGCAGATACAACAGGGTGTGCTGGAGAATAAGGAGGATCGCCAGAAGTATCGCCACGCCCCACGCTTTGTGCCAGCAGGACAGTCGACGCAGATGATTGTGGGTGCCACGCAGGAGAGCGACCGCGACATACTGATGATGTCGAATGCGATGTACCAACAACCGACGATGCGCCGCGTCTATTACTCGGGCTATGTGAGCGTGAACACCTACGACGCACGCCTGCCGGTGCTGAAGCAGCCCCCATTGGTGCGCGAGAACCGCCTGTATCAGGCGGACTGGCTGATGCGCTTCTACCATTTCCGTGTCGATGAAATCGTGGACGAGGCCCACACGCACCTTGACCTTGACGTAGACCCGAAGCTGGGGTGGGCGCTGCGTCATCCTGAAGCTTTCCCCGTGGACATCAACCGCGACGACTACGAGCGCATCCTCCGCGTGCCGGGTATCGGGGTGAAGAGCGCGATGCTCATCGTGAACAGCCGTCGCTTCAATCGCATCACTTCGTACCACCTGAAGAAGATGGGGGTGGTGATGAAGAAGGCGAAATACTTCATCACCTGCGGCGAACTGACCTCTGCCTTCTCGCAGCCTGTGGTGGGCATCAACGAATTGCGTCCGGAGCGCCTACGTCCGCTGCTGCTCTCGAAGGCACAGCAGAAACGCGCCGCCGCGGAGCAGCAGCTCATGCTTGACTTTGAAACAGATGCAAGTCTACCTGTTTGACCATACGCTCGACGGGCTGTTGACAGCGGTGTTCGACAGTTTCTTCCGTCATCAGCAGTCGGTGCAGCTGCTGACGGAAGGTGAGCAGTTGCCGCTGTTTGCCGACGAGCCCCACCTTGTGGTGAGCGACTCGGAGAAGGCATCCCGCGTGTGGAAGGGTCTTGAGAAGCACCTGTCGACGGACGGCCTGCGGATGATCACCATCAGCTGGCTCTCAGAGGAGCGCACACTGAACCAACCGCTTTTCAACTTCATCTGCAAGGTGTTCCGTCAGCAGGCTCCGACAAGCAATTACCTGAGCCTCGAACGCAATGCCTCGGATCCCGACGTGCTGGCGGTGCGAAACAGCTGCCGCCGCGTGCTGCACGAACAGCTGCGCATGAAACAGTTCATCCGCTTCCAGAAGGCTAAGGATGGCACGTACCTTGCTGTCGTGTCGCCAGACCATAACGTGCTACCGCTCATCACGGGCCATTTCCGCGACCGCTTCAACGACCAGCCTTGGCTTATCTTCGATGCTAAGCGACATTACGGGTTTTATTACGACGGCAAGACGGTCACGGACGTAACCTTTGAGGATGAGGCGTCGCTGCCCTTTGACCTCAGAGACGGCAAGCTCGATGCCGATGTGCTGAGCGAGAACGACCAGTTGTTTCAGGACCTCTGGCGCACCTATTTCAAAGCAATTTGCATCCGCGAGCGCATCAACCCCAAGAAGCAACTCAGCGACATGCCCCGCCGCTACTGGAAATATATGACGGAAAAGAACGGAGGGGAGGATAGAAAAAAAGAACCCTAAGGGACTGAGCCCTTAGGGTGAATGACAAGCCCCTGTAGTATCTTGAAGGGGGCAGGAGGACGAATGCGTTATGCGGCAACGGCGCTGCCTGCCATATAAACGAGCGCCACAGAGACGATAGCGTAAAGCTCGGGGAAGACGGCGAGGACGATGGTGTTACCGAAGAGATGGCTGTGACCCTGTGCTAAGCCGGCAATACCGTTGGCGCAGACCTGTCCCTGACGAATACCGGAGAAGAGACATGCCAAACCACAAGCGAGACCAGCTCCGAAGACGGTGGCAGCCTGAATGGCTGTGGTCTCGGGGGTGAGCAGGTTGAACATGTTCTGACACATGTAGAAGCCTGCGAAACCATACAGACCCTGTGTGCCAGGAAGAGCGGTGAGGACGAGGCAGTTACCGAAGAGCTTGCTGTCCTTTTTCAAGCCACCGATGGCTGCATTACCAGCGATGGTGACACCATAGGCGCTGCCGATGCCGGCGAGACCTACCATGATTGCTACGCCAATGTAGGCGATGAGGAGTGTTGTGTTCATAATGATTTTGATGGCCTCACCCCCATCCCCTCTCCTTTAGAGAGGGGCGTAGTTGCTTTCGTAGGTGAGGACTTTGTTAATGATGATTATTGATTAAATTAATTATTTCTTTTTATTGCCTTGGTTATCTCCCCTCTTAGTGCTCCCCTCGCCCACGGGAGAGGAGTTGGGGGAGAGGCTTCCTATTTAAATGGTTTATAGGTTGTGCCTCCACCCTCATAGCCGGCGTTCTTGAAGAACTCGACAAAGGTGAGACGCATTGGATGGACGAATGCGCCGAGGACATTCATGAACATATTCAAGGCATGTCCGAAGACGAAGATGAGCACCATGACGATGGGGCCAAGGATGGCGTTGTCGGGCGCCAATCCTGTGGCGAGGCTATCGAAGACGGTGGCAAGGATACCTCCGGAGAGACCGAGCGCAAACAGACGGACATAGGAAAGCATATCGCCGAGCATACCCGTGGCGGTGTTGTAAGCATCCCAAAGACCTGACCCCACATTGATGAGCAGTCCGGTAACAGGATTCTTGGAATAGCGCTCGGGGCTGTTGCACAAGAAGGCTAATGCCAACCCTACATAAGTGAACCATTTGGCAATATGGGCATAATCCGGCAAGAGCATGACAACGGCCAGCGAGAGGATGACCATCATCCATCCGATGGTGGATAAAGCGTAGCTGAAACCGAGCTGTATGGCACGATTGTAGACCTTCAGACTCATACCGAAGATAATCTGTATGAAGCCGAGAATGAGTGAGAGGTTGAACATCTGGCTATTGTCCATCGCTACGGCAGCGCCCACCTTGTCGAAGAAGGGTACGCCTAACGTATAGAGATTGAAGCCAAAGAACGCGCCGGAGAGTAGGCCACAGAAGAACGCGGAGATGCCCAGAACGAGCAGCAGGTTCAGAGCGGCCTTGAGGCTCTGGCTCAAGCCTTTCACAAAGTGCTTGACAGCGAGGACACCAAGGGTGATGAACAGACCATAGCCCGAATCGCCGAGACAGAGCCCGAAGAAAAGGATGTAGAAAGGCGCAAGGTAGGGCGTGAGGTCGAGCTCGGTGTATTTCGGGAGCATATAGAGCTCAGTGAACATCTCGAAGAGCTTGAAGAAACGGTTGTTCTTCAGACAGATGGGGATGTCATCGCCAGGCTGCGGGTCACTAATCTCAAACCAAGCACTGCTGCCTGCAAAGGTTGTCTGCACCTCTTCCTCACGGCCCGCAGGAATCCACCCACGGAGCACCATAAGATGATCGTCGGCAGCTGTTTCCGTTCCGAATCGTACGGTGTCGAAGTTCATGCGGGATTGCAGCTGGTCGCGGCAGGCCTCCACCTCGGCACGATGAGCAGCGGTGAGCTGTTGAAGTTTTGAGAGCGTCTGAGCAGACTGAGCGCTGGTTTGTTCAAACTCCGCCGTGAGTGCGCTAAGTGAAGCATCGGGGATGGTGACGGCAGTAGCGGGGATGTCCTGTTCTTCGCCATGATTGATGGCGACGAAATAGACCTTCTTCTTCTCCTGACTGATCTCCTGAACAATGAAGTTTGGAGCAATATCTTTGGTGAAAGCTTTTGGAGATGCTGTGTAGAAACGCAACTCGCAGCCAGCTGTTGCAAGCTCGCGGCGAACTTCGACGGGATCGAACTCACCCCAAGGCGTGAGCGTCTCTATCTGCTCGGTCAACGTTTTCGCGCGGTCTGTAAGTTGTGCGTAATCAGCGAATAAGGTTTCAAGCGTCTGAATCAGGTCTGTTGTCGAATCAAAGGCTGAATCGCCATGCTCCATGGCACCTGTTTCTTTGGCATCCGGAGCAGGGAGTTGCTCCATCTGCTGAAGCAGCGTGTCCACGCGGCGAAGTTCAGTCATGTCGGCAGACACCGCCTCAGACTGTCCTTTGTCGAGGGAGCCGCCCTCGATGTGCATGACGCCCAGTTCCTGCAAACGGTGAAGGAACTCATCATATTCCCGATGATAGACCAGGAACGTGAGCTTTTTCATTTTTGTAATCATGCGGCGTCCTCCTTTCCTTCTTCCTCAGCCTTACGCTTCTCCTGCAAGGATTTGAGGATCTTTTGTGAGGACTTGGAGAGGTTCTCTTCGTCCTCCATGAATCGCTTGATCTTACGCACAGCTTCCTGGAATCCCGGGATCTGAACCTTCTCAAAGAGGTTGACCTTCTGGGTGGTCTTGCGGCGAGCATGATCGAGGAGGTCGCACTTGGCGACGGCGAACTCCCGTTCGACTGCTGTCTTGGCGAGGCCGTTGAGGAGGTTGATACCGTCGAAGTACCATTTGGGCGCGCTGAAGATGCCGAAAGGCTTGGCTTCGAGCTTGATATTCAAAAGAACAGGCACGCGCACGCCTGCGACCTTCTTGACATCAATCTCTACGTCCTTGAGCTCGACGAGCGAGGCGTCGAACTCGCCCCACAGGGCGTACATACGTTCGTAGCCCGCAATCTGCCGTTGCAGCTCCTCTTCCAACGCGACGACCTCTTCCTTGCAGCGCTTGACCTCGAGGCGCAGCGCCGTCTCCTTATTCTTAATGATAGGGAGCGTGCGCTGTCGCATCTTCAGCTGCTTCTCGATCTGCTGGAGCGATGTCTTGTTGTATTGAAATTTGATTGCCATAATTATCGGACCCCCTCCCCGCTCCCCCTTGTAGGGGAAGAGTGGAATGTATTGGGGAAGTTGTTATCGGGTCATTTGTTTATGGTTGATGATTAGAGAGTACTATGCTTAAACGGTAACTACTCCCTCCCTAGAGGGAGGGCGGGGGGAGAGTCCGTTATTTCCAGTAGATATCTGTGAACTCCTTCTTGATGTTGACCTCTTCGAGCTTGAAGTACTTGCGGAAGAGCTGCCAGGTGACATCGAGCATCTCGGTGGTGTCGACATTGACGTCGATGGCGAGGATGGCGGTGGCATAGTCTTTGGCGAAGTCGAGGCAACGGTTGTCGTAGTCGGTGAGGTCGAAGCCGTTCTCCAGCTTGGTCTTGGCATTGGCCGCATCGGAGTAGAGGCGGATGGCGGCGTTCATGACCTGCGAGTGGTCCTTGCGGGTTTTCTTTCCGGCCACGAGCTGCTTCAGACGTGACAGCGAACGGAACGGGTCGACGATGACCTTTCCGACATCAGAGTCGCGACGCAGATAGAGCTGACCCTCAGTGATGTAACCAGTGTTATCAGGCACAGCGTGCGTGATGTCGCCACCGGAGAGTGTGGTCACGGCGATGATGGTGATGGAGCCGCCGCCAGCGCTCTCGGGGAACTGCACGGCCTTCTCGTAGATCTTGGCAAGGTCGGAATAGAGGGAACCTGGCATGGAGTCCTTGGAAGGAATCTGATCCATACGGTTGGACACGATGGAGAGGGAGTCGGCGTAGGATGTCATGTCAGTTAACAGGACGAGCACCGTCTCGTGCTTCTCCACAGCGAAGTATTCGGCCGCCGTCAGCGCCATGTCCGGAATCAGCAGACGTTCCACAGCGGGATCCTCAGTGGTGTTCATGAAAGATATGATACGGTCGAGAGCACCGGCCTCGGAGAACGTGTTCTTGAAGAAATAATAGTCGTCGTTGGTCATACCCATGCCGCCGAGGATGATCTTATCCACCTTGGCACGCAAGGCAACGAGCGCCATGACCTGGTTGAAAGGCTGGTCGGGGTCGGCGAAGAAAGGAATCTTCTGACCCGAAACGAGCGTGTTGTTCAGGTCGATACCTGCAATACCCGTAGCGATGAGCTCACTGGGCTGCTTGCGGCGTACGGGGTTCACGCTGGGACCGCCGATGGGCACTTCCTTGCCTTCGACAGCAGGACCGCCGTCGATGGGCTGTCCGTATGCGTTGAAGAAACGGCCTGCCAGCTGATCGCTGACCTTCAGCGAGGGCGAGTGGCCGAGGAAGACGACTTCGGCGTTGGTGGGAATGCCACCCGTGCCTTCGAACACCTGCAGGGTGATGTCATCACCCATAATCTTCACCACCTGTGCCAGCTTGCCGTCGATGGTGGCCAGCTCGTCGTAGCCAACGCCTGTAGCTTTCAGCGAACAGGTGGCTTTCGTGATCTGGCTGATCTTTGTATAGATTTTTTGGAATGCTTGTGCCATAATAGTCTATTTATTTAATAAACTCTTCTATCTGCTTCTTGAAGTCGTAGTACTGTTCGCTCTTGAACTGGCAATAGTTCCACTGCTTGCAGAGGTTGATGAGCTTGCGGAAGAAATCGGTGGCTTCGAGGAAAGTCTCGAACTGGAAGTCGTGCTCGCAGATCTCCGTCACGAGGTTCAGGATCTCCTCCTGACGCTCAATGGGCGTGACGGCATCAACTTCGTCGAAGGCATCTTGCTGGAGAACGACATAGTCGATAATCTCGGACTTCCAGAACGTCACGTGGTAGTCAACGGGAACACCGTCATCACCGAGGATGTTGATCTGCTCGGCAATCTCCTTACCGCGCTGCATACGGGTCTTGAGCTTCAGAACCTTCGGAATCCATTCCTCGTTGATGTGTTCCTTGATATAGGCTTCAAACTCAGGATATTCGAGGTATTTGGAATAGGAATCGATGGGGTTCACGGCGGGATAACGCTTCTTGTCGGCACGCTCCTGTTCGAGCGCGTAGAAACAGCGGGCCACCTTCTTAGTGCTCTCCGTGACGGGCTCCTTCAGGTTACCGCCGGCAGGCGACACCGTTCCAATGAAGGTGATGGAACCTACCTCGCCGTTGTTCAGATAAACGTAACCTGCACGACCGTAGAAGTTGGAGATCAAAGCGGAGAGGTCCATGGGGAAGGCATCGGGGCCAGGCAGCTCCTCCATGCGGTTAGACATCTCACGCAGCGCCTGTGCCCAACGGGAAGTGGAGTCGGCCATCAGCAGCACGCGCAGACCCATGGAGCGATAGTACTCAGCCATGGTCATGGCGGTGTACACGGAGGCTTCACGGGCAGCCACAGGCATGTTGGATGTATTGGCGATGATGATGGTACGTTCCATCAGTTTGCGGCCCGTGTGGGGGTCTTCAAGTTCAGGGAACTCGGTGAAGATTTCCACGACCTCGTTGGCACGCTCACCGCAGGCTGCGATAATCACGATGTCCGCCTCAGCCTGCTTGGAGATAGCGTGCTGCAGCACCGTCTTACCCGTACCGAAGGGACCGGGGATGAAGCCTGTGCCACCCTCGACGATGGGGTTGAAAGTGTCAATGGTGCGGACGCTGGTCTCTAAGAGCTTGAAGGGACGCGGCTTCTCCTTGTAGTTTGTCATCGCGAACTTCACGGGCCAGTGCTGGATCATGTTCACGTCCAGATCCGTGCCGTCCTCAAGGGTGAGCGTAGCAATGGTGTCCGTGACTTTGTACTTCCCGGCCTTGGCAATGCTCTTGACCGTGGCCGTGCCCTTCATCTGGAAGGGAGCCATGATCTTCAGCGGCTGATGGTTCTCTTCGACTTTGCCGAGCCAGTCGCTGGCGACGACCTTGTCGCCGACCTGCACGATGGGCTCGAAGTCCCAGAGGCGTTCACGGTCGAGCGGGTCGGTGTACTGGCCGCGCTTGAGGAACACACCCTCCATCTTGTCGAGGTCGTTCTGCAGACCGTCGAAATTCTTGCTAAGCATACCGGGAGCCAATTGCACTTCGAGCATGTGCCCCGTGAACTCAGCCACGGCACCCACCTTCAATCCGCGGGTGCTCTCGAATACCTGAACGTAGACGTCCTGACCGATGACCTTGATGACCTCGCTCATGAGGCGGTCGCCGCCGGTCTCGATGTAGCAGATCTCACCCTGCCTCACCGGTCCGTCCACGCGGAGCGTTACCATGTTGGCGATAACGCCACTAACAGTTCCTTTTGTCATAATAAAAGACCCACCCCCAACCCCTCCCATCAGGGAGGGGAGTAGCTCGCGCATTGTTGCTAATGGAGGATTATCAGGGTCATTCTTTTATAAATTAATATTTGTTACAACTTATAATTATTCCCCTTGGGCAGGCTCCCCTCCCTTGACGGGAGGGGTCAGGGGGTGGGTCTTGAACTCTTCCGGCACCTTAGCTTCGCCACGAAGGTTCTCGATAATCTCCGTGAAACGCTCGCGACCCTGCTCAGGATCAAGGAGTGCCCAACGCTCGAGGATTTCGGAACGGACGATGTAGGCGAAAAGGGCTGTAATATCGAACGGCTCGAAGAAAGTCTTCTCCTCTAACCAATTCCATCGCAGGGCGTCGATCTGACGCTCCTTCTCCACGGGATCTGTGGTCTCAGCGGCCTGCATCAGGTCCTTCACATAGTCCAGCTCCGCGCTCAACCCGAAGTCCGGTTGGTTCGTCTGCTTGAGCAGCGCATCCACGACATCACCCTGGCCCTGCACATAGTCCTTCAACGTCCATCCCTGCTTGCGGGCGATCAGTGCCGTCAGGATGTTCAGGATATTGAAGTTCAACTCGTACCACTCTGCCATCATCGCATTGGAGCACCTGCAGGCGTAGTTGTAGTAAGCCAGCATGACGGTGTCGCGGGCGAACCATGCAGTAGCTTCCGCGTGCACATCGTAATCGCGGACAAAGGCGGCCAAGAACTCAGGGAATCCCTTGACGGCACCTTCCTGCGCACGAGCCGCGCTAATCAGTTCTGTCAGTTGCTCGCGGGAATAGTTGCCGCGTTCGTCCAGCTCAGCCTCCGCGTTGGCCAGTAGCGCCACTAGGTTCTCACAGTCGAATCGCAGGAAGAAGGTTTCCATCAGCCGTGCATCCTTCGATTCCAGGACGTCGGCCATCTCTTCCTTCAACTGCATGACCGTGCGGAGTGGCGCTGTATCGGTGAGCTTGACAACGGGCAGACCCGCAATTAGACAATAGTAATTCGCCATCTTAGAAAAGCATTTCAATCAGTTGCGGGCGCAGGAAATTGCGGAAATAGCTCTCCAACTCTTCCTTGCCAAAGTCTACGCGGTAGCTGCCGTCGGCGGGCTGCACGGTGAAAAGAGCCCGTTGACCATTGACTTTTTCGATCTTGACGCCTTTGTTGAGCAGCTCTTTCGCCTCCTTGGCGAAATAAGCCTTGAGCGCATCGGCATCGGCGGTGCTGATGACAATCTCCTGCGTCTTGGCCCATTCCGTAGCCAATGCCACGGTGAACTTGCCGAGGAAGTCCTTGTCATCGATGAGCTTCTTGGTGCTCTCTGCAACGACCTTATCGGTGACCATGGTCGTGATTTCGCTCTTCAGCGCGTTGACGGCCTGCCCCATATAAAGCTTCAGTTCGCTCTTGGTGTTCTTGTCGAGCTCTGCGGCGTCTTTCTTGGCCTTGCTGGCGATGGCCTCAGCCTGCGCCTTAGCGTCAGCCACGATTTTGGCAGCCTGCTGTTTAGCCTGCTCGATGATCTGCGCAGCCTCAGCCTGTCCTTTCTCCACGCCTTCGCGACGGATTTTGTCTGTCAGTTCTTGAATTTTTTCCATAATAAAAGGGAGTTGATATACTATTTCTTTATATTTCGCGCGCAAAAGTACTCATAATTATTGGGATGGCAAAACTTTAGGGCAAAAGATTCCGCCACATAGACTAAAAAAACCGTGTTGCAGCGTACTATGAGCAAGAAAAAGCGACTATCCTCACGGACAATCGCTCGACAAAATCATTTACCTTATAAACTAACTAACTAAATCTCAATCTGTGAATGAAACAATCTTTTACCTTTATCAATCTTGCGGACTTTTACCTTTTCTATCCTGAAGTGTTTGTCGGCTCCATCGAGCCTTGTTCTTTTGTTTTGCTGGTGCAAAGGTCGGGCTTTTTTCGCAAATAAGTGCCATATTTCTGCTATTAAACATATAAATCGCCGCTTTCCTTGACTTTTGTCAATGTCAGGGAAAGCGGCGATGGCGCATGTGTGCAGTTTAGAACATTTTTATCACACGCTGCAACGCCTCCATGAAGGTATCTACCTCCTCACGAGTGTTGTAGAGGGCAAAACTGGCTCGCACGGTGCCCTCAATGCCTAAGCGGTGCATCAGCGGTTCGGCGCAGTGATGACCTGTGCGCACGGCAATCCCCAAGCGGTCGAGCAGTGTCCCGAGGTCGAGATGGTGAATCGAGCCGACATTGAAGGAAATAACGGAAGAGGCCGAGGCCTCACCCCTAACCCCTCTCCCGTGGGCGAGGGGAACTTGGTGGGCGAGGGAAGATGGTTTTCCAAGCGGACCGAAGATGCGTAAATCTGCGATCTCCTGCATACGCTCCGCGGCGTAAGAAGTGAGGGCTTGCTCGTGGGCTTGGATTTCGGGAAAGCCGATGGCGCTGACATAGTCAAGGGCGCGTGCAAGGCCATTGGCAGCGACATAGTCGGGCGTTCCGGCCTCAAACTTATAGGGTAGCTCGTTGAAAGTGGTGCGTTCGAAACTCACCTTGCCGATCATTTCACCGCCTCCCATGTAGGGCGGCAGACGGTCGAGCCACTCCTCCTTGCCGTAAAGCACGCCAATGCCCGTGGGACCATAGACCTTATGGCCGCTGAAGGCGAGGAAGTCGCAGTCGAGTTCCTGCACGTCGATGGGATGATGGGGCGCAGCCTGTGCGGCATCAATGAGCACAGGGACATGATGAGCATGAGCCAGGGCAATAATCTCCTTAATAGGATTCACCGTGCCAAGCACATTACTGACGGCGGTGCAGGCAAGGAGACGCGTGCGGGAGGTGAACAGACGCGGCAGGGCTTCCATGTCCAGGCGTCCATCGTCGGTGATGGGACAGACGCGCAACTTCACGTCGACACGACTTTGCAGGAGTTGCCACGGCACGATATTGGAGTGATGCTCCATCTCAGTGACAATCACCTCGTCGCCATCGTGCAGACAAGCTTGCCCGAAGGTCGCCGCCACAAGATTGATGCTTTCCGTGGTGCCGCGCGTAAAGATGACCTCGGCGTTTGACCGCGCATGGATGAATTCACGAACGGTCGTGCGAGCCTCTTCGTATATACGTGTAGCCTCCTGCGACAGGAAATGTACGCCACGGTGTACGTTGGCATTCACGTTCAGGTACTCGTCTGTCATCGCATCGATCACGCAGCGTGGCTTCTGTGTCGTAGCTGCGTTGTCGAAATAAACCAAGGGACGCCCATATACCGAGCGCTCCAAGATAGGAAAATCCTTGCGAATGGTCTTTAAGTCAAACATATTCTTTTAAGGACACACCTTATGTCAATCAAACAATGATGGCTCACCATTGCTGAATTTGAACCTGCTTCTTTCCAGATGTTCGTATGCCAAGTCCGTCACCTCGCGACCTCGCGGTGTGCGCTTGATGAAACCTTCCTTGATCAGGAAAGGCTCATAGACCTCCTCAATGGTACCCGGGTCTTCACCGATGGCCGTAGCGATCGTCGTGATGCCTACGGGGCCGCCCTTGAACTTGTCGATGATGGCCAGCAGAATCTTACGGTCGATGAGGTCGAGACCGTGACGGTCGATGTTCAGTGCCTCAAGGGCGTAGCGGGCGATGGCAATATCAATACGTCCGTTACCCTTAACCTGCGCGAAGTCGCGGACACGGCGCAACAGGGCGTTGGCGATACGTGGCGTACCACGCGAGCGACGTGCAATCTCCGCAGCTGCTTCCTCGTCGATGGGCTGCTGGAGGATGCCTGCCGAGCGCAGCACGATACCCGTGAGCGTCGCGGCATCATAATATTCCAGATGTAGGTTGATACCAAAACGGGCACGCAAGGGAGCTGTCAGCAGACCTGAGCGTGTGGTGGCACCTACAAGCGTGAAGGGGTTGAGGTCAATCTGTATGCTTCGTGCGCTGGGGCCGCGATCGATCATGATGTCTATGCGGTAGTCCTCCATCGCCGAGTACAGGTATTCCTCCACGACAGGCGAGAGGCGATGTATCTCGTCGATGAACAGCACATCCTGCGGCTCCAACGACGTGAGTATGCCTGCCAGGTCGCCAGGCTTGTCGAGAACAGGGCCACTGGTGACCTTGAAGCCTACGCCCAACTCATTGGCAATGATATTCGACAGCGTGGTCTTACCCAAACCCGGGGGGCCGTGCAGCAGCGTATGGTCAAGGGGCTCGCCACGATAGCGTGCAGCCTCAACGAACACCTTCAGGTTCTGCACCACCTGTCCCTGTCCGGCGAAGTCGTCGAAATGCAGGGGACGCAGGGCCTGTTCGAAGTCAGAGGAAGAAGACGCGGAATCTCCCCCAGCCTTCCCCTGTAGGGACGGAGCTGAATGTATCAAACTGGATAGTTCTTGGTCCATGGGGTCTTCTTATAATTTCACCTCTTCTAAGTTAATCAGTCCATTGACAATCGCATAGATGGTGAGGCCTGCCGGCGAGTGAATCTGCGTCTTGCGAGCAATATTGCGACGATGGGTCATGACCGTATTAGCTGAGATAAACATCTTTTCGGCAATCTCCTTATTAGAAAGTCCGCGCACGACCAGACGAATGACCTCTTTCTCGCGTTCCGACAGCTCATCACCCGACGGCTCAGAGACCTTCGTACCCACGATGACACCCTTTGAGGTTTCCATGCCTGCTGAAGCTTTCACCTCCTGTTCCAGACGGTGTACAGCGGTGGCAAAGAGCGTATCCTCCAGATGGCAATGCAGGAACAGGTCCTCCTCCATGATATATATGTCAAGCAGCGTGTCTGCCAGCCGCTGGGTGTCGCTGTCGCTGGGGTAGTACTTGATAATGATGGATTTAAGTTCGTTGCTGCTCTTGCTGATGCTGGCGTGGTTGTCGTGATGCTGGTGTGCCAGCTCGCTGTATGCTGCGTGGCGCGTGGGCATTTTGCCTTCAAGGAGCTGCTGCACATAGGTGTGTATCTGCTCGTTTTCGTAGGCCATGTGCCGCTGCACTTCTGCCGCGTACTCGTCGTAGAACTTAAGAATGAGGAAGGCGATCTGGTTTTTGGCCGAGCAGTCGATGGCCTCAATGAGCTTGCGACGAATGGCGGGCAGACGGAAGTCCACGAAATAAGTGTGCGAGCGCTGCAAGTAACGCATCAGCTCTGCCACGCTGACCTCTTCGACCAGCTCGTCGACAGACAGGCGTCCTTCGCTCTGCACAAAGTTCACGACGGCAAGAAACGTCGGCGTGTCCACGCCAGAAGCGCGACACGCCGCGTCAATGCTTTGATCGCCGAATCCCAATGACACGCCAAAGCGCGAGATTACCTGCAAGAGCCGGTAATCGTCGTGGATCAGGTCGCTCATGTGAGCCGTCGCCGTGAAATGCATGGGCTTCGTCGATTAGTTGCGCAGCTTCTCGTCCACGAGCACCTTGCTACCGCGCTTCACGACAATCTTGGCGTTCGAGGGCAGCACCTCAACGGCGATAGCCAGATCGTCAGTACCCTTCACGGTGCTCACGGCACGTTTGGCATAACCGTCCCAGACGCTGGCTTCGTCCTCTGTCTCAACGGAGAAGGTCTGTGCGGTAGCGTTCACCTTGAAGCCGCGCTGAGTGAATCCGGCAGCAAAAAGAGCATTCACAGCTTCCTCGGCAACGAGGGCTGCCTGACGCTGAGCGGTCGTAGCGGAGCTACTGAGCGTTGTGTTCTGCAGTAGCCAGCTGTAAGTGTAGGTCTTGGGGCCTTCCTCCTCGTCACTACCGCAGGATGCCACAACAAAAGGCAGGGCAACGATGACCAGCGCTGCCATGATTTTCCAAAGATTCTTTTTCATAATCAATGCTTTTTATAAGATGATAAATAACGTTTTACGCTTTACGGACGGCAAAGGTACACATTATTTCCGTACGCGCCAAGAAAAACAACATTTTTCCACTTTTTTTACCTTTAAGTAGGCTTCAAAATTAGTCTTCTGCCACGATGATGCCTGAGTCTCTGATTGAAGAGCAGTTTCAAACCCTTGAGGGTTTAGGCCGAAACCCTTATAGGTTCCAGGCTATACCCTTAGAGCTTTTTTCAAAGGGTGGTGGCCGTAGTCTGAGAGGTTGATAGTGTTTCATGATGACTGTTTTAAGTTGAACATGGCAAACCTTTTTGTTTGACGGTGCAAAGGTACGACAT
>CAMZHV010000065.1 GCA_947307015.1 uncultured Prevotellaceae bacterium | reverse complement strand
TGCCAGGAAGACAGAACTGAGTGTTCTGTCTGGACTGGTTTGAGGGGTGGGTCTTCTATTCCTTATATTCAGCCGCCTCCGCATCTGTGTGATACACCACATGCTTGAGCGTCTCGAAATTCACCTGCACAGCGATCTTCGTCGGCTCTGGCACGTTGTAGCTCTTCAACAGTAGCGTGTTGTAGTCGGGATCGCGCTGGGGTAACATGAACGCCCGATGTGCCTGTCCTTCGCGGTCGAAATAGGCGATGAAGGCGCGTGAGTAGTTGTGGTCGTCGCGACGGCTGGCAAAGACAATCCAGTGCCCATTGGACGACCATGTATGGTAGCTGTCGGGTACATCGGGAGCGTTGGTGGCAGAGAGTGGATAAAGCCTCTCTTCACGCTCTTCATGGTCGGGGGTGGGTCTTATCTCTTTTACCCACAAGTCAGCGCTCTTATGCCAGATATGAAACTGCCCGTAGTCTCCGAGGGTGAAGAGAAGATAACGACCGTCGGGACTCACGCGTGGTACACTGGCACTCTTGCCCATGGCTACGGCGTCAACTTCGAGTTGCGGCGCACCGAAAGTGCGTGTGTCGGGGTCGAAAGGCATGGAATAGATATTGTACATGAGGCTGTCGTAACTCGCCGCCATCATCTCGGTGGAATAATTGTCGATGAGGGCGGAGGGCATACGCGCCGAGCAGTAGTAGAGACGGCGACCATCGGGTGTCCAGCACGGGAATGTCTCCAGATCATTCTTGGAACGTAGAATATTGCGTACCGTGTTTTTCTCGGCATCGTAGAGGATGAGGTCTGAGGCTTCGTCGAGAACCTCGATCTTCTCCTCATGGTAGATGTGGAATACCTGTCCTGTCTTGTTCGACGAGAAGGCGACGAGGGGGAGGGTAGGGTGCCACGACGGGTAGACGCCGGCGCCGAGGATGCTGTCGTGCTTGATGGCTATCTTATGCGCATCCGTGCCGTTGATGATGATGGTGCCACCGTGCGACGCGCGGACATGGAAGAGCATCCGCTGCGTGTCGTAAGCCTGGTAGTTGTGGCAGTTGACGCAGTGGTTGTCCTCGTTGCTGAACGTGCGGTTGTTCTCATAGATTACGGCTTCGTCGAAGTTCGTCAGGTTGCGCTGGTAGAGGCCAAGCTGGCGGTAGAGCTCGTAGCCGGGCTCGATGAGACGATAGGAAAGGTAGCTGTCTATTTCTTCCTCTGCAACATGCAGATTATATGGGAGATAGCGTACCCATCCGTTCTCGCGGTGCCCGTAGATGTTGACGGTGAGATCCTTGCCTTTAGCGCCTGTCAACAATTGTCGCCACGCCACGCTATCGATGTCGAACTTGCCGTCGGCAGATGCACCGCAGACGAGGTCGTTCATGGTCACGACAAACTCCGAAGCATCGGCATCGCTAACCTTGAAGTTCAGCGGCGCGATGTTCGGTGGTATCGTCACATCCCTGTATTCCGGGTAGATCTCCGCGCTGTCCTTCAGCTCGGTGAATGTTGTGGGGATGGAAGTAGGACGGGAGGTGCAGGCTGCAAGGATGAAGACCCACCCCCAGACCCCTCCCGTAAGGGAGGGGAGTAGCTGGCGCGCAGTCTTTATCCATTTTGCACTTATAAAAAGCTTATGATAATTATTGCTCATAATCTTTATATCTTTATCATTTTACTATATCGTTTCCTCCTCGTAGGCACTCCCCTCCCTTTACGGGAGGGGCCGGGGGTGGGTCTCCTCCCCTCCCTGACGGGAGGGGTTAGGGGGTGGGTCTTCTTTTAGTTTACTCCCGCCTTATGCGTTTCTTCCTTCTTGTCATCGCTCTTTCGTGTTGCCTTGAGGTTGCCGAAGAAGTAGTAGTAGGGGTAGTAGCCCTTGTACTGGTCGAAGAGTTCAATACCGCCACGAGGACGGTCTTTCATGTAGGGCTGCACGACGCGGAGGAAACCTTGATAGACCTGTTGGTTCATCTTCAGCTGCGGAAAAGCTTGGAGGATTTCAGGGTTCTTGAAGCTCTGCGTGACGAGACCTTCGCTGATGGTGCGCGGGGGTGTCGTACCGACCAACGGTTGGCAGCGCATCAGGAAGTCAGGCATACGCTTGCTGTAGAGGCAGGCCATGAGGCTCTGCGTCAGTGCTTCCATGGAGCGACCCGACATGAGCACGCAGGTATAGCCTAAGAAAGTAGGCTCCTGAAACATACTTTCGAAACCGTCTTGGATGGGTTCCGTCAGTCGTACCTTGGCGAAGGTTGGGTCGGCGGCTACAGCTTCGGGCTTGTCGAGCATTGCTTCATAGCGACGTACAAACTCCCCTTCAAAGGGTGTCTGTTTTAAGATATAGAGGTACTTGCGCGCGACGGGCCAGTCGTGGTCGAGCAGCGCCAGACGGGTCAGGTGCTTCAGCGAGTGGAGCGTAGGACCGAATATCGTCAGATCTTCCACGGCTCTGTGCGTGGCTGGGCGGAACAGACCGGCATGATAGTCGCAGTCCACCAGATAGTAATTCGTGCCGATATCGCTACTGCCGTTGATATTGTGAGCATAAATGCTGTCGTAGTCCAGACGAATGTCGAAGAGCGCATCGGCAAGATGACCATTGTGGACGAGGGCGATAGCGTAGTAGGCGGCCAAGGGGCGGTAGCTCAGCTTGCTGTGCTCGTGTGCCGTCTCAACCATGCCATCCCAATCTTCTGCCATCATCTGCACTTCCATGTGGGTCAAGGGACGGATGTAGGGGTGGCGGAAATGTGTGATGAGCGTGGGAATAGCGAAGAGGAGGAGAATAAAGACCCACCCCCACCCCCTCCCATTAGGGAGGGGAGAAGCTGGCGCATGGTTCGTGTTAGGCTTCTTTATTCCATTATTCTCCGACAAACCGCTGGACTCCCCTCCCTGACGGGAGGGGTTGGGGGTGGGTCTTCTCCTACCCTTAAATGTCCAGATGATAAAGGCGTCGATGGCGCACACCAGAATACCTAAGACGAGGACACCGGGAGCGCTGCCTGGCTCTTCCTGATAGTAGAGGTTCAGACCTCTCCACGCAACCCATGCCATCCAGGCAATGGCGGGGAGATACTGAAGCAAGTGCCAGCGTGATTCGGGGCGCAGGCGCAGGCAGTAGCCTACGAGCCAGGAACCAACGGTCAGCAGAATGGCAATGCACAAACCGGCCAATATGGGCCAGCGGTAGAGGGTCAGCAGCGCACGGCCGATGATGAACACCGAACCGAAGGACTGCTGCCACAGCCAGTGCATCAACGTGTCATCGAAGGCGAAGAACGAACGTTCGCGCGCCACAGCGAAGACATCACCCATCCACCACGAGGCCCAGAGCCAAGCGAGGAGGAAAAATATAAATAAAAAAACGGACCCACCCCCCGCCCTCACTGTGAGGGAGGGAGCAGACCCACCCTTCTCACTCCCTTGTAGGGAGGGTGTAGAATGTTTTGGATTTTTGGTGGTCTGTTCCTTACTTTTTGCGGTTTCTTTTTTCTTCACCGTATTTCTTTTAAATATCTATTCTTGATTGGTAACTACCCCCTCCCTCACAGGGAGGGCAGGGGGTGGGTCTTTCAATTCTTGTTAAGTAACTACTCCCCTCCCTAACGGGAAAGGCTACGGGTAGGCGAGCTTTGCTCGGGAATGGGGTTTGGGGGTGGGGCTTTACTTCACCAACACTTTCTTCCCATTCACGATATACAAGCCTTTGTTCACTTGCTGCACGCGGCGGCCAGTGAGGTCGAACACCTTTTGGCTGCCCACGTTGTCGCCAGCCGAGATATCGTTGATGGCATCATCAGGCTTGGTGTCGGTGCAAAGCGTGTCGGTCATATCGTAGTTGGCGGTCATGATCGTGAGGTTGGCTATGCCGAGGTCTCGGACGGCTTGCGGCATTTCGGTCGATCGTTTGTTGGTCGCCCAGACGAGGTTGCCATCGGCATCGTAGAATTTATGTCCGGCATAGTTCTTGCTGCCATAGAAAGTGATGGTCTTGCCGCTGTTCGTGATCTTGTACCAGTCGTCGGTGACGGGTTCGGCATCGGCGGTGAACGACTCGTAGTCGCCGCCCACGTAGGCTGCATTAACACTGGCCATCAGGTAGGGGTACTCCTCGTTGGCGCGCTTGTAACCATCGGCAGCAGCCACGCATCCGAAGATGTTGTCCGCGACGGCTGACTTCTTGATGATGCGGTCGTCAATGAACATGATATTGCCCAGCTTCTTCTCGTACTTCTGCATCTGTTTCTTTGCAGATGTGATCTGTGCCTGCGTTGTGGTGACATAGTAGTCGGCATAGTCGCCAACATGGAGGTTGTCGCAGGGGATGAACATACCGTAAGCCTCAAAGAACTCGCTTAAGTCGGCCTGTGCCACATCGCAAATCTTACGTGCCAGCTTCAGGTAGTCTGTAGCGCCATTGCCACTGCCCTTGTTGATAGGATCCTTACGCATGGCACGGAACAGGTTGGGGTAGAAGTTGGGGTCGTGGCCTTGCACGTGGAAGTAGAGGTAGAGCTGGAAGAACATACCTGTAGTCATCCAAATATTACGCTCCAACCATGTGGTGCCATCAATCATATAATCGAAGTTTTTGCTCGGATAGTAGCGGCGGGAATTGAGGATGCCGCTCTCAAAGGTGTTGATGTTCGAGAACAGGTTGTTGGAACTCTCCGTGGTACCGATGACGTTGATGCTACCCTGGTGGTTGTGTCCGATCTCGTGACTCGGTCCCCAGAGGTTGCCGCCGCCGTGCGTCATGTTGTAGTAGTTCATGATGGTGGGGATGGTGCTCTCGGTGTACCATGTGCCGTAAGTCGAGGAGTGCATATATGAGCTGGCGCCGCTGAACACGTTCCAAATGTTGTTATATTTGCCCTCGAAGTCCTCAACGCCCATGAAGCGGTCTTCGTTGGCGCAGATGGTGTTCCACACATGCATCAGGCCTTCCATCTCGTTGGGCTCAGCCTCCTTCACGAGGTCGGCGTCCATCTGGAAGACGAGGCGCTCGGTCTTGAGGTTGAGGAACGGACAGGATTTCAGGAGCTTTTCTTGCAGGAGTTTCCAGTCCTCATTCGTCATGCCGCGTGTGGCATCCCAGTAGCCGTTGAGCTGTCCGCCCTCGATGTGTACGGTGATGTCGGGGAAGTTCTCCAGCTTACGCGTGACGGCACCGTCCTGATGGGCAATCTGATGGAGAATGTAGATCATCTTCTGCTCCGAGAAACGGAACAGGTTCAGGCCGGCGTTTAGGGCCGTCTGTTCACCCGTGGAGTGGTTGCCAGCTACGCCGTCGGTGGATACGGCTTCGAGCTTCAGCTCACTGCCGGATTTGGCTTTTGTGCTCACGTACACATAGATGATGTCGCCAGCATTGGCCACAATGCCAGTGGGGCCAGACAGACGGCCGAAGGAATTGCTCATCGTGAAGTTGCTGCTGTTGGCCATATCCTGATTGTTGCTGTAGATGTGGTAGTCGGCAGCGCGGAAGAACTTCTCGTAGCTGGCGGTGTAGCCTGATGTCGAAGTGTACTGCTGCCACGTGTCGTTCTTCACTTTCAGCACCATGGCCCTCATGTCGTCGTTCAGCGTTTCCCAGCTGGGATGTGCGGCAATCTCTTCATCGCTGAGTCCCTGCAATTCTGCCTTCAGCGTCAGGCAGGACTTGTCCTCGAAGAAGTTGTCGAGGGCTGTCTGTAGCTTCGACTTATTGGCCACCAACTCGTCGAAGGCTGCCTGGCCGCCACGGGCGTTGGCGATGTCATCCTCGGACAGTTCCACCTTTTCGAAGTGCCATTCGCTGGCGACGGCGTTGGTGCTCCATAGCACCACGTTGTGTCCTTGTGAGCTGGCATCGTGGAAACCTTTGTTGTCGCCGGGGTAGTAGATGGTCCAGCGGTAGTCCCATTCATCGGCCACAGGGCTGATGTTGAAGGCGACTTTCGTATTACCCTCGCGGAAGTAGGCGCTGGTCGTCGTCTGGCGCTGCACATATTTCTGCGACACGACATCCATAATCGTCCAGCCCGAACCGCTCTTCTTCAGCTGCCAGTACTGATAAAAGTTGTCGGCGTCGATCTCCTTTGCCGTCAGGTCGCTGCCGCCGGTCACGACGAGACCGTAGGTGCTGATGATGCGGTAGTAGGCGCCGTCCTCAATCTCGCCAGCGTAGGGGTTCATGCCGAGGATTCTCTCACGGATCTCATCTAACGAGAAGTTTTCAACGGTCTCGATAAGCCAGTCGCAACCGTCGTCGAATGAGTATTTGAACAGATTATGGCTGGTGTTGGTGTTCAGGAAGTCGCCGCTGCAATCGCTCTTGGCAGAAATGTTGATCAGAGGCTTCGTGCTTGTAGCGTTAGGGCTGGTGCGGATATACAGCGTAGCCTTGCCAGCAGCGGTGGCCGTCATCGTGGCCTGAAGGTATTGGCCTGTGTTGGCGCTGCGCAGCGTGTAGCCCTCGCCGTCCTTCAGCAGGATCCACACTTGATCAATCTTACTCACGTTCTTGGACGCAGTCGTAGCCTGACCGTTCTGCGACGTGGACAGGTACCACGTTGTGCGGTTGCTCTTTACGCGCACTAAGCCCGTCGGCACGTCTTGAGCACTCATAGTTATGCTTCCCACAATCCCGAGGAAAACCAGAAGGAATAAAGTAAGTCGTTTCATCATTGTTTATGGGTTAAGTTAGTTTATCTTTGAGTTATTTATCGGGGCAAATATAGTGCTATTTTCTCACATGGCAAAAGTTTTTCGCGAAAAAGTGCTAAAATGCAGCGTTTTGATATGTAAAAGCCGCGCCCCTCAGAGAGAGGAGCGCGGCGGATATGATAGAATCGCTGTGGATTCCGGGTATTTGCATGCAGGGATTACTTCACGATGACCTTCACGCCATTGACGATGTACACACCCTTCTGCTTGAGGTCATTGATGTTGCCCTTACCGATGAGGCGGCCATCGAGCGTGTAGATTTCACCCGTGCGGGAAATGTTCTGCAGAGCGCCCTGGATACCGTCTTCAATGGTGGCATCAAACGTAATCTCCAAAGTAGCGGAGGAGGGGAGATCCTCGCCGTTAGGAGTGATGTAGACACGGTTGCCAGCGAGAGTTCCAGCCGATCTGAATTCGAGGCATTGGTCTTCGTGACCCATACCAATACCGATGTAGCTTCCCTCAATGGCCGTGTTATTGAAGGTACCCTTCAGATAACCTTGGGTCTGAGGCTGGGTGATGAGGTTGAGGGAGAAGCTGAAGTCTGAAGGAACAGCCTCTGCAGCCTCATCAAAGTCACCAGCGGCAATATAGATGAACGGACGGCCTGCGGGAACAACGGGATCAATGATCTTAGCGAGAGTGACATTCACGGTCTCGTCAGAGCACTCCAGATTAGCAACGGTCCACAGCTCACCCTGCTCAGGATTCTTAACCGTTACGGGAACGGGATAGCAGCGGCCATAGATGTCACCAGGAGTGAAGTTGAGTTTGAAGTCGCCGAAGCTGTAGTCGGGAGCCACGTCCTCAACCTCTTCTACGAAGAAGCAAGCACGACGTCCGTCGTAACTGCCCATACCGGACCAAATGCCGTCATTCTGGAGAGAACCCCAAGTGGTGAAGACGTTGCCGCTCTGTGCGAGGTGGAGAGGACCAATCTTTTCGCCATTGTCCAAGCGGCTAGCGATGAAGGTGTTCTGACCAAAACCGGAAGGCAGCTGTTCGAAGACAGTGGGCGACGCACTCAGAATCATGTCGCCATAGGGGCTGTGCATGAACAGACCCGTAGCCTTGTTCTGAAGGATGTAGCCATTGCCTTGCTGGATGAAGCGCCATAGGGCAAGATCCTTATCCTGGATATCCTCGTCGGCATCAGCGAACACCTTGGATTCTGCGATGTAATCCTCCTTGGCGATGGGCTGGATGCGATAAGCATTGACATCTTCGTTGTTGTCGTTCTGACCAAGAGTGATGGTGATTCTGTCAGCAACAGTCATGTACTTGCCGAAGAGGGCTTCGTTGTACAGGTTGTCGTCGCCGTCGCCCCACTCATCAACGTTCCTCCAGTAGTTGGCAGCGTTACCGTCGGTCGGCCAGCCATACTGCTTATACTCTTCCTCTGTACCATAACGGAAGCGATACCACTTACCAGTCTGGACGGGGTTGAACTTGCCGTCAACGGCAGCGCTCTCGTCCTCCAGACGGGAAATCAGGTTGTCGGAATCGTAGGGAGTATAGGCTCCAGCTTCGTCGTAGCTCTTAGCGTCGTTGACAGCGTTTGTCAGGCCAGAAGCAGCATCGCTCGACCAGAAACCAGGATCCGTACCGACAACCACACTCTTGAGCTTGTTGTTGGCGGCGAGGATGGCGTCGCGGAGATCAGTCGGGTCAACGAAGATGTTCATGAAGGCGTCGTATGCAGCCTTCAGCTCATTATAGTCTTCGTATTCGACTTCAGTCTCGAGATCCACACCCTCAAACTTCGTGATGAGCTGGTCGAGGTTCGAAGCGATGTCACCCATTACAGCATACTGGTTGGTAGGCGACTGATAGACGTGACCGGGATAGAGCTGGAACTCAGCGATGTGGAAGAACTTCTCGTTGCCACCCTGCGTACCGTCGTTGTTGCACGTGCCGGCGCAGTAGAAGCGGAGGTACTGATAACCCTTGGTTTCGAAGACCTCGGAGGTGCAGACTTCCGTGTTGTTGCCAGCGTGGTAGGGAGTGGTGAGGTCGGCGAGCTTCTCAAGACCGTCGTCGCCTTGAATCATAGATTCATCGTCGAAGTTGGTACCCCAGACGGTCCACTTATTGATCTGGTTACCGCTCGTGGTGTTACGACGGGTGATGCGCATCACAGCAGAGGTCAGGTCGCTGGGAATCTCAACCTGGAGGTAGTGGTGATCCTCGGCGGTGAAGGCTCCGTGCCAGTCGGTGTGCCAGAAGGTGCTGCCATTGCCGTCCCAGAGGTATTCGATATTCTGACCCTCGGCGCTGTCGGAGCAGGGGCTCGTGATCCAGTTGTCATCGGAGACAATGGGCTTGTCCTCTTCAACGATAGCCTGGACATCCTTGGCAATCACCAAGAGAGGCTTAGCATCGGAAAGCATGAAGCGGAAGTCATCCAACCACAGTTGCTTGTTCTTGTAGGGCTCGAAGTTGGCGATGATCTGCTGGGCTTCGGACTCGTCAACGGGCTCAAAGTACCAGTCTGATGCTTTGGCACCCCATCTTTCGACGCCGTTCAAGCCATCGTCGGCTGCGCTCCAATCCCAGGTGTGTTCCCAACCGACGAGATCGCCGCCTGAGCCGCCACCGTTGTCGTGGCCTGACTGATGGAGATAGTGGAAATCGTCAGCTTCCTGAGAAGCAACGCGGATGTTCACGAAGGTGTGGCCGTCGTTGTCGGTGGTGATCAGGTCGAAGGCCATCAGGCTGCTGGACTGAGGATCCATCTCGCAGACCGCGCTGCGGTTAATCTCTGTGAAGCGGCCGTCGTGGTACATGCTGACCATGTCGTATGTGCCGTCGCCATTGTTGGTGATCTGCCAAAGTGTCTTGGCGGCGTCAATATCGTCGTTGAGATCGGCAGAACCCCAAATACCGGTGCGTACACCGTTCTCCAGCTTACCGCCCATGTACTTATCTTCGCCGTCGTCGTACATCATACCGGCAACAACACGGTAGTAACCTGTAGCCAGCTCGAACGGAACTTTGGCAGCCTGAAGGGCGGCGAGGGCATCTTCACAAGCCTGGATGAGTGCTTCGGCACCTTCG
The DNA here is from genome assembly GCA_947307015.1 of uncultured Prevotellaceae bacterium. Classification (GTDB taxonomy): domain Bacteria; phylum Bacteroidota; class Bacteroidia; order Bacteroidales; family Bacteroidaceae; genus Physcousia. Next base: position 6,058 of record CAMZHV010000065.1, on the reverse strand, counting down.
ATGGTTGTCGGCGGGGTGTTGTTGTCTGCATCCAAATTGTCAATGGCAGTCTGGAAGGCTTCCAACAGCGCTTCAGGATAACGACCGGGAGTGTCACCTATAGGATAGTAGACAACCATTGGGCTGTACTTTTCCCAAGCTGCGCTCAACATGTTGAGAATGATTGCCTGATCGCCCAACTGCACAGCAGGATAGAGCTGGAATCTGGCCAGGTGGAAATAACCACGGTCATTGGGATACTGATGCTCGGAATAGAAGCGGAGGTACTGATAGCCCTTGGGGTCAAAGGCATTGGAGGTCAGGGACTCGCTATTGCTCGTGAAGGGAGTGTCTTGCAACAGAAGCACTTCGCAAGCGTCCTTGGAGGCATTGGGGTCGTTGGTACCGCGAACGCTCCACTGGGTGGTGTGGTCGTTATTTGCGGGACGACGTGTGAACCAGAAAGCAATCAGCCCGCTTTCGTACGTGGTGCTGATGTCCACCTGGAAATAGTGGGTACCGGCAGGCTGGTCGCCATTGTGCCAGTTGGAGTGCCAGAAATCGTTGCCGGGATGCTGATCCTCGGGACATTCATCCAGCCTCTCGATGAGGGAGTAGAAGTTACCTTCGCCCGAATCAGAATATGGGCTGCTGAACTGGTCAACCTCAAGGATGAGAGGAGCTCCTTCGTCAAGTCCATACTGGCCGTCTGGCGTATGGAGGAAGAATTCGTCGTCCTGTGCAAACATTGCTGTGCTGCTGAACATGCCAAACAGCATAGCCAAGAAAAGGTAGATTCTCTTCATTTGTTTGAGTTTTTAGTTAATAATATGGTTAATTTAAATGTTAGTTTTCATATCGGAAAGGCCATTTTAAGCCTGCTTTTTGGCCGATTTTACGCTTTTTTCGGCCTTTTGCGGGGGTAAAGATAAAGAATATCTACATTCCTTAACACCTTCGAGGCCGAAAAATGGCTGTATTTTAAGAAACGTTAACAATAAGGCTCTATTAATCTCTGTTAATAAGGCTCTACTGTGTTGAAAAAGCACTACCTTTGCGGCGAAGAACAACAGATAAGCAAAGGTCATGAAGAGAATAGCATGTTTTGTAGTGGCTGTCGCCTGCGTAATCTCGGCGATGGCAGAGGATGGCAGCCGTCTCTGGTTGCGTTACGACAAGGTGGAGAAGGCCGTCGTGACGGGGCCTGAGTGTATCGCAGCTGAGGAACTCCGCAACTTCTATCCAGGTGAGCGGGTGAACTTGGTCGTCGATGCAACGATGGCCGCGGATGCCTATCGTATCGAGGGAACCACCATCACCGCACGGGACGAGCGGGGACTGATGTATGGAGCATACGCCCTACTGCGCGGCGAGACGGGCTATTCGGCACCTCAATGGAGCCTGCGCATCCTGAACCATTGGGACAACCTCGACGGCTCCATCGAACGCGGCTATGCTGGCAATAGTATCTTCTGGGAAGGCCGCAACGATACTTTAATAAAAGAATATGCGCGCGCGAATGCCAGTATCGGCATCAACGGCACGGTGCTGAACAATGTCAACGCCTCACCCAAGATGCTCTCAGCGTCTTACCTGCAACAGGTGAAGGAGATTGCCGACATCCTCAGGCCCTACGGCATCCGGGTATACCTCTCTGTCAACTTCGCTTCGCCGATGGCTTTGGGTGGACTCGCGACGGCCGACCCCCTGGACAAGAAAGTCGCCAAGTGGTGGCGGGCGAAGGCCAAGGAGATCTACAAGCTGATTCCTGACTTCGGCGGCTTCCTCGTCAAGGCCAATTCCGAAGGGCAGCCCGGCCCTGGCGACTACCACCGCACACACGCCGAGGGCGCTAACATGCTGGCTGATGCCGTGAAGCCCTACGGCGGTATCATTATGTGGCGCAGCTTCGTCTATGGCGCCAACCACAAAGGCGAGGATCGTGTGAAACAGGCCGTCTCGGAGTTCGTCAACGACGATGGCAAGTTCCGCGACAACGTCATCCTTCAGTCCAAGAACGGTCCGCTTGACTTCCAGCCTCGCGAGCCTTACGCACCCATCTTCGACAACATGAAGCGGACACCCCAGATGGCCGAGCTGCAGATTACGCAGGAATACCTCGGCCAGTCGCGCCACCTCGTCTATCTCGCTCCGATGTGGCAGGAGTTCTTTGGCTTCGTCAAGCCCGACCGCCTCGTTGGCATCGCTGGCGTAGCGAATATAGGTCTCGACAAGAACTGGTGCGGCCACCACTTCTCACAAGCCAACTGGTATGCCTTCGGACGCCTCGCATGGAACCCCAACATGACGAGCGAGGAGATTGCGAAGGAGTGGCTGAAAGCTACGTTTGGACAATGGACAATGGGGAATGGACAATGGGGAATGTACAATGAACAATTGACAATGGGGAATGGACAGCCCGAGAATGCAACAAATCATTGTCCATTGTCCATTGTCCATTCTTCATTATTATCCCTTATGCTCCGTAGCCGCGAAGCCTGCGTCGACTATATGATGCCCCTCGGCCTTCACCACATCTTCAAGTTCGACCACCATTACGGCCCCGAGCCCGACGCTTTCAAGGCCGACTATCCTCTTGAATGGTGCCCCGTCTACTACCATCAGGCCGACAGTGCGGGCATAGGTTTCAATCGCAGCCACAGTGGCACCAATGCCACCTCGCAGTATGCCGAGCCCTACCGCTCCCTTTACGATGATCTCCGCACCTGTCCCGAGCAATACCTCCTGTGGTTCCATCATGTCCCCTGGACCTATCGCATGAGCAACGGCCGCACCCTCTGGGAGAATCTCCAAGCCCACTACGACCACGGCGTCGCTGAAGTCGAGGACTTCATTCGCATCTGGCAGGACGCCAAGCCCTACATCGATGAGCAACGCTGGCAGGAGACCAACGACCGTCTCCTCCACCAGCTCGACAACGCCCGCGAGTGGCGCCACACCTGCCTCACCTACTTCCGCACCTTCGCCGAACCCTCTTAACTATGCTGTACTGACTCTTCTTCATACGTGTTTTGTTTTTTAGGGGAACCTAAATCTAACTGAATAGAAACGAGTAGTTAGGAAAAAGAAGGAGAAATGGCAGAATAATAGGACTTCTACGTAGGATTTTCGATGAATATCCGAAGTTGTGCTTCAGATTTTCTGCTACTTTCTTGCTTATTCTGACATAAAGTGCTACTTTTGCAGCGGCTACAAGACAAAACGATGTTAGAACGCATACTCACACTACAGGAAACAGCCGACGACAGTCTGTTCCTTTGGGGCAGTCGTCAGACGGGTAAAAGCACGTTGCTGAAGATGCTCTTCCCGAAGGCTCGTGTGTACGATTTGCTGAAGACGGACGTCCGAATGTCCTTCCAACTTCGTCCTGCCCTGCTGCGCGAAGAATGTGAATTGCTGGACGCTGGCGAGCTGGTGATCATCGACGAGGTGCAGAAAGTGCCTGCTTTGCTCGACGAGGTGCACTGGCTCATCGAGAACCGCGGTTTGCGTTTCATCCTCAGCGGCTCCAGCGCGCGCAAGCTGCGTCGCAGCGGTGCCAATCTGTTAGGCGGTAGGGCGCTGCGCCGCACATTGTTCCCCTTGGTGAGTGCTGAGATTCCCGACTTCAACCTGCAGCGGGCGTTGAACAACGGACTGCTCCCTCGCCATTACCTTGTGGCAGATGCCAGGAATCGCATACAAGCCTATATCGGCGACTATCTGCAGCAGGAAATCGTGGAGGAGGCCGTGGTGCGCCAGCTGGACGCTTTCACGCGGTTCCTGCAGGTGGCAGCCTTGAGCAACGCGGAGATAGTGAACTACACGAACATCGCGCAGGACTGCGGCGTGTCGGCTAAGACCGTGAAAGAATATTTCGCCATTTTGGAAGAAACGCTGCTGGGCTTCTACTTGCCTGCATACACGCGTGTGGTGAAGCGCAGGCTCATGCAGTCGCCCAAATTCTACTATTTCGATGTGGCCATCCCCAACCATCTGCTTCGCCGTGTACCCCTACAGGCAGGCACAGACATCTACGGTCATGCACTCGAGCACTTCGTCATACAGGAACTGCGCGCGTTCCTCTCCTACACTTTCGGCGAGGACAAATCGCTGTGCTACTGGCGCACGCTGGACAACAAATATGAGGTGGATATCTTGGTGGTCAATCAAATCACAGGCGATGTGGAGATAGCCATCGAGGTGAAAGCGTCCGACCACGTGACCTCCAGCGACACGAAGGGGCTGAAAGCCTTTTCCGAGGAGCACCCCGACACCAAACTCTTCCTTGTATCCATGGAAGAAAGGGCGAGGTTGATGAATGGCGTGGAGGTGTGGCCTGTAGTCCAGTTCCTTGAAAGGTTATGGGCTAAGAAAATCATTAACTAACACGCATTATGGACGAAACAGCGACAAGACGCAAGAAGATAGACCCGAAGCTGTACGCCTACATCACGCCCGGACAGGTGAGCGGGCTGCCGCACAACCGTCACGCCGTACTTTGCCGAAATTCTGCATGCCGATAGGATGTATCTGACCAGCAAAGTCATAAAGTCCTCCAAAGATATAGGCATGTATCTGTTGCAGACACTCAACGGTTCCCGGCTTCATATTATCAAGCAGGCCGCTCTCGATGAGCGTATAGGCTTTCTTCTTGCTCTGCCCGTCGATGCTGTTGTCGCTATAGGTGAACCAGTGGAGAAACGAACGGGCACGATTGTTAGGATAGTTTTCCGCCAAAGTCTGAACACAATCGCTGTCCAGCGCATCAGCAAAGCGCTGTTTGCCATCGGGGGCTTGGAATTTGAAGTGGTTAGTGATACTAACCAGTTGAATGCCATCCTTAGCCATCTTACCTTTTAGGTACTTCCAGTAGTTTCGGCATTTCTTATAATCTTCTTCGTCGTTAATAGCACGCACAATGTCTGTCGCCGAGAACCACCACTTGCTGCGTTCCTCGTCCCAAACGGCTCGCACCTCTCTATCGTTGAAAAATCTTATCGATTTCTTGCTCATACTTTGTTATTCAAAAACTTGTCGTAATATTGTTTGTTTCAATGCATCGCATTCCTGAGAAATCTTGTCGTAGTTCTCTTGGAGTTTGTCAACCTTGGATTTGAGGGAGTCGAGGGTGGCGCCGTTTCTTATATTCCCAACCTTCTTTCATTTCACCATCTCATTAATACTTGATCCTGAAATAGTCGAGTATGACTTTATAGTTGTCCTGTGCAGAGAGACAGGTATCTGTGAGATAGCCATCGATATGCCCCCATTCACGCAAGCCACGATAATAGAACATCTTCAATTCGTCGGTAATGATGAAAGGAACGACACCACTACGCAGGCACTCTTTAAACATGACGAGGCGACCTACGCGACCGTTACCATCCTGGAACGGGTGTATCTTCTCGAAACGGACATGAAAGTCGAGAATGTCTTCCAATGTGTGTTGCTGCTTAGCATTGTAGTTTTCTATTAGTCGTTGCATACTCTCATGCACACGTTCTGGCTCACACGTTTTCTCACCACCCACTTCGTTAGGCAGCCGTTTGTAGTCGCCCACGGCAAACCAGTCCTTGCGGCTGTCGGATGTGCCTGATTTCAGGATGCCATGCAGTGTTTTCACCAGTTCTTCCGAAAGCGGTTCTTCTGCCTTGTCGATAATCAGGTCGATGCAACGGAAATGGTTCACCGTCTCTACGATATCATTCACGTTCACAGTCTCGTCGGCTGTCACACCAATGGTATTCGTCTCAAAGATAAAGCGCGTCTGGTCGTGCGTCAGACGGCTACCCTCGATATGGTTCGAGTTATAGGTCAGGTCTATCTGCATTTTGTGATAGATACCGCCTTTCATCTTCATCTCTTTCTGCTCACGAAGGGTTGCAAGCAGCGGTGTTATATGTTCTTCCATACTTTTTGTTTCTTTCATTTCACCATCTCCATGAGTTCGTCAATCAAAGTCTGATTCTCAAGAACAGCATCCACGATTTCTGCTCCAGATAGTCCAACTCACTTCCGCGACCCTGCTCCTTCCACAGAATCTGGTCTATCGCCTTGAATGTATTTTCGTATTTCA
>CAMZHV010000064.1 GCA_947307015.1 uncultured Prevotellaceae bacterium | reverse complement strand
GGGTGCAAAGGTACGGCGACTTTTTCATTCCTGCAAGCGTTTCTGCAACTTTTTTTGAAAAATCTTTCCCCGCGTTGACCTGCGTCAACAGCCTCGCGCGCGTACCTTATTATACTTATTATTATGGCATAAGGCAGCGTTGTGAACAAGAAAATGTTTTTTCGTATACATAAGATGTATTTTTAGCTTGTATTTTTTGGCCGTTTCGCACATTTGTTGTTATTTTGCGGTGAGAAACCGATAAATCATGAACGAAGAACAGACAAAATGCGGCGTTGCACCTGACTTCCTATACCTCGATGCCATTATACTGGCATACCGTTTAGGGGAGGTGCGTCATCAGGAGCAGAAGCAGTCGCTGATAGCAGCAGCGCGCGCGGCCACTGACGCCTTCTCATTCCTGACGGCGTTAGAGCGCTTTGGCATACGTCGGCAATCGCAGCTCTTCAGCTTTGTCAGCAAAGTGATGGCCGCTCCAGCCTATTATCGGTCGCAGTATGCTTTGGCATTAGGTATTCATCGCGAAGGTGAGGTGGCAGAGTCGTTCCTTAACAACCAGCGCGTTCTTTCGCTCGTTGAAGCCGTGCTGACATCTAAACAACAAACATTGTTCTTCGAGACCTACTGGTGGTTCGTCCACAACCACCAACAGCATTTCGTCGACCCGAAGCGCGGCCCGCACATTGGCGTCTACGCCAACGAGCCGCGCGACAACGCGTCGACCATCGAGCGTTTCGAGGACTACATGTTCCGACTGATGAACCACAAGACCAAAACCGTACGCACACGTTTCGAGGGTTTCCCTGCTGACATCGTACTCGCCATCTTGAAACGAGCATTCAGTCAAGCGCAACAGACATCATCGTAATAGCAACAGATACAATAAGATATGCTAACAGATAACGAAAGAAAAGAGATACTCGACCTACTACACCGTGAAGTAGTACCAGCAATCGGATGTACGGAACCGATGGCGGTGGCTCTCTGTGTAGCCCGCGCCACGGAGCTGTTAGGCGAGCTGCCCACACACATCGACCTCCACTTGAGCGCCAACATACTGAAGAACGCCATGGGGGTAGGCATACCCTGCACGGGCGGCATGATAGGCCTGCCCATTGCCGTGGCCATGGGAGCCATCGGCGGCAAGTCGTGCTTAGGTTTGGAAGTGCTTCGCGACTGCACAGCCAACCATCTCGCCACTGCCAAACGCTACATCAGCGAGAATCGCATCACCATAGCCTTAGAGGAAAACGACCCCGACAAACTTTTCATTCACGCTGTCGTCACCACCGAGGACGGTCGGCAGCAAGAGGCAACAATAAAGGGAGGGCATACAAACTTTACGGACTCTTCCCCCGTCCACCCAAAGACCCACTCCCCACTCTCCCGTGAGGGAGAGAGACTCACTTCGTTCGAAAGCTGCGCAGGGAAGACAGAAGGACATGAGGGAGAGTTAAAGGAGGCTTCCCTTACCCTTCGCAAAGTCTATGAATTCTCTACGACACAGCAGCTTGAAGATCTGCGTTTTATCCTTGAGGCGAAGCGATTGAACGAGGCAGCAGCAGCGGACGGGTTGCGCGAGAACTACGGGCATCAGCTCGGCAAGACGATGTGCAGTCCTCTGGGTCGCGGCATCATGGGCGACAGCATCTTTGCCAAAGTGCTGAGCGAGACGAGCTGTGCCTGCGATGCACGTATGGCAGGAGCCAAGATACCCGTCATGAGCAACAGCGGCAGTGGCAATCAGGGCATCTGCGCCACCATGCCTGTGGTGGTCTTTGCCCGCGAGAACCACAACACGGAGGAGGAGTTGATCCGTGCGCTGACCCTCTCCCACCTCACCGCCATCTATATCAAGCAATCCTTGGGGACGCTCTCGGCACTCTGCGGATGCGTCGTAGCGTCGACGGGCAGCGGCTGCGGCATCACCTACCTCATGGGCGGCAACTACGAAGAGATTTGCCATTCCGTGAAAAACATGATAGCCAACTTGACAGGCATGATTTGCGACGGCGCCAAGCCCTCCTGCGCACTGAAGCTGACGACAGGCGTCGGTACTGCCGTCATGTCGGCGATGCTCGCCATCCAACACCGCTACGTCACCGCCGCCGAAGGCATCATCGAGGATGACGTGGACCGCAGCATCCACAACCTCACCTCCATCGGCAGTCGTGGCATGGACGAGACCGACCGTTTCGTCCTTGACATCATGACACATAAGGAGTGTTCTAATCATTAATTTAAACCAACTAACTATATCACCGTATGAAAAGAATACTTATTTTGGCTTTCGTCGCTTTGACGACCATCGCCGCCAGCGCTCAGGATCAGAGCATCAAACAAGCCCGTTTCCATCAAGGAGACGACATGAGTTGGGCTAAGCCCGAAACGCGCGATGCCGACTGGAAGACCATCGACATGACCCAGAACTGGGACGACCAAGGTTATGCCATCAACTACGGCTATGCCTGGTACCGCGTCCACATAACTATCCCCAGTAGCATCCTCAAAGGAGCAGAACAACAGAAGTTTGTGGTTTTTGACCTGCCGAAGGCCGACGATGCCGACGAGTGTTATCTCAATGGCCGTCTCATTGGCAAAATGGGCGGTATGCCCGGCGATGCCGACGGCTACAAATCGGCATGGAGCGCCGTGCGCAGCTATCCCGTTGACGTGAAGACAGGCGGCATCCGCTGGGACGAGGACAACGTCATCGCCATCCGCGTTTATAACGGCGGCGAGCCCGGCGGCCTCTTCGACCGTCCCCTTTCCATCCGCGTGCCGAGCACGCTGGACGGCCTCAGCATACACTTCACCGACGTGAACGACGACAAGGCGCATTGCAACATTGAACTGCGCAACGCCTATCCGCAAGCGCAGAACGGCAAGCTCGACATCACCGTCACCGACCGTGAGAGTGGTGCTATAATCACGAAGCTCTCGAAGAAGATGAGCGTCAAGAAGGACAAGGTCGTAAGCGTCAGCGTGCCCTACGACAAAACCAAATCATGCTTGCTCACAACTGTTTACACCGACTCAAAGACAGGCAAGACCGTCACCCGTCGCCTGCCATTGAAATACATCCTGACACCTCCCGCCCCTGCCTCGCCACGCTTCAATGGTGCTCCACTGTTCGGCGTGCGTCCCGGTTCACCCGTCATCTATCGCTTCCCTGTCTCAGGCGAGCGCCCAATGAGATTCACGTGCGCGAACCTGCCCGCAGGTCTCCAGCTGACCGAAGCCGATGGCGTGCTCAGCGGCTCCATCAAACGTCCGGGCGACTACAAGTTCACCGTTGTGGCCGAGAATGCTAAGGGCAAAGCACAGCAGGAGTTTACGCTGAAGGTGGGTGACCGCATGATTGCACTCACGCCGCCCATGGGTTGGAACTCATGGAACTGTTGGGCGCTGAGCGTGTCGCAGGAGAAGGTGATGTCGTCTGCTCAGGCGCTCATCGACAAGGGCTTAGCCGACTATGGCTACTGCTACATGAACATCGACGACGGTTGGGAAGCCCCTGAACGCAATGCCGACGGAACGATAGCAGTAAACGAGAAGTTCCCCTCAATGAAAGCCCTCGGCGACTGGCTACATGAGCGCGGCCTCAAGTTCGGCATCTACTCCTCGCCCGGCGACTACACCTGCGGCGGCTACCTCGGAAGTATCGACCATGAGCAGCAGGACGCCGAGTCGTACAACAGCTGGGGCATCGACTATCTGAAATATGACTGGTGCGGCTACGGACGCGAGCATGCCAAGGAGCGCGACAAGGGTGTAGCCTCTTACATACGTCCATACCTGCTCATGCAGAAGTTCCTGCGCGACCAGCCACGCGACATTTTCTACAGCCTCTGCCAGTATGGTATGGCTGATGTCTGGGAATGGGGGCGCTTTGTGGATGCCAATAGCTGGCGCACGACAGGTGACATCACCGATACTTGGCGTTCGATGTTCGATATCGGTTTCCGTCGTCAAGCAGGGCTTGCCAACTACGCAGGCCCCGGCCACTGGAACGACCCGGATATGCTCATCGTGGGCAAGGTTGGTTGGAGTTCAAACCTGCGCGACAGCCGTCTGACGCCAGACGAACAGTACACGCATATCACGCTGTGGACGCTCCTCGCCTCGAACATGCTCATCGGTTGTGATATCGCACAGATGGACGATTTCACCATCGGACTCTTGTGCAACAACGAGGTGAACGCCATCAACCAGGACATCCTTGGTCGTCAAGCCGACCGTGTGTTCAAGGATGGCAGCATCGAAGTTTGGACCCGTCCGCTTGCCGACGGCGGCCAAGCCATCGGCATCTTCAATGTGGGCAACGAAGACATCACCTACGACCTGAAGACCTTCCCGCCCGCCAGCAATGCCCGCATCGTCCGTGACCTGTGGCGCCAGAAGAACCTGTCGCAGGACGAACTCGCATGGACCATCCCGACGCACGGATGCAGGTATTTGAAAGTTAACTATTAAAGAAGAAGACTCTCCCCCCGCCCTCCCTATAAGGGAGGGAGCGATTACCTACAAGAATAAAAAATACCAACCTATTTTACCGTGATGAAACGAGCACTGATTTATACATTATTTATATTATTAACGAATTCTCTATCAGCCAAAGTAACCGCTCCCTCCCTAACAGGGAGGGCAGGGGGAGAGTCCCCAGGGGGTGGGTCCGATATCTCCTGGCAAGCCAAAATCGACACAATCTGGCCAGCACGCCACTACCGTGAATTGGATGGTGAGGCCATCGGGAGCCAGAAGACCAATGCGTGGATTGATTGGAAGCACGCTGAGGGCACGGTGCTCGTCTATGGCCTACATTTCCCCAAAGGACACGCCAGAGCCGATGCCGTCTTCAAGGCCAAGAGCGGCAAGCATGTCACCTTCGGCGTGCGCATCGTACACCCCGCCTCGGGTACTGTAGTCCTTGAGACCTCAGCCACATCAGAACGTACGACGACCGCTGAGCAGGAGATGGAGATCATGCCCGACACAGAGATGCCCTACGATGGTTGGTACCGTTTTGAGCTCACCTGTCCCGATGGCGTGAATACCCTCGACCGCCTAAATGTGATGAAGTTCCAGCGCACCTCGACACTCAGCATCACTGATTCCGAGATTTTCATGGCCCCCAGCGTACATCTCTGGTGGTCTACCGAGGTGCCCGAAGCCCCCAGCGGACAAGCATACAACTGGACATATCTTGAAGTGATGTACCCCAGCGCCTACCGCCGTCAGGCCACCTATCAGATGGCTATTGGCACCGACGGCATATACTCTGGTATTCAGATGCCTACACGCGAAGATGGCAGTTACGGGCACTCGGTACTCTTCTCCGTTTGGGACAACGGCGACGTGGATCAGGACCGCAACCTGCCCGACTATATGCGATCTGCCGCCGTGGATCTTGGCCCCGACGCCTATGCCACACGTTTCGGCGGCGAAGGCACAGGGTCGAGCATCCGCTACAACCGCGATGACCTCTGGGAGTTCGACCGCTGGGTGCAGTTCCTTTATAATGTACGCCCGGACAACACCACCGTCATCACCTCCGACGGCCGCACCATCGCTTACGAGAGCACGCTACAATCCATGTGGTTCAAGATGGTTGGCGAGTCTGAGTGGCGCTATATCGGTACGTTGCGCATGGCTGGTGCCAACCGCCTCACCTCGGGCATCTATTCGTTCCTCGAAAACTTTGCTGACATTGGTGGTAACCTCATGCGCCGCTGCTATTTCCGCAATGGAGCTATGCGCTCTGCCGCTACAGGAGAATGGTTTTCCTTGAACCACGCAGGCTACGGCAACACACAGAACAACGGCAACCGCTACTCGCGCTACGACTTTGGGCACGGCGTCACCGAGCTGTTCGACAATGCTTTCTACCTCGAAACCGGTGGCTATATGGGCACACGCGACAGCGCCAACTCGTTCGTCCCTCCCCTACCCGGCGAGATGCCCTGGGTCGACACGATCGATGTTGAACGCCTCAACCGTCGCATCGATCTTGCCGTGACGCGAAACAAAGCCAAGACCATGCGCTCGCGCATCGAGCTGACGCGTACCGTCTCCGACCCGGCCACATGGAAGGTCACGAACTACAGCGATGAGGAGACCGTGGGCGAGGGCGACAACGGACGCGCAGCCTTCATCATCGACGGCAACACCATCACTTACTACCATAACAAGTGGAAGAACGGTTCTGTCAGCTATCCCCACACCTTCACCATCGAGGCCGCCGAGTCCGTAACCGTTAGCTCCATCGAGCTCTACCAGAGTCGCGACAACAACTATCGTGCCAAGCAGCTGACACTACAGTATTCTGAGGATGGAAGCAGCTGGGCGACAGCCGCTTCACAGCTCCAGACCGAAGACACGGAATACCCCACAATTGTGTTGCCAGAACCTATTACTGGACGTTTCTTCCGCCTGCGCTTCACAGCAGGCTACGGTTCCAACCTCGTCATCAATGAAATCTATTTCAAGCACGAATACCGCCTCGCCGACATGCTGACGCTCACCGCTCAGGTGCTCGAGGAATCCGACCAATACGGCGGCTATACCCCCGATAATGTCGCAGCCCTCCGCACTCTCTACGCCGACGGTACCTGCGCTGACGTCGAAGTGCTCCGGCAAGCTCTCACGACCCTCGCCGACGACTGTCTGCCGCTGACTTACGGCATCGTGGCTCAAGCCGAACACTTCACGCCCCTCGCCGTCTACCAACTCTACAACCTCGCTGGACGCGGCATCCTCATCGCGACCGCCGACGGTGCGCCCACCATCGCAGGTTCCAATGTCAACAGCGCCCGCGAGGAGTACCGCCAACCGTGCTCCGTCACCGATCCGCTCTGCAACTGGATGCTCCTACGCTCTGAGAAATACAACGATTACTACCTCTACAACCTCGGCACCAAGAGCTACCTCCACGTCAGCGGCACCGCCCTCACGCTCTCACCTGACCCGACGCCCCTCGCTCTCACGACCAGCGGCAAAGGCTTCGTGCTCAGCATAGGAGGTAAGTTCGTGGGCATCAACACCAACGCTGATGCACCCGTTGCCCTCGTCACCTCTGCCGGCGCGACCTCCATCTTCCAACTGCGCACCAACCAAAGCCTGCGGCCAGACGAGGAGGCCGTGTTGGCCCTCATCGCCGAGACCGAGCGCGCCGCCCACGAAGACAACAACCTCGAATACCTCTTCCAACAGGGCCTCCAGACCTACGCTAAAGCCTTTGTCGCCGAGCCGCAGCTGAACACGCGCCTCGTCCGCTCCTCAACACAGCTCACCTCCAACTGCAACACCACGCAGCAGGAAGCCCACGACCTCGCCAAAATTATCGACCGCAACAAGAACACCTACTACGAGACGTGGTACAGTGGCATCACCTGGCCACAGGAGATGTCGTACATCCAAGCGCGCTTCACGACCGACATCGAGGCCTTCTGCTTCACCTTCACGCCCTCGCAGCACACCCAATACGGTCAGCCCGACATTCCGCAGGACATCATCGTATCGGCCTCAACAACAACTCGTAACTTTCTGACCATTGGACGCTTGAACGAGAATATGCCGCAGAAAATTAGTGAGACCTATCAATCGCCCATCCTCTTCACTGACGGCGCGACGCGTAACCTACGCTTCCAGGTCATGCGCACCTACGGCAACCGTGAAGACAGCCGTGTTTGGGCCATGAGCGAATTCCAGATTCATCCCGTCACCATCGACGAGGAGGCCTCGCCTTACTACCAGAAGCCATGGGTCAAGGAGGCCTTTGACGCGCTGAAGACACAGCTCCAAAAAACACGTGCGCGCATCACCGACGACAGCGCCACAGCCGATGACCGAACAGCCCTGCGCGAAGCTATCGACCGCGCTGAACAAGCCCTTCTCAACACCGATGCGATAGAAGTAGTGGACATGGAAGCGAGGACAAAAGTCAACAACCATGCGGTCTATGACATGCAAGGACGCCGTATCAGCACCAACCACTCCTCACTTTTCAGTCCCAACGCATCGCTAAGAAAGGGCGTCTACATATACCACGACGGCAAGCACACCCAAAAAGTCATCCGCTAACCTTATTATGCCGGGTTCGTATTATTTCTCGTAGAGGTCTTCTGGCGTCTGCACTGTAGCGATGTCGCGTAGGAGCTCGGCATAGCGAATGGCCACATCGGTGGCGATGCGCTTTCCTTTTTCTGCTGTGGCGCGACGGGGATTACCGATGCCTGTGTCATCGCTGACAAGATTCCAGTGGCGGGGCAACCATGCAGTCTTCTTTTGCAATGAGGGTATGGCGAAGGCGTGGCTGCTGCCGTCTCCAGCGAGATCCATGCGGACGAGTTCAGGATGGTAGTGGAGCATGACGCTTGTTTCCAGCTCGTCGGCATGGTCGCCGGGTTCGTCGAGATATTCTTTGGCGGGCAGCACAGCAAACCATTCTGTGGAAAGGATAAACATCTCGGGGTAGTCGACAAGGAGGTCGCGGATGAAGCCCTTAAAGGTATTGCCGCCATGACCATTGACAATAATCAGACGGCGTATGCCCTGATGCCACAGCGACTCGACGATGTCGGAGAGGATGGCTTGCTGCGTGCGCTGGCGATAGTGGAGACAGAAGGTGAGCTCGCGCTGGCCGGGATTCTGAGCACCCATCGCGACGGGCGGCAACACCATAGCCTTGACACCGAAGCGCTCAGCTGCCAGACGTGCGGCATCCACAGCGACGTCGTGCGATAGGATACAGTCCGTCATGTAGGGCAGATGGCGGTTGTGGGGTTCTGTGGCGCCCCAGGGCAGCAGGGCGATATCGTAGGTTGTACCAAGCACCTCACCATAGGTGCAGGAAGAAAGATCGTTTGGGAACATAGGTTGAGGGTTGAAGGATGATGGTTGTGGGTTTTTCATCATAACGTTACAATGATGCGGGGGCTATCGGCGTATTTATAACCCTATAAGATTATCGGCACTTTAGCGTCTTCCGCCGCCAGGACCGCCGAAGCCACCACCACCGCCTCTACGACCACCACCGCCACCGCCGGGGAAGCCACTGGGGAAGTCGAAGCCGCCGGGGAAGTCGAAACCTTGACGAGCCTGACGGGTGCCCATGAGGTTGAGACGGTAGATGACGCGGAGCATACCATAGGAATAGATGGCGTTGCTCCAAGTGTCGCTGCGCATCGTAGCGTTGATGGTGCGGCTGATGTTAGAACGCTGGTTGAGGATATCATACCATTCGAGAGCCACGGTAAGGCTCTTGTCGCGCAGGAAGCTCTGCTGCAGTTGGGCGTTCCAGATGAGCTCGTTGGTGTTCATCGACTCGTCGGCATAGCCGCGGCGCGACTGCTGCGAGATGTCCGTGGAGAAGGTCATGCCCCAGGCAAGGTTGACCTGCAAATTCCCACCGTAGTTGTACATCCAAGTATCGAGGTCGTTGCGGCTCTGTATGTCGTTTCGGGCGTGCTGGTAATTGATGCCGCCATTAGCGCCGACTTCAATGCCATAGCCTGTATCACCCCAATCGTAACGGTAGTTAAGGCGGGTGTTGTTGCCAAGATTATAGCTGCGTGTAGTAGCCTTGACAGATGATGCGGCACCTTCCTCCTGCATGTAACCTACGCTGTTGTTGTAATTGAAATTGAAGTTAGTGGAGAAGTTCCAGTACTTCTTGGGTCCAAGCGCCGAATTGAAGCCTGCCCACGCACTGGTGCTCCAGTTGCCGTTGATGTTCTCGGGACGTGTCGTGCGAACACCTGTTGTGGTGTCGTAAGTCACGGCGTTACTGATACTGTTGTTCGTCTGATCGAACCTGACATTGAGATTCCATCCCATCTGACGGTCAACGATATAGTCGTTGTAATTGGCGAAGAAGTTGTTGTTCCATGAAGGTTTCAGTCCCGGGTTACCCAAGGTCTTGTTCAGCGGATCGCTGGTGTCCTCCACATCGAGCAGGTTGGTCATCGACGGCTGGTTCATACGACCATTGTAGCGCAAGCGCAATTGGCTGGTGTTGGAAATCTTCCAACGCAGGTCAACACGCGGAGCCCAGTTGAACACGTTACGTGTGATATCGAAGTCCTGATTATTCTTCTGATAGATCATGTGAGTCGTCTGTGGTTGGAAGCTCACGCCTGCGTTCAGGCGAAAGTCGCCGAACTGATAACGCAGCATGACAGATGCATCGTGGTTGTACTCGTTGTACTTGGCATACTGCGAGTTATACATATCTTTGACAAGTGCCAACGAGTCCACGCCAGCCAGATAACCAGCATAGAGTTGCGTGGCAATCTGCTCGTCGGTCATGCCCGTAAACTGGTCAGATATCAGGTCGAGGACATTGGTGAAAAGCGAACGGTCGCTGTCCGAAAAACGTCGCTGGAACTGATAGGAGAACTGCAGGTTAGCGCCCTTGAAGATAGGCTCGGAATAGGACAGACGTGCACGCCAGTTCCAATTCCCCGACGGGCTGAGGTTCTCCTGATTGTTAAAGGTCAAATCAGGTGTTTTCTTGTAATAATGAATGAGACTGCGCGAGTTGCTGTTGTTCTTGCTCTCGCTGATATTGCCGCCGAGATCGAGGGTGATGTTACGTCCGGCCTTCATAAAGCGGCGGTTGAGCTGCAGCCAACCGTTAACATTATAGTTGCTGTTGTCGCCAGAGTTCACACGCGTGTTCGCGTTCACTCGTATGGCATCAGGGTCAGCGAAAGTCGAGTATTCCTCGAGGGGATTCTCCATACCAGCCTCGTAAGGATCGCTGCTGAAGGTGACATTGGCAGACTCGCCATTGTTGTCGCCATCGCTATAGGAGAAATTCGGACGGAACTGAAGGTTGGTCATCGAGTCGATCTGCCATTCGATGCGGAAGTCGCCGTTCAGGTTCTGACGATTGTTGTGGCTGCGACTCAGGCTGTTGACATACTGCGACACAGTGCTGGTGACGAAAGTCTGAGAGTTGGTTCGTGTGAGATTGTCGGTCGCCGTGTGGTTGTAACGCACATTACCGCCAATCTCGAAGAAGCCAGCATCGCCCTCGCGACGGTCGTTCTCCCAAGCGAAGTCACCACCACCCGTCTGTGTTTCTATGAGGCCGCCACTGTTGCCCCATCGGCCGAAACCACCGAAGCCGCCACCGCCAGTGTTATTGGCATTACCGAAGACAGCCACACGCCAAGTCTCGTTGAAGCGCGTCAGGTTGAGATTACCTTGGTAGAGATTCCTGTTCTTGGAACCGCCGTCCTCAGTCGCCAATTGTCCGAGGCCGTAGCCACCGTCGACGGTCAGGCGCCATCCAGTGCCCATACCTTCCTTGATAGTTAGGTCGAGCACCGTCTCTTCCTCACCGTCATCAATGCCAGTGACACGCGTATAGTCACTCTGGCGGTCGTATGCCTTGACGTTTTTCACCATATCAGCCTGCAGGTTCTGCAGCGTCATTTTCGTGTCAGTGCCGAAGAACTCTTTCTGGTTGACGAGAATCCTCTTCACCTCCTTACCATTAATCTTGATGGTTCCTTCCTCGGTAATCTCAGCACCGGGAAATTTCTTCAGCAGGGCCTCGAAATTTGAACCAGCAGGGACGCGGAAGGCGTCGGCATTATATATAAAGGTGTCGGCTTTCATCTCCACCTGTGCCATCTGAGCCGTCACGAGCGCATCCTTCATCAGCTTGGCGTTGTCCTGAAGGGTGATCTCGCCCATCAACATTCGCTTGTTCTGCTTCGAAAGCGTGAAATTACGCCAGACCGTTTTGTAGCCGACGTATGAGGAGCGAAGCAGGTACTCGCCGTATGCGATGCCTGAGAGGGAGAAGGTGCCGTCGGTCTTCGTGGACTGACCCGTGACCTGTGTGCTGTCGAGGTTCATGACAACGACGGTGGCGCCTGGGAGCGGTTGGCCTTCGGTGTCGACGATGGTACCGCTGACGGAGCCTTTCTGAGCGCTGGCGGCCACTGTGAGGCACAGCGTAAAGAGGAGTGTAAGTGTTCTATTCATTATATTTCGTTTAACGTATAAGGTTTAAGGTTTTTCGATTAATAGCCTGAGAGAGGTTTAATAGAAAAGCCGTCGGGATTGTGACGGCTTGACTGGTAATACGTTTATTCTTTGAGTGTAAAATTAACGTTTATTAAAAGAGCATTGAAATAAGCAGGAGGTAAACATACGCGGCAGGAATAGCCACCAAGCTACTGTCAAAGCGGTCGAGCATTCCGCCATGACCGGGCAGAATGTGTCCACTGTCCTTGATGCCTAACTGACGCTTCAAGAGGCTCTCGATGAGGTCGCCCCACGTGCCAAAGACAACGATGACGACAGCAAACCCAGCCCATTCAATGGGGGAGAGAATGGGGCAGAAGTAAGCGAAGACCTGCGAAGCCACGATGGCCAGCACACCACCGCCAATGCTTCCCTCCCACGTTTTTGCGGGGGAAATGCGAGGGAAGAGTTTGTGGCGACCGATGAGCGAACCTGTGCAATAGGCACCGGTGTCGGAGCACCACAGGAGCACGAAGATGGCCAGAACACACTGGTAGGCGAAGTTCTGCAGGTGCTGGTACAACTCCATCTCGGCAGCCGTATGGATCATGCACAGGAGGCCAAAGGGCAGGGCAATGTAGAGCTGCACCATCATCGAGGCGGCCCAGTTGAAGAGAGGGCGCTCATGTTGCAGATAGAGCTCGGCGATAAGTAAGTAAACCATCGTCAGCAGCCAGGGCAGGAAGGATATGGACGGCGAGAAGTTAGACATCGTATAGCCTACAAAGCCGAGAAACATGAATAAGGCGGCAGCAGTGGTGATGAAACGATTCACCTCACAGTCTTCCTGTGTGTTCACAATACCTGTGAACTCCCAAGCGGTGAGGGCGGTGATGACGGCAAAGAGGGCTGCCAGCGTGTAAGATGAATAGACAATGCCGCTCACCATGACAGCGACGAAGACGATGCCAGTGATGGTGCGCAGGATGAGATTACTGACTCTCCCCCCGCCATCCTTATGAGGGAGGGAGTTATTACTATTGCTATTTGCTTGATTATCCATATTTGAAGTAATAGATGTGCTATTCATGATGCGGATGCCTGCTCAGAAGATTCTGCTCCCTCCTGAGAAGTGGAGGCGGTGGAAGCGTCCGTTTCTTCTTCCTGTTGGCTGGTGAGCAATTCTTCCGTGCGGCTGATCCATGGACGCTTGCCGAAGATCTTCTCGACATCCTCGGCATAGATGACCTCGCGCTCTACGAGGAGGTCGGCGAGGGCATGGTGACCCTCCATCTTCTCAGTGAGCAAGCGCTTGGCACGCTCGTATTGCTCGGCAATCATACGCTTCACTTCCTCGTCGATGAGCTTGGCCGTTGCCTCGCTATAGGGTCGTTGCCAAGAGTATTCGTTCTGATTGTAATAGCAGAGGTTGGGCAAGGCGTCGCTCATACCCATATAGGCTATCATGCCGTAAGCCTGCTTTGTCACGCGTTCGAGGTCGTTCATGGCTCCGCTGGAGATGTGCCCTGTAAAGAGCTCTTCGGCAGCACGACCACCGAGTGTAGCACACATCTCGTCGAGCATCTGCTCACGTGTGGTGATCTGGCGCTCCTCGGGCAGATACCAAGCTGCACCGAGAGCACGTCCACGTGGCACAATGGTCACCTTGATGAGCGGGTTAGCGTACTGCAGGTTCCAGGATATAGTGGCGTGACCAGCTTCGTGGAGCGCAATGGTTCGCTTCTCCTCCTCGGTCATCACCTTGGTCTTCTTCTCCAAGCCGCCCACGATACGGTCGACAGCAGCGATGAAGTCCTCCTTGCCCACCGATTGCTTGCCGTGACGCGCCGCAATGAGGGCTGCCTCGTTGCAGACGTTAGCAATGTCAGCACCGCTGAAACCCGGTGTCTGACGCGCCAACAGGTCAATGTCCAATGTGCTGTCAACCTTGATAGGTTGCAGATGCACTTTGAATACGGCTTTGCGCTCGTTCAAGTCAGGTAGATCCACATGTATCTGACGGTCGAAACGTCCAGCACGCAACAGCGCCTTGTCGAGGATGTCAGCACGGTTGGTGGCAGCCATGATGATGACACCCGAATTGGTACCGAAGCCATCCATCTCTGTCAGCAGCTGGTTCAATGTCGATTCGCGCTCGTCATTTCCGCCCATCATGGCGTTGTTGGCGCGGGCACGACCGACGGCATCAATCTCGTCGATGAAGATGATGCAGGGCGCTTTCTCTTTAGCCTGGCGGAACAGATCGCGCACACGGCTGGCACCGACACCCACGAACATCTCCACGAAATCGGAACCCGACATAGAGAAGAACGGCACGTCGGCCTCGCCGGCTACAGCCTTTGCCAACAGCGTCTTACCTGTTCCCGGAGGACCTACAAGCAGCGCTCCTTTGGGAATCTTACCGCCGAGGTCTGTAAATTTCTGCGGATTCTTGAGGAACTCCACAATCTCCTGCACTTCCTGTTTGGCCGAGGCTTGTCCAGCCACGTCCTTGAAGGTGACTTTCGACTCGTTCTCGCCACCTTTTTCTACTAATTGCGCGCGCGAGCGTCCGACATTGAAGATACTTCCCATGCCGCCGAAGCCACCGCCACTACTGCCGCCCATACGACGCATGATGAAAATCCACGCGACGATGATGAACAGCAGGGGGAAGATGTTCCAGAAGACCTGCATGAAAGTGTCGTTGGTCTTCTTGTAGCTCAGTTCACCTGTGAAGTTGCCGAGCTCCTGCTGCGCCGTAACGAACTCATCAAGCTTGTCGGCCGACGGATATTCGGCCTGCACGAAGGGTTGTTTGCCCGTCTGCTCGACACCCGCCTTGAAGACATCACGGATGTGTTCGGGCTTGACGTACATCTTCACCGTACCCTCGTCCTTGCTCGCCACAATCTTGTTGGCATAGCCTTGTTCCACATACTGCTTGAAGACGGTGTACGTGACATTCTTCGATGCCGTGGAGGAGTTGTCCATGTCGCCACCTGCGAAGAACAGATAACCCAATGCGACGGCAATGATGATATATATCCACGTGAGGTTCACGCGGGGCATTTTGTTGCGGTTATTTTTGTTGCCCTTTGAGCCGCCGGCGTTCCTGTTGTCAGGTGCACCGCCAGCGTTGGGCTTGTTTTGCTGTGCCATAATCAGTCGAGGTTAGGAATTTCAGTGAGGGCAGCGTCAGCCCACAGATGTTCGAGGTCGTAGAAATCGCGGGCATCGGCGAGGAAGATATGTACGATGACATCACCATAGTCCATGGCTACCCACTGCGCGTTGTGCAAGCCAGCAATGGCTGAAGGACGGGCATGGGCGTGCTCGCGAGCAAAGTTTTCTACGGAATCGGTGAGCGCTTGTACGTGCGACGGCGAATTGCCCGTAGCAATGACGAAAGCGCGGCAGATGGCATCGTCGATTTCAGAGAAGTCAGTAATCACAATATCGCGACCCTTCTTCTCCTGCAGCCCTGCCACAATCTGATCAATGAGTGTTTCGGTGTTTATAATCATAAAAAAAACTTATTTCGGGGTGCAAAGTTACACAGAATTCCTCGATGAAGAGAAAAAATAAGGCGAAAATTCATTTTTTTTAGGGAAAAGCTTGCACGTTTCGCAAAAACTGCCTACTTTTGCACCCGCAAATCAGAAATGAGGCGCAGTTTAACTATAATCATTAAATGTTAAACTCTAAACTTTCTTGGGCTATGGTGTAATGGTAACACTGCAGATTCTGGTCCTGCCTTTCCTGGTTCGAGTCCGGGTAGCCCAACGAGAGAACGAAGGAGGTTGTTCATGGGAACGACCTCCTTTTTCTTGTAAAATAATGAAGAATGGACAATGGACAATGAACAATGAACAATGGACAATGGACAATGAACAATGAACAATG
>CAMZHV010000063.1 GCA_947307015.1 uncultured Prevotellaceae bacterium | reverse complement strand
CAATAGAAACAGGTCGCATGATGCGACAAGAAGCTAGACAGAACTCAAAGCAATTGCAGTTGAAATAATTAAACGACAATCCCTAATTAGATTGCCAAAAAATAATGTAAAAAAAATAGAGGAAAGGGCTTAAAAAGGTTGAAAAGGGCAAGACTTAGAGGTGAAAAAAGGATAAATATATATTCTTATCATCAAAAAGTCGGGGAAAATTTTGGACGGGAATGAAAAAAAATCTATCTTTGCAGCAGAAAGGAAGAGATTCCCTTACGCTGAACAGAAAGAGTAGCACCGTAATCGGGTTAGCAAATCAGTTCAGCGGTTTTTCTTTATGGATATTAATGCTTTCTACGTCAAACATATCCTGATCGATGATGGCATACGGCTTGAACAACCCCGTATTCTTGATTTTTCGGACACATAGATATGCCTTCGTTCCTAATTCTCTGCTATAATATGCGAAATATGCCGTTTCTGGGTGCTTACCAGGAACCACTTCTCGCCATCCTTCATAATGGGCTTTTTCTAAGAAACCTTTTATATCTTGAGCCAATTTGTTCTTGAAAGCGTTAAAGCGATTGTTCTGTGTGTTTTTGCTTACAATTGTTTTCAAGTCTGACTTAGTTATCTCTATATCCATCTCAATACCATTGGTTATCCTAAATCATATTGGAGCATCTTTCAGAGAATCAGCCATGAGCATAGTCTCCGCTCTTAGCCGACGGCTTTCGATATAAAAATCTTCTTCTGTCCTTGTCTTTCTTTCCATAGTATATTGTAACCCACAACCCTTGCCTTGAATGGTTGTTTCTGGGGAAGTAGGGCGCAAAGATATGTAAAATTTTCGATTTAACGTTTTACTATCTATTATTTTTGCGAAAAAAGTAGGCCTGAACGGCGTTATAATCGGATTTTTGTTGTACCTTTGCGCCGCAATCAATATTTACGCGTAGAGAATAATGGATTTAAAAGTACTTGAGTTGAGCGAACAGGAGATTGTTCGTCGTCAGAATATGCAAGCGCTGCGCGATATGGGCATCGAGCCTTATCCTGCAGCCGAGTTTCCCGTAACTGCTTGGAGCACGGACATCGTGAAGAACTTTGTGGATCTGCCAGTCATCGGTAAAGATGAAGAAGGCAATGATGTGCGTGAGACTGCAACGCCAGAGAACAGCCCCGTCGTGAGCATCGCCGGACGTATTATGGGCAAACGCATCATGGGCAAGGCGGCCTTTGCTGAGTTGCAGGACTCCAAGGGGCGCATTCAGGTGTATGTGCAGCGCGATGTATTAGACCCACCCCCCGCCCTCCCTGCAAGGGAGGGAGTAGAATGTTCTGAGCAGGCATCCGCAATACAAGAGTCACAGGTGATCGCTCCCTCCCTCACAGGGAGGGCAGGGGGTGGGTCTGCTCTTTCTTATCAAGCTTTTAAGAAGTTGCTTGATTTAGGTGACTTCATCGGCGTGAAGGGTTATGTCTTCCGCACGAAGACGGGTGAGATCAGCGTTCACGTGATGGAGATGAAGCTGCTGAGCAAGAGCCTGAAGCCACTGCCTGTGGTGAAGACGGATGCCGACGGTAATGTCTACGATTCGTTCGACGACCCCGAACTGCGCTATCGTCAGCGTTATGTAGATTTGATCGTCAATGCCGGTGTGAAGGAAACCTTCCTGAAGCGTGCTGCCATCATCCGCACCATGCGCCGCATCCTCGACGAGGCAGGATATACCGAGGTTGATACGCCTATTCTACAGAACATCCCCGGTGGTGCTACAGCTCGTCCGTTCATGACGCATTTCAATGCGCTGAATCAGGACATGTATATGCGCATTGCCACGGAACTGTACCTGAAACGCCTCATTGTTGGCGGCTTCGAGGGCGTCTATGAGATGGGCAAGAACTTCCGCAACGAGGGCATGGACAAGACGCACAACCCAGAGTTTACGTGTATGGAGCTGTATGTCTCATACAAGGACTTGAACTGGGGTATGGGCTTCACAGAAAAGATGTTAGAGGAGATTTGCACGGCTGTCAACGGCAAGCCCGAAGTGGAGATTGACGGCAACGTCATCTCGTTCAAGGCGCCCTACCGCCGTCTACCCATTCTCGAAGCCATTCAGGAAAAGACAGGTTTCGACTGCAATGGCAAGAGCGAAGAGGAAATCCGCGCGTTTTGCAAGGAGAAAGGTATGGATGTGGACGAGACTATGGGCAAGGGTAAACTCATCGACGAGCTGTTCGGCGAGTTCTGTGAGGGCACTTTCATACAGCCGACCTTCATTACGGAATACCCCGTGGAGATGTCGCCGTTGACGAAGATGCACCGTTCGAAGCCCGGTCTCACTGAGCGTTTTGAGCTGATGGTGAACGGCAAGGAGCTGGCTAATGCCTATTCCGAGCTCAATGACCCCATCGACCAGGAAGAACGTTTCAAGGAGCAGATGCGACTGGCTGCTAAGGGCGACGATGAAGCTATGATCATCGACCAGGACTTCCTGCGTGCCCTGCAATACGGTATGCCTCCCACGTTCGGCATCGGCATCGGCATCGATCGTCTGGTGATGCTGCTCACAGGTAAGTTCGCCATCGGCGAGATTATGCTCTTCCCGCAGATGAAGCCCGAGAAGCGTATCCCCAAGGACAAGCCAGAAGCTTTTGTGGCCCTCGGTTTCAAGGAGGAAATCGTTCCCATCCTCTACAAGTGCGGCTACAACCTCGTCAGCGACCTCCAAGGCCAGAAGGCACAGAAGGTGCAGCAGCAAATCGGCGAAGTCATCAAGAAGTACAAATTGGATATCGAAAAGCCGAGTGTAGCAGAGCTGGAGCAAATTATATAAAATGAGTATGTTTGGTTTTGGTAACAAACAGGCGAAAGATTCTACTCCCCTCCCTACAAGGGAGGGGCAGGGGGGTGGGTCTACCATCGCCGTGATGGGTGGCGGCTCGTGGGCTACTGCCATCGCCAAGATGATGCTGGAGAAGAACGACAGCATCTGGTGGTACTTGCGCCGCGATGACCGCATAGAGGACTTTAAGCGCCTGAGCCATAATCCTGCATACCTCACCAGCGTACATTTCGACGTCAGCCGCATCCATTTCTCATCGGATATCAATGAAGTGGTGGAACACGCCGATACACTTATCTGGGTGACGCCTTCGCCTTATCTGAAAGGACACCTGAAAAAGCTCAAGGTGCGTCTGCGCGACAAATTCAACGTCACCGCCATCAAGGGTATCGTGCCCGACGAGAACCTCTGCGTTTCCGAGTTCTTTCATCAGATCTACAACGTGCCCGACGAGAACCTTGCCGTCATCGCTGGTCCTTCCCATGCCGAGGAGGTGGCTTTAGGTCGTCTGACATACCTTACCGTGGGTTGTTCCGATGAAGAGAAAGCACAAAACTTCGCTGACATGATGGCTTCCAACTACGTGAAGACCAAGACCTCGCGCGATGTCATAGGCATCGAGTACGCTTCCGTTCTCAAGAACGTCTACGCCATCGCCGCCGGCATCTGCAAAGGCCTCAAGTACGGCGACAACTTCCAAGCCGTTCTCATGTCCAACGCCCTGCAAGAGATGAACCGTTTCCTGGCCACCGTACACCCCATCCAGCGCTCCATCTTCGAGAGTTGCTACATGGGCGACCTCATCGTCACGGGTTACAGCCAGTTCTCCCGCAATCGCGTCTTTGGGCAGATGATCGGTCAGGGCTACAGCGTCAAGAGCGCGCAGATCGAGATGGAGATGATTGCCGAGGGTTATTTCGGCACCAAGTGCATGAAGGAGATTAACCGTCAGCTGCACGTCAACATGCCCATCCTTGATGCTGTCTACAACATTCTCTATGAGCGCATTGCTCCCACCATCGAGATCAAGCTCCTTACCGATAGCTTCCGTTAAGCCTCAGAGGAAACAATAGTCACTTCCATTAAAATCCTTTGAACGGCCAGTTGTATCAGCGAATACGACTGGCCGTTCGAGCGTGTGCGCCCCAAAGGACATGGAAGAGAACATAGGTGTTTTGTTTGCAGCATCGCGATGCTGCAATTGACGATTCGTGATGCTGCAATTGACGATTCACGATGCTGCAAACAAATTGTATAGGTTTTTTGGGCAAATAATATAGATAAACAGCGTGAAAAGCTTATTGTCGAGTATAATAGGGATTGTCGTTTAATTTTTTCAACTGTAATTGCTTTGAGTTCTGTCTAGCTTCTTGTCGCATCATGCGACCTGTTTCTATTGCTTTTTAGCTGGTTTAGCAGTGTTCAAAAGTTCTTCGACAAGCGAAGCGGCAAGGCCGAGCGGTGATTTTGCAGACTTTTCCGATAACAGATTTGGAGTTCTCTTCGGAGGACTCCTTCTTATGACCGTTGGGCCTGGATAATGGTTATACCGCTATTCCCGTCCGCATGACATCGTCATACAGCGGCGACCAGCGGTCGTCGGCCATTAGGACGGGTTCGATGAGGAAGCTGACCTGATCAACATTATGCCAGAGCTGCTTCGAGATTTCTAACTTTCGGTCGCCGTAAGTGGGCACGATGACGGCCACATCAATATCGCTGTCCGGATTAGCATATCCCTTGGAATACGACCCGAACATCATTATCTTAGGCTCCTGTTCGAACAAGTGTCGGATGACCTGTTTATATTGTCGGACTAAAGCTAATGCCTCATCTTGACTTAGAGCTTGTCTTTTATCCATTCTTGCAGTCGTTTAGTTTCGTCGATTAGGTTCCTGCATGCTTCTGGCGTAAGCGTTCGCGACAGCGCGTCCTTATCTTCCGGATAGCGAGCTTCGATATTGTAATTGGCAATCGTTTCAATCAGTTCGCGCTGTTCAACGGTCATGCTTTCGTATAGGCCACATTCGGTTGCAAGGCGCTTATGATTGTGCGTGTATGGGGGATCATCTTCCTGTGTCCCACACCAATATGCTTTCAGGGTTTTCTCAATGACTTGATGACACATGAAAGCTACGTATAGCCATCGACCGATCGTATGCATGGCCTCTGCCGTTTTGAGGTCATACGCTGCGATATCTAATCAGTATGCAACTTTATCTATAGGCATATAATTGAAAATAATGGCATATAAGATTCGATCGGGCACCTCCGTTGAGGCTTCTTTTCAGCTCACTCAAAGCCGTTTTCTCGCCCTTTCGAGGGCAAAGATAGTGATAAATTCGTTTATTAAAGAAAAAAGAGGAGAAAAATTTGGAGGGAAGCGAAAAAAGTGCTTACTTGCAACGTCAAACAGAAATGTTTGGCTACGCCGCTGAGTGCAGAGAGTAAGGCTTTACAACTTCCACAGCATCACCATTGGTCTCAAAGTATGCCTTTATATCTGCTGTAAGAAGACGGGTGCGGATTGCAAGGTGGACGGCTATGCCATCGGCGTGTATGTTGAATTGCGCCAGACACTCATATGCCTTGTAGAGGAAGGCTTAAGCGACGGAAATAGTCTCAAATCTCAGTCTCAGTTAGAATAAATGTCACTATTTAACTCTAACCCTTCTTCTATTATACTTATAACTAATTAATAATTAGACATATACGCATATAGGAAAGAAGTGAGGGGGTGCCTTGAAAACTAACTGAGACTCTGAGACTGAGACTGCAGAACCTAAGAAACAACAAGAAGTGATCATCTAATTCTCTAAAAAGCAATGACATACAACACTTTGACCACACCGCTCCGCCGATGCCCTGACCTGCAAAAGGTACGGAAATCGCGAAATTACTCCTCTCTCAGGCCTCGCGAGACATGCGCGAACTGCTTGTTCCGATGCTTATCCCCATACTTGGTGCGCTCCATACGTATAGACGTGCAGTCCCACACGCCTATATGTGCAAGCCAAAACGTATATATGTATCGCCCAAAACGTCTATATGTATCGCCGTGTCCCATTGGTGGGACGACGATAATAATGAGCCTCAATAGAGGAAGCCAAAGAGCCAAATGGGTATTTTGTTGCCCAAAACATATTCCTCGTCTGCTGAAGCAATGTAGCCGTTGGCGCAAAGATAAGCCAAAATGTTCATCGTGTACTACAATAATTGCATAAATCTGTTCACGACACAAAACACGAATCACTCCACCCAATTGTTTAGTGCCCTTAATGGAATTCATCTTAACTCTATAGGTTCGCGTTACGTGCGCACGCAAAAAAAAGTTTTTTTGAAGATTTTTCGTGTTTTTCATTGTCAATTCAGAGAAAAGCATTACCTTTGCGCCGTCTTAACCAAGAATGCGCTTGTGGTGGAATTGGTAGACACGCCAGACTTAGGATCTGGTGCCGCGAGGCGTGTAGGTTCGAGTCCTATCAGGCGTACGAAGCCAAAGCATTCGTAGTGAGACATTTAAACGGGTCGGCATAGCTCAGCTGGTTAGAGTATCACCTTGACATGGTGGGGGTCCTTGGTTCGAGTCCAAGTGTCGACACAAAGAAAAGATGGTTGCCCATGTGGGCGACCATTATTCATTTACAGAAGTGTTCAATGTGTGTTGAGGAGCGCGCGGGCTGTCTCGATGAGGGTGTCAATGCCACGTGCCTTGTCGGCCTCGCTGAGGCTGACTAGTGTGTCGGGTGCTATGCCGAACTCGATGTGGTTCATGTCTGCATCATACATCGGACAGGCAGAGAAGCGGACAGCCCAACCGTTGGGAAGTTCCGCAGAAAAGGGGAGACCAGAGCCGCCGCCTGTTTGGTCGCCGAGGATGGTGACGAGGGGACACTGGCTGACGTCGCGGATGAAGGTGTTGGTGGCGCTGTAGCAACGGCGGTTGGTGAGGACTATAGCGCGTTTCTGCCAGCGCACGCCATCGGCAGGCTCAAGGTACTGTGCTTCGGGTGTAGAGAAATCGCTGTGCCCCTTGCCGACCTTGTGGCTGATGTAACCCACGAGGCGGCGCTCGTTAGTGAAACGGCGTGCCAGGCGTTCGGCGTATGTGAGGTTGCCACCGCTGTTGTCACGCACGTCAAGGATGAGCCCATTGCAGGTGCGCAGGGAATGGAATAATTCGTCGAGGTTGCCATCGCCCATGCCCGAGGAGAAGCTGGAGCAGACAACATAACCGATATTATCGTCGAGGATGCGGTAAGAGAGGCTCGAAGCGATCTTGTAGTCGGTGCCGAGATAAGCGTCCTGCAGCTCCTGCGAGAAATTGGCGGGATAGTCTTCGTACCACGACCAATTGCGTGCAATGTCGTGAGCCGCGTAGAGGTTGACATGTCCGTCGCGCAACTCGCTGAGCATATCCGCGAGGACCTCGAAGAGCTGCATGGTTTTCATGTCGCCGTGCAGACGCTGACTGTAGCGGGTGTGGACATTATCCCAATGGAGGCCAATGGATTGCTGCTTGTAATCGAGAAAACAGTAGTGCTCGTCGATGAGGGTCCAGAGAGCATCGAGGTTACCCTGCGGCGTGTCGGCGAACTGATCTTCGCGGACACAGGAGCTGAGCAGCAGCAAGGCGGCTGCAATAGATAATGAATAATGGATAATGTATGATGAAAACTTCTTCATTCTTCACTTTTCACTTTTTCACCTTATGAATGGTGAGATAACGGACTATGCCGACCATGAAGGCGTGGCTGTAGCTGTGGTACTTGAGCTCGTTGACGTGGCTTTGACGCAGGTCGCAGAGGTAGCCGAAACGAAGGGTGGTGAGAGGCAGCGGCACATCGAGGGTCACCTGGTGACGCGAGCTGAAGGCGTTGAAGGGGTGGGTCACGCAGACGTTGTGATCGTAGTAGCCAAGCGAGAATATCTCATAGTAGCTCTGGCCGTAGTTGGGGCTGAATTTGGCACCAATGAGAGGGAGGTCAAGCTGATAGCGGGCGGTGAAGGGCTGACGCCACAGGCGGAAACCATAGATGGCAGCCGCAGAAGCAGAGAGACGCACGGAGGCGAGTGCCTGCACAGGATTGTTGCCATTGCGCATATTGTAGAGTGCGCCGCCTGTGGCTCCTATCTGTGGGCCGAGAAGCAGGCGGAAGTGGCTCTTGGTGTTCTCCGTTCCCGTGTCTACCAACCGGTAGTGCCACGCCGCATCGAAGCTGATGTCACCGCCGAGCGTACGCCCGTTCTCGGCAAGGCTCTTGGCATAAGCTAAATTGCAATGCCAGAGCGTCTGCACGCTGATACGGCCGTCAGCCATGCGTGTGCGTCGTAGTGTCTCGTGCATGAACTGGAGCTGCGGGCCATGGTATTCGAGCGGCGAGAGATAAGTGTCGAGCAGATGCACACCACCTATGCCAATGAGCGTGGCATGAACGGTGGGTCGGCCTTGCTGTGCAACCTTCACATCGTTGGCAGGCAGTTGCATCAGCGTATTGGCCTCCTGAGCAGCAACATGAGAAGGGATTTGTAGCAGTATAGCTACTATTATTATAATAAGGTATAATGAAAAATTCTTCAAAGTGGAGCGTCGAACGTTAAGCGTTAATTATTCTCAGTCATCAAAAAGGTTAAACTGACCTGTGAGCGGGTCGACAGAGCCAGGACGAGCAGGCGAAAGCCCCTCGTCCCGCTCCTTCTCTACTTGGGAAGGTGCAGGCTCTTCTGTTTTATCAGAATGATCTTCTTCGGGTTCCTCAGCATTGGTTACATCTTCCACGCGATCCGCTTCTGCTGCTGATTTTTCCGTTTCTGCTGTTTCTGTTGTCTCAACTGTTTCGGTCGCTTCTGCCGTCTCTTCTGATACTTCTAATCCTTCTGAATCCTCAGCGGCATCAACTCCATCCTCAAAGCTCCCCTCGCCCACGGGAGAGGGGTCGGGGGTGAGGCTTTGTTCTTCAATCTTCTCCACGTTGAGCGTGGTGATGCGCTTTCCCTTAGCCTTGAAGCTCTTCTGTCCGATGAACTGCTCGGCATCAATCTCCATCGGTTCGCGGTAGTCGTCGGGAGCGGCGTAGGTGACGAGGAGCTGGGGCTGGGGTGTGTCCGTGAGCAGCAGCAGACGGCTGTCGGGGTTCTCGCCGAGGAAGTTCTGGTGGCGCGCAATAGCTTCGAGGGTGAAGCGCTTGAGGTAAGGATAGCCCTGTTCGGCATCGAAGAGGGCAGCCGTCCACACCTTCTGCGCGTCGTACTTCTCGATACGCAGGATGTTGGCCTCGTAGTGGTTGTTAAGGTCGAAATTGGTGACGTAGAACTCGCCGTTGTCGAGGACGACGAGGATCTGATCGTTGGAATGGAACTCGCCGAGGTACTGCCCGTGCTCGTCGTAGTTGAGGCGCTTCACGTCGTGGTCGAACCACACCTTTCGCCCGCCGAGCGTTGAGCTGCCGTGGCTCTTGAGGCCGATGCGCTCCACGTCGAGCTTCGTCAGCAGGTTGCCCATCGAGGCACGGCCCTTGATCATGATCTCGCTGAAATCCTTGTCGAAGAAGGCGCGCTTGAGCTTCGGGTTGGGCTTCAAGCTCACCTTGATGACCTCAGCCTCGCCGTTGGGGTTGGCGGTGAAATAAGCTACGCGACTGCCAGCGTTGCCACGCGTGAGGTCGTACTCGCGGTCACGGGTTATCGCGGTGACATTGAAGCGCTTGATGAAGTAAGCACCGTCGCGGCCGTCGCGATAGACGACATTATAAATCGTTCGCGTATCGTTCTTCTTGAAGATGGCTACGTGGATGATCTGGCACTTGCGCTTCTCGGTCTTCGAGCGTTCTGTCTCACCCACGAACACCTTTTCGCCGATGCGGATGACCTTGTATGTGCCGTCCTTGTAGAAGATGATGACGTCGTCGAGGTCGGAGCAGTTGCAGACGAATTCGTCCTTCTTCAAGCCCGTTCCGATGAAGCCCTCGTCGCGGTTGATGTAGAGCTTCTGGTTGGCTTCCACGACCTTGGATGCCTCGATGCTGTCGAAGTTGCGTATCTCGGTGAGGCGCGGATGGTCCTTGCCGTATTTGTCTTGGATGAAGCGGAACCAGTTGGCCGTCACCTCGATCATGTTGGCCAGGTCGCGGTCAATCTCCGCCACCTCTTCCTTCATGCGTGCGATGGCCTCGTCGGCCTTGTCCTTGTTGAACTTGGCGATGCGCTGCATCTTGATTTCGAGGAGCTTCAGTATGTCATCCTTGGTCACCTCGCGCACGAACTGCGGATAGAAAGGTGTCAGGCGCTCATCGATATATTCGCAGAGTTCATCGGTGCTGTTGGCGTTCTCGAAGGGCTTGCCCTTATAGATGCGCTCCTCGATGAAGATGCGCTCCAGGGAGGCGAAATGGAGGGCTTCCATCAGCTCGCCGCGACGAATGAGCAATTCCTTGCGCAGCAGCTCCTTGGTGTTGTCAACGGAACGTCGCAACACTTCGCTGACGGTAAGGAAGCAGGGCTTGTTCTCATCGATGACGCAGCAGTTGGGCGAGATGGAAACCTCGCAGTCGGTGCAGGCATAGAGCGCGTCGATGGTCTTGTCAGAGCTGGCGCCTGGCTGCAAATGGATGAGTATTTCCACGCCTGCGGCGGTCATATCCTCTACCTTGCGCACCTTGATTTTACCTTTCTCGGCGGCTTTCAGGATGGAGTCGATGAACTGGCTGGGCTTCTGGGGCGAACCCGTCGTCTTGCCGAAGGGAAGTTCCGTGATGGCGAGGGTTTTCTGGTCGCGTTTTTCTATCTTGGCACGCACACGAACCACACCGCCGCGCTGGCCGTCGTTGTATTTCGACACGTCAATGCTTCCGCCTGTGGGGAAGTCGGGATAGAGCTGGAAAGGTTCGTCGTGGAGATAGGCGATGGCGGCTTCGCAAAGCTCGTTCAAGTTGTGCGGCAGGATCTTCGATGACAAGCCTACGGCGATGCCCTCAGCACCCTGTGCCAGCAGCAGCGGGAACTTCACGGGCAACGTGATGGGTTCCTTGTTGCGGCCGTCGTACGAAAGCTTCCACTCCGTCGTCTTGGGGTTGAAGACGACATCCAAGGCGAACTTCGAGAGGCGCGCCTCGATGTAACGTCCAGCCGCTGCATCGTCGCCCGTGAGGATGTTGCCCCAGTTGCCTTGGCAGTCGATGAGCAGTTCCTTCTGTCCCAGCTGCACGAGAGCGTCCTTGATGGAGGCGTCACCGTGCGGGTGGAACTGCATCGTGTGGCCCACGATGTTCGCTACCTTGTTGAAACGCCCGTCGTCCATCCGCTTCATCGAGTGGAGAATGCGGCGCTGCACGGGCTTGAAGCCATCTCCGATGTGCGGCACGGCACGCTCGAGGATGACGTATGAGGCATAATCCAGGAACCAGTCCTGGTACATACGGTTCAGGTGGTGAGTGATGCCATCCTGCATCACGTTTTTCTCGTCCATAAGGTTGATTTCGTCCGAATTACGCGCAAAAGTACAAAAAAATCTCTAACAAACGCCTTTTTTACTGCAATTTTTTCACAAAAGTTATCCTGTCCGTCACATCGTCACATCATGCGTCACACGTTAGTGCACAGATAATCAACCGATAAGAACAAATTGTGACGATGTGACGCCATAATAAATGATTCTTATAAAATCAACTGCTCACTGCGCTCTCTCATGTTTATCGTTTCACACGACGAATTGTATTGGCTTATATAATCAGAGCTTATATAACCAGCTGTGCTGGCGAGAACATATAAGCGTGTAGACTGTTTGACCCGGGTCAAACAGTCTACACATATATAGTTGCATTTCACCTTCCCTACTTCATCAACTTCTCCATAGAATTGAGAATTTATTTGCAAACTTTTGAGATTTTATTTGTGAGAATTGAGAATATTGTAATCCAACAGGACTTATGGGCCCAGCCACGGACAATCCCCGTTGGGCCAATGTCTATCTGTGTCCAGGGCCTACCATAACTGCTTCCGTTCCTGATTTCAAGATAGGGAACGTCCTGCTTTTTCATATTCTCCACAATAATGTCGCAGAGGTATTTCTGGGCATCCGCCCCCCAAAGCACATCTACACCCTTGAAAGCCATTATACGGAGATTGCCAAGTTGATGCGAGAGTTCCTAATGCGCATAATGAAATGAAGAGAC
This sequence comes from uncultured Prevotellaceae bacterium, assembly GCA_947307015.1. Classification (GTDB taxonomy): domain Bacteria; phylum Bacteroidota; class Bacteroidia; order Bacteroidales; family Bacteroidaceae; genus Physcousia. The sequence goes on along the minus strand of CAMZHV010000063.1, from coordinate 4,059 downwards.
GATTCTCCTAAATAATCACAAAAAATCCTCCGTATCGCAAGTGGTATGGAGGAATATTTGTATCTTTGCCAGCGCAATAGCGTTAAGAACGATTCGTTATGACACGTTCACAGAAAATAATCCGTGCCAGCATCATCGGCATCGCCGCCAATGTACTGCTGGCTGCTTTCAAGGCCGGCGTGGGCGTATTGGCCAACTCGGTGGCCATCGTGATGGATGCGGTAAACAACCTGAGCGATGCGCTGTCGAGCGTTATCACCATCATCGGCACGAAACTCTCGGAGCGACCTGCTGACCGTGAGCATCCCTTCGGGCACGGGCGTATCGAGTATTTCAGCGCCATCATGATCGCTGTCATCGTCCTGTCGGCGGGTGTCACTTCGATGATTGAATCCGTCAGGAAGATGATTGAGCCCACGGAGCCGGAATATACCACCGTGACGCTCGTGGTTATCGTGGTGGCGATCATGGTGAAGCTGGTGCTGGGACTGTTCGTAAAGCGGCAGGGCGAGCAGCTAAAAAGCGATGCGCTGATTGCCTCCGGCTCCGATGCCCTCTTCGATGCCCTCATCACGCTGGCGACGCTGTTCTCTGCAGGCATTATGCTGCTGTGGAATGTGTCGCTCGATGGCATCCTGAGTGCCTTGATTTCCGCCGTCATCATCAAGGCCGGTTTCGAGATGCTGGTCTCGCCCGTCAATGAGTTGTTGGGAACACGGTTCTCGCCGGAGCTGGTACGCGACATCAAACAGGAGGTGATGGCTTTTGATGGCGTGCAGGGTGTCTATGACATCATCCTGCACAACTATGGCCCCAACGTGATGATCGGTTCGCTGCACATCAATGTTGATGACACGATGAATGCTCACGACATCCACGGCTTGACGCGCCGTATCTCAGAACATCTCTACGCCAGCCACGGCGTCATTATGACCATTGGCATATATGCTGTCGCCACAGGCCACAACCGCCGGGCAGAACTCCAGAGCATAGTGATGCAGGCGTTGTCCAAGCACAAGGAAATCGTGCAGGTTCACGGCTTTTACAACTTTGAGGAAGAACATCGTCTCTCCGTCGATGTCGTCCCAGATATCTCCGTCCGTGACGAAGCAGCCCTCGCCTCACAGCTGACCGACGAGATCAAGGCGCTCGTGCCAGGTGAGGATGTAACGATTCTGATTGACCATAATTATAGCGAATGATAGTATAGTTATCAAAATATCAAATGAAACGACTGAAACTAACAATTCTTATTGCACTGCTTTCGTGGTACGCAGGATTGGCACAAACAAACAATTTAAGCGACCGTGCCCTGTGGGCCAGTATCAACGGAGCAGACAATGCGTCGCTTGGTGACTACAAACAGCACACAGGCAAGGTGCTCATTTCGTGGCGTATGTTGCCAGGCGATGATGCTACCACGGGCTTCGACCTCTACCGTAAAATCGGAACGGGAACGGAGAGGAAGATTGCCACAAACATCAAGAACCGTACTTGCTATCAGGACGGCACGGCCAGTAAGACTGCCGACAATCACTACCGCTTGACCTACACGGGCAGCACGGAGACGCTCTCTGAGTTCACGCTCACGAAAGCGCAGGTGAGTGGCGGTCTGCCCTACATCAGCATCCCGCTGGCCGATACAAAAGATGTCTATGAGAATACCAATAAAATAGTATATACTGCCAACGATGTGAGCGTAGGTGACTTGGACGGCGACGGCGAGTTTGAGATTGTGGTGAAGCGCCTGCAGAGCGTGAAGGACGAGAGTGGCAACATCGTCAGCGACGGCTCCGGCGCCAGCTACTCACAGCAGGACTGCCTCTGGGCGGTCATCTGGGATGCCTATAAGCTGGACGGCACGCTGATGTGGCGCGTCAAAGGCGGGCCTGGTATCATACTGGGTAACTCATCGAGCTTTGCTGTGGCAGATTTTGATGGTGATGGCTGTGCAGAGATGGCTATCCGCACCTGCGAGGGTACGGTCTTTGGCGACGGACAGCAGATCCCCGATACCAATGGTGATGGCAAGATAGACTATCGCACATGGGGCAACCTCAATAGTAGCAGCCCCGGATGGGTCGATCACTACAATTCGGCGGGCCCTGAGTTCATCAGCATTATAGACGGTAAGACAGGGCGCGAACTGGCTCGTGGTAACTTCATCAACCGCGAGACCAGCAGTTCATGGGGTGATGACTATTGGAAACGCGCTTGCTCATTCCGCATTGGTGTGGGCTGCTTCGACGAGACGGGATTGCCCTCCGTTGTCCTTGGTCGCGGTGTCTATGCTCACAGCGTTATTGAGGCATGGGACTGGTACGACGGACGGCTGACAAAGCGCTGGCGTTTCGATACCAACGACAAAGGCACGGGCAAGGACGGCAAGAAGCATAGCACCTATGCAGCACAGGGCAATCACTCTCTGAATGTAGCTGACCTCGATGGCGACGGGCTGGACGAAGTGATGTACGGTTCAATGGCTGTGGATGACGATGGCATCGGTCTCTGGAACACCCGTCTTGGTCATGGCGATGCCAACCACGTGGGTAAGTTCCTGCCCGAGCGCGAAGGCTTGCAGATGTTCCACTGCTTAGAGACGGGCAAGACGATGGTGGCGCTGCACGACGCCCGCGACGGCTCTGTCATCTGGAAAAAAGACGGAAGCAGCGACAACGATATGGGCCGCTGCCTCGTCGGCGACTTCTTCCCCGAATATCCAGGCTGTGAGTTTTTCTACTACCAGGGCAACTACATCCAGCAGGACGGCACCGAGACCTCTATCAACACCAAAGGACAGAAAGGCGGTTGTGGCATGGCTGTATGGTTCGACGGAAACCTGTCGCGCCAACTCATCGAGGATAACATCATCCAGAGTCCTAAGTACGGTCGCACGTTTACGATGTACCGTTACAGCGAGACCTTCATCAACGGCACGAAGTCTAATCCCTGCTGGTATGGCGACCTCGTAGGCGACTGGCGCGAGGAGATTATCTTGCCTGATGCAACAAGGCTGGCGGACATTAAGATATTCTCTACTTGGTACCCCACTACCCATAAATTCCCCTGGCTCATGACCGACCACTGCTATTGGATGAGTTGCCTCAACGAGAACATCGGCTACAACCAGCCCACCAACACAGGCTACTATATAGGCAGCGACTTGAAGAGCGATGACGAGGCGTGGGCGGAGGCTGAGAAGGTACAGAATAAAGGGGTTGCGACGGGAATCAGTAGCCTCACCCCTAACCCCTCTCCAAAGGGCGAGGGGAACTTTAATGGCGAGGGGAGTTTATACTCTCTCAGTGGGGTTCGTGTGCTGACGCCACAGCGCGGAGTGTATATCAAGGATGGAAAGAAAATATTTATTAAATAAGGTATGAAACGGAGTATCCTATGCGGCATCCTGATGTTGCTTGTTGCGAGCGTACAAGCCTTGGAGCGACAGAAGATTAATTTCAATGCCGACTGGAGGTTGTGTCTTGGCGATGTGGCTGAGGCCTCAACGCCTGAATTCGATGATAGCGCTTGGAAACCGGTAACGCTTCCTTATGCCTTTAATGGCGACGAGGCATTCCGCAAGGATATTGTGGATCTGGCTGACACCATCGTTTGGTACCGTAAGACCTTCAAAAAACATCTCCCCTCCCTCACGGGGAAGGGGGCGGGGGAGAGGCTTAAATACTTCATCGAATTCGAGGGCGTTCGTCAGGGAGCTGACTTCTACTTGAACGGCCATCATCTGGGGATGAGTGAGAACGGCGTGATGGCGTGCGGCTTCGACCTGACACCGTACATCAAGGACGGTGAAAACGTGTTGGCCGTACGCTGTGACAACAGCTGGAACTACCGTTCGCGCCGCCACAACAGCCGCTACCAGTGGAACGACAAGAACTTCAACGCTAACTACGGCGGTATCCCGAAGAACGTATGGTTGCACATTACGGGTAAAATCTACCAGACGTTGCCGCTATACTCCGACTTGGGAACAACAGGTACATACATCTATGCCACCGACTTCGACATCCCCAACCGCAAGGCTGTGATTCACGTCGAGTC
>CAMZHV010000062.1 GCA_947307015.1 uncultured Prevotellaceae bacterium | reverse complement strand
ATGCTGGTCAGCTTGGAAGAGTTGTTTGTGTATTAAAGGACCCACCCACCTGCCCCTCCCTTGTAGGGATGGGAGTAATTACCTAACAAAAATAGAACACACTATGAGAACCAGCTTTTCTCTTATCTCAATATTTCTGTTTACATTTGTCCCCCTATCCGCAAAAGCATCTACTCCCCTCCCTACAAGGGAGGGGCAGGGGGGTGGGTCTTCCCCTCTCTGGCTCCGTGCCTCTGCCATCTCTCCTGACGGCCAGACCATCGTCTTCGCCTACAAGGGCGACCTGTTCACCGTCCCCGCTACGGGCGGACAGGCACGGCAGCTGACGAGCAATGCCGCCTGGGACGGACGTCCGATGTGGAGTCCATCAGGCAAGAAGATTGCTTTTGCCAGTGAGCGTGAGGGAAGCATGGACATCTATGAGATGAACGCAACGGGCGGCGAGCTCACACGCCTCACCACCAACTCCGGCACCGAGGTTCCCCTACTCTACCTCAACGACGACGAGCTCGTGTACAACGCCAGCGGTATGCCGACGACCATCGACCGCCAATTCCCTTCTGGCACATACACCCATTTATATAAGGTTCGCACACGCGCAGGAAGTCGCCCTGAACGTTTCTCCGAGATTTCGGTGGGCAACATAACGGCCGGCCCTGCAGGCACCTTCATCTACGATGCCGTCAAGGGCTACGAAGACCCGATGCGCAAACACCACGTCAGTTCCATCGCCCGCGACCTGTGGCAGATGACACCTTCTCTCCCCAAGAAAGGAGGAGCCAGTGGAGAGGCAACCTTCCGTCAGCTGACCACCACGAAGAGTGAGGACCGCTGCCCTGTCTATGTCGCTAAGGAGAATACACTCTATTGGATATCAGAGGAGAACGGCACGATGAATGTGTGGAGCCGTGTGATGACTGATGGTGCCCAAGCCAAGCGTCTGACCAACTTCACAGAAATGCCCGTTCGTTACCTGACCGCCTCCAACGACGGCACGCTATGCTTCTCGTGGGACGGTGAACTCTACACGATGAAAGGCAACGCACAGCCCAAGAAGGTGAAGATAGACATCATTGCCGACACCAACGAGAAGGACGCCCTCCATTTTGTGTTCACCAGCGGCGCCACACAGGTCTGTCATTCGCCTAAAGGCAAGGAGATTGCCTTCATACTTGGTGGCGACGTTTATGTCACCAGCCTCGACTACAAGACAACGAAGCAGATCACCGATTCGCCCGCACGTGAGCGTCATGTGACGTTCAGCGAGGATGGTCGCAGCCTCGTCTACGACAGCGAGCGCAACGGACGCTGGGCACTCTACCGCGTCAGCATCAAGAACAAGGATGAGAAGCAGTTCACTTACGCCACGGAACTCACCGACGAGGAGCGTCTGACACCCGAAGACCAGACGTGCTTCGAACCCGAATACGCCCCCGACGGCAAGAAGATCGCCTTCCTACGCAACCGCCATGAGCTCTGCGTCCTCGATGCAAAGACGAAGAACATCACCACCGTGATGCCTGCCAAGCACCAATACTCTTACCGCGACGGCGATCAGACCTTCTCGTGGGCACCCAATTCCAAGTACCTGCTCTCCGAGTATATCGGCTCAGGCGGCTGGAACCTAAATGATATCGTGCTCGTGCCTGCCGACGGAAAGGGCAAGCTCGTGAACCTGACCAATTCAGGCTATGCCGAAGGAAACCCGCACTGGGTGCTCGACGGCAAGGCCATCATCTTTACCAGCGACCGGGCTGGAATGCGCAGCCACGGCTCCTGGGGTGCTGAGGACGACCTCTACATCACTTTCCTCAACGACGAAGCCTACGAACGCTTCAACATGAACAAGGAGGAGCGCGAGCGCTTCGACGAAGCCGAGAAGGAGCGTAAGGACAAGGAGAAGAAGGACAAGGAAGAGGCCGACAAGAAAGAAAAGGAAAAGAAAGAGAAGGCCGACAAGAAGCGCGCCAAGATGACTGAGGAGCAGAAGAAGAAGGCCGACGAGAAGGAGAAAGAGCAAAAGGAGAAAGAAGAGAAGAAGCAGAAAGAGGCCGACAGCATCAAGGCGCTGAATCCCGACATGAACCTCCGCGACCTCGATCTCCGCACCGTGCGCCTGACCTTCAACAGCGGCCGTATCGGCGATGCCGTCATCAACAAGGAAGGCACAAAGCTCTACTACGTTGCCTCCAACTACCCCAACGGCATGGCTCTCTGGGAGCGCGACCTCGACAAGGGTTCTACCACCATCAAAATGCAGGGCGCAGCCTTCACCGACTTCGACCTTGCCGACGAAGACAAGACGGCCTACTACACGCAGGGCGGCCGCATCAAGAAACTTGATATCGCCGCTGGCAGAATCAGCGACGTTGATTTCGAGTGCTTCCACAACGACTACCCCGCAGGCTGGCGCGAACAGACCTTCGAGCATATCTGGCATCAGACGCACGAGAAGCTCTACGACCCGGGTATGAACGGTGCCGACTGGGATATGCTCCACAAGCGCTACGCCCGCTTCCTGCCGCACATCGGCAACACACGCGATTTCGCAGAGATGGCATCTGAACTGTTAGGTGAGCTCAACGTGTCGCACACCGGCTGCCGCTACCGTCCAAATAGTGGTACTGGCAACACATTAGCCACGGCTGACCTCGGTGCCTTCCTCGACGACGACTACACGGGTGACGGTCTGCGCATCCTCGAACTGCTGCCCGGCACGCCGCTGACCCGTCTGAAAGGTATCGGTGCAGGCTCCATCATCACGCATATCGACGGCGAGAAGATCAAGGACGGCGAGGACTACTTCCCACTGCTCGGCGGCAAGGCCGGGCGCTATACCCGCCTGACAGTCAAGAACGCCAAAGGCGAGGTAAAGGACTATACCGTGCGCCTCAGCAACAGCTACAGCGAAGCCCTCTACCGCCGCTGGGTGGAGCGCAACGAACAGCTCGTAGACAGTCTGTCTAAGGGTAAGCTGGCCTACGTACATATCGAGAAAATGAATACCGAGAGCTTCCATGAGCTCTACCGCAAGCTGCTCTCCGAAAAGAACCGCACACGTGACGCCGTCATCGTCGATGTCCGTCACAACGGCGGCGGCTGGCTGCACAACGATGTCTGCGAACTGCTCTCAGGCACAGCTGCAGCGACCTACACTCCTCGTGGACAGTATATTGGCGACGACCCATACAACCGCTGGACGAAACCCTCATGTATGCTCATCTGCGAAGATGACTACAGCAACGCCCACGGCACGCCCTGGCTCTACAAGGAGCTTGGCATAGGCCCCCTCATCGGTGCGCCCGTGCCTGGAACGATGACCGCCGTATGGTGGGAGACCATCGACGACATCGTTTTCGGCATTCCTGAGGTAGGTATGCGTGACCGCCAGGGACGTTATTTAGAGAACTTGCAGCTCGAACCAGACCACCTTATCATCAGCCAGCCCGGCGACCTCCTTTACGGTCGCGACCTGCAATTGGAGAAAGCTGTAGAGCTGATGCTGAAGAAGAAATAAGCCTGTCGCAACAAGACTGCTCAAGGCGAGGCCTGATTAATCAGGATGAATTAATTTGAAGGGAAGTGCGATTTCTTTGCACTTTCCTTCTTTCGTTTCATCAAAAATTCGTATCTTTGCAGCGCAAATCAGCAGAGCGCATGAAACTCATACTTCTTTCCACATCCGATTTCTTTGTTGAAGAAGACACTATCATCAATGCCCTCTTCGAGGAAGGACTGGATTTGTTGCACTTGCGCAAGCCCGACAGCGAGCCCGTCTACTCCGAGCGCCTGCTCACCTTGCTGCCGGAACAATGGCATAACCAGATTATCGTACACGAACATTTCTATCTCAAGGAAGAGTTCAACCTGCGAGGCATACATCTCAGCGAACAGAATCCCGAACCTCCGACTGGCTACCGTGGTCAGCTCAGCTGCTCATGCCACGACCTCGGCCAGCTCACCGCCACGAAGACGGGCATGGACTACGTGTTCCTCTCGCCCGTGTTCAATAGCATCACCTATCCCGACCGCCACGCCGCCTACACCGACCAACAGCTGCACGATGCGGCACGCGCTGGCCTCATCGATCGTAAGGTAATGGCTGCCGGAGGTATCAACAGCGAAACTCTGCCGCTACTCGCCGACTATGGCTTCGGCGGTGCCGTCATTCTCGGCGACCTGTGGACGCGCTTCAACATCCATTCTGGCCTCGACTACAAAGAAGTCATCGCACACTTCCGCAAGCTGCGCAAGGCAGCCGGATGAAGTTTGTCTAAGCTAAAATGATGGTTTAAATCACACGGATTAACAACCCTCATATCTAACGACTTATGCTAACGGCATTAAACAAGAGCTCGAACTAAAAAATTCGTTCAACAATAATCCTTCAACTGCGGCTAAGCCGCACACATCATGAACAATTTCGTCGTCTTCTCCGGCACCGCGACCCGCTATCTGACAGAAAAGATCTGCCTCAGTCTGAACGTGCCTATGGGCAACTGCACCGTCACACATTTCGCCGATGGTGAGTTCTCTGTCTGCTACAACGAGACCGTCCGCGGCCGTGATGTTTTTCTTGTGCAGAGCACCTTCCCCAATTCCGACAACCTGATGGAGCTTCTGCTGATGATTGATGCCGCCAAGCGCGCCTCGGCACGCAGCATCAACGCCGTCATCCCCTACTTTGGTTGGGCACGGCAGGACCGTAAGGATCAGCCTCGTGTGGCCATCGGTGCAAAACTCGTGGCCGATATGCTCAGTGTGGCCGGCATCACCCGTGTCATCACCATGGATCTGCACGCCGATCAGGAGCAGGGTTTCTTCAACGTTCCCGTCGACCACCTCTACGCCTCCAGCGTCATGGTGCCATACATCGAGAGCCTCCACTTGGATAATCTGGTCATCGCGACGCCCGACGTCGGTGGTTCCAAACGTGCCTCGGCCTACTCCAAGTATTTCCAATGCCCGCTTGTCCTCTGCAACAAAGTGCGCCGCAAACCCAACGAGGTCGCTTCGATGCAGATTATCGGCGACGTGACGGATGCTAACGTGGTGCTCATCGACGATATGGTAGATACAGCAGGCACCATCACTAAGGCCGCAGACCTGATGATGGAGAACGGCGCCCGCTCGGTGCGAGCCATCGCCAGCCACTGCGTCATGAGCGGACCAGCCAGCGAGCGCGTGCAGGCCAGCAAACTCGAAGAGATGGTCTTCACCGACAGCATCCCTTACAGCAACCGCTGCGCCAAGGTCAAGCAGATTTCCATCGCGGACCTCATCGCCGAGACCATCCGTCGCGTCGTGGACAACCTGAGCATCTCCGACCAATACCTGCTGTAATTCAGCACCTGCATTCATCCTTCAGCCGGTTTGTCCGCCTGTGGAATACATACGTATCAGGCAAAATGTCTGAGCGAAATAACGAGCAAGCGCATCAGAAATGGTGCGCTTCTTGTTTTTAAAAGCGCGTTGTTTGTCGTTCTTGGTGACTATTTTCGCCCCGAAAATGATTTTTTGTGAAAAAAGGTTCGCGCGCACGCGAGTTTTTTAGTACCTTTGCACCCAATTAAGGCGAACAAAAGATGAAAGTAGCTATCGTCAAATATAATGCCGGGAATATTTATTCCGTCGTACACGCCCTGAAGCGCCTCGGCGTGGAGCCCATCTTGACCGACGATGCCGCACAGCTGCGGTCGGCAGACAAAGTGCTGTTTCCCGGTCAGGGTGAAGCCAGCCAGGCCATGGGCTACCTGCGTGAGCACGGCCTCGACGAGGTGATCCGCTCGCTCACACAGCCCGTGCTCGGCATCTGCATCGGCCAACAGCTGATGTGCCGTCACTCTGAGGAGGGCAACACAGACTGCCTCGGTATTTTCCCTGTCGATGTGCTCCGCTTCCGTCCGCAGCGCCAGGAGGAGAAAGTGCCACACATGGGATGGAACCAATTGAAAATGGACAATGGACAATGGACAACGGACAATGGACATTTGGAAACGGACAATGGACATTTGGAAATGGACAATGGACAATGGACCGCTCGGCCCGAAGGGACGCTTGACCCTTCAAGAATGGACAATGAGCTGTTCGGCGGCATGAAGAACAACGCATACGTCTACTTCGTCCACAGCTTCTATGTCCCCGTGTGCGAGTTCACAACGGCGGTGACCAACTACATCGTACCGTTCAGCGCCGCGCTGCATAAAGACAATTTCTACGCTACGCAGTTCCATCCCGAGAAGAGCGGCGCTGTGGGCGAAGAGATACTGCGAAAGTTCTTGGAACTATAAATCGTAAATCGACACATCGAATAATTGTCAAATTGTAAATTGTCAAATTGTATAATCGTCAAATTGTCAAATCCTAAATGCTTCTCATTCCAGCCATAGACATCATCGGAGGCCGCTGCGTGCGACTAACCAAAGGCGACTACGCCACGGAAAAGGTCTATTCACACGACCCCGTGATGGTGGCGCGTGAGATGGAGATGTTAGGTTTCAAGCGCCTTCATGTCGTTGATCTCGATGGCGCCCGTTCCAAGCATGTCGTGAACCTCGATGTGCTACGGCGCATCACAGCAGAGACCCAGCTTGTCGTGGACTTCGGCGGCGGCGTGAAAAGCGACGACGACCTCGCGGCTGTCCTTGAAGCGGGGGCACACATGGTCACGGTGGGCAGCATTGCAGTCACAGACCCCGAACGCGTGTTGTCGTGGCTGAAGACCTATGGTGCCGAACATATCGTCCTCGGTGCCGACGTGCGTGAGGGACGCATCAGCATCAATGGCTGGAAAGAGGAGAGCTCAATATCCCTCAGGCCTTTCCTTGACAGCTATATGCAACAAGGTATTCGCCATGTGCTATGCACCGACATCAGCTGCGACGGTATGCTCGCAGGTCCCTCAACCCCACTCTATCGCGAGATCATGACAGCACACCCCGACTGCCAGCTCATCGCATCGGGCGGTGTCAGTTCCATTGATGACATCCGCGCCCTTGCCGCCGCCGGCATCCCAGCCGTCGTCTTCGGCAAGGCCATCTATGAAGGCAAGATAGATTTGCCCTCGCTCATCGCAGAATTTCCGCAAGAAACCCCATTAAACTATAAACATTAAACTATAAACTGAACGTGCTTGCCAAGCGTATCATCCCCTGCCTTGATGTCAAAGACGGCCAAACCGTCAAAGGCACAAATTTCGTGAACCTGCGTCACGCGGGCGACCCCGTGGAACTGGGCAAAGCCTATAGTGAGCAAGGCGCCGACGAACTGGTGTTTCTTGACATCACCGCTTCGCACGAGGGCCGAAAGACTTTCACAGAGATGGTGACACGCGTGGCCGCCGAGCTGAACATCCCCTTCACCGTTGGCGGCGGCATTGGTGCGCTGGCCGACGTGGATCGTCTGCTCTCCGCAGGTGCCGACAAGGTGAGCGTGAACAGCGCTGCCCTGCGTCGCCCCGAGCTCATTGACGAGATAACCGCCCATTTCGGCTCGCAGGTATGCGTCGTAGCCATCGACGCCCGTCAGGACGAGAGCGGTGCATGGACGTGCTACCTCAACGGAGGCCGCATCCCCACGGAGCGCTCGCTGTTCGACTGGGCTCATGAGGCGCAGGAACGTGGCGCAGGCGAAATACTTTTCACCTCCATGAACCACGATGGCGTGAAGACGGGTTTCGCCAACGAAGCGCTACGCCGACTGTCCGATGCGCTCTCCATACCCGTCATCGCCTCGGGCGGAGCCGGTGCCAAGGAACATTTCCGCGACACTTTCCTGCTGGGGCACAGCGATGCAGCCCTCGCCGCCTCCGTCTTCCATTTCGGCGAGATCAGCATACCCGAACTCAAGAAATACTTACAATCTGAAGGAATCAACGTAAGATTATGAAAATAGATTTTGATAAATGTGGCGGGTTGGTTCCCGCCATCATCCAAGATGCCGACACCAAGAATGTGCTGATGCTCGGCTATATGAACCAGGAGGCACTGGAGAAAACGCTCGACACCAAGAAGGTAACCTTCTGGAGCCGCAGTCGCAACTGCCTGTGGACGAAGGGCGAGACGAGCGGCAACTTCCTGCACTTGGTGGATATCAAGGTGGACTGCGACAACGACACCTTGCTCGTGAAAGCTCATCCCGACGGTCCCACCTGCCACACCGGCACCGACACCTGCTGGGGCGAGGAAAACAAAGCGGCCGAAGGTTGCCACGCTGGGAGCGACAATCCCCTCCTCTTCCTCTCCGACCTGCAGGACTTCATCGAAAAGCGCCACGAGGAGATGCCCGAAGGGTCATACACCACGAGCCTCTTCAAGGACGGCCTCAACCGTATGGCTCAGAAGGTTGGCGAGGAGGCGCTGGAGCTGGTCATCGAGGCCTGCAACGGCACCGACGAGCGGATGATCTACGAGGGTTCAGATATGCTCTATCACCTCATCGTGCTACTCACCTCCAAAGGTCTGCGCATCGAACAGATGGCTAAGGAACTGCAAGAAAGACACCAGCCCGGATGGAAAAAACACTGATCATCAACTACAAGGACGTTGACGTGCAACGCGGCGAGGCTGTCGTTCTCTACAACGTGGATTTCAAAGTTCACGCAGGTGAGTTCGTCTACCTCACCGGTGTCGTTGGCAGCGGCAAAACGTCTCTGCTGAAGACCATCTACGGCGAGTTGGACATCGAGACGGGCAGCGCCGAAGTGCTCGGCAGGAATATGCGCACCATCAAGCGTCGTCATATCCCCGCCCTGAGAAAACAGCAGGGCATTGTCTTTCAGGATTTCCGCCTGCTCTCCGACCGCAACGTCCGCAAGAACTTGGACTTTGTGCTGCGCGCCACAGGATGGAGGAGCCGTGCCGAACGTGCCGACCGCATCACCGAGGTGCTGAAAGCCGTCGGCCTGTCCGACAAACTGGAAGCCATGCCTTACGAGCTCTCGGGCGGCGAACAGCAACGCATCTGCATCGCCCGTGCCATCCTCAACAGCCCCAAGCTCATCCTTGCCGACGAAGCCACCGGCAATCAGGACGAGGAATCGGGCGTGCAGACAGTACAGATCCTGCACGACCTGGCGCGCCAAGGCACCGCCGTCGTCATGGCAACGCATAACAACGCCCTCATCAGCCGCTTCCCCGGTACGGTCTACGAATGTCGCGACCGTCGCCTTCTACGCCTCAACGACGGCGCAACCGGCATGTCCGATGGTTTCCCTGTCGGATCAATGACTGACGATGACGACATCCCCGTTGCCACCGTCGCCACGGCCACCAATGATTCACAAACAAACACCCCATAAGACAAGATGAAAGTAATGAAATTCGGAGGCACGAGCGTAGGCAGTGCCCAACGTATGAAAGATGTGTCCGCCCTCATCACCAGCGACGGACAGCCTAAGATTGTCGTGCTCTCGGCCATGAGCGGCACCACCAACACGCTCGTCGAGATTTCCGACTACCTCTTTAAGAAGAACCCCGAAGGTGCTCACGACATCATCAACCGCTTGGAGCTGAAATACATGGAGCATATCCAAGAGCTCTTCACTACCGAGGAATGGCGTGCGAAAACCGAGAAATTCCTGCGCGAGGAGTTCAGCTACCTCCGCTCCTTCTCGAAATCCCACTTCACGTCGTTCGAGGAGAAGGTAGTGCTGGCTCAGGGCGAAATCATGTCCACCAACATGGTCACCAACTACCTGCTTGAGCGGGGCGTCAACGCCGTGCTCCTCTCTGCCCTCGACATGATCCGCACCGACAAGAACGCCGAGCCCGACCTCAACTATATCAGAGAAAAAACCGAGGCACAGCTTGAGGCCAACCCGGGTTATGAGATTTACATCACACAGGGTTTCATCTGCCGCAACGCCTACGGCGAGATCGACAACCTGCAACGTGGCGGCTCCGACTACACGGCCTGCCTGCTCGGTGCAGCCCTCGAAGCTGAGGAGATACAGATCTGGACGGACATCGACGGTATGCACAACAACGATCCGCGCGTGGTCGAAGGCACCGAGCCTGTGCGCCAGCTCTATTTCGAGGAAGCTGCCGAGCTCGCCTATTTCGGCGCAAAGATCCTGCACCCCACCTGCATACAGCCCGCCAAGTTCTCGGGTGTGCCCGTGCGCCTGCTCAACACCATGGACCCCACGGCACCCGGCACGATTATCAACAATCAGATGCACCGCGGCACCATCAAGGCTGTGGCCGCCAAGGACAATATTATCTGCATCGGCATCCAAAGCTCACGTATGCTGCTGGCTCACGGCTTCCTGCGCAAAGTCTTCGAGATTTTTGAGACGTACAAGACCAGCATCGACATGATCGCCACTTCGGAGGTCGGTGTCAGCGTGACCATCGACAGCCACGCCCACCTCAGCGCCATCGTCGATGAACTGAAGAAATACGGCACGGTGACCGTCGACGAAGGGATGTGCATCATCTGCGTTGTCGGCGACCTGTCCAGCCAGAACGTTGGCTTCGAGACTTTGGCCACGGATGCCTTGAAGCATATCCCCATCCGCATGATCAGCTATGGCGGCTCGGAACACAACATCTCTTTCGTGGTTGCTGCGGCAGACAAGCAACGCACGTTGCAAGCCTTACAGCAAATGCTCTTCAAATACGACGGCCATGTACGCAGACAAAATTAACAAGCTCAACAGCCTCCGCACGCCCTGCTATGTCTACGACACGCAGCTGCTGGCACGCACCCTCGACGCCATCAATGCCGAGACGGCTGCGCACCCCAACTACCACGTCCACTACGCCATCAAGGCCAATGCCAACCCCGACGTGCTCAAGCAGATAGCCAGTGCCGGGCTCGGAGCCGACTGTGTGAGCGGCGGCGAGATCCGCGCTGCCCTCGAAGCTGGATTCCCAGCCGCAGGCATCGCCTTCGCCGGTGTAGGTAAGGCCGACTGGGAGATTGAGCTGGCTTTGAAAGCCGGCATTGGGATGTTCAACGTAGAGAGCGTCGAGGAGCTCGCCGTCATCAATGAGCTTGCTACATTATTAAATACACGCGCGCGCGTGAGCTTCCGTATCAATCCCGACGTAGGTGCCCACACGCACGACAACATCACCACGGGCCGTGCCGAGAACAAATTCGGTATTGCCAAGGAACAGATGGTCGAGGTGATCCGCAGCACAGCTGCAATGCCTCATATCGACTTCCAAGGTCTGCACTTCCACATCGGCTCTCAGCTCCTCGTCATGGACGACTTCGAGGCGCTGTGCCTGCGCGTCAACGAGCTGCAAGAAGAGCTGGACAACGCTGGCTTATACGCTCCGAACATCAACGTCGGCGGTGGCCTTGGCATTGACTACGAGCAACCCGACGAGCATCCCATACCCGATTTTCATGCTTATATCAACACTTTCACCAAACTGCTTCAACTGCGTGAAGGTCAGCAGCTTCACTTCGAGTTGGGTAGAGCCATTGTCGCACAGATGGGCTTCCTGATCACCCGTGTACTTTATGTCAAGCACGCCACCAAGAAACAGTTTGTCATCGTCGATGCTGGCATGACAGAGATCATCCGTCCCGCCCTCTACGATGCTTTCCACAGGATTGAGAATCTGACGGCCGAGGCTACCGCAGCAGCGGATGAATCCAGAAACGCCGTTGTAGAATATGACGTTGTCGGCCCCATCTGCGAGTCGTCGGATGTCTTCGTCAAGGACTATGCGATGCCCACGACACGCCGCGGCGACATCCTTGCCATCCGCTCGGCTGGAGCCTACGGCGAGACCATGGCCTCCGGTTACAACTGCCGTCCCCTCCCCTGTGCCCATCTCATCTAAACTTTAAACTCTAAACTTTAAACTCTAAACACCCCCCTCCTGTGCTCCTGCTCAAGCTCCTTCTCATCGCGTTCCTCCTCCTCTGGCTCGTCGCCATGGTTGTCGGCTACAACTATGGGCGCGTGGGGCGTCGTATGCAGAAGCAGGAGACGAAGCGGGAGCTGGACGCGCCGTTGCCGCCGCTGTCCGTGATTATCACGGCTCATAACCAGGCACTTGCCCTGCGGCGTCACTTGCCAGCCATCCTTGCGCAGGACTATGACCGCTTCGAGGTCGTCGTGGTGAACATGGGCTCCAACGACGAGACGAAGGATGTGCTCGAACGCTTGGAGTTGCAGTACGCCAACCTTCGGCACACCTACACGCCCCGCTCGGCACGCGACATCAGCCTCGACCGCCTGGCCTTGACCTTGGGCATACGCTCCGCAGCCTACGACTGGGTCGTGCTGACACATCCCGACTGCGAGCCCATCACCTCGCAATGGCTCAGGCACATCGGCGAGCTCATTGCCGATCCGCGTCGCAGCTTGCAGGGCGCCAGCCTGAAGAAGCCGGACATGATTCTCGGCTTCGCACGCTACCATCGCCATCGCACGACGTGGTTTGACAGCAAGATAGATTTCTTCCGCCTGTGGCATAACATTGTGGGCTACAACTTCGTGCTGTCCCACCACGGCGCCGTACGCGCTGATGGCTGCAACATGGCTATCCGCAAGGACTATTTCATGGAACAAGGCGGATTCTCCGCTCATCAGAACCTCAAAGCCGGTGCCGAGGAGTTGCTTGTCAACTACACGTCCAAGCCCGACAACACCGCCCTCCTGCTGATGCCCGCGGCAGCAGTCCTCCAAGACCCGATGCCCGCACGACGGCTTTGGAAGCAGCAGCGCGTATTCTATGCCGAGACACGCCGCCATCAGCGCAACCGCCGCTGGTACCGCCTCACGCAGAATGTGCGTCTGCTCATGCCCTGGCTGATGCTCATCATGACCATCGCCATCCCCTTGACGATGATCCTGTTGCAACAGCTCGACAGCCTCGCCATCGATGCAGGCACCATAGCCGTGAGCATCCTCGTTTCGCTGCTGCTGCTCATCATCTACGCTGTGGTCAAGGTCGTCAGTTTCAACACAACAGCCCGTCAGCTCGGCGCGCCGCGTTATTATCTCTCCATGCTCCTCTTCGAGCTTTACCTCCCCTTCTGGAACCTCTCGGCAGCCATAGCCCATCGCCGTGCCTCCAAGAATGAGTTCCGCAAGAAATTCGTCTAACCATTGTCCATTATCCATTGTCCATTATCCATTTCCCATTGTCCATTTCCCATTGTCCATTTCCCATTGTCCATTTTCAATTGTCCATTTTCAATTAATAAATAATGTCATCCTTCATCTCTTGGTGCCTTGAACACCTCAACTACTGGACCATCACTTTCCTGATGATGCTCGAGAGCACGGTCATCCCCATCCCGAGCGAGCTGGTGGTGCCGCCTGCCGCTTATCGTGCCGCCGCTGAAGGCAGCGATTTGAACGTCATCTTCGTGGTGCTTTGTGCCACCCTCGGCGCTGACCTCGGTGCCCTCATCAACTATACCGCCGCCCGCTTCCTCGGACGCCCCATCATCTACGCTTTTGCCAACAGCACCTTCGGCCATCTCTGCCTGCTCAACGAAGAGAAGGTGCGCAAGACCGAGGTCTATTTCAATGATCACGGCGCTGCCGGAACGCTCATCGGACGCCTCGTGCCGGGCATCCGTCACCTTATCAGCATTCCCGCCGGCCTCGCCAAGATGCGCCTCTCGCACTTCATTCTCTACACCACCATCGGCGCCGGTTTGTGGAACATCATCCTTGCCGTCCTCGGCTACGGGCTGGCCAGCGTAGTGCCTGAAGACCAGCTCATGGACAAGGTCACAGCCTACAGCCACGAGATCGGCTACGCCATGATCGTCCTCTTCCTCGGGCTCATCGCTTACCTCGTTTACAAAGGTTTCAAGAAGTCCGACAAGGCTAAAGAAAACATCGAATCAAAATAATACAAAAACAAATAAAACAACAACTTAATAAACCTGATAACCTCATGAAGAAAAAGATTCAGTTCAGCCTCGTCTACCGCGATATGTGGCAGAGCTCAGGCAAGTTCCAGCCCCGCAAAGACCAGCTGGAGCGCATCGCACCCGTCATCATCGACATGGGTGTCTTCGACCGCGTAGAAACCAACGGCGGTGCTTTCGAGCAAGTCAACCTGCTCGCTGGCGAGAACCCCAACGCTGCCGTGCGCGCGTTCTGCAAGCCGTTCAATGAAGTAGGCATCAAGACCCACATGCTCGACCGCGGCCTCAACGCCCTGCGCATGTACCCCGTGCCCGACGATGTCCGCGAGCTGCAATATAAGGTGAAGCACGCCCAGGGCGTCGACATTCCACGCATCTTCTGCGGCCTGAATGACGTCCGCAACATTATTCCCTCCGTCAAGTGGGCCAAGGCTGCCGGCATGACACCCCAGGCCACGCTCTGCATCACCACGTCGCCCGTCCACACCGTTGAGTACTACTCCGAGATTGCCGACCAGGTCATCGCAGCCGGTGCCGAGGAGATCTGCTTGAAGGATATGGCCGGCATCGGTCAGCCCGCCCTCCTCGGTGCGCTCACCAAGGCCATCAAGACCAAGCACCCCGACGTCATCATCCAGTACCACGGTCACAGCGGCCCCGGCCTCAGCATGGCCAGCATCCTCGAGGTCTGCAACAACGGCGCTGACGTCATCGACACGGCCATCGAACCGCTCTCATGGGGCAAAGTGCACCCGGACATCATCTCCGTGCAGTCCATGCTCAAGAACGAGGGCTTCGAGGTGAAGGAAATCAACATGAAAGCTTACATGCAGGCACGCTCGCTCACGCAGGAGTTCATCGACGACTGGCTAGGCTACTTCATCAATCCCGGCAACAAGCACATGTCCTCGCTGCTCCTCGGCTGCGGCCTCCCCGGCGGCATGATGGGCTCCATGATGGCCGACCTCGCTGGCATCCACGGCGTCATCAACAGCACGCTGAAAGCCAAGGGTGAACCCGAACTCACGACCGACGAAATCCTCGTGAAGCTCTTCGACGAGGTAGCATACGTCTGGCCGCGCGTCGGTTATCCCCCATTGGTCACGCCCTTCTCGCAGTACGTCAAGAACATCGCCCTCATGAACCTCCTCACCATCGCACAAGGCAAGGGACGCTTCGTCATGATGGACGACAGCATGTGGGGCATGATCCTCGGCAAGAGCGGCAAGATTCCCGGCAAGATTGACCAGGAGCTCGTCGAGCTGGCCAAGAAACAGGGACGCGAGTTCACCGATGCCGACCCGCACACGCTCCTCAAGAACGCCCTGCCCGACTTCATCAAGGAGATGGAGGAGAACGGCTGGGAGCGCGGACAGGACGACGAAGAGCTCTACGAACTGGCCATGCACCCCGAACAGTACCGCAACTACAAGAGCGGTCAGGCCAAGAAGAACTTCCTCGCCGACCTCGAGAAAGCCAAGGTTGCCAAGGCACAGTCCGCAGCAGGCCCGAAAGTATCCATCGAAGAGCTCTCTGCCTTCAAGCATGCCAAGGCCGATGCCGTCACGGCTCCCGAAAACGGCCAAGTCCTCTTCGAGGTCAGCGGCGACAGCGGCGTGACGCGCTGCACCGAACCCGCCATTGGCACGAAGTACAAGGAAGGTGAGACCATCTGCTACCTCCAGACCCAGTACGGCCAGCTCATCCCCCTCACCGCAGGCCTGGCAGGCAAACTCGTGGACATCACCGCATTCCAAGGCAAGAAAGTGCTCAAGGGACAGGCCATCGCATGGCTTGAACGCGAAGCCTAACCCCTCCCCTATCCCAACAACCCATCCATCATCAGCCTCTCCGCAACCACCCTGCGGAGAGGCTTCTTTTTGCACCATTCGAGAAAAGTACATACCTTTGTCCAAATTTTCAATAGAATTGCAAATTTGTCCACGCCGTGAGTAAATCGCTAATCAATAGAAGTTTGACCGCGTCCCTATCAGATGCGTTTCTTTATTTCCGCGAAGCCTAACCCCTTACGCACCTCATCAACGACAGCGCATCGTAAATGGTATTCACAGCATTAGGCGCCGGCTAATGGCTGTGGTCTAATCCCTGCTGAGCCTTCAGGTTCTGAAAAGAGAATCCGCCGAGCGATGGGGGAACATCAGAAATGCATTATTTATCCTTTGCGGCACAAAGTTTCTTCTCGCCGGCGTATTTGGCTTGACTTTCATAGACTTCGCGCTTCATGCCCGTCTTTATTTCGGCACAAAAGTACAACTATTTTCTTACCCATGCAAAAAATAACGTGAAAATATCAATGACAGATGACAGATGACAGTTTCCATACGAGGGGTATCACCACAAGACGGGGAACAGAGAACTACTTATTCTTAATAATAATTCTATACTTATATATAATAATAAATTTAACTTTCGGAAGTTCTTTGATAAAGAAAAAAACTTAAAAAAGCTTGTCCTATTGCCAGTAGCTCTGTTTTTTAGCGCAAGCGCGATGTTCTTCAGACTCGTCTCATAGAAGAGACTCGAAGAAGCGAACAAGTTCGAGCGTTTGCCTCTGCTGATGTCTGTGTTTCGGGACGAAACGAGTGATGATGGCGGGGCGTGCGCGAAAGCTTGCTTTCAGGCGCATCGCCATGACAACAGCACGTAAGTCTGAAAGACTCAGACATCAGAAGAGGGGTTATTATTATTTTTCGACACACGAAACTTTAGCCAATATAAATTGAAGTGCAATTTTTTAGTTT
>CAMZHV010000061.1 GCA_947307015.1 uncultured Prevotellaceae bacterium | reverse complement strand
GCCTCGGTTCCGATGCCTTCTTCCCCTTCGGCGACAACATTGAGCGTGCCCACAAGTCAGGAGTACAGTATGTGGCACAGGCTGGCGGCAGTGTCCGTGATGACCATGTCATAGAGACATGTGATAAGTACGGTATCGCCATGACTTTCACTGGCGTAAGATTGTTCCATCATTAAAAACCAGCACATAATAGCAATGTTATGAGTAATCAATACGGCGGCGACGACATCGATAACGTTATTCTTAATGGTGTAACGTTCAAAGGAGCTGCAAAAGGGCCTAAGCGCGATGATACGGGTAAAGTGAAGACCAAGGCCAAAAAGAAGACCTATATCACTGGTGCTCACGGCTCGGCTTCGGCTAAGAAGAAAGCTGATATACGCCGAGCGCGTGCCAATCGTCATAAGGGTAAATAAAGGAAAAGAGGTTGTATCCGCTATGTTGACACAACCTCTTTTCTTTGTTTTATTACTTGTTTTATTCAGCGACGATGCGGCAGATGTTGACAACTGTTTGCATCGCTTTCTCCATCGACTGAATGGGTACAAATTCGTGACGACCGTGGAAGTTGAGGCCGCCGGCGAAGATGTTGGGGCAGGGGAGGCCCTTGAACGATAGCTGGGCACCATCGGTGCCGCCACGGATAGCCTTCACCACACAAGTGATGCCAGCCTCCTCCATAGCGCGACGAGCGATGTTAATGATGTGCTCCTTGCCTTCGAGTTGTTGACGCATATTATAGTACTGGTCGCGGATGTCGGCGGTGACGATGCCTTCACCGTAACGTTCCTCGAAGACTGCGGCGAGGTCGGAGACGAAATCCTTGCGTTGTTCGAAGTGCTGGCGGTCGTGGTCACGAATAATGTAGCTGAGCGTAGCTTCCTCGACGGTGGCTTTGATGCCCGTAAGGTGGTAGAAGCCTTCATAGCCTTCTGTGCGTGAAGGCACTTCATCGGCAGGCATGGCCTTGATGAAGTCACCGGCAATGAGAGCCGCATTGCGCATCTTGTCCTTAGCGTAGCCTGGATGGACGTTCAAGCCCTTGATGCGTATTGTAGCGCTGGCGGCGTTGAAATTCTCATATTCGAGTTCGCCGACCTCCGAGCCGTCCATCGTGTAAGCCCATTCTGCACCAAACTTCTCGACATCAAACAGATGCGCACCTGCACCAATCTCCTCATCGGGATTGAATGCGATGCGGACACGTCCGTGTGAGATATCGGGATGAGCCATGAGGTAAGCCATAGCTTCTACGATCTCTGCAATGCCGGCCTTGTCGTCGGCACCGAGGAGCGTATGGCCGTCGGTGACGATGAGGTCTTCACCGACATGGTCGAGCATCTCTGGGAACATCTTTGGCGATGAAACAATACCTTCCTGTTCACAAAGCACGATATCACTTCCATCGTATTTTTCAACGATGCGGGGATGAATGTCAGCGCCGGAGCAGTCTGGACTCGTGTCATAGTGTGCGATAAAGCCAATGGTGGGCACGTCAGCAGGGACATTGGAGGGCAGGGTTGCATAAATGTAGCCCTGCTCGTCCATGGTGACGTCTTCAAGTCCCATCTCTTCGAGAGAGTCTGCCAAATGGCGCGCAAAGATGAGTTGTTTAGGTGTACTTGGACAACCTTCCACATCTTCTGCACTTTGTGTGTCGTAAGAGACGTAGTCGAGGAATCTTTCTACTAAAGAACAAGACTCTTTTGGGAAATAGTCTTCGCTATTCATGTCTTATTGATTATATTGATCAATGGTAACCACTCCCTCCCTTAAGGGAGGGGTTGGGGGTGGGTCTTCTACTTCACCTCCCATCCCAGTGCACTGGCTCCAAGAACGGCAGCGGCAGCACCGTCGAGTTCGCTGACAAGCATCTTGGCTTTGCCCTGGAAGATGCGTAGGACGCTGGCCTCGTAAGCGCGCTTGATTGGATCCATGATGAGGTCGCCAGCCTTGGTCAAGCCGCCGAAGAAGATGAATGCTTCGGGTGAACTGAAGGCTGCAAAGTTAGCGCAGGCTTCACCGAGAATGCGTCCGGTTTCCTCGAAGATCTCCTTGGCTACTTCATCGCCCTTACCAGCAGCGATGGCAACGTCCTTGGACTCAATCTTGTCCAGAGGAATCTCGCGCAGAAGCGTGGGCTTGTCTGTTTTCTCAATGATTTCGCGTGCTGTGCGGGCAACACCCGTGGCGGAGCAGTAGGTTTCGAGACAGCCCTTGCGACCACAGCCGCACTGACGTCCGTTCTTCTCCACGATGACATGACCAAGCTCGCCGGCCATACCGTCGCATCCCAGTACCATCTGTCCGTTGACAACGATACCCGAACCGACACCCGTACCGAGGGTGATCATGATGAAGTTCTGCATACCGCGGGCTGCACCATATTGCATTTCGCCCATAGCAGCAGCGTTGGCGTCGTTGGTCAGCCGAACTGGTATGCCGAGGCGTTCGCTGAACATCTGTGCGAGAGGAATCTTGCCCTTCCAGGGAAGATTGGGAGCAAATTCAATGGCGCCGCTGTAGTAGTTGCCGTTGGGGGCTCCGATGCCCATGGCGTGAATCTTTTCGATGCCGCCTACCTGTTCGATGATGGGACGAAGGGCTGCAACGCAGTCATCGACATACTGATTGATGTCGCCATGACCGGCGGTCTTGATGCTTGTGCTTGCTACGACGTTTGCATTCTGGTCAACGATGCCGAAGACGGAGTTGGTGCCTCCGAGGTCGAGGCCAATAACATAAGGTTTCTTTTCCATAGTTGGTTGTTTATGAGTTTATGGGTTTTAGGTGTGACTATTCAGTAGGATGAGGCTTTATTTCGCATTTCAAGCGTCAAAGATAATGAAAGTTTGCGTTTCAACGAAGAAAACGGGAAGAAAAGTGTGCTTTCGAGGCAAAAGATGTGCTTTTCTGCAAAAAACTTTCTTTTTTTCAAAGAAAAAAGCGAACTTTGCACCCAAATATGTGGTTTGAACATATTACGATATTAGATTTGACCGTCAAGGGTCTCATCGTTGGCATTGTTGCCAGTGCTCCGATGGGCCCTGTGGGGGTGTTGTGTATCCAGCGTACGCTCAACAAAGGACGGTGGTATGGTTTTGTGACGGGACTTGGTGCTGCCCTTAGCGACATTATGTATGCTTTGATTACGGGTGTTGGCATGAGCTTTGTCATCGAGTTCATCGAGGCTCCCCGTACGATGTATGTCCTACAGCTTATCGGTAGCCTGCTGCTTTTCGTCTTCGGTTATTATACTTTCCGCACAAAGCCGCAGTTGCGCCCCTCTTCGCACAACAAGGGTACGCTGGCCAACAACTGCTTCACTGGTTTCCTTGTGACGCTGAGCAATCCCCTCATCATCTTCCTTTTCATTGCTCTTTTCGCGCGTTTCACCTTCGTTGTGCCAGATCATCTTGGTCAGCAGATCCTCGGTTATATTTCCATTTTCCTCGGAGCGATGCTGTGGTGGTACGGGTTGACTTACTTTGTCGACAAGCTACGATCCACTTTTGAATTGGAGCGCATAGGGATGATCAACAAGATTATCGGTATGGTTGTCATGGTCGTGTCTGTTCTCGGCCTCCTCTCTACGCTGCTGGGACTGACGCTGTATTAGCGTGCCGTGGGGTACTTCTTGAAAGGTTATGCGTGTCATGAGTCCTTGATGTATTTCCGTTTAGAGTATTGATTTAAAGTATAAGGATTAACGTGAAGATAGCAAAGCAACTAAAAGATACGAATATCGCTGAGTATGTCCTTTATATGTTTCAACTAGAGGACACATTACGTGCATACGACTGCGATGCTGAACGTATAGCCGACGAGTATGTCGCACGTTTCGATTGGAGTGTAGAAGAGAAACAAGCAGAAGAGGAATGGCTGACTTGGCTGTGCCTAATGATGCGTCAGGAAGGCAAGACAAAGAGCGGTCACCTACAGAGTAACCTCGGTACCATCAGCCTGCTCACTGACCTCCACCATCAGCTCCTTGATTCTCCCAAGCAAGCGTTTTATACTGCAGCCTATTATAAAGCGCTCCCTTTCATCGTAGAATACCGCCACAAGAGTCATGGCGAGAACGAGGCCGAGCTCGTGAATTGCTTCGATATGCTCTATGCGGTGATGCTCCTACGCCTACAAAAGCGCGAGATCAGCAAAGGTACGTCGGAAGCACTTGCTGCTGTATCGCGGCTCATCGCCTTGTTGGCTGATGCCTGGCGTCAAGAGCGCGACGGCGAGTTGGAGCTGTAAAAGACCCACCCCTCAAACCAGTCCAGCCGGAACACTTAATAGTTCCGCCTTCCTGGCACCCTGTGAGGGAGGGAGTGATCACCGTTCAAGAAATGTTATTTCATCCCTTTTGATATGAAAGAAAAACAAGCTAATAAAGTAACTGCTCCCTCCCTCACAGGGAGGGCAGGGGGTGGGTCCACTATTCTCGTTACTGGTGCTTGCGGTCAGTTAGGCAATGAGATGCAGCTGCAAGCTACACAGAATCCTCACCATCATTGGTTTTTCACTGATGTAGCCGCCCCTGCAATTCCCCTTGACATCTCCGACCGTGCTGCTGTAGAAGCCTTCGTGGACGGCAACGCCATTGATATCATTGTCAATTGTGCCGCCTACACCGCTGTTGACCGCGCCGAGAGTGAACCTGAGCGTGCCTTCCTCTTGAATGCCACGGCTCCAGGCTACCTTGCAGCTGCTATTGAGCGACGTGGTGGTCACCTTATTCAGATATCTACAGACTATGTCTTCGACGGCACTGCTCACACGCCCTACACAGAGGATCTACCCACCTGTCCTGCTTCTGTTTATGGTCGTACCAAGCTGGCTGGCGAAGAAGCTGTACTCGCAGCCAATCCCTCTGCGATGATCATCCGCACTGCGTGGCTTTACAGCCGCTTTGGCAATAATTTCGTGAAAACCATGCTTCGCCTTGGACGCGAGAAGCTGGAACTCGGCGTTATCTTCGACCAGATAGGTACGCCCACCTACGCCCGTGACCTTGCCAACGTCATTATGACGGCTATCAATCAAGGCATTAAGCCTGGCATCTACAACTTCACCGACGAGGGCGTGACTTCGTGGTATGACTTCACCTTGGCCATCCACCGTATCGCTGGCATCACCACTTGCCGTGTCCGTCCCCTTCACACCGCCGAGTATCCGACGCCAGCCACCCGACCGCACTACTGCGTGCTCGACAAGACGAAAATCAAGCAGACCTACGGCATAGAAATACCCCATTGGGAGGATAGTCTACGCGAGTGCATAGCAAAATTGTAAAATTGTAAATTGTCAAATATCATTGTGAATCCCGAAATAGAACGTAGGCGAACTTTCGCCATCATATCACACCCCGATGCGGGTAAGACCACACTCACCGAAAAACTGCTCCTCTTCGGTGGACAGATTCAGGTGGCTGGAGCCGTTAAAAGTAATAAAATCCGCAAGACCGCCACCTCTGACTGGATGGACATCGAGAAGCAGCGCGGTATCTCCGTCACCACCTCCGTCATGGAATTTGATTACAGACCCACCCCCGCCCCCTCCCGTCAGGGAGGGGAGAATGCTGGCGCGCAGCTTTCGAGCGATAGCGAGGCTCTCCCCATTACGGGGGAGCGGGGAGAGGGTCCGCTATATAAAGTCAACATCCTCGACACCCCAGGTCACCAAGACTTTGCTGAGGACACCTTCCGCACGCTCACAGCAGTCGACTCGGCCATTATTGTTGTCGATGGAGCCAAAGGTGTGGAAGCACAGACGCGCAAACTGATGACTGTCTGCCGTATGCGCAAGACACCTGTCATCGTGTTTATTAATAAAATGGATCGCGAGGGCAAGGATCCCTTCGATCTCCTCGACGAGCTGGAAGAAGAACTTCAGATTAGTGTTCGTCCCCTCTCATGGCCAATCAATCAAGGCGCGCGCTTCAAAGGCGTCTATAATATTTACGAACAGAACCTCAACCTCTTCACGCCCGACAAACAGCGCGTCACCGAAAAAGTGAGTGTGGAGCTCGGTTCTTCTGAGCTGGATAAAATGGTAGGTGAGGACGATGCCCAAAAGCTGCGTGATGACCTTGAAATCATTGAAGGGGTTTATCCTGAGTTCGACCGTCAAACCTATCTCAATGCCGAGGTAGCCCCTGTCTTCTTTGGCTCTGCTCTCAACAACTTTGGTGTCAAGGAGTTGCTTGATTGCTTCGTCGAGATAGCCCCCTCGCCGCGCCCCACCAAGGCCGAGGAGCGTGACGTGCAACCCGAGGAGCCCAAGTTCACGGGTTTCATCTTCAAGATCACAGCGAACATCGACCCCAACCACCGTTCCTGCATTGCTTTCTGTAAGGTCTGTTCTGGCAAATTCATTCGCAACGCACCCTATCTCCATGTCCGTCAGGGCAAGACCGTCCGTTTCTCGTCGCCCACTCAGTTCATGGCTCAGCGCAAGTCGACCATTGACGAAGCTTGGCCTGGTGACATCGTCGGTCTGCCCGACAACGGTATCTTCAAGATCGGCGACACGCTTACCGAGGGCGAAGAACTTCACTTCCGAGGCTTGCCCAGTTTCTCCCCGGAAATGTTCAAGTACATCGAGAATGCCGACCCGATGAAGACCAAGCAATTGGAAAAAGGTATCGCGCAATTGATGGACGAGGGTGTGGCACAGCTCTTCATCAACCAGTTCAATGGTCGCAAGCTCATCGGCACTGTTGGTCAACTCCAGTTTGAGGTTATCCAGTATCGTCTGGAGAACGAATACGGCGCTAAATGCCGCTGGGAACCTGCCAGCCTCTACAAAGCTTGCTGGATTGAGAGCGACGACGTGGCGCAGCTCGAAGCTTTCAAGAAGCGCAAGTACCAATATATGGCTCGTGACCGCGAGGGTCGTGATGTTTTCCTCGCCGACTCGGCTTACGTTCTTTCCATGGCACAGCAGGATTTCGAGCACATCAAGTTCCATTTCACTTCTGAGTTCTGAACGCCATTTGACTTCTTTCGTTGCCGAATGGACGACAAGCACTATCTGAAGCGCCTTATTAGCGAAGGCGAACACCAACAGCAGGACTTCAAGTATCGTGTGTCTGACGCACAGAAGTTAGCCAAGTCCGTATCGGCGTTTGCCAACACGGACGGGGGTCGCCTGCTGATTGGTGTGCGCGACGACGGTGTCATGTCTGGCGTACGTTCCGAGGAAGAGATCTATATGATGCATCAGGCCGCTTATCGCTACTGCCGTCCGGAGGCCAGCATCAAGTTCGACACTTTTCACGTCGAAGGACGAACCATCGTTTTGGCCACTGTGCCGCCCTCTGACAAACGTCCTGTTTGTGCTGTCGATGATGCGGGCAAGCTGTGTGCATACATCCGCATTGCCGACGAGAACATCGTGGCCTCTCCCGTTCATCTGGCCATTTGGCGCGAGTCGCAGAAGCTACAAGGCAGCGTGATGACCTACACGGATAGCGTTCGCAAGCTTCTCGACGCCCTGACCACTCAGCGCATGACGCTCAACCAGCTTGTCCGCCGTTCAGCTATCCCGCGCCCCAAGGTCATCACCATGCTTGCCCGCCTGATTCGCTTCCGAGTCGTCCAATGGGAGTACGCCGACCAGCAATTCCTGTTCAGAATTCAGGAGGGATAATGGCCGAGAATATCATTGAAGATGTCTCTTCTTGTCTCAAAGGTACGCTCTTTTTGCATTTTTCTCGGATTAAATCTTATTTTTCTGCTATTTTATTTGGCCATGTCGCAGAAAAGCTCTACTTTTGCACCCGCAAAACTCAGAAAGCTCGTCACGGAGAGGTGCTCGAGTGGCTGAAGAGGCACGCCTGGAAAGCGTGTGACCGGCAAAACTGGTTCGCGAGTTCGAATCTCGCCCTCTCCGCGAGGCTTATATGAGAAGCTAACGTACAGTAGACACGGGAAAGTCCTGTACGGCCAGCTCCCTTCGAATCCCCCAGGGCTTGACCGCAGCAAGGGTAGTTGGTTGTAGCGGCGCGATGCAGATCGCTTTCCCACCCGCCTCTTTAGCTCAGTTGGCCAGAGCACGTGATTTGTAATCTCGGGGTCGTTGGTTCGAATCCGACAAGAGGCTCAAGAAAAGGCAGAAGAGAGTTCCATTGTGGGACTCTCTTTTTCAAATCCATCATCATGAATGAAGTGATTACTTATATCAACGATGCTCTGTGGGGGTATCTCCTCATTGGCGTGCTCGTAGCTTGTGGGTTCTGGTTCACATGGAAGACGCGCGGAGTACAGTTTTGCATGATTGGAGAGATGTTCCGCCTCCTCACGGATTCCGCTACGGCAGACACCGACGGCCAGAAGCGCCACATTTCCTCATTCCAAGCCTTTGCTGTATCCGTCGCTACGCGCGTGGGTACGGGTAATTTGGCTGGCGTGGCTACTGCCATCGCCATTGGCGGGCCGGGTGCGGTATTTTGGATGTGGGTTATTGCGCTCTTGGGCTCTGCCACAGCCTTCGTGGAGTCCACGCTCGGCCAGCTCTTCAAGCAGCATCATGACGAGTCGTTCATTGGCGGCCCGGCCTACTACATTCTTCGGGGGCTTCACTGCCGCTGGCTTGCTGTTCTCTTTGCTGTGCTCATCACTATCACCTTTGGCCTATCTTACAACTCCATTCAGAGTAATACTATCTGTGGTGCCATGCAGGAAGCCTTCGGTTGGAATCCTGTCCTCGTGGGCGTCGCCCTTTCCGTGATGTCACTGGTTATTGTCTTCGGCGGCATTCATCGCATCGCCAATGTGAGCGCTGTCGTAGTACCCCTTATGGCCATCGGTTATTTCGTGCTTGCCCTGATCATTGTTATCATGAATATTCAGGCTGTGCCTCACATGCTGAAGGTCATTGTTACCAGTGCCTTCGGCCTCGAACAGTCTGTTGGCGGTGCTCTCGGAGCTACCATCATGAACGGTGTCAAGCGTGGGTTGTTCAGCAACGAAGCCGGCGAGGGCAGCGCCCCCAATGTGGCTGCTACTGCCACTGTAACGCATCCCGTGAAGCAAGGTCTCATACAGGCTTTGGGCGTCTTCACCGACACGCTCCTCGTGTGTTCCTGTACCGCCTTTGTCATCCTCATCAGTGGTCTCTACGACATCCCTGAACTCAAGGGTATAGCGCTCACGCAGGCCGCACTCAGTGCCGAGGTCGGAGCTTTCGGACCGCCTTTCATCGCCATTGCCATCTTCCTTTTCGCCGCCTCCAGCATCATTGGCAACTACTATTACGGCGAAGCCAACATCCGTTTTCTGACGTCCCACGCTTCACGCTTCCCTCATCCTTCTCTTCTCCTCACCATCTATCGTATATTTTCCGGCGGTGTGATGGTGATGTTCGGTGCGCTTGTGAGTCTTGACCTCGTGTGGAATTTGGGCGACCTCTGTATGGCACTTCTCACTGCCTGCAATCTTGTTGCCATCATTGCCCTGGGCAAATACGCCTTCCAGCTCCTCGACGACTATCGCTGCCAGAAGCGAAGCGGCATCAAAGAGCCGACGTTCCATCGCAGTCAGTTATCCGAAATAGAGCGGGACATCGACTGCTGGGATTGATATGATTAAGGATGGGTATACGCTGATTCTTCCATAAAGAGGTAAGAGGGCTTGTAACCACCAAAGTCCACGACCACCTTCTCGAAGACGATGCCAGGGTGCAACGGACACAGCGTCAATTCATGTGTGCCGTCCGTGCTGACGGGCAGTTCGACCTCTTTCTCAATGACGCGACGTGCTATGGTGGGATAGAACTCGGCGTACATGTAGGGTTGCTTGTCGAGTAGTGTTTTGTTGAAGTTGATGGTCTGTGGCTGTTGTCCGTCGAGGCTGACGGCACACTCATGACCACCTGTGTTCAGGAAGTCAAGCGTGGACTTGACGATGACATGCACCATGACCTTTTGTGTACCTTCTGGGAGTGTGAAGCGATAGTTTAACGATGCATCGCCAACGGGTTGAGTGTAAGGAGTCAATGCAACAGCACTTCTTGTACGCCCGTAATAGGGGTAGATGCTCCATTGTGTGCCTGGCGACGCAACGGCACGATAGAAATGTTCGGCCTCAATCGAGACATAGCCATCGCTGTGCTGGAAGGTATAGCCACCCGCATCGGAGGCTGGCACTGCGGTGGTGGCTGGCAGTATCTCATGACGGAAGTTGTCGTTCCAACTGGTGTAGCCGATGTGTTTCTGCGTCATCATGCCGTTCCACTTACCGCCGGCTATCTCGTGGTTATAGGCCGCGCAGAGAAGGGAGTCGCGACGGAAGCAGCGCCGCACCTGTTCAGCCCACATGTTGGCATCGGGACTTCCCGCCTTGGCCAGATGGTGGTTCATGGCCTGCGCGTAGTACATATCATAGAGGTTGGCCATCGCCTGCACTGGGAAGAGGATGAGCTGGCGATAGAAGTCGCGGGCAGCGGCTGGAATGTCCTGATATAGACGCAGTGCGCGCAATTCGAGTCGCTGGTAGTCGTCGGCCACCTGTCGCCACTCTCCTGTCTCCACGTTGTAAGTTTTGGCATCGAGCATCTCTGGTGTGACGCGCGCCATATACTGGCAGTTGCGGTTGTAGATGTCGGCGGCTTCGTCGGCGATTGATGGGGTAGCGGATGCCTCGGCGGGTGAAACACTGATTGCGCTGCGGAAGAAGGCACGGGTGTGATCAGTGACGGTCTGAAGGGTGTATTCCTTTGGGTTCCAGGCCATATCGAGGAAGAGCTGGATAGGATATTCCATGGGCTTGAGGTCGCCGACATTGAGAATCCACATACGCTGTATGCCAAAGTCGTAGGCCAGCGAGAGCTGTTCGAACATCTGCTGTGTCTGGGTGACGTTCAACCATTTGGTGTTGCGCGGAGCACCCACGTAATCCACATGATAGTAGATACCCCAGCCGCCCTTGCGGGTGCGTTCTGCTGGTGTCGGCACGCGGCGTATGTCGCCCCAGTTGTCATCGCAGACGAGGATCATCACGTCGTCCGGCACGCGTAGCCCGGCATCGTAATAGTCCTGCACTTCCTTGTAAAGCGCCCACACCTGTGTCGTCTTTTCGGCAGGTTTGCCTGTCACTTCCTTGATGATACGGCGTTGATTGCCAATGATTCGTTCCATGAGTTTGGTGTCGGCCTTGTCGCTCATGGCTTCATCGCCGTCGCCACGCATACCGATGGTCACGATGTCCTCAGTGCCTTTCATGCGCTGGATGCCCTCGCGGAAGAACAGGTCGAGTTTCTTCTGGTTGGTCTGATAATTCCATGCGCCCCACTCCTGACGATGGCGGGCGTACTCCTGATGGTTGCGTGCCATGGGCTCGTGGTGTGAGGTACCCATCATGACACCCATACGGTCGGCCAGTTTGCCATTTTCCGGGTCGTCGGCATAGAATGCCCATCCCCACATGGCTGGCCACATCATATTTCCTTTCAGCCTGAGAATCAATTCAAATACGCGTGCATAAAACTCGTGGCCGCCATATTCGGTGCCGTATGTGTTCTTCACCCACGTTGTCAGACAGGGAGCCTCGTCGTTGAGGAAAATGCCACGGAACTCAACGGCGGGTTCGCCGTCGGTGTAGGTGCCAGGGACGATGAAGGCGTCGTCGCGACGCACTATGGGAGCGTCTGCCCACCAGTACCAGGGCGAAACACCCAGCTGACGACTCAGCTCGTAGATGCCATAAATGGTGCCGCGACGGTCGCTGCCTGCGATGACGAGCTGTTGTCCTATGGTAGTGATGACGTATTTCTCGCGCTTGCCCCGCAGGTCGGCCAGTTTCAACTTGTTTATCTCCGGGTTCTTGTCCAACGTACCGATGAGGATGGTCGGCGCATCGGTAGACTTGGCAGGGGCACTGCCGAGCACACGTTTCATGTCCTCACGCAGGTTCTCAATGGCCATCTTCACCCCTTCGTACTCCTGATCGCTGTAACCTATTGTTGCTCCTTTCAGCGACAGTGCGTCAGGATGGGGCGTGAACATGACGAACGGCTCTGCGGCAAGCGTCACGTGGCATAGCGCAAAGCATGTGAAAAGTAGTGCAATTGTTTTACGTATCATAGTTTTTCGTTGGAATATTACCGAAATGATGGGTTTCACCTCGCAAATATACGGATAATCGTTGAATTATCTCTCTCCGTGTCTTCGTTTTTATGATTCTTTATGAGTGACTGCTCAGCTGTCATGCCTATATTCATGGTTTTGCACCAGAATAGAGAGCTGCTCGAATAGTTAATTTTCTTTAACAGGTAGCCTTTTCTGGTCATCGCGCGCGAGTACATAATTAAATAAGTATTAACTTTGTGGCGTTTTTGTAAGCCTCACGCTACATTTTTCCATCATGATCGAAACAATATCTCACGAAGCTGTTGTCAAAGCTATTGAAGGTGAGCACGTTCGCGTGACCATCCTTCAGACCGCGGCTTGTGCGGGTTGTGCGGCAAGGAAGATGTGCAACAGTGCAGAGGCGAAGGAGAAGGACGTGGACGTATGCACGTCAGAAGCCACAACGTATAGGATAGGGGAGAAGGTGTTGCTCGAAGGACGTCTGTCGGACGGACGACGTGCAGCGCTCATCGCCTACGGAGTGCCTCTTGTACTGCTGCTCGCCGTCCTCGTGGTTGCTATCCGACTCACAGGCAGTGATGCTGTTGGTGCGCTGTGGGCTTTAGGTAGCGTAGCACTTTACTACCTCCTCATCTTCCTCTTCTTCCGCCAGCGCTTACAACAACAGTTCTCTTTTCGCATTAAACATCAAAACTTTAAACATTAAACTAATAAAAAAATGAATGTAATCCTGATTGCAGTGATAGTTCTTGGTGGCATCGGACTGGTGGCAGCGCTCATCTTGTTCCTTGCCGGCAAGAAGTTCGCTGTTCATGAAGACGAGCGTATCGCGAAGGTGGCTGAGGTCTTGCCCCAAGCCAACTGCGGCGGCTGCGGTTTCCCAGGCTGTTCGGGTTTTGCCGGCGCCTGTGTGAAAGCGGCAGACAAAGGTTCGCTCGAAGGACTGCTCTGTCCCGTAGGTGGACAGGCTGTGATGGAGCAAGTGGCCGACATCCTCGGTATGAAAGCCGAGGCCAGTGCGCCCAAAGTGGCCGTCGTGCGCTGTAATGGTACCTGCGAGAGCCGTCCGCGCGTCGCGGAGTTTGACGGTGCGCAGAGTTGCAAGGTGCAGCAGATGCTGGGTTCGGGCGAGACGGCCTGTGCCTTCGGCTGTTTAGGCTGTGGCGACTGCGTGGCAGCTTGTCAGTTTGACGCCATCCGCATGAATCCCGAGACGGGTCTGCCCGAAGTCGACGAAGAGAAATGTACCGCCTGCGGTGCCTGTTCCAAGGCTTGTCCGCGCGGCATCATCGAGATTCGTCTCAAGGGCCTGAAGAACCGCCGCGTCGTGGTGCTCTGCAACAACAAGGACAAGGGTGCCCAGACGCGTAAGGCTTGCAGCGTCGGTTGCATCGCCTGTCAGAAGTGCGTGAAGGTCTGCAAGTTCGAGGCTATCACCGTGGATGCCAACCTCGCCCACATCGATGCCGAGAAGTGCAAACTCTGTCGCAAGTGCGAGGACGAATGTCCGCAGCACGCCATCCAAGCTTTCAATTTCCCACCAAGGAAGCCGAAGGCCGAAGAGGCTCAAAGCCCCACCAGCCCCACCCCTAACCCCTCCCCTGTTAGGGAGGGGGAGTAGTCACCTTTCAAGTATAGAGAAATAATAACTTTTAAAAAGAATTCCCCTAAATAACCTCCCTTTAAATCACATTCTACTCCCCTCCCTAAAAGGGAGGGGCAGGGGGGTGGGTCCGCTCTTATGAAGACATTCCACATAGGCGGTGTTCATCCCGCCGAAAACAAACTCTCTGCAGCCAGCCCCATCAAGGTAGCTGCCATTCCTAAGCAGGCTGTCTTCTCGATGTTCCAGCACATTGGCGCTCCCGCAGTGCCTGTTGTCAAGAAGGGCGACGAGGTGAAGGTCGGCACGCTGTTGGGCGAGGCTGGCAAAGGTCTCTCCGTGCCCGTCTTCTCCAGCGTCAGCGGCAAGGTGTCGAAGGTTGATGCCGTGTTGGACAGCAGCGGTACACGTCGCATGGCTGTCGTCGTTGACGTCGAAGGCGACGAATGGTTGGAGACCATCGACCGTTCGGACAAGCTCGTGACCATGAAGGATCTTGGTAATATCACTTCCGAAGAAGTTGTCAACCGTATCAAGGCCGCTGGCATTGTAGGTATGGGCGGCGCCACCTTCCCCACGGGCGTCAAGCTCATGCCCCCTCCGGGCACCAAGGCCGAGGCCATCATTGTCAACGCTGTCGAGTGTGAGCCGTACCTCACTGCCGACCATCGCTTGATGCTCGAGAAGCCCGAACAGATTCTCGTCGGCGTACAGCTCATCAAGCACGCTGTGAACTGCCCGAAAGCGTTCATCGGCATTGAGATGAACAAGCCCGATGCCATCAAACTGCTCACCGACCTCCTCAAGGAGAAAGCAACGCAGTACCCCGGCATCGAGGTCGTCCCCCTGAAAGTCAAATACCCGCAAGGTGGTGAGAAGCAGCTGATCGACGCTGTCATCGGTCGTCAGGTGCCTGCACCTCCCGCCTTGCCTATCAACGTCGGTGCCATCGTGCAGAACGTGGGTACGGTCTATGCGATTTATGAGGCCGTCACGAAGCGTAAGCCGTTGATCGAGCGCATCATCACCGTCACGGGCAAGAGCGTGAAGCAGCCTTCTAACTTCCTCGCCCGCATCGGCACGCCCATGCAGCAGCTCATCGACGAGGCTGGTGGTCTGCCCGAAGATACAGGCAAGATCATCGGCGGCGGCCCCATGATGGGACGTGCGCTGATGTCGCTCGAAGTGCCTGTCACCAAGGGCTCCAGCGGCCTGCTCCTCATGACGGAGAAGGAAAGTCGTCGCGGCGAGGTCTCGCCCTGCATCCGTTGTGGCAAGTGCGTGAGTGCCTGCCCCATGGGCCTCGAACCTTACCTCCTCGCCTCCTACACCCGACTCAAGGACTGGGACGGCTGCGAGAAAAACGATGTCACTTCCTGCATCGAATGCGGCTCATGCGCCTTCACCTGCCCCTCCAATCGTCCGCTCCTCGACAACATCCGCGTGGCCAAGCAGACCGTCATGGGCATCATCAAGGCAAGGCACATGGAGAGTATTTCCAAGAAGTAAAAGACCCCCTCCTCACTCCCCCTTGTAGGGGGAGGGTGGTCACCTTTCAAGAATAGAAACTATCATCATATATTTTAGAGTCAATATTATGCCTGATATGAGCAATTCCTCAAAAGTATCTACTCCCCTCCCTACAAGGGAGGGGCAGGGGGGTGGGTCCAAACCAATCATCTCCCTTTCACCCCACGTCCACGGTGGCGACTCGGTGCAGAAGAATATGTACGGCGTGTGTATCGCGCTCGTGCCTGCATTGATAGCCTCGCTCTATTTCTTCGGACTGGGGTCTGCCATCGTCCTCGCTACGTCGGTGGCTGCGTGCGTGTTCTTTGAGTGGGCCATCACACGCTTCATCCTCGGTCGCGAGAAGCTGACCATCTGCGATGGTTCTGCCATGCTCACCGGTCTGCTCCTCGGCTTCAACCTGCCCTCAAATCTGCCCATCTGGATCATCATCATCGGTGCCCTCGTGGCCATCGGCATCGGCAAACTGACGTTCGGTGGTCTGGGTACGAATCCCTTCAACCCCGCCCTCGTCGGTCGCGTCTTCCTGCTCATCTCCTTCCCCGTGCAGATGACCTCTTGGCCTGTTAGCGGTCAGATGGGCTATGTCGATGTCGAGACGGCCGCCACGCCGCTGGCCATCATGAAGACCGCCATCAAGACGGGCGACGCCAGCCTCCTCAACGACCTGCCTTCTTCCCTCGACATGCTCTTGGGCCAGACGGGCGGTTCGCTCGGTGAGATCAGCGCCCTCTGCCTGCTCATCGGCTGCATCTACATGCTCGTCCGCAAGATTATCACCTGGCACATCCCCGTCTCCATCCTCTGTACGGTCTTTGTGCTCGCAGGGCTCTTCCACCTCATCGACCCGTCGTATGCCAATCCCGTGCAGGTCATCCTCTCGGGTGGCTTGATGCTCGGTGCTTGCTTCATGGCTACCGACTATGTCACCTCGCCCATGACTGGCAAGGGACAGCTCATCTACGGCGTTGCCATTGGTGTGCTCACGGTGCTCATCCGCGACTTCGGCAGCTATCCCGAGGGCATGAGCTTCGCCATCCTCATCATGAACGGCTTCACACCGCTCATCAACACTTATGTCAAACCTAAACGCTTCGGGGAGGTCAAGAAATGAAAAAGTTACCATCTACACTTCCCAATATGCTCTGTGTGCTGACCCTCATCTCGGTCATCGCAGCTGGAGCTTTGGCCTACGTGAACAAGATCACAGCAGGCCCCATTGAAGAGAACAAGGCTCGCACCCTTGCCGAAGGCATCAATTCGGTACTGGGCGTTGCTGATGCCAAGGTTGAGACTACTTCCGAGGCGGAGGATGCCAATGGCAATCCCGTCATCATCTACACGACGGACAAGGGTGTTGCCGTGCAAGCCATTGATCCCAACGGTTTCGGCGGCAAGCTGAGCGTGCTCGTCGGTTTTGCTGACGAAGGCACCATCAAGGGCTACACCGTCCTCGACCATGCTGAGACACCAGGCCTCGGCGCCAAGGCTGGCTTCT
>CAMZHV010000060.1 GCA_947307015.1 uncultured Prevotellaceae bacterium | reverse complement strand
AAGCCCCGCGTAGCGCTTTGGATGCCTCTGCTACCTCTTGAAAAACTTTGAGGACCTGAGATAGGCAAAGCTTCGCGTCCTTCGCGTTTTTGCGTTAAAAGATGATAGCTCGTTTACCTGTATGGTACTTGAGAACAAATAGATTGTTGCTCTTCAACGCTAACAAATATTTTGTTCTTCAACGCAAAGGCGCAATGGCGCAAAGACTCTGCATCGGTTTATTATTAGGTAGCAAAGCCGAACAAAAGGCGCTGCGCGCAAGCTTTTGTTCTATGCAGAGTTCGCAAAGGCCTGCGGGTAGAGAAGAATTGGCCATTACAACCCATTTACAATGCGCTTGATACCATCTGCCAATCGAACATTATTGAAATTGATGAGTAATCCGAGTTTTAGTCCTGACAACCTCAGGTAGGATAGCAACTGCGCGGCATGAAGGTCGGACAATTGATTAACGGTCTTTAGTTCAATGATGATACATTTGTCAACTAAAAGGTCGATGATTAATGGATGACCTATGGGCTTGTCTCTGTAGATAATGGGGAGTTGCACTTGTCGTTCAACAGGAATTCCGAGCAGTTGGAGCTCTTCGATAAGACAGTCCTCATATACCACTTCTAACAGGCCTGGACCCAGACGTTTATGAACCTCCAATGCTGCGCCGATAATTTGATGACTTAAGACATTTATCTGATCTTTGTATTTGCCTGTTGTGTTCATCTCTTATTTTCTTAGGATTACAAAAGCGTATTTTTGACTATGAAGTTAGTTTTTGCAAA
Organism: uncultured Prevotellaceae bacterium; assembly: GCA_947307015.1. GTDB lineage: Bacteria > Bacteroidota > Bacteroidia > Bacteroidales > Bacteroidaceae > Physcousia. The sequence goes on along the minus strand of CAMZHV010000060.1, from coordinate 16,134 downwards.
AATACAACTTTCTTTTCACATACGCGCGTAATGCCCTCATTTTTATACTATTTTTTGTTAAATAGCATCTGAAATGCAGGAAAAGGCTTTCTTTACTTCCTTTTCCTTCCCTCTTTTCTTGTTTTTCTTCTTCAAGAAGCTTCCGGACTGTTTGACACGTGTCGAACAGTCCACACGTCTATATGTTTCTGCCAAAACGTATGGACGTGTCAGCTGTTAGGTATAGACGTGGTTGAACGGGCGCGAATGAATATTTATGTTCTCTCGCGCGCGTGAAAGACCATCAAAAAGTCGTCACATCGTCACAGCGCATGATATACAACTGATAAACAGACAGCTATGTCGTGACGAAGCCTGTGACAAGGCGTGATTTGGTGACAAAAAGAGGGACAAAATAAATAGAAAAAGGTAAAAGCCGCTGATATGCAGCGGCTTTTACCTTGATTTGTGATCCGTTTGGGGCTCGCGCTCGGCTCCATTGGAGACGCTTTCAGAGCGTAGCGGGTGAAAGAACCCTTGGGTGAGAGCCCCAAGAAGAAAAAAAGGAGGCGAGACCTCCTTTTGTGATCCGTTTGGGGCTCGAACCCAAGACCCCAACATTAAAAGTGTTGTGCTCTACCTGCTGAGCTAACGGATCTAACCAAAAATGTGTGCGAGATGAGGGGGAACCTCATTTTGCGGCTGCAAAGGTAATGCCTTTTTGGAGAGTACGCAAACTTTTGAGCGTTTTTTTGCAAATTATTCCTCTATTGAAGGCGAAGAAGGGGGTTCTAACACGTTTTGAGGTGACTCTTCGAGCACAAAACGACGATAATAGGAGATGAGGAGCGTCGTGAGCGGGAGAGCAATGATGAGGCCGATAAAACCGAGCAACGAACCCCAGATGGAGAGGGAGAGTAGGATGACAGCGGGGTTCAGCCCCATGGCCGATCCCATGATCTTCGGCACGAGGAACGTATCCTGCAGCAACTGCACCACAGCGACGACGATGACGGCGGGGATGAGGATCACCCAGAAGTTCTCGCCCGTGTCGGCAGCCTTGAGCAGCGCAAGGATGATCATCGGCAGAAAGCCTAAGGTCTGGAGGTAGGGGACGAGATTGAGGAAACCCATGAACATCCCGAGGGCGATAGCCATGGGGAAGCCAACAATGAGGAAGCCCACGGAGAAGAGCACACCCACACACAGGGCCACGAGGCTTTGTCCGCGGAAATAGCTGTTCATGCCGCTCTTGACATCCTCGGAGAGCTGCGCGGCAAAAGCGCGACTCCCCTTGGGAATAAAGCCTATCCATCCTTCAGAAATCATCTCGTAGTCCTGAAGGATGAAGAAGAGGTAGAGGAGTACGATGAGCGAGCCAATGATGCCGATGGCAAAGTCAAAGGTCTGATAGACAACGTTCCAGAGCTGACCAAGGACGCTCTGCGCGGCCTCCATGAAGCTGCGCTCCTGCACGAGGTCGAGGATGCTCTTTTGGTACTTGGAGCCGAACTGGTCGAGGAACTGTTGTACATAAGGTATAACGCCCGTGCCCCCGAGGAAATCGTCGGCATACTTCGAAAAAAGAGCGCTGGCCTTGGAAAATTCACTGATGATGGGCGGGATGATAAGCAGCAACAAGCCAGTGATAGCGGCCAGCACGAGCAGGGCGGCAACGATGATGCTCACCGTGCGGTTGCGCAGGCGACAGCGGTATTGCAGGAAGGTCACCAAAGGATACATGAGGTAGGCCAGCAGCCAGGCGATGAAGAATGGCAGCAAGACACTACTCAGCCGGTTGACAAGCAAACCGAGACCGATGAAAAGCAGGACAATCATCACGCCTCGTATGAAGCTGTCGAATGTGATAGGAGCCTTGAACACAGTTATATGGATTTATGCAATGTCGGAACGCGACATCCGGATTATAAATTTATTCTATTTAGTAGCTTCAGCGTAGCACTGGCGGCAGAGGGGTTCGTACTCATGTGTCTCGCCGAGCATGACCTGTTTGTCGCCCGCCACAATGCGGTGGCTGACGTATGCCAGTGCGCCACAGCGTACGCAGATGGCATGAACCTTGGTCACGTCGTCGGCGATGGCGCAGAGCTGGGGCATGGGGCCGAAGGGCTGACCCTTGAAATCGAGGTCGAGACCTGCGACGATGACGCGTATGCCGCGCTCGGCCAGCTCGTTGCAGACATCGACGATCTGCGAGTCGAAGAACTGCGCCTCGTCAATACCCAGAACATCGCAGTCGGAGCCCATGAGCAGGATGCTGGCAGCGCTTTCCACGGGGGTGGAACGTATGGCCTTGCCCTCGTGGCTGACGACATCTTCTTCGCTGTATCGCACGTCGATGGCAGGTTTGAAGATTTCCACCTTCTGCTTGGCGAACTTGGCACGTTTCATGCGACGGATGAGCTCCTCTGTCTTGCCAGAGAACATGGAGCCACAGATGACTTCGACGCGTCCGCGGCGCATCATCTCTCCGGTATAGTCTTTAGGATGATTCATTTCGGCGAAAAAAGCATTTACGGAGGCCAAAAGTAGTGCTTTCTTGCTATATGACCAAAGAAATAAGGTTAAAAACGAGTCAAAACGTAAAATATTTCATAATTTGTACACACGAATCACAACTTTTCACTACTTTTGCCCCGTATGTTGTACCTCGTACCTACGCCTGTCGGCAATTTGGAGGACATCACGCTCCGTGCATTGCGCGTGCTGAAGGAGGCAGACTTGATACTGGCAGAAGACACGCGTACCAGCGGTCTTCTACTCAAGCATTTTGACATCCGTCGTCCGATGCTGTCCTACCATAAGTTCAACGAGCACCAGACCGTGGCGCATATCGTGGATCGCCTGCTGGCGGGCGAGACAGTAGCTGTCATCAGCGACGCCGGCACCCCGGGCATCAGCGACCCGGGTTTCCTTGTGGCACGCGAGGCAGCACGTGCGGGCGTCGAGGTGAGTTGCCTCCCCGGCGCCACTGCTTTTGTGCCTGCACTCGTTGCCTCCGGCTTGCCCTGCGACAAGTTCTGCTTCGAGGGCTTCCTGCCCCAGAAGAAAGGACGGCAGACACGCCTCATGCAGCTGGCCGAGGAGACGCGCACTATGGTCTTCTACGAGTCGCCGCACCGCGTGGTCAAAGCCTTGCAGCAGTTCGCGGAAGTCTTTGGCGAGGAGCGACCCGTTGCCGTCTGCCGCGAGATTTCCAAGCTACACGAGCAGGTGGTCCGCGGCACGCTGGCCGAAGCGCTCGCTCATTTCACTGAAAACGAGCCTCGTGGAGAGTTCGTGATCGTAGTCGCGGGAGCGGACGGAGCGGGAAAACCGCTCCGCACAAACGCGGAAAGATCGGACAACGGAGAGAAGTGATAACAACATAACGTAATAACGAAAGATTGAAGAAAAGTCGTAATAACGGAATAACGTGATAACGAAGCCAAATTATTATCGAAATCATTAACAATTAAAATCATAAAAACAAAAATGAAAAAAATCATGTTTATGCCGCTGTGTCTGATGACATTGGTGGCTTGTAATCCCAACCAGAAGTTAGAACTACGTGCACAGCAGGAGCGCGACTCCCTGATGCAGGTCATTGATGAGAAGGAGTCTGAGCTCAATGAGATTATGGGCTCCATCAACGAAGTGCAGGAAGGCTTCCGCCAGATCAACGAGGCCGAAGGGCGTATCACCGTGGCTAACGGCAATCCCGAGGCTGGCTCTTCGAAGCAGGTCATCCGCTCCAACATGGAATTCATTCGTCAGACCATGGAGCAGAACCGCGAACGCATCGCACAGCTCAAGGAGCGCCTGAAGACCACAACCGTCAATGTCGAGAAGCTGACAAAGACCATCCAGAACCTCTCCGCACAGCTCGACGCTCAGAACAAGCATATCCAAGAACTCGAGGCACAGCTCGCAGAGAAGGACGTACAGATTGCTGAGCAGGGCGAACAGATCAACGCCCTCAACGAGAACGTCAGCAACCTGCAGGCAGAAAACCAGCAGAAGCAGGAGACCATCGACATACAGGACAAGAACCTCCACACCGCATGGTTCGTCTTCGGCACTAAGGCAGAGCTCAAGGAGCAGAAGATCCTTCAAAAAGGCGACGTCCTGAAGAGCAGCGACTTCAACAAGGACTACTTCACCAAGATAGACACCCGCATCGATAAGGAAATCAAGCTCTACAGCAAGAGCGCCGAGCTCCTCACCAACCATCCCGCAGGTTCCTACACGCTGACCAAAGACGCCAATAAACAGTACGTTCTCAAGATTACATCTCCTGAGAAGTTCTGGAGCGCCAGCAAGTACCTCGTCATTCAAGTAAAGTAATTTTGAAAGAGTTCGTCATCACCGAGGCGCAGGCTGAGACCGCCGTGCTCGTGGGCCTCATCACACCGCAGCAGGACGAGCGCAAGACCACCGAGTACCTCGACGAGTTGGAGTTCCTGGCCACTACGGCAGGAGCTGTCACCGTGCGGCGCTTCACGCAGCGCGTCAACGGTCCCAACCAAGTCACATACGTTGGCAAGGGCAAGCTCGACGAGATCCGCGCCTACATCGTCGCAGAAGAAGATTCCGAGCGCGAGGTCGGTATGGCCATCTTCGACGACGAGCTTAGTGCCAAGCAGTTACGCAACATCGAGCAGGTGCTGAAGATCAAGATTCTCGACCGCACCAGCCTCATCCTTGACATCTTTGCCATGCGCGCGCAGACAGCCAACGCCAAGACACAGGTCGAACTGGCGCAGTACCGCTATATGCTCCCGCGCCTGCAGCGGCTGTGGACGCACCTCGAACGTCAGGGCGGCGGCTCCGGTTCTGGCGGCGGTAAGGGAAGCGTGGGGCTACGTGGACCTGGTGAGACGCAGTTGGAGATGGATCGTCGTATCATCCTCAACCGCATGAGCCTCCTCAAACAGCGCCTTGCTGACATCGATCGCCAGAAAAGCACGCAGCGCAGCAACCGCGGACGCATGATCCGCGTGGCACTCGTTGGTTATACCAACGTGGGCAAGAGCACGCTCATGAACCTCCTCTCCAAAAGCGAGGTGTTCGCTGAGAACAAACTCTTCGCCACCCTCGACACCACTGTCCGCAAAGTCATCATCGACAACCTGCCCTTCCTGTTGTCTGACACCGTTGGCTTCATCCGCAAACTGCCCACAGACCTCATTGAGAGCTTCAAGAGCACCCTCGACGAAGTGCGTGAGGCAGATTTGTTGTTGCACGTTGTCGACATCAGTCATCCCGACTTCGAGGAACAGATTAAAGTGGTTGAGAAGACGCTCAGCGACCTCGGCTGTGCCGACAAACCGTCGATGATCATCTTCAACAAGATCGATGCCTACACGTTCACGCCCAAAGATGAGGACGACCTGACACCTGCCACACGCGAGAACACTCCCCTACCCGACCTGATGAAGACGTGGATGGCCAAGCTGAACGGCGACGCCCTCTTCATCAGCGCCGCAGAGCGCACCAACATCGACGAACTCAAGCGCACGCTCTACACTCGCGTTCGCGAGCTTCACGTACAGAAATATCCCTACAACGACTTCCTTTACCAACACTATGAGGAAGAAGGATGAGACTTAAAACAATCTGATTAATAATTCCTAACCCTTATACCTATGGCTAATATCCCCGATTTCAAGTACGCCCCCATGTTCCAGCTGGGCGAAGACAAAACCGAGTACCGCCTCCTCACGAAGGAGGGCGTAACACTTTCCGAATTCGAAGGCAAAGAGATCGTCAAGGTCTCGCCCGAAGCGCTGACGCTGCTGGCACAGCAAGCCTTCCACGATGTGGAGTTCATGCTGCGCCGCGAACACAACGAGCAGGTCGCCGCCATCCTCAACGACCCCGAAGCCAGTGAGAACGACAAATATGTAGCCCTTCAGTTCCTGCGCAATGCCGAGGTGGCTGCCAAAGGAATATTACCCTTCTGTCAAGACACCGGCACAGCCATCATCCACGGCGAGAAAGGTCAGCAGGTGTGGACAGGTTTCGAGGACGAAGAAGCGCTGAGCCGCGGTGTTTTCAACACCTTCACACAGGACAACCTCCGCTATTCGCAGAACGCTCCGCTCAATATGTACGACGAGGTGAACACGCGCTGCAACCTGCCCGCACAGATCGACATTGAAGCCTGCGAGGGTGCAGAATACCGCTTCGTGATGGTCGCCAAGGGCGGCGGTTCGGCCAATAAGACCTATTTCTATCCGATGACCAAGGCCACGATCCAGAACGAGGGCACGCTCATCCCCTTCCTCGTAGAGAAGATGAAGAGTCTCGGCACAGCAGCTTGCCCACCCTACCACATCGCATTCGTCATCGGCGGCACATCAGCAGAGAAGAACTTGCTCACCGTGAAGCTTGCTTCCATCAAGTTCTACGACAGCCTACCCACCACGGGCGACGAGACCGGCCGTGCCTTCCGCGACGTGGACCTCGAGAAGAAGCTGCTGAAGGAAGCTCACAATATCGGCCTCGGCGCACAGTTCGGCGGCAAATATGTAGCTCATGACATCCGCGTCATCCGTCTGCCGCGCCACGGTGCCAGCTGCCCCATTGGCATGGGCGTGAGCTGCTCCGCCGACCGCAACATCAAGGCGAAGATCAACCGCGACGGTATCTGGCTCGAGAAGATGGACGCCAATCCTACAGAGCTCATCCCCGAGGCTTTGCGTCGTCCGGGCGAGGGCACGAAGGGCATTGAGATTGACCTTAACCAGGGTATCGACGCCGTGCGTGCTGAACTGACGAAGTACCCCGTTTCCACGAGAGTAAACCTGCGTGGCACGATCATCGTGGCCCGCGACATCGCTCATGCCAAGCTGAAAGCCCGTATCGACGCCGGCGAACCTATGCCCGCATACTTCAAGGACTATCCTGTCCTCTACGCCGGCCCGGCCAAGACGCCCGAAGGCTATCCTTGCGGCTCGATGGGTCCCACGACGGCCAACCGCATGGATCCCTACGTAGACGAATTCCAGAGCCTCGGCGCATCCCTCGTGATGATAGCCAAGGGCAACCGCTCGCAGCAGGTCACCGACGCCTGCCAGAAGCACGGCGGCTTCTACCTCGGCACCATTGGCGGCGTGGCAGCCGTCCTCTCGCAGTCGAGCATCAAGAGCATCGAGTGCGTCGAGTATCCTGAGCTGGGCATGGAAGCCATCTGGAAGATCGAGGTCGAGGACTTCCCCGCCTTCATCCTCGTCGACGACAAAGGCAACGACTTCTTCAAGCAGTTGAAGCCGTTGTGCTGCAAGAACTAAGAAGAAAGAAGCCCATCCAGACCCACCAGACCCACCCCAGCCCTCCCAAGCCTCACCCCTAACCCCTCTCCAAAAGGCGAGGGGAACTTTTGGGAGGGAGCGATTACCTTACAAGAATAGATCACAATGAGAATATTATCCAAGCTTCTACTAACAATTGGATTAACGATAGCACAAGTAACCGCTCCCTCCCTCACAGGGAGGGCAGGGGGTGGGTCTTTTCTTTATGCCCAACAGTTAGCTTTTCCAGGCGCAGAAGGCTTCGCCGCCTACGCCACAGGTGGCCGCGGCGGTCAGGTTGTCCATGTGACCAACCTGAATGCCTCGGGCGCTGGGTCGTTGGCAGACGCCGTGAGCCAGCCTAACCGCATCGTGGTCTTTGATGTAGGCGGTGTCATTGACATCACCAACAACAGCATTACCATCAAAAGCAATATCACCATCGCAGGTCAGACAGCTCCAGGTGAGGGCATCACCATCTACGGCGGACGTGTCATCGCGTCGGGCAGCAAGAACATCATCATGCGCTACATCCGTATGCGCGGCGGCAAGAGCGTCAACCAGAGTAAGTGCACGCTGACTTTGGACAACTGCGAGAACGTCATCATGGATCATTGCGACGTCTCGTGGGGGCCGTGGGACAATGTACACATCACCGATGCCAACAACATCACCTGGCAGTACTGCATCAACTCCGAGGGCATCGAGCCGCAGCGCTTCGGAGCCATCACAGACGGCACGCGCAACTGGACTATCTGCCACTGTCTGTGGATCAACAACAAGAGCCGCAATCCCAAGATGAAGTGCTACCTGCAGTACTACAACAACGTCGTATATAATTATGGTATGGGCATCATCGGAGGCCATTCAGCAGCCGACAACTACCAGGACGTCATGAACAACTACTTCATCGCCGGCCCCAACGGCTCGCAGAAGTACTTCGACGACTGGACGGCCACCGACCACCTCTACAGCACGGGCAACTACTTCGACGGCAACTGTGACGGCAGCCTGAACGGCACCCTCATCACCGACCACCACAGCGCTACGGCGATGTCCAAAGCATACTTCAACGTCACGCATCCGATGAATGTCATGAGTGCAGCCGAGGCTTACGCGGACATCGTAGAGCAGGTGGGAGCTTCGCGCGCCCGCGACAGCCACGACCGCCGACTCCTCGACCACCTCACGTCGCTCGGCAAGCGCGGCGCTTTCATCGCCAACGAGGACGACATAGGCGGTATCGGCACATTGATGGGCGGCACAGCGCCCGCCGATACGGACAAGGACGGTATGCCGGACGAATGGGAAAGGGCCAACGGATTGAAGCCCAATGCCAATGATGCCGCCGCATACACGTTAGGCGGAGGCTACACCAACATCGAGCACTACATCAACAGCCTCGCGGCGAAGTCCGACGACCTGCCGACGCTACAATGCCCGCAGAACGTCACGGCACAGCTCACCGCCAAGACCACCGTGAAACTCTCGTGGACAAATGTCGAGGATGCCAGCAAGACGATTATCGTGGAGCAGTCTGAGGACGGCATGACATTCGAAGAGATCCGTCGTCTGAGCGGCAAGATTACCTATGTTTATATCTACGGTCTCACGGAAGGCAAGATCTATTATTTCCGTCTGAAGACCATCAGCGACGACGAGGAGTCCGCCTACTCCGCAGTCGTGTCTGTCAACGATGAATACAAGCGGGCCGGTGGTGGCACCAAGGCCGGCACGACATCCTTCAAGCCCAAGGAAGGACGCCTCTACCGCATCATCAACTACGCCACCATTCCCTTCAACTCAGGCACCACCATCAACGGCGTGCCGAAATATCTCATCTGCAATGCCGACGGCAGCCTCGGCACCACGGCCGACTTCACGTGGGACGACCGCAACCTGCTGTGGAGCATTACAGCCGTCAGCGGCGGCTTCCATATTCAGAACTACGGCACAGGTCTCTATTTCACGCCGACGAATGTGACGACGGGAGCTGGAGACGACCGCATCGGCACCACCACGACACCCAGCGTCTTCACCATCAACTTCACGGGCAACCAGACACCCTCACAGTCAGGACTCACCACGGCGCTCTCGATGTACCGCATCAACAGCCCCTCCAACTCAGGACAGCAGATCCGTGCCCGCCATTTCGAGAACGACTGGATCTGGGGTTCAGGCACCTTCGACCGCGCAGACATGGTCTTCACCTTCGCAGAGATCGAGGAGGCACGTGTCAATCCTGAGGCTGACAACATCGTGGAGGTGCAGCATGAGGTGATGAGAAATGGGCAAAACACCAGCGCCATATACACGTTAGACGGGAGGATGGTAACGCGTCAAAACCATAAAGGCATCTACATCGAACAACGTAGACAGGCCGACGGCACCGTCCACACCGTGAAACGCATCACAAAATAAAATATACCTACTTATGTTAGGAAAACTATATAGCCCCAGCGAGGCTGCTTCCCTCCCTGGCTTCTCCTTTGAAGTCCTTCCACCCCTCAAAGGGACAGGCACCGCGACACTCTTCCAGACCATCGAGACGCTGGCACCTTTCAAGCCCCGGCATATCAACATCACCACCCACCGCGCTGAGTACGTCTACCGCGAACTGGAGGGTGGACTGGTGGAGCGGCAACGCGTGCGCCGTCGTCCCGGCACCATAGCCATTGCAGCAGCCATCCAGCAGCGCTGGGGCATTCCCGTCATTCCGCACATCGTCTGCTCAGGTTCCACGAAGGCCGACATCGAATATGCCCTGCTGGACTTGCAGTTCCTGGGCATCAGCGACCTCTTCATCCTTCGTGGCGACAAGGCACGCGAAGAATCGATGTACCAACCGACGCCCGGTGGCTACACCCACGCACTCGAACTCATCGAACAGGTGAACCGCTTCAATGAAGGCTTCTTTGTCGACGGCACGCCCATCAAAGTCAAGGGCACACCCTTCGAGTTCGGCGTCGCCTGCTATCCTGAGAAACACGAGGAGGCACCCAACATCGAAAGCGACATCCATGTGCTTTTGGAGAAGGAAAGAAGCGGCGCCAAGGTGGCTATCACACAGCTCTTCTACGACAACAGGAAATTCTTTGAATTTGTAGCACGGGCGCGAGCAGCAGGTGTCACCATCCCTATCATCCCAGGTTTGAAACCTTTGTCGAAGCTCTCGCAACTCGCCACGGTACCCAAGACCTTCCGCTGCGACCTGCCCTTCGCCCTCAGCGAAGAACTGCGCCACTGCAAGAGCGACGAGGAGGTGAAGCAGGTCGGCATAGAATGGGGCATAGCGCAGTGCCGCGACCTCATCGCACAGGGCGTACCCTCCCTGCATTTCTATACGCTCAGCGCCGTAGACAGCATCCGCCAGATAGCTGAAGCGATTTATTAACCACGAAACACCACCATCATGAAACTGCGACATCTGCTTATTGCTACAGTAGGGCTGGCCGTGTCGGCCTCCGCACAGATCACCGAACGGCAGCGACCCGCCGAATGGGCACAACTCGTGGAGGGCGCCCGCTTCATGGACCGCCTGCTGCCTATGGAGGGCGCAGACCTGCGCAGCGATGTGTGGGGCACCGACTCCGTACGTCCGCGTCTTGTAGACAACGGTATCGAAGATGCCTCATGGAGCTATTGGGGCGGCAATATCGTCCGTGGCGACGACGGTCGCTGGCATCACTTCGTGGCAGCATGGCCGGAAGCTTCACCTAAGGGACACATGCAATGGCACGACTCGTGGGTCATCCATGCCGTAGGACCGACCATGCACGGCCCCTTCCGTCCGCAGGAAGTCGTGGGACGCGGTCATAACCCCGAGATCTACCGCACGGATGACGGCACCTTTGTCTTATACGTCATCGATGGCCGCTATACGGCCCCCTCCATCAATGGCCCCTGGACCTATGGAAAGTTTGACTTCGATCCGCAGGGCAAGCCCATCATCGAAGGCCTCTCGAACCTCTCCTTCGCCCGCCGTCCTGACGGCTCATGGCTGATGGTCTGTCGCGGTGGCGGCATCTGGACGAGCAAGGATGGTCTCAGCGTATGGAAGCAAATATCCGACGGCTCCATTTACCCGAAGGTCGACGGCCGTTTCGAAGACCCTGTACTATGGCGCGACTCCGTGCAGTATAACCTCATCGTCAACGACTGGCTCGGACGTATTGCCTACTACCTGCGCTCGCCGGACGGCCTCCACTGGACGGTGGACGACGGCGAGGCATACCAGCCCGGCATAGCACGCCATAAGGACGGCACCCAGGAACATTGGTTCAAGTATGAACGGATGCGCATCGTACAGGACAGCTACGGACGTGCCGTGCAGGCCAACTACGCCGTCATTGACACCATCAAATGGGAGGACAAGGCCTACGACCGCCATAGCTCCAAGAACATCTGCATTCCCCTCGATCCCGGACTCCTGCTGGCGCAACAGGGAGTATGGAAACTGCAAGACGGGAAATGGAAGAGCCGCAAGATAGAGCTGCGCATACGCGCCGAAGAAGGCTTCGATCCGCTGCGCGACCTTGACCTCACCACACTGCGCTTCGGTGCTCCCAAGGCCGTAGACTATGGTCGCGGTGCTGCGCCCATTGCCACGCGTCAGGACGGCCCTGACCTCATCCTCACCTTCCGCACAAAAGACATCCCCTTGAGCGCCGACGACTTCGCCGCCAAGGTCCTCGTACGTCGCGGCACCCGCACCACCTTCGGTTTCGTGCGCCTTTAAGAAAAAACCATAACTACTTTCAGACTTACGCCCAAAGGACTCACTCACTGCGAACTGATGTCGGTGAAATCCCAGAAAGTGTCGCGGTTGACGATTTGGAAAGTGAAGTTGGGATAGTTTTCAGCAAAAGCTTTCGGAATGACTGCTTTCTTCTTGTCGCTCCATTTGAATTCGTAGGCCGTTAGCCGTCCGTCCATCTCTTCGATGAAATCGATTTCCTTCTGGTCATGCGTTCGCCAGAAATAAAGGTGTGCATAGCTGCCGCAGTATGCGTTGCGCTTGACGCGCTCGCTTACCATCAGGTTTTCCCACAGCGCGCCTTCATCACTTCTCAGTTCCAATGGCGCGAAGTTGGAGAGGACGGCATTGCGGATTCCGTTGTCAAAGAAATAGATTTTCTTACCTTTCTTAATCTCGTTGCGCACATTGCGACTGAAGGAATTGAGGCGGAAAACTATAAAGCACTTCTCTAATAGGTTGATATAGTTCTCGACGGTTACCTTGTCCACACCTATGAGATTCGACAGTTCGTTATACGAAACCTCACTGCCGATTTGCAGCGCCAAAACCCGCACGAGGTTCATGATGACATCAGGTTTCTTAATCCCCCGGAAAGCCAGCAAGTCTTTATAGAGATAGTTGTTGGTGAGGTTCACTAACGTCTCGCGGGCGACCTCTGGTTCGTTCACCACTTCAGGATACAGCCCATAGACCATCCGGGTTTCCAATAGCCGCTGTTCTTCCAAACGGGACGTTGAAGCGGCTAATTCCGACAAGGAGAACGGGAACAGATTGTAATTCAGCAGACGTCCTGTGGCTGGTTCGTTAATCTCATCGGCAAGGTCCAGGGACGATGAACCTGTCACAATCACTTGTGTCTGCAATTTCAAATCTCCGATCATTTTGAGCGTAAGCCCGATATTCCTCACCCGCTGAGCTTCATCAATGAGGAAGAAATCGTATGGAGCCACCAACTGCCGCAACTCAGTCGATGTGCGGTCTTGCAACAGACGTCGTTCGTCCTCATTGTCGCAATTCACGCTTCGCACATTTTGCTTTCCTGCAGACAGGACTTCTAGCAAGGTGCTTTTTCCCACTTGTCGCGGGCCGAGGATTACAATCACTTTTTTGCGCCGATAGGCGTCCGTGAGCCTTTGTTCAAGTTGTCTTTGTATCATGTTCAGTCACCTTTTGATATTTTGGCTGCAAAAGTAACAATTAACCTCCAATTCACCAAATTTACGCCAAATTTAGTGAGTTCATTCACCAAATTTAGGGCTATTTTGGTGAATAAGCCCACAGGGAGATGCCCATTTCTATCCTATTTTATTACCATCAGTTTATATATACGCGCACGCCTATTCGTGTATTCGAGCAGGCCTGCGCGTATATTCGTGTAGCCGTGTACGTCTATTTGTGTGGGCGTATGCGCCCCGAAGGATTTAGGAAGGAACATAGGCGTTTTAGTTGCAGCATCGTGATGCTGCAATTGATGATTCACGATGCTGCAATTGACGATTCACGATGCTGCAAACAATTTATATAGGTTTTCTGGGCAAAAGATTTGGAAGATGGGAGCAAAATGATTATCTTTGCGCCGCATAACAATTAATCAACTGCTCAAGTTTATCTGTTTGACTTTTCAGAACTCTTTATTCTTCACCCCTCACCCCTTAACCTAATAAATTATGGCTATCAGATTTACAATTGCACAACGTGGGTTATTGCCCAATGAGAAACAGGAAGTAGCGGCCGACGAGCAATGGCTTAAGAGCCTGCGGCCGCAGCTGGAGCAACGACCCACCGTGGATGCCGTGGAGTTTCAGAGTAGCATTTTTCGTCTGCCATCCTTGCAGCCTAAAGGCGAACTGCTCAGCGCGCTGGACACATTGCGGCGCGTGATGCTGCATGAGATGGAGAAGGGCAACGCTGTCAACCTGCCGGGCATCGGCACCTTCCGCCTCTCGCTCAAAGGTGGCATTGAAATCAAGGAAGGCAAGGATAGCAACTACTACCACGGCCGCGACGTCCGTGTCAGCGATATCCTTTTTGAACCCGACCGCGAGCTGCTGAATGACGTTCGTGGTTTCGAGGTGGACCAAGAGCCTTACGGTATGGCTTTCTACACCGAAGATGCGGACGTGGAACAACGCCTCGACGCCCTCTTCGCCACTCAGGACACCATCACCCACCAAGACGTCACCAACGCCTTCGAGCTCACCCTCACCCGCAGCCGCGTCAGCTCCCTCCTCCAGCGCCTCGTCCGTGAAGGCCGCCTCATCCGCATGGGCAAAGGCTCGCAGACACGGTATCGCAGGGGATAACACAAATTTGCGACAACATTTTGTCACATTCTCACACATTCGTCACGCCATTTGTCACGCTCTTTCTGGCTATATATCAACCTATTATTCTGAATTGTGACGATGTGACAGCGTTTTTGGTCTTTTCACGCGCGCGTGAGACTGTAGGCAGGAAAGAAAGTGCGTAGTTCTCATTCAGCGTTGCGCGATGCTGTTGTATCAGCAATGCAAAAAGAATTACTCGCACTTTCGCTCACTTTTTGCTTCTTTAACGGGGATTTTGGACAATATATAAAAGAAAAATAGTATTTTTGCCCCGAAAACAACAAAAACGAAAGATTATCCCAAAGTATCCTTTACTGAAAGTCGTTGCCGCAAGCTACATAGTATAATATACGAATAAATAACATGAGCCATGACATATTTCAACCAATTCCACAAGGAATCATCGGAACGCAAGATGCGGAAAATAGAAGAATCCAAGCGGTCGCCGATGAAATCCTCCGACGCTGCCAATTACATGAAGCACAACGTGGAGATTGCCAGCCGCATGTAAACAGTATCGACATTGAACAGAGGGTGACAGAGGCTTTCGCCAAGGAACAAGGCCTGTGGTTACCCATGGCACTGGTATTCGATTTGGGAACACCAGGGCCAAGCGGTAACGAAAATGACACTTACGTCTCAGATGACACTGTTTACAAGGTGAACAATCTGTTGAACAGCGGAAGCATTGTCCGCCTCCTTGAAAAGGTGATGATGCACAACGCGATATTCCCTTTCACAAGTTATCATCTTTATGCTTTCACTGGGTTTGACGGGCGTAGTGTAATGCCGGTGTTGAGCCAAGACTTAGTTAAAAATGCAATGCCTGCACCACAGATAGCCATTGATACCTATATGGCTGCCATTGGCTTCAATCGCGAGGATTCGGTTGGCCGCTACTCAAACACCCACTACACCGTCTGGGATCTTATTCCTCGCAACGTCCTCCAAGATCGTGATGGCGATATTTTTGTAGTGGATGCAGAGATAAAGCAAAACAAACAATGAACAAGTTGTATTCCTTCGCTCATATCTCGAAATCTTTTTCGTAATTTTACGATGCAAAAACAAAGAGCGATATGGCACAGATAGACGATTTCTTTATGTATGAGAACCGCGTGGAGGGCGTCACCGATGCCGACTACCAGCGGGCGCATCCTTATGTGGAGGCGGCGCAGGCTTTCGCGCAGACCACCTACCAAAGCATTTACATCATCGACTACTACCGCAAGAACTTCCTCTACGTGTCGGACAATCCGCTCTTCCTTTGCGGCCACACTTCCGACGAGGTGCGCCAGATGGGTTACGGCTTCTACCTGAGCTACGTACCCGAGAACGAGGTGCCGATGCTGACCGAACTGAACCGCTCCGGCTTCCGCGCCTTCTACGACGAGCCTGTGGAGAACCGTCGCCATTGCATGATGTCCTACGACTTCCACATCACCCACGGCGACCGTCTGCTACTCGTCAACCACAAGATTACGCCCCTTGCTATGACCGACGAAGGTCGCGTCTGGCTCGCCCTCTGCACCGTCTCGCTCTCTCCCCACAAGGAGGCCGGGCACATCGAGTTCTTCCAGTTCCATACAGGCGAGAAGCGCGAGTATTCGCTGGAAGCCCACCGCTGGAAGAGCCGCGAGGCCGTCACACTGAAGCCCGAAGAGAAACAGATACTGACGCTCTCGGCCCAGGGCTACACCATGAAGGAGATAGCTGGGCAGATGCTCCGCTCGTTCGACACCGTGAAGTTCTACCGCCGCCAGATTTTCGAGAA
>CAMZHV010000059.1 GCA_947307015.1 uncultured Prevotellaceae bacterium | reverse complement strand
TATAACGAAAGTAGTGCCAGCAACATCCGCTCAAAATGCTTCAACATGCTGAAAAAGAACTCGCCCGACAAACTGGTGGCGCTCACCGAGTGCGGCAATCTGGCAACGATCGGCAAGCAATGGCGTGGCGGCTGCAAGTGGTTGTATTTCGCACCGTGGTACGACTACGAACGCACCAACAAGCCCGACAGCGAGGCGTTCAAGAGCACCGACCATGCCAGTTGTGATGCAGCATGGTGGCAGGAGGCTTTCTCCAACGATTACGTTCTTACGCGCGATGCCTTCAAGCAGCTGTTGACCGACGTGCAGACCCGCATCGAAACGCCTCTCATTCTGCAAAAGGGTAGTACAGAGGCTTCCTACGACCTCTCCGGACGTCCGTGGAGAAACGGACAACGAGGTATCATGATCAGAAACGGAAAGAAATTCGTGACACGTTAACAGATGAACACCTTAACACGAAGATGAAAATGATCATGCGAGCACGCCTATGTGAATGAGCTTATTTGCATAGGCGTGTTTTTTTATAGAAATAATAAGTATCTTTTGATGGGATAACGAAAAAAATGCGTACCTTTGCATCATGAAAACGAAAACTGTTAACAACATCATTATTCAACAAGTGACTAAGCACATCCTTTCAATCTCCCGCTTTTTTGTCGCGCTCATGGCTCTCGGCCTGAGCACGTCCGCTGTATCTCAAACCAACAATACGAGTGACCGTGCCCTGTGGGCGAGCATCAACGGCGCACAGAACGCATCGCTCGGCAACTATCAGCAGTACACCGGCAAGGTGTTGGTGACGTGGCGTATGCTCCCGGGCGACAATGCCTCGACGGGCTTCGACCTCTATCGCACCGTTGGCACGGGAACGGAGCGTAAAATCGCCTCGAACATCAGGAACCGCACGTGCTACCAGGACGGCTCGGCAAGCAAGGCCTACGACAACCACTACCGGCTGACCTACGCCGGCAGCAAGGAAACGCTCTCAGCGTTCACGCTCACGAAGGAGCAGATCTCCAACGGATGGCCTTACATCAGCATTCCGCTGGCCGACACGAAGGACGTGTACGCGAACACGGCGAAGATCGTCTATGCCGCCAACGACGTGAGCGTGGGTGACTTGGACGGCGACGGCGAGTTCGAGCTGGTGGTGAAACGCCTTCAGAGCGTCAAGGACGCCAGCGGAAATATTGTCGCAGACGGCTCCGGCGCCAGCTATTCACAGCAAGACTGCCTATGGGCCGTCATCTGGGATGCCTACAAGCTGGACGGCACGCTGCTGTGGCGCGTGAAGGGCGGTCCAGGCATCATACTGGGCAACTCGTCGAGCTTCGCCGTGGCTGATTTCGATGGCGACGGCTGTGCCGAAATGGCCATACGCACCTGCGAGGGCACGGTGTTCGGCGACGGAGAGCAGATCGGCGACACGAACAACGACGGAAAGATAGACTACCGCACGTGGGGCAACCTCAATTCGAGCAGCCCCGGATGGGTGGATCATTATAATTCGGCGGGTCCGGAGTTCATCAGCATCATCGACGGACGCACGGGTCGTGAGCTGGCACGCGACAACTTCATCAACCGCGAGACCAGCAGCTCGTGGGGCGACGACTATTGGAAGCGCGCCTGTTCGTTCCGCGTCGGCGTGGGCTGTTTCGACGAGACGGGGCTGCCCAGCGCCGTATTCTGCCGGGGCGTTTATGGCCACAGTGTCATCGAGGCGTGGGACTGGCGCGACGGACAGCTCACCCGCCGCTGGCGATTCGACACCAACGACCGTGGCACAGGAAAGGACGGCAAGCGCCACAGCACCTATGCCGCGCAGGGCAACCACTCGCTCAACGTGGCGGATCTCGATGGCGACGGACTCGACGAGGTGATGTACGGCTCGATGGCTGTTGACGACGATGGCATAGGCTTGTGGAACACACGCTTAGGTCACGGCGACGCCAACTTCGTGGGCAAGTTCCTGCCCGGACGCGAAGGTCTGCAGATGTTCCATTGCCTCGAGACCGGCAAGACGATGGTGGCGCTGCACGATGCGCGCGACGGCAGCGTAATTTGGAAGAAGGAAGCCTCCGACGACAACGATATGGGGCGCTGTATGGTCGCTGATTACTCACCCGCCACGCCCGGCTGCGAGTTCTGCTACTACAAGAGCGACCTCTTCGACCAGGACGGCAATTCAACCGGCATCTCCACCGCGGGCGACTGGAAGCTGGGCTTCGCTGCCGCCATTTGGTTCGACGGCTCGCTCTCGCGACAGGGGCTCTCGGAGGAAGGTATCATCCATAGCGTTCCCAACGGGCGCACCTTTACGATGTGGCGCTACAGCATGGCGATGATCAACGGCACGAAAGGCAATCCCTCGTGGTACGGCGACCTCGTGGGCGACTGGCGCGAGGAGATCATCCTGCCCGATGCTTCGCGCATGCACGACATCAAGATTTTTTCGACATGGTATCCCACGACGCATAAGTTCCCGTGGCTCATGACCGACCATTGCTATTGGATGAGCTGCCTGAACCAGAACATCGGTTACAACCAACCCACTAACACGGGCTACTACCTTGGCAGCGATATCACGAAGGATGCCGACGCATGGGCTGAGGCTGAGCGGGTGCAGAACAAAGGCCTGACGACGGGCATCAACAACCTCACCTCCGACCCATCTGCGAGAGGCGAGGGGAGTGGTCATTGGTACACCATTGACGGACGACAGTTCTCAGACAAACCAACACAAAGCGGACTTTACATCAAGAACGGACAGAAGATATTGGTGAAATAAACGACATTACCTAAAAGTTAAAAAGATGAGAACAAAGATCATGACTACAGTATTGGCTTCGAGCCTGACGCTGCTCGCCTGTGGCCCACAGGGCAGCACGCATGAGCCTGCCATTCCCTCCGACAAGGATGTGGAGGCGCAGGTCGAACAGGCGCTGAACAAGTTATCGCTCGACGAGAAGATCGGTCAGATGTGCGAACTGACCATCGACGTCATCACCGACCAGAGCGTCCCTGACAAGTTGGTGCTCAACGAGGAGGCGCTGAAGAACGTGCTCGAGAAGTACAAGGTCGGCAGTATCCTCAACGTGCCGAAAGGCGTGGCACAGACACCTGCCGCTTGGGCGACGCTCATCCGCCGTCTCAACCAGATGTCGATGGATGCGCAGGCCGGCGTGCCGCAGATTTACGGCGTCGATCAGATTCACGGCGCCAGCTACACGTGGGGCGCTACGCTCTTTCCGCAGGAAGTGGGTCAGGCCGCCTCGTTCAATCGCGCCATTCCGCGCCGCGTGAGCGAGATTGCAGCCTACGAGAGCCGCGCGTGCCTCATACCTTGGGTCTATTCCCCCGTGATGGATCTCGGACGGCAGCCGCTGTGGAGCCGCATGTGGGAGAGCTATGGCGAGGACGTCTATCTCAACGCTGAGATGGCGCGCCAGGCCGTCATCGGCTATCAGGGCGACGACCCCAACCACATTCCGGCCAACCGCGTGGCAGCATGCCTGAAGCACTACATGGCTTATGGCGTACCCGTCAGCGGCAAGGACCGTACGCCTTCGAGCGTCACCGAACGCGATATGCGCGAGAAGTATTTCCAGCCCTTCCGCCATGCCATCCAGGCCGGAGCCCTCTCGCTCATGGTCAACTCCAGCGTCAACAACGGCGTGCCTTTCCATGCCAACGCCAAGTACCTGACTACCTGGGCCAAGGAAGAACTGAATTGGGACGGCATGATTGTCACCGACTGGGCCGACATCAACAATATCTGTGTGCGCGACCATGTGGCGGCGACCAAGAAGGACGCAATCTGCATGGCCATCAATGCCGGCATCGACATGTCTATGGTGCCTTACGAAGTGGAGTTCTGCGACCTGCTGAAGGAACTGGTCGATGAAGGTCGCGTCAGCATGCAGCGCATTGACGATGCTGTGCGCCGCGTGCTGCGCCTGAAAGTACGCCTCGGAATGCTCGACAAGCAGACGTGGGATTTCACGCCCGAACAACTGGCTCAGCAGTTCCCCGATTTTGCCGGCGAAAGCTTCGCCGCAGAGGCTGAACAGGTGGCCGAGGAGTGCATGGTGCTGCTCAAGAACGAACAGGCGCTGCTGCCCCTGAACGAAGGCACACGCATCCTCGTCTGCGGCCCCAACGCCGACAATCTGCGTGGCATGAATGGCGGATGGACCTATACCTGGCAGGGCGACCGCACCAACGAACTGGCTCCCCAGATGGGCGATTATTCGACGTTCCAGCAGGCGCTGAAGACGCGCTTCGGCGAGGCTAACGTGCGCTTCGTCGAAGGCGTGCGCTGGTCGGCTGACAACTTCGACATGGACGAGAAGGTTGATGTCGCTGCTGCCGTAGCCGCTGCACGCGCGGCGGATGTCGTTGTTGCCTGCCTGGGCGAGAACAGCTACTGCGAGACACCCGGTAATATCAACGATCTCAACCTCAGCGACAACCAGAAGGAACTGGTACGCGCGCTGGCGGCTACGGGCAAACCCGTTGTGCTCGTGCTCACCGAAGGGCGTCCGCGCGTCGTGCACGATATCGAACCGCTGTGCCAGGCTGTCGTTCACACCTTCCTGCCCAGCAACTACGGCGGCACGGCACTCGCACGCCTCCTCGCCGGAGACGCCGATTTCACCGGACGCATGCCCTTCACCTATCCCAAGTACACCGGCGCGCTTGTGACCTACGACTACAAGCCCTGTGAGAACATGGGTCAGATGGCCGGCAACTACAACTACGACGCCGTCATGGATGTTCAGTGGCCTTTCGGCTATGGTTTGCACTACAGCGCCGTCGAATACAGCAACTTACGCGTCGATAAGACGGATTTCACCGCCTCCGACAACCTCACTTTCAGCGTCGATGTGAAGAACACGGGATCACGTGCCACCAAGGAAGCCGTGCTGCTCTTTGTCAGTGACCTCGTTGCCACGCTCACGCCCGACAACACCCGTCTGCGCGCTTTCGACAAGGTGGAGCTGCAACCCGGAGAGCAGAAGACTGTCGAACTCACCGTCGCTGCCAAGGAACTCGCCTTCGTGGGTAATGACTTGAAATGGCGCCTCGAAGCCGGTGACTTCCTCGCAACCGCTGGCGGACAAAAGCTTGAACTGCGTTGCACCGAAGATCGCGTGTGGGATGAACCGAATCCCTAAGCACGAAAGCCTATAGCAGCGTTTCCAACGATTCAGCCCTCTGAGAAATCAGGGGGCTTTTTCATGGGTTTACCCAAAAATCAGGCTTCGTAGCAGGGGAATGCAAAAGATTTGTTAAGATTGTGTAGGTTTGTGTGGAAAAATAACTGTACCTTTGTCGGCAGAAACATGGAAT
Source organism: uncultured Prevotellaceae bacterium (assembly GCA_947307015.1). Taxonomy (GTDB): domain Bacteria; phylum Bacteroidota; class Bacteroidia; order Bacteroidales; family Bacteroidaceae; genus Physcousia. The sequence continues at coordinate 11,717 of CAMZHV010000059.1, read as the reverse complement.
TCGCAAGGTTGAAAACATGTGGACGCAAATTTGCGTTCACATCAGACGAGGGTCTTATCGCCCTTCTTTGCAATAGATTATCACGTAAAAGCTTGATACAAATGAAAAGGTTCCTTTCTACATTTGTGCTGATCGCCCTCGCATGGGCAGGCGCAGCGGCACAGACGATTCAGCTCAGCGCCAAGGCCAGTGGCAAACAGTTCGACGGCATCGGAGCCGTCAATGGCGGCGGCGCCACCTCGGTGCTGCTTAAGGACTACCCCGAGCCGCAGCGCTCACAGATCATGGACATGGTCTATAAACCTATGTTCGGAGCCTCCGTGAGTTCCATCCTCGTCGAGGTGCCGGGCGACGGCAACAGCACGCAGGGCTCCATGCCCTCGCACGCCCATGAGCGCAACGATGCCAACTTCCTGCGCGGCTATATGTGGTGGGTGATTCAGGAGACCAAGCGGCGCAACCCTGACTTGGCACTCGACGCCACGGCATGGAGCGCACCCGCATGGGTGGGTAACTTCTGGAGTGATGACATGGTGGACTACTACATCGCCTGGTTACAGGGACTACGGCAGGTGCACGGCATCGAGCTCGACGCCCTGGGTTGTCACAACGAGAAAGGCTGGAACGCCGACTTCGCCAAGCACCTGCGCCGAGCCATGAACGAGCGCGGCTTCCGCGACGTCAAGCTCCACGGCTTCGGCAACTGGGGCAACCAGAAGATGGATTTCCTCAAATACATGCAGGAGGATGCCGAGCTGCGTGATGCTCTCGATGCCGTCTGCGCACACACTTACAGCGAGATACAGCTGACACCCGAGCAGCGCAAGATGGCCGAGGACATGGGAAAACCGATCTGGAACAGCGAGGACCACGTCTATCTGCCGGGCTTCGACTGCCTCATCACCATCGTCAAGTGCTTCAACCAGAACTACATCGTCAGCGGTGCCACACGCGTCATCAACTGGTACGACATAGGCGCCACTTATCCCCTGGAACCCTACAGCAAGGAACCTCCCATGCTGTTGGCGCAGGAGCCGTGGAGCGGTCACTACATGGTGCGCGAAGCCCTTTGGGGATATGCCCACTACGGACAGTTCACACGCGTAGGATGGCGTTACATCGATGACGGCTGCATGAACCTGCCCGCCGGAGGCTCCATCGTCGCTATGCGCGACCCGCAGACGGGCGACTACAGCATCATCGCCGAGACGAAGAGGGCGAAGGAGGAGCAAACCCTTACTTTCAAGGTGGGAAAAGGCCTTGCAGCAGGCAAGCTCTGCCAATGGTATAGCGATGCTCAGCAGCAGTTCGTACGTCTCAGCGACATCACCCCCAAGCGAGGCGGTTTCTCCATTACCCTGAAACCTGATGCCGTCTATTCCTTCTCCACCACCACAGGGCAGCAGAAAGGCTCCTTTGCTGACATACCGGCCTCGAAGCCTTTCCCCATCCCCTACGAGGACAACTTCGACCAATACGCCAACCCCTCCGAATGGGGCTACCTACCTCATTACCTGGCAGATCTGATTGGGTGCTTTGAAATAAGACCCATCCCCAATCCCTCCCGTCAGGGAGGGGGGCTCTGCATTCGCCAAACCGTAGGCTCCCACACCCTCAGCTGGGCACCCGAATGGCACCACTACACTATCCTTGGCGACGCGTCATGGACCGACTATGAGATCAGCGCCGACGTCTATCTGAATCCTGGCGATGAGGCAGGTGTCATGGGACGCCTCTGCGACGTGGGCTCAGGCTATGGCGTATGGGCCAAGGGCTATTACTTGAAAATGGACGAGCAGGGGCGCGTCGAGCTCATCCTCACCCGTGGCAAGCGCGACCAGAAGGAACTCATTGGCGATAAGGAACAGCAGGCGCTCATCCTCGCGCGTAAGGACGTGGAGATAGGTGGCGAGTATACGTTAGCGGAGGGGCAGGCCCCCCATTCGACGACAGCCAGCAAAGCAACAGAAGCCCCCTCGAGGGCCGTAGGGGGGGCAGCATGCCAGTGGCACAACCTCAAGTTGCGTTTCGACGGCGACCGCATCACGGGCTACGTTGATGGCATTCAAGTGGTGCAGGCTACCTCCGACCACTACAAGAGAGGCATGGCAGGCCTCATCGCTCCCCTTCACGAGCGCACCGTGTCCACCCCCTACTTCGACAACCTTCGCATTACGCCCCTCGGCCGCACACAACCCAACGCGACACCCCTTCCCGCCATCCAACCCCTCTATCCTTCCCCCTCAACTTCCCCCTCTCTCCTCTCCCGCCTGCGCCACCTTCAGAGCCGCGGCATCATGTTCGGCCATCAGGACGATCCCTTCTACGGACTCGGCTGGAAATACGAGGAGGGTCGCAGCGACGTGCGCGACGTCTGCGGCGACTACCCTGCCGTGATGGGCTTTGAGCTTGGCGGTATTGAAGTGGGCGACGAGAAGAACCTCGACAGCGTGCCTTTCGACCTCATGCGGCGTGAGATCATAGCTCAGCATCGCCGTGGCGGCATCGCCACCATCTCATGGCATCCTCGCAACCCCCATACGGGCGGAACAGCGTGGGTCAACGCTCAGGAACGTGGACAGAACACCGTGGCTGCCGTGCTGCCTGGAGGCCAAAACCACGAGGTGTTCCACATATGGCTGGGGCGTCTCACCACCTTCCTCGCCTCGCTCTGCGACGAGCAGGGACAGCCTGTACCATTCATCTTCCGCCCCTGGCACGAGAACAGCGGAGGTTGGTTCTGGTGGGGACGCGGGCTCTGCTCTGCCGAGGAGTATAAGGCGCTATGGAACATGACGCAGGACTTCGTCATGCGGACGCTGCCTTACAACATTCTGTGGAGTTGGAGCCCCAACTACGGCTTCGAACCCGACGTGCTCAATACCTATCCCGGTCACGACCGCGTGGACGTCATCGGCCTCGATGCCTATCAGCAGCGTAATGGCGAACAAGCCTTCATCGCCACCCTCAACAAAGACCTCAAAACTCTCAGCGCCCTTGCAGCGGAGAAAGGCAAGCTCCTTGCCCTCACCGAGTGCGGCTACCTGAACATCCCCGACCCCACGTGGTGGACGCGCGTGCTGAAGCCTCAGATCGAGAAATACCCCATCAGCTATTTCCTCGTATGGCGCAACGCCGACCGTCGCCAGTTCTTCGCGCCAGCCCCCGACACCCCTGATGCTCCCGATTTCCGCAAGATGGTCGCCGACAAGCGCATCCTCATGCTGGGGGACTTATAATCAATCACGAATCAAGAGAATATATAAATCCCTCTGGGCTTTGGCCAATAATTCGCCTTTAATGAATAAGGATTGCTATCATTTGCGCCCGTTTCATTGTATCTTTGCGTCGGATTTCAATGAAAAACAATGATAGCATGATGAACAAAAGACATCTCCTACGTCTGGCGCTGACCATTGCCCTCCTGTTGCCAACCCTACCCGCTCTGAGTTGGACCAATCCCATGGTGTTGCCAGGGCTGCAGAACCGCAGCCTTGGTGACCCGTATATGATGAAGTATCGCGGTTACTTCTATCTCTACGTCAGTGCCGGCGACCGCAATATCTACTGCTGGCGAACCAAGGACCTCGTCAACTGGTCCGATGCCTACATCTGCTGCAAGGACGAGACTACAGCCGTAGCCTACGCCCCTGAGGTCATATACTCCAACGGCCTCTTCTACATGTGCACCTCGCCCCGTGGCAACGGCCACTACCTGCTCACCAGCGAGTCGCCCACAGGCCCCTTCGTGCACAGGACCGAGAACCTCGGGCGCGACATCGACGGCTCCATGTTCATCGACGACGACGGCAAGCGCTATTTCTACCATGCCAACTACGAAGGCATACGCGGCTGCGCCATGCCAACGCCCCTCAGCTTCGGCAGCGACGTGGACCTCGGCTGTCGCATATCAGGGCAATGGACCGAAGGCCCCTGTGTGTTCAAGCGCAACGGCCTCTACTATCTCATCTACACCGGCAACCACGTGTGGACCAACGGCTACCGCATCGACTACGCCATCAGCAACACAGGTCCCCTCGCCGGCTTCCGTCCGCAGAGCGAGCAGAATCCCATCCTCGTGGACACCGAGACGCCTACACACAAGGCACTAGGCCACGGCACGGCATTCGTGGGGCCTGACCTCGACACCTATTATTTCTGCTACCACAACTTGCAGGACAACAAGGCGCGTCGCCTGCTGAACTTCGAGCGCATAGCTTGGAACGGCGACAAACTCATGATGACCGGTCCCACCGACTGGCCTCAGGATGCCCCCATCCTCGCCGCCACCGACTATTTCGAGCGCCAAGACATCGGTGACCAATGGCAGCTCTCCGAAAGCGGTAACTGGAGTATCGTCGATGCCGACTACCTCAGCCAGAGCGCTGCTCAATCGCAGCACACAGCCCTCTTCAAGGCTGCTGCCTACGACGACTACACCGCCGAGTTCACCCTCCGTGCAGCCCCCGGTTCCATCGGCATCTTCGGAGCGCTCTTCTCCTATCGCGACGCCCGGAATTACTCCTTGGCTGCCATCAACGCCGCCACGCGTAAGTTCGAGATTACGTCATATGCCGACGGCGCCGAAGCCTACAGCAAGAGCTATGCCCTGCCCGCTGATTTCGACCCCGAATGCTGGCACAGCATACGTATCGAGAAGAACGGTACGCGCCTCAGAGCATACATTGACGGCATGCGCAAGGCGCAGCTCACCGTGGAGGCAGCAGGAGGCAGCACAGGCTATCTCACCCGCGACGGCGCAGCCCATTTCGGCTACATCGCCCTCAGTCCCTACGTTGATGGCAGCGCCTCCCTCGCAGTCAGTCAGCCCATCCCAGGCATGTTGGCTGCCAACCTCTGTGTCGAGACAGGCGGCGAAGTGACGGCTGCGGGCTCGAGCATGACTGTGGGCAAATACAACATGATGCGCTGCAACCCGGGCGCCTCCATGACCTACGCTGTCAACATCCAGCGCGACGGCCCCTACAACATAGGCCTCCGCTACCGTGCCTCTTCGATTACCCACCTGCGCCTGCTCCTCGACGGCCAACCCCTTGCCGATGCCATCGAACTGCCCGCCTCGCGCTCCGCCAGCGTGCAGACCATCAGGGACATCGTCATGCCTGAGGGTCACCATCGCCTCACCGTGGAGGTCATCGACGGCACCGTCAACATCATGGAGTACAACATCAAGCGCGGCGTGTCCAATCCCCATCAGATGGCCGACAACTTCGACGAAGGCTTCAGTCCTGAGTGGGGCTATCGTGAGGGCGAGTGGAAGATTATCGACGGCCAGCTGGAGTCCACCGGTCGCTACGGCAAGATGCTCATGGGCGGCTTCGACGATATCCACCTCACCGACTACACCGTCGAGTGCGACGTCATCTACAACACCGGCAACACCAATGGCGGCCTGCTCTTCCGCACCACCAATGCCAGCACAGGCGGTGCCGATGACAGCCCCTCGCTCGGCACCGATTTCCTCCAGGGCTATATCTTCCTGCATGGAGCCACGTCAGCCACCCTTGGTAAGCACAACTTTGGCTGGCAGGCGCTGAAGAGCGTCAACCACAACATCGACCTCAGCAAGCCTCACCACATGAAGGTCGAGGTCGAAGGGCCCAATATCCGTTGCTACATTGACGATATGGACACGCCCCTCATCCGCTACACTGACCCCGTGCCTTTCATCACAGGCCGTGCCGGCTTCCGCGCCCACGACAGCGTCCTCCGTTTCGACAACTTCGTCATCACGCCTGCAACCCAGGCTCCCGATGCCATAACATCTCCCCGCACCTCCGCTTCCTCCACCACGCCAGCTCCCGAGCGCATCTACAACCTGCAAGGCCAGCTCGTCAGCCCATCCCCCTCTCTCCCCCCGCGGCCTCTACATCCACAGTCTGGGCGGCGCCAGCCACAAGGTGCTGCATTAAGCCGCATCTATTCGCCGATTTTTTTTGGAGAATTAACTGCCTTTTCGCACGAACACAAAAGCCCGCCGCGTCTCACGACGCAGCGGGTCGATGTGCCTATAGGTCTTCGTTAGTTAACTGCTTTATTGAAATCAAGTAATCAACATTTTACTATTTCTTCTTCGGGTTCTTGTTAAAGTGCCATACGGCGTGGAGCATGAGGTAGTGGGGGAGGGAGCGGTAGGTGGTGATGGTGCGGCCTTGGGCATTGATGACGTAGTCGGTAGGTGAGAGCTGGTGAAGGAGGTCGAAGCCTTCGAGGCGGAGGATGAGTTTGCCGTTCATAAAGGGCTGGCTGACGGAAGCGTTGAGGACGAAGTCGTCGGTGTTCAGCGCTGCGCTGCCGTAGCCACGACGGCTGTACATGGTGGCATCGGCGGCGAGCGTCATGCCTCCCACCTTCTTGCCGGCGAGAGCGGGCGTGGTATATTTGGCGCTGAGGCCATAGCGGAAGTCGATGGCATTGAGGGTGGAGAAATCGTACATCCGGCCTTCGCTGTGCCGCCAGCTGATATCGCCCGTGGCACGTAGGTCGAGCTGATCGCGGTGGTACTGGACGTAGGTGCCGTCGTGCAGGGTGAGGGTGTTGACGGTGTTCTCGCGGCTCTCGGTCATTCCTTCCAGCATGGCATGGTCTTTTGCGTGGTCGAAGCGGGCATCGGCATCGGTATGCCATTTCCAATAGCGCTTCTCGCCGATGGATTGATCGAAGCCGAAACGGACATTGGCGCTATACGCTCCGCTGATGTTCATAGGCTGGTAGGTATAGACTCCGCTCGCGGGATCGTAGCTCACGGACTGCGCCACGTCGCGATGCAGATAGGTAAAGCCACCTGAGGCGTTCAGGGCGTGGCGATGGAAGTTGGCGAAGCCGTAGTCATACGAAACGCCGACTCCTGATTCCACCTTGCCGCTGAGTTCGGGATTGCCAAGCTTCACGATGAGTGGCTGGCTGTCGTCGCGGTAGGTGATGCGGTCCATTAGATCTGCTGCATATCGGCTGTGATGGGCGCCGATGTGTATGAAGTTCCTGTCGCGGTCAAAGGTGAATCCGTAGCCTCCGGAGAGATTTAGGAAAATGTTGTTCTGCCGAGCCAGCGTGTCAAGCGAGCCGCGCTGGTAGTTGAGTGACTCGTGGCGTACTGGCATTTCTAATCTCACGGAGTATTTATCATAGGAGTTACCTACGGGACCACCATCGATGAGCGATCGGAAAGCGCTCTTATGCAGTTGAACGGCTAGCGTGTTGTATGTCTTGCGGTGGTGGGCATCGTAGGAATTGGAGGGGTCGGTAATGGCTGCGAGTGCGTCCAGTTGCGAGGCAAGCGCCAGCGTGTCGGGGTGATAGAGGTAATCGTGCGTGCGCTGGTTGGTGAGGTTGAGGACTTCCTCGATTTTCAGCGTCAGTTTATCACTCAGATCCTTGTTGTAGCTCAGTTGTGCCCTACCCGACGTCATGCGGTTGCTGATGTCGTTGGCGTTGTGCTGGAGGTTCGTCTGCTGGAGGCTTTGCGTAGCAAATCTGCTGGCCTGCTCTGACTGGTCATCATCGTGCTTCAGCGAGGCAAAGAAGTCTATGTGTTGTTTCTCGCCACCTATATTTATTGCTCCGATGACCGAGGCGCCACCGCTCCAAGCGGTGCCTTCGCTCATGCCCACGCTGCGCTGAGAGGCTGTCAGCGAATCGTTCCATTGGTCGAAAGCCGAATGGAAGGAGCCGTCGCGATGAGCATAATCGAAGTTTGCGCTGAGCGACAACCAAAGGGGTTTATGCAGGGCCAACGTATTACTCAGCTTCAGTTTCCTGCTGCCCTTGCGGTTGAAGGATTCGGTGAGCGATGTGGGCTTGCAGCCTTCGAGGAACTGCTCGTAGCGCTGGCGCATGGTCTGCTCGTTGGCCGTTGACGTGAACTCTGCGCGGAAGGTCTCTTGCAGCTTATCCTCATCGGTGTGATAGTCGATTTCCGCTCCGGCGCTACGGGTGGTCAGCATCGAACGCGGCGCTTGTTCAGGTGTCCAATGACCCGCCTCGCCGATATGGCGGCTCTCATTGACATTGTTCACGTTGCCAAGGAGCGTGAAGCGCAGGTTGTCGGCATAGCCGAGGAGGAAGGCGCGGGCCAGCCATCTCTCCTGCGTGCCCCCTGCCGCTTCCACATTACCTATATATCCTTGCTTGTATTCATCTTTGAGAATCACGTCCATTACATACTGCCGCGGCTCCACGTCGTAGCCCAGCGCCACGCTCTTGTCGGTCTGCTTCTCATACGCCTTCAGGTACTTCACCGTGTAGTAGGGCAGGTTCTCCATGAGCACGCGTTTGTTGCCGCCGAAGAACGAGCGGGAACCCAGCAGCAGCTCGTCCACCTTGCGACCCTTTACAAAGATCTCGCCCTCGTCGTTCAGCGTGACGTCCGGCAGCTGACGGATGAGGTCGTCGAGCATGGAGCCGTCGGGCATCTTGAAAGCCGTGGCATCGTAGATGAGCGTGTCGCCGCGATAGTACATCTTGATGCGCGTGGCTGTCACGGTCACTTCCTTCATGGTCCGTGCCCTCGACCTCCGCATCTCTATTTCTGCCCCCACCCGTTCTTCCTTGGGATTTGTGATGGTCACCTTCTGCCAGACGTCATCGTAGCCGTCCAATTGCGCGTGAATAAGGTACTCCCTGGGATTAGCCTTAACATCGGCATAGAACATGACACTGAGAAGTTTATGGCCTCCATAGATATCGATATTCTCTATAGAATCTACCACTACGGTGCTGTCCATCCGATGTACCGTCACCTTGACGTCTTTCAGGGGGATCTTCAGGAAAGCGTCCCGCACAGATCCTGCTATCTGAATGGTCTTGTCCGAGAAATCCTTTTCTGGTTTATACTGCACGAAGATATTCTTTCCCTTTGTCTTTACCTTCACAGGTTGTCCTTTGCACACCCGTTCCACCGCCTTCTGCGCGTCCTTGCTCTTGAAGCGAGCCGAGACGCGCAGGTGTTCGAGGTCGTTGTGAATGAAATGGATGGTGTATTCCGTCTGTGAGTCGCGGATGGCGGCGAGGACGTCAGCCAAACTCTCATCCTTGAAGGTTAGGTCTTGCGCTGAGAGCTGCACGCCAGCAACCATACATATAATAATGTATAGGACTATGCGCTTCATCATTTATCCTCCACCATTAGTGATTCCACAAAGATGGTGTCGCGTTCGTTCATGAGTCGCAAGCCATCGAACTCATTCAGCGTTTCGAGAAATACGGACAACGAGTCCTCCCTATCCCACACCGTGCTCAATCGCAGTGCCTGGGCAGTGGTGTCGCGGAAGCAGACTTCGCATTCGTAGTGGGCAGACACGATGGTGAGAATGCTGTCGAGGCGGAGGTTGGAGAAAGAAATGGAAGACCCCCCCCCCGCCCTCCCTTATAGGGAGGGAGCAGATACCTTTGTGGGTTGAGTTGGCTCTGCTGTGTGGTGAGAGCGGAGAAGAGGGACAAATGCCCATGCCAGGCCGCCGAGGAAGGCGGCGGCGATGAAGATGGCGGCAATGCGATGAAGAGCAGACCCTCCCCTCACCCTCCCTGTGAGGGAGGGAGTAGAATGTGTTGAAGGCAGCGTACTCTCATTCTCAAAGGTAACCACCCCCTCCCTTATAGGGAGGACCGAAGAGGAAACTATTAAGTGTTCACTCTGGAGGGACTTGAGGGGTGGGTCTTCTTCCTTTTTTACATCATACGCTCCGCGCAGCCGCACCATCACGTCGTAGTGCTTGCGCATCTCCTCGTCGGCCAGCAGCTCGGTGATCTGCTGCTCGGTGTAGCGCTCGGGGTGCTCGATCATGTCGAGCAAGATTTCCAGTTTGTCCATATCGGGTCAGGGGTTAAGGGTTGAAGCGTGCTTTGAGTTTGCGAATGCCCTGAGCCAGATGCTTATAGACTGCCGCCTCGCTGATGCCCAGTTGCTCGGCAATCTCGCGGTAACTCTTCCGGTCGCGGAACCTCAACTGCACCACTTCACGTGTCTGCGGCGTCAGTTCCGTCGCGATGAATTGCAGCATCGCATCCATCTCGTCTTCCGTCTCGCCTGTCTGCTGCTCCTCGCTCACGTCCTCGCCGATGGGCAACAGCCGATGCACCCGTTCCGACAGACGCTTATGGCGCAGCAGGTTCAGGCAACGGTTGCGCACGGCAGAGAACAGATAGGCATGGCTCTCTGCGCGCTGTCCCTCAGCCAGACGGGCAAAGACATCGCTCACCACGTCGCGGCTCTCTTCCTCGTCGCCCAATAGGCGCAGGGCCAGCCGGAACAGTGCCTCGCGGTGCTGTTCATAGAGTTGCTTGATGTCAGGGATAACATTCATTCGCTGGGGCTCTTTTTTACTTATAAGACACTCGAACGTCTGTTTTCCCAACCCCTTTCCCTTTCTTTTTCAAAAAAGGTTGCTGAAATAGATGTCACAAGTCCACACTTACCTCCCGAAATGTCCCTCGGCAGCGCGATAGCGCGTCTGTGCACCCTTGCCCACTTGGATGAGGCGGCCTTCACTGACGAGACGGCGGAGGAGGGGGGTGATGCGGTTGCGCGTCAGCGACAGCTCGAAGGCATAGCGCACATCCTGGTGGGTAATGGTGTCCTGCTTGGCAAAGAGCTCCGTGAAGCGCGCGTCGATCTCGTCGTCATCGACATGAAAAACCTGGCCGTAAGGCACCTGATCGACCTCGAAGTGTCGAACCTTGTCCAGTAGCTCGCGGTCGGGCGTGAAGAGGATATCGTCCACGTGGACGTCGTGACCGTGATAGCATCCGTCCTTAACCTCTATCTCCCCTTTCAGCGAAAGGCGGAAGGTGCCGATGCCAGGCAGGCTGACGGCATTGCCTTTCTCCATTTCGTGCAGCATCACACGCTGGAGGAGCCCCAACGCTGAATGCAAATCGCTCGTCGGCATCACCGACGACAATCGCGTACTGCCGTTCTGGAACTCCACGGCGTCCACCGTAGGGCGGTGCTCCAACCGCGGCCGCAAGCTGCGCAGCCACAGCTTATCCGACAGATGCTGGCTGGCAGCATCTTTGAGCGTCGTCACTTGTTCTTCCTGAGCCTGTAGGCTTTCATCCGTCCGGGTCCCTTCCATCTCCTTGGACAGCAACCCGCGCTTTGCAATCGTAAATCTAATCGTCATAGTCTTTTGAACTAATAGTCATTGTATTATTGATTATTTGTCATCATCTTTTTGATTAATAGTCACATCGTTTTTGATTAATCGTTTCGCTCTGCAAAAGTAATCATTCCGCCCGACATATCCAAATCTTCAGCACAAAATTCCTAATAATTATGTTTGCTTGATGCTGATGCAGCAATTGCTTGATGATGATGCAGCAATTGCTGCATCATGATTAAGCAAGCATTAATCATAGCCGTAATGGCCAATACAAACGGCCTGTTGAGGCTGAACGGCTAATCAAAACGAACGATTCGCCCTGTTGCATTTGATGATACAACGGGGCGAAGTGAGTTGACCTTTCATCGCGCAGCCACGACGCAAAGGGTAATTCGTTTAATTCTTGAAGTGTCAAGCGTCTCTTCGAGCCGAGCGCGTAAAATTCGTTGTCTAAAAAGAAGAAATGTGGTAAGTGATGTATTGTTGCCTATTTCTTGGGCGTGATGGTGATGACGCGGTCGTAGGCTTCGGGCTTCACACGATACTCGTCGAGCACGTAGATGCAGGTGCAGCCGACGCCGGTGGTGGCGTAGTCGA
>CAMZHV010000058.1 GCA_947307015.1 uncultured Prevotellaceae bacterium | reverse complement strand
TTTCTGCGCTGATTCCCATAGCCTTGTGTATGCGTTTGGCCACGGGCATTGTGATGCGGCGTTTGCCAGAGAGGAGGAGGCTGAATACTGATTCGTTGATGCCTAAGAGGCGTGCTCCATCCTTCTGACGTAGGTTATGCTGGAAGCAATATTCTTCAATGGAGCGGACGAGGGGAGACTTTACTCGCAGAGGAGTGATATCCATATACTCGTCCTCATAGTCAGCCATCAGTTTGCTGAGTTCTGCAATCTTACGGGTATATGCATTGTCCTTCTCTGGTTCAAGCAGCCCAAACGCGGTGGCTTCAGCGATGAGCCGTTCCACCTCCTGCTTTGTGTTATCGTAAGCTTCGCGTGTTGTTAGTTTCTCCATCTTTAGTTTTTTACCTGTTAAATGGTTGCACAGTCTATTTTATCATACTCTGAATGAGTCCCTATGAACCTGATGTTCATCACACCACCTATGAAAATCACCACCGCCACGAGTCTATAGCGATTGCCGCCGATGTTAAACACATATCGTCCGTTTTTCACATAGTCTGCAGATGGATATGTATTTTTCAAATCAGAATGGTTCTTCCATGTGGTAGCTCTGACTTCTGCAATCCACCTGTTAAGCGGAGCCGCAGCTTGAGCATGTGCTTGAACGAAATCATCTAGTATTTCTTTATTTGCTATTATCATCGTTTGATATTTTGGCTGCAAAGCTACATTATTCTTTTCAAATTTGCAAATATTTTTGCTGTTTTGTAATGAAATACATGCATTATTATTATTATAGGTGCATTATTTTACCGATTTCGTACTTTTAAAACGCACTATTTTGCAGATTTCGCACTTTTAAAACGCATTATTTTGCTGATTTTGCACTTTCAAATCGCATTAGGTGGGTTTTAAAAGGTTTAGAAAGTGCGAAAAGTGGAAGCTTTGTAAACCGGGCTCACTCGAAAAATAGTGGGAGTAACCATATATCATAGAGAGCCTAAATAGGAAGAAATTCGGCATTGAGAAGCAAAAAGATGCCTCCCGAGGGGTGGGAAGGCTGTGACCGATGGAATGGCATCGGCAGTGACGAACGTATAGACATTTAGGACCACATGTATAGACGTAGTCGCGAATACATATAGACGTGTAGGGGTGTCCCATTGGTGGGACGCGATGCGAATGAGTGTCGATAGCCAGACACACGTAACGGGATAGTAGCCCTCTCATAGAAGGTGAGTACTAAATTTGGGAACACATCTTACTAAAATTTCTTCATGGAAACTGCAAAACTGCCACCCGTGTAATGTAAGTGTTTGATTTTCCAATAGTCACACGGGGGCAGTTTTAGTGGCAGCGGGTCTAAAAGGTGTAGGTTTTATGAAGGGAATGTGGTGTCTTTATAAAATTGCTTAGGAGATATTCAATGAAGGGTAGGGAGGGTTCGTTGTTCGGCCATGGCCGAACAATGGTTCCACCATCACCGAACAACGAAGAGACTAAGGAGTGTATGATGAAATGGCTAAGGGTTTACGGTGAAACGGCTAAGGGTTTATGACGAAATGGTTAAGGGTGCGACGACGAAGAGTCTTAGGATGTACAGGGGTGCGAAACTATAGGCGAAAAAAATAATTATTTTGTTCAGAAAAGACTACAGACTACATCCGCGCTGTAGTCTGTAGTCTTTTTGTGATAAAAATTATTTTTTTGTAAGCAACCGATTTTAATGGTTGTCAAAATACCTATATCGCAGTATCATCATATAAATTGTTCACTTATTTGTGAAGTTTTTTGTGATTTATTTGTCTATTTACTGCAAACGATATATCTTTGCATCGCAAATGCAGCAAAGATTGTATGAAAATCCTTTTTTCAGAGAAGATTGAGGAATTTGCCATTGAGCATCCTGATGCTCAAGAGGCATTGGAACGATGGTCTGGTATTATCAGCAAAGCAACTTGGAAGCATCATGCTGATTTAAAACGAGATTTCCCGTCGGCAGACTATGTAGGAAATAACCGATATGTGTTTAATATCAGAGGCAATAATTACCGTACTGTTGTTATGATTGTATTCTTTGCTGGCACAGCTGCAATTCGATTTGTTGGCACCCACCATGAATACGACAAGATTAAGGACATCAAAAACATTTAGCATTATGACTATAAAGAGCGAACAGGAATATAAAGATTATGAGGCTCGTGTGGAACGGCTGATTGAACGCGGCACAGAGCTTGGAGACATGGAATTGCTCAGCGACGAGGAAAAGGAAGAATTCACAATGTTGAGCGATGCTCTGGACGAGTATGGTCGTGCGTATCATCCCCTGCCAGGTCAGATGAGTACCTTACTCACGGATGCTATTCGCTTGACGGTAAGGGAGAAAGGCTTGAAGCAAAAAGATGCTGCTCGCATGATTGGCATCAGTCAAACCGTGTTCAGCGACCTGCTTCATCATCGGCGAACGATGAGCTTCGACATAGCTCGCAATCTGCATAAGGTGCTTGGAATACCGGCTGATGTGGTATTGGCTTGATACGTATTTTGTTTCTTTGCGCAGAGTGTAATTAATACCCTCAACATACTCATCCCCGGCTCCACAGATTCGTCTGGAGTCGGGGATAAATGGTCTATAGGTTTTGTAATCTGTACTTTATAAAACCGTTTGGAAGTGGTGCTCTACTCGATGACGGCGCACCAGCCACCGTTGCGGGCCAGGTGGATGGGCAGGGTAGTGGTGGCGCTGACCTTGCTTTCCTGACGGAGGTAGTCCATGGCGATGATGTTGGCGTTGATGCCGTCGGAGAAGCTAATCATGTTGTATTCCTTGTTTTCGGACTTGGGCTTGGCTCCATCGGAAATGCTTGAGGTGTTTAAGAAGTCGAGGGGGAGTTGGAGGTCGCGTTCTTTGCTGTTGGTGATGGCGGCGATGAACCATTTGTTGCCCTTGCGCTTGGCTGTCACGCAGTACTCGCCGGCTTCGGCGGCAAGGACGCGTGTCTCGTCCCAGTTGACAGGCACGCTGGTGAGGAAGTCACGGCAGTCGGGCCATTGGTCGTAGCGGCAGGGGTTGTCCATGAGCATCTGCAGGTTGCTCTCGGCGAGCACGAAGATAGCCATGTTGAATGCCTTGGTGCCCACGCCGGCGCAGATGGGACGGTTGCCGTGATGGCGCTCAGGCTGATAGTTGAGCATAGAGCCGGGGGTGTAGTCCATGGGGCCAACGGCATTGCGGAGGAAGGGCAGCCATACGGAGTTGTCAGGCTTGCACGAGCCGTTGTATTCCATACCTCGTACTCCCTCGTATGTCAGCACGTTAGGATATTTGTAGTCGAGGCCGCTGGGATGGAAAGCTCCGTGGAAGTCGACGAAGATGTGGTGCTTGGCAGCCTCCTTGGCCACGCGTTCGTAGAAGTTGACCATCCACTGGTCCTGACGGTCCATGAAGTCAATCTTGGTACCCTTGATACCCCACTGCTCAAATTTCTCGAAGAGATCCATGTGGTGCTCCACGGTGAGCCAGGGCAGCCATAGGATGACGCCCACGCCCTTGCTCTGGCCGTAGGCAATGATCTCGGGCAGATGCACTTCGGGGTTGGTCGTGAAGGGGTCGCGGGTGTTGAGCGCCCATCCCTCGTCGATGAGGATGTAACCCACGCCGTTGCGAGCGGCGAAATCGATGAAGTACTTGTACGTGTCGAGGTTGATGCCCGACTTGAAGGTCACGTCAGGGCCGAAAGGTATGCCGTTGAGCCAATCCCAGCATGTCTGTCCCACCTTAATCCAGTCCGTTGCGCCGATGGCGTTGGCAGGAGCTAAGCGCTCGGGCATGGCGTTCAGGGGCAGCTGTGTGTCGCTTTGGGTGATATACATATAGCGCCAGGGGAATGAACGTGTGCCAGAGGTCTTGGCCACGTAGTCAGCCTCCTTGAGGATCTTGTGGCTGCGGTCGCCCTGGTCTTCATATTCAATCGGGCACTTGGGCTGGGTGATGGAGAAGGTGTTGGTGCCTTCGCCCGTGGATTTGAGGAATACGCCGGCATAGTCGAAGAGGTCGAACTCAGAGATGAGCACCTTCTGACGCTGGCCCATGACGAGGATGGGCAGTTCGCTCATGCGGTCGTCGGCCTTCCATTCGGCGGAAGCAACGACGGAGTAGTTCTCCTCGCAGCTGGTCTTGAAGCCGCCGGGCTGCTGTAGCACGAGCTGGCTGGGCGTGGCGAGCTGCCATGTGCCGTCCTCGCCCATCACTTCGATGTCACCCTTCAGCGCCGTGATGAAGCGGTAGGCGAGGCCGTCGTTGTAGACGCGCCATTCCACCTTGTAGTTACCGCCGAAGGTGAGGGTGAGCAGGGTGTAGTTGTTTTCCACACGGCTGGATTTCAGCGGGTGGATGGGGGTGATGGTCTCGCTGACCTTCGTCACCTTCTTGCCTTTAAGCACGGGCTTCTCGCCGAGGGTGCGGTCGCGGAGCGTCATGCCGATGTGGCACTGCTGGAATAGCTGTTCGCCGTGGCTCTCCACGTCGTAATAGATGCGGTCGGCAATGGTTACTGTCACCTTGGTCTGTCCGTCGGGACTCGTTGCGCTGACTTGTTTCTGTGCGTGGGCGATTACGCCTGTCAGGAGC
This sequence comes from uncultured Prevotellaceae bacterium, assembly GCA_947307015.1. GTDB lineage: Bacteria > Bacteroidota > Bacteroidia > Bacteroidales > Bacteroidaceae > Physcousia. Next base: position 12,700 of record CAMZHV010000058.1, on the reverse strand, counting down.
AACAGCGTGAGTGATAAGATTTTTTTCATGTTAATAAAGGGTTTAGGGTAAATAGTTTAGGGGTTCATTGTTTATTCGTTTTGGTTTATTCCTTTGGTTTATTCCTTTGTTTATTCCTTTCGGCAAAACCGAAAGGCACTTAACGAAAAGGGTGTACTGCTGCGGGAGGAGAGCCAGAGGCCAAGGAAGGTGAGGGCGCCGTTGAGGAGAAGGAGCTCGTAGCTGAAATGGTAGTTCCAGCGTGAGGCGGCGAAGAGCGAGAGGAAGTAGCAGGCGAGGGGAGAGGCGAGACAGATCATGGGGACGGCGTGCGGGAGCGGCTTTCGGCGTGCAGGGACGAACAGGCCGTAGGCGAAGAGGCCGAGCAGGGGGCCGTAGGTGTAGGACGCGATGATGTAGACAGCGTCAATGACGGTGGTGCTGTTGAGCAGGCGGAAGGCGAGGATGACGAGGAGCACGGCGGCGCTCATGGCGAGGTGAACGCGGCGGCGCAGGCGCTCGTCGGAGGGGCGATGAAAGAGGTCAACGCAGGTGCTGGTGGTCAGCGCGGTGAGGGCGCTGTCGGCACTCGAGAGGGCTGCGGCTACGATGCCCAACGTGAAGAAGGCGAAGGCTCCCTGGCCGAGGTAGCCGCCGGCACAAAGCATGGGCAGCACCTCGTCGGAGGAGGCGGGGAGCGTGAGGCCGTGGCTGTCGGCGAAGAGGAACATCAGCACGCCGAGGCTGAGGAACAGCAGGTTGACAGGCACGTAGAGCAGGCCGTTGACAATCATGTTCTTCTGTGACTCGCGGAGCGTGCGGCAGGTGAGGTTTTTCTGCATCATGTCCTGATCGAGGCCGGTCATGACGACGACGATGAAGGCGCCGCTGAGGAACTGTTTCCAGAAATACTGACGGCTTGTCCAGTCGCTGAAAGCGAAGACGCGGCTCATGGAACTGCCGCGCACGGCACGCACGGCTTCGGCGAGGCTCCAGCCCTCGGCGCTCAGCAAGGCGCTGATGATGAGCACAAGGGCTGTCAACAGCACCGCTGTCTGCAGGCAGTCCGTCCAGACGATCGTAGCGATGCCGCCACGGTGGGTGTAGAGCCAGATGAGGAGCAGGATGATGAACGCCGTGAGCCAAAAGGGACAGCCAATGGTGTCAAAGACTAAGCGTTGTAGGATGAGGCAGACGAGGTAGAGCCGCACGGCGGCGCCTAAGAGCTTTGACAGCAGGAAGAAGGAAGCTCCCGTCCGGTAGGCTGTGAGCCCGAAGCGGAGGTCGAGATACGAGTAGATGGAGGTCACGCCCAGACGGTAGTAGACGGGCAGGAGTACGAAAGCCACGAGGGCATAGCCGGGGACGAAGCCCAGGCACATCTGCATGTAGGTCATGTCGGCGTCATGCACCATACCGGGCACGCTGACGAACGTGACACCGCTCAACGAGGCTCCTAACATGCCAAAGGCGACAGCCCACCAGGGTGAGCGTCGCCTTGCGCTGAAAAATGTGTCGTTGTCGCTGCGGCGTGACGTGACGCGTGCCACGGCGGCCAGCAGCAGGAAATAAGCTATGATGAGGGCGGCGGTGAGAAGCATCGCATCACTCTAAGACAGAGAGTCCGGCGGTGTCGTCATCCTCGTCCTTGACATCGGCTTCGGGGGCGTAGCTTGAGTAGAACGTCTCGTCGTCCTCGTTGGGCTCCTCGTCGTCCTCGTCCACATCCACGTCGCGGTCATCGAGTTCCTCGTCGTCCTCGTCGTCTTCGTCGCGTACCACGCGGTTGCCATCCTCGTCGTATTCCTGATCGAAGAGCAGGCGCAGCTTGGTGGCGGGTGCCTTCTTCTTGGCAAAAATAGCTTCGATCCACGTTCCCTTCTCCACTTCGAGCACCTCGAAGCCGTCGGCAACCTTGCGTTCCATCATGCCGCCGGGCATGTGCATACGGGATGCGGGCAGGGTGGTGGTGGTGATCTCGAAACTGCTCTCGATGATGTCCTTGAGGTAGAGCGGAATGCTGTCCCATCCACCGCCGAAGTTGCGGCTGATGAGTTCGAGCAGGGTGGCTGCGGTGATGTGTTTGATGTTCTCGTAGCTGAGGTCAGTGACGCGTGTGATGTTACGCTTGCGTATGGCAACGATGCCCTTTTTGATGTCAGAGCGTGGGAAGGTTGTCCACTCGCCGTTGCTGTACTTAGCGTTCTCGCGCTCGTCGCCATTGTCGAAATGCACAACCTCGTAAGCCAGGCGTATGATGTTCAAGAGCTTCTCTTCGCACGATGCGAAGTTATCTTCTTTCATTTCCTGCTCCCAAAGGGTGACAATTTCGTTCTCGCTGACGTTCCAAATATTATTGGAGTTGATGTCGAGGATGGATTCGAGCATCTCTTCTGGTTGCTTAGTCATATTTTTTGCCTAAATAAATCTTGTATTTTGTGGGTATTTCTGTCGCCGTAATCCGCGGAACCGATATGGCGCCGCTGATTTGGCTGCAAAATAACGAATAATAAATGAGATAGCCAAATGATTTTAATAAAATATGGTGTTTTGTGCTTATTTGGAACATATCCCAATTCGTCGAAGAAGCCTTATACGTCGAAGAAGCCGAGCTGTGAGATGGCCGTGAGCATACGATTGACGTATGAGCTGTCGGGTTCGGTCCATCTGAATTCCAGGCGCAGCAAGGCTTGCGAGGTGTAGGCATTGTTGCTTTCCACGACGTGCGTCGGTTTGCTGTTCTTGCTGGGCAGATAGGCCAACATGGTGGTGAGCAAGGCCGCTTTGTTGGGGTCAAGGGCGGCTTGTTGCATCAGCATGTTGAATTCTTCTTGCTCCACGAATCGGATGGGTTTGCCAATCTTCTCAAGCCCTTTGAGCACGTCGCCGAGGAGCCGTGTATGGGTGTTGTAGGGATGGAAAACGGTGCAATCATCCGGTGTTGCTGAGAGCAGGACAATAGCGCGCGCCGTCTCGTCGATGGGCGAGAACTCTGTAGGCTGGTCGAAGAAGTTGTAGGGACAGCACCCGAGCATATTGAAGATCTTCATGCGTCCCATGTAACTGTTTGTGGAGAAATTGATTTGGAACTCACCGTCGTAGCTGCGCGGGGCGAGATTACCTACTCGCATAATCTTGGCTTTGAGCTCTTTGCGTATGATGGCATCGAGAATGATCCTTTCGGCGAGGAACTTGGAGTGGGTGTACTGATTGCGAAGGTCTTGGCCGAAATAGAGGTTGCGCTCGGTGAGGACGGGTGTGGCCACCTGTGGCTCCCCGATGTGCTCGGGCCAGAGTCCAGCGATGGAGGTGGTGGAAACGTGGATGAGCCTTGCGCTGTTCTTGAGGCAGAAATCCACACATCGCGCGGCGCCGCCGACATTCACGTCTTGGATGTCTGTCCCCTTGGAGAAGTGTTTGACGTTGGCAGCGCAGTTGATGACGGTGTCAATTGAGCGTTGAGCGTTGAAAGTTCTTGAAGGGTCAAGCGTCCCGTTGGGCCGAGCGGAGAGTTGAGCGTTGAAGTCGCTGGTGACATCACCGTTGACAACGAAGATGCGTGTGCCGAAGAGGTCGTCGAAATGACGGCTAAAGTAGTAGAAGAGCAGGTTGCGCAGGCGGCGCTCGGCATCACGCTGGCTCTTGCCTCGTACAAGGCAGGTTATGGAGAGGGCGTCGGAGTCGATGAGTTCGCGCAGGACGTGTATGCCGAGATATCCGGTAGCACCAGTGAGGAGTACGTGCCCCAATGGGTTGGGTGTGCCCTGGGCAAACGACTGCAAGGTGTTGCTGGCGATGAGGTGGTGAATGGGCAGGTAGTCGAAATCGCTGATGGTGGTGTCGGCGAATGTGCCGTTCGCCTGACCAAGAGCAGGACTCGAGGAGGAGGGGGATGCGCCATTCACCTGATCAGAGGTAGGATTCGAGGCAGAGGCGGGATCGTTGAGCAATGCGGCCAATTGGCGTGGCGTGGGATGACTGAAGAGGTCAGCGTAGGCCACATGGTGACCAGCTTTGTCGGCTTCGATGATGACGCGCGTGACCATGAGCGACGTGCCGCCGAGCTCAAAGAAGTTGTCGGTGGCTCCCACTTTGTCGAGGGAAAGGATGGTGGCAAAGATGTCGCAGAACAGTTGTTCCGTGTCATTGGCAGGCGGGTCATACTGGCGGTCGAGCGCGTTGAGTTGTGGCGCAGGCAGCGCGCGTTTGTTCACTTTCTGGTTCTGATTGAGCGGGATGGCGTCAATCTGCATGGTCGCTGCCGGAACCATATATGAGGGTTTGCGCTGCTTAATAAAATCGTTTAATGCTTGTATGTCTATGCGCTGATTGCTAACGATGTATGCGGCGATATATTTGCCGCCGTTAGGGTAGTCGAAGGCTTGCACGGTAGCATCAGTTATGCCCTCGAAATCGCGAATGACGGCTTCGACTTCCTTGAGCTCTATGCGGAATCCGCGTATCTTGACCTGACCGTCGCGCCGTCCCACGAACTGAATGTTTCCGTCGGGCAGGTAGCGTACGATATCGCCAGTGCGATACCAGCGGACGCCGTCCCGTTGGACGAAGACTTGTGCTGTCTTTTCGGCTTGGTTGAGATAGCCTCTTGCCACCTGCGGTCCGCTGACCCATAGTTCGCCAGCTGCGCCGAAAGGCAAGCGCTGGGCGTTGGTGTCCATGATCATGAGACGCATATTGTCCAACGCTTTGCCGATGGGAATGTGCTGCTGGTATTCGTTGAGGGCGTAGGTGGTGGTGAAGATGGTACACTCTGTGGGGCCGTAGCCGTTGTGCATCTTGTAGTGAGCGGGTGGTGCCAACGAGGCCAAGGCTTCGCCTCCGACTGCGAGGTGGCGCAGGCAGTGGTTCTGGACGTTGGTAGCGAACTGGAAGCCGACCTGCGTGGTCATGAAGGCGTGCGTGATCTGTTCTGCTTCAAAATAGCGGTTGAGCTGAGGCAGGTTAAGTCGCAGATCTTCGGGTATGATGTAAACGGTTGCGCCCGTGGTGAGGGCGGGGTAAACGTCCATCATGGAGGCATCGAAGCCGAAGGAGGCGTAGGCAGCCACCTTGTCCCCAGGCTGGAGGTTGAAGTAGCGGGTGTACCAATGACAGAATGCGACCAAGTTGCGATGCTCGAGCATCACGCCCTTAGGCACGCCTGTGGAGCCGGAGGTGTAAAGGAGGATGAAGAGGCTAGCCCCCTGTGGCCCCCCAAGGGGGGCGATATGACTAATGTCGGATGACGAATGGGGGAGGTCTTGGGTGAAGAGGACAGGACCGGCATATTCGTTGACGAGGTGACGGAGGTCTTGGTCGGCGATGAGGACTGCGGCGTGGGCGTCCTGCATCATGAAGTTGAGACGCTCGGAAGGGTAGGAGGGGTCAAGGGGTTGGTAAGCGCATCCTGCCTTCATAGCTGCAAGGGGTGCCAGCACGATCCATTCGCTGCGGCCCGTGAGGATGGAAACGACAAATGACGAGCCCCTGTCGCCCCCTGAAGGGGGCAGAATGTTGGATGATGGGCCCCTGTCGCCCCCTGAAGGGGGCAGCGTGTCGGAATAGGAATTACGAATAGCTTCGGCGATAACGGCGGCGATGGCTTCGGTGCGTTCGTCGACCTCCTTGTAGGTTAGCCGTATGTCCTTGTAAACGATGGCGATATTGTCGGGTGTGGCGGCCGCTTGTTGGCGCCAGAGGGAGAGGATGGTTTGCGTGTCGTCGTAGGGCACATCGGTCTGGTTGAAGCTGTCGAGCAGACGGAGCTGTTCGTCGTTGGTGAGGGTGACGGAACGCAGTGCTGCATCGGGGGATTGGGCGAACGCGGCAATGGCATTGCTGACGGCCTGTGCGAGCGAGTGCATGAGGGGTTGGCTGTAGCGCGCGTTGTCGTACTCAATGGCTACGCTGGGCGTGCCCTCCACTTCCATGATGTAGAAAGCAATCTTGAACTTGGGCACGCCTGGCTCGAGGTTGTCGGTCTGTAGCGTGTGGCCATGCACTTGATAGCTGCTGAGCACCCCCATCTGGTAAGCGAACATGATGTCTGCGGAGAGGTTGTAGTCTGCGGCGATGCGGGCGAAAGGATAGTCCTCATGCTCCAAGGTCTGCTGGAAGGTCTGTGCGGTCTCCTGTATGAAGGCCGATACGCGCTGTTCTCCAATCTTGGCCGTCAGCGGTAAGGTGTTGACAAACATGCCAATAGTGCCCGCGATGCGCAGGTTGCTTCGTCCATTGGAGATGGTGGTGATGCAGATGTCTTCGGTGTTGGTGAATCGGGCGAGGGCGTAGAACACGGCGGCTAAGGAGATGGCGGCGGGTGTGACGCCCAAGGTGTGTGCCAACTGCTCGGCTGCCGTCCATTCGACAGGTGCCGAGACGTAAGCCGTCTCGCCTTGTGGCTTGGGATTGGTGAGGTCGGTGGTGACTTCAGTGATGCCGTCGAGGTCAGCGAGACGCGACCTGAAGAACTCTGCTGCGGCGGCGAATGACGGGAGCGCTTGGGCTGCTTGCTGTTCGCTGACGAACTGGGCATAGGAACACAGCTCAGGCTCAATGCTTTGGCCATCGAGCAATGCACATAGCTCATTGAAAAAGATGTCGTAGGATGCGCCGTCGCAGACGAGGTGATGCATATCGCAGTAGAGATAGAGGTTCGCCTGCGTGCGCACGATGGAGAATCGGCAAAGTAGGTCGTTGCTGAGGTTGAACGGGCAGACGAAATCCGTCCTGTAGGCCTCGGCCTGCTGCTCAGTCATCTGAAGGCACTCTACCTTCAAGGCGCGCTCTTCCACTTGTTGGGCAACGCCCGTCTCGTTGGTCTTGAAGGACACATGGAGTTCGGGGTGGTTCCTGACCACGGTCTCGACGGCCTGGCGCAGTGCGTCGTCGGAGATATCAGTCGGGAGCTGCAAGCGCATGGGAATGTTGTAGAGGGTTGAAGTGGGATTCTTCATGCACTCGAAATAGACGCCTGTCTGAGCGAAGGACAGCGGGGCTGCGAGGGGTTCTGTGCTCGTGCTGGTGGATTGGTCGGTGGCAGTGGCGGCAGTCGGAGTCGTTGGGTTAAGGAGCGAAGAAAGAATCTCGTTCTCAATGGCTTGTATGGTGATGCCCTTGGTGAGTTGCTTCGCATCGAGCTGAACGCCAAAGCGTTTGAAAACCTGCGTGGCCACCTTGATGGCGGCAATGGAGGTGAGGCCAACCATGCGCAGGTCGGTGGTGATGTCGAAATCAGCCGTGTTCAAAATCTTCGCCACCATGTCATGCAAGGCCTGTTCGAGCACATTTAAAGGAGCGGCCCCCTGTGGCCCAGCCCCCTGTGGCCCCCCAAGGGGGGCGGAAAGACGGGGTTCTGGGAGCGCCCGCTTGTTCACTTTCTGGTTCTGGTTGAGCGGGATAGCATCAATCTGCATCGTCACCGCCGGTACCATATACGGCGGTTTGCGCTCCATGATGAAGGCGTTCAGCGCTTCCGTGGCCACCTGCTCGTCGCTGACGATATAGGCAGCTATGAACTTTCCACCGTCCTCATGTTCAAAGGCTTGCACGGTGGCGTCGCTGATGGCCGGGTACTGGCGTATGACGGCTTCTACCTCCTTGAGCTCGATGCGGAATCCGCGTATCTTGACCTGTCCGTCCTTGCGCCCGACGAACTCAATGGCTCCATCGCGGCGGTAGCGTACAACATCACCAGTGCGATAGACGCGCTCATCATTCCAGCGCACGAACGCCTCGGCCGTCTTGTCGGGCTTGTTCAGATAGCCTAAGCTCACCTGTTCGCCAGCCACCAACAGCTCGCCTGCTGCGCCCCAGGGCACGCGCTTGCCATTCTTGCCCACGATGTAAAGGCGCGAAGTGTCATTGGGATAGCCGATGGGAATGTTATTTTCCTTGTGGTCAACGACATAGCTGCACACATAGGCAATGCTTTCCGTCGGGCCATAGCCGTTGTAGAGGTGGTAAGTCTTTGGCGGATTGATGCTCATGAGCTTCTCGCCACCTGTTCCTAACACTTGCAGCGTGCGCATCTCGGGATAGTTGATGGCCATTTGCGTGGCCACCTGTGTGGTCATGAACGAATGGGTTATGCCTTGTTCGTCGAAGTATGCGCGCATGGCCTCGAGGTCGAAGCGGATTTCATCGGGCAAAATGTACAAAGTGGCACCGCTGATGAGCGACGACCATAGATCCTGCTGGAAAGCATCGAAACCGTAGCCGGCGTATGAGGCATAGCGGCTCTCGCTGTCAACATGGAAGTAGCGGCAATGGAAATCGCAGAACGCGAGGACGTTCCGCTCGCTCAACATGACGCCCTTGGCTTCGCCCGTGGTGCCGCTGGTGTAGAGCAACACGAAAGCATCGGCATTTTCACATCGCGCCGCGTCCTGCTTCATATATTCAATGCGCTCAGGAGGATAGCTGCCGTCCAATGGCAAAAGCGTCTTGCCGGCTTTGGCGATGGACAGTGGCACGAGCACCATTTGTTCGTTGCGCGGCACGGTATAACCAACGGCATAGTCGCCGCAAGGCACGGTGTAAGCCGCGTCTATGCTGTCCGTCAGCCTGTCCACCTCGGCGTAGGTCAACCGCGTGTCGCCGGCTACGACGCACACCGCGTCGGGCTGCGCTGCTACGCGCGCTTTGAAGCGTGCTACCAGACTGTCCGTCTCGGGCAAGACAAGCGGCTTGGATGGGTTGCGTTTATCAAGCCATGCTGTCTGCTCAGCGTCGCAGTATTCCACGTCCCGCACACTTTCGGCCGTGGCCATCGATCGGATGATGCAAGCATAACTGTTGGCCAGCTCCTTCATGTATTCGTCGGAATAGTCGGCTGAACTATAGACCATTTTCAGCGAGTAAGAATCCTCGTGCTCAAACAGTTCCGCACTCAACTTCCATCCGGGTGTCGGTCTCCGCAAGTCGGCATATTGCGCAGCCACCCCGTCGAACAGCGGCGTACGTTTCTCCGCCAGCACCGTTCCCTGATAGATGAACATCACCTGATTGTTCAGTTCCAAGTCCTTGATAGCATCCTGATAGGCATAATATTGGTACTTCCGTGTCAGCTCTGTCTGCGTGTCGAGTGCTGCGAACAGCGCGTCCAACGACGTTTCTGCGTTTGCGCGCACAAACACCGGCAGCGTGTGTACCATCATCGTTGCCGTGCCCATAGTCCTGCGGTCGCTGCGTCCCCAAAAAGCTGTGCAGAACGAAGCTTTGTCCTCAGCCGTATAGGCCGCCAGCAAGAGCGCCCATGCAGCTGTGGAGATGGTGTTCTCCTTCACGCCGAAGCGCGTGACCACCGCCTGCATCTCACCCTTGGATAGGGGTAGGGGATAATGTTTGCATACGTGTTCGGCGTGCCCGCCCTCGGTGTTCTGGCTTTCCGGGATGGGCAGCGACTCCGTCTCGGCGGCTTCTGCGAACTCATGGCCGTACCACGCGCGCGCTTCACCCATGAGCGCCTCGTCCTCGCGTTGCGACAGTTCGGCTTGTGCCACCGCACTGCCGTCCATCATCTCGCGGCTCGGCTTCTTGCCGTTGTATACACGATCTATGTCCTTGATTATCAGCACCACCGTGAACCCGTCGGCCAGCACATGGTGGAAATCCAGATAGAGGTAGTTCGCTGCTTTCGCCCCTTGCGCTTCTACGGTATAAATCTCTGCCCGATAGAGGCGCTCGGCGTGAATGTCCATCGTCTGCCCGAACGTCTCCTGCACCGCCTGCCATTCCGCCGCGGACAGCTGTTCCACATCCACTTTCATCGCCGCGCCTTCAGTCGCATACGGCATCCCGTTGTCATCTTCTTCGATGCGGCTGAGTAGGTAGGGGTGCGCCGCGAACGCATCCTGCACCGCGTTCTTCAATCGTTGCAGGTCTATCGCCTCGGGCAATGTGAGCAACACGGGATTCTGGTAGTTGACCTGCTCGTCAACCGTTGCCTGGCAAGCATAATACACGCCTAACTGGCTCTGGCTTAAAGGACTTCCCATCATGTGTTAGTCTATTTTAAAGATATTCTGAAAACCGCTGATATGGAAAATGTCTGCCACATCTTCATTGAGGTGGGTCACACGGATCACGCCGCCATGCGCTTCGCTCGAACGCTTCAGCTGCATGAAGAAGCGCAAACCCGCCGAAGAGATATATTCCAGTTCGCTACAGTCTATCTCCAACTGTTTGTCGGTCAAAGCCAGCACCTTGTCCAGTTCGTTGCTCTGTTCCGTGGCCGCTGTTGAATCCAGTTCACCAATCAGACACACACGGATCTCCTGCTCGTTAGGTAGAATCTTGATTTCCATAATTTTATTATACGTATTTGATGATTGTTAATTCGTTCTTTTCATTCCTGCGATGGTAGTGAAGCTCATCTGCGATCTCGCGCAGCAGGCTGATACCTAAGCCGCCAATCTCGCGGTCACGGATCCTTTGCTGCGCATCCGTTTCCTGCGCCGTCGGGTCAAACGGGTCTCCGTTGTCCCTCAGCGTAACGATCAGCCTGCCACCCTTCATGTCTGACGCTTCACGCTTCACGCCCAGCTCGATCTCCGTCGCGTGCGAATAGCTCATGATGTTCACCATAGCCTCTTCCGCAGCCACTTCCATCTGCTTCAGCTTGCGCCGCTCTATCCCGCTACAAACCCCGAACTCATGCAGGGTGCGCCGCAGCAGGGGCAGCTGATCTTGGCGGTTCGGCACGCGCAGCCACACAGGCTCTGCCGCACACCGCTTGCAGATCGTCAGTATCGTTATATCATCCGTCGGATCTGCACCGCCGATATATTCTTTCACGGCTTCCAACAGTCCCTCGTCGTGCGCCACAATCTCCATCCATTGCCGCTTGCCCATCATCTTGCGTGTAGCATCCCGAGCCTCCGTGACGCCGTCAGTGTAGAGCACCAATTTCTCGCCTTCGCCGAGCATACACCCTTGTTCCACAAACTTATACCTTCCGTCGTACCCAAGAGGGATGTTCGGTTCCGGATCAATACTTCTCACGCCTTCCCCTGAACGCTTATCCCCAACCACCAATGGCACCACATGAGCTGCGTTGCAGTAAAGGAGCTGGCCGCTCGGAATGTGCAAACGACCGATGAAAGCCGTCACAAAGGTCAGCGAGGGATTGTTGGCGCTCAGCACGCCGTTCATCTCTTCCACAATAGCTTTGGGCGAGTGCTGATGCCGCAGCGCCGAGCGGAATAGATTCACCGTGGCCGACATAAACAGCGCTGCTGCTACGCCCTTGCCGCTGACGTCGCCAATGATGAACCACAGCTCATCGCCGTCGCGGTGGAAATCGTACAGGTCGCCGCCCACATCACGCATGGGCAGCAGCGCTGCCTCCACCTCCACCTCTTCGTCGTTGGGGAAATCACGCCGTAGAATACCCATCTGAATCTCATGAGCGATATGCAGCTCACGGGACATCACTTCCTTCTCCGTCGCTAAGCGGGCTTCCTTTTGCTCGCCATGCAGGATGCGCCGGATGAGCACGCCTACCACAGCGATGCCCAGTATGAAGACCACCAACGGCAACAAAATGCCCCAACGGATGCTCTCCCATACGTGCCGACGTGGCACTGCGACAACCAAGTCTATTGCCAAGGGATTCAGCGTTCTGCGCGTAACAATCCATTCCACTTCCGACACACCCGCTCTGTCCCCCTTGCCCTTCGCACTCGAGGTCAGCTGGGTCCCGTCCGAGCTGTAAAGCACGCATACGGCATCGTCGTAAGGTTTCATTGACTCTAAAAGACCCTGAAGCCACGCTATGCTGAAATCCAAGCCTACCACGCACTCCAGACGGCCGTCCGCGTCGCGCTTGTCGTCTGAGTACGTGAAGATCAGCTCGTCGAAGTTCTCGTCTGTGTTGTAGGCCTGACTCCAATAGCCGTTCTCTCCGCTTGCCAGCGCACCCTTGTACCACGCTCGCTGGAAATAGTCGTGGTTCTCGTCGCCGAAAACCTTTGAGTAGATCGAGTCCCCCTGCCGGTATGAGCAAGGGGCAAACCACCTGTCTGTCTCTGCACAACGGTATTCGGGGAAACACACGAAGCTCGTATAGAATTGAGGATAGCGCTTCATGATATTCCGAGTGCCCGCAAGCAGCGCCTCCTCATCCAGTCCGTGCTCATCAACCAGCTGCTCCAGCTCCTCGATACCCGCATACGCATCATACAGATGGAACAGCAGCCGCTCCTGAGCCACCTCCAGCTTCAGCGCCATGCTTTCCTCCACCTGGTTCAGCGCATTGCGGTATGACACCACAAAATCCAATGTCATACCAGCCACGAGAAACAGCGCCGCTAATATGTGTACATGCCTGTACCGCATACCTATTTCCTCATTCGTCATTCGCCATTCCGCCCCTCTTCCCTTTGCTCCCCTTCTTGAAGGGTCAAGCGTCTCTTCGAGCCGAGCGGGGGGGCTACAGGGGGCTTTGCGTTGCAAAATAACAAATAATAGACGAGAGAACCAAATGATTTTAATAAAATTCACAATTCACCCCACTTTGAACTGCTTATAGGCAAAAGGTCTATAGGTGTGAGGCTCATAGGAGGATGCAGAAAACATTTTGCGTAAAAAATTTGGGTGGAGCGGGAATTGTGTGTACCTTTGCGCCAAGAAAATAAAATATGACACTACAAACCAAACTAAATAAGTAGGGAGTATCGTTAAAAATTAAGATTATTTATAGCCGTCTGTTTCTCAATGT
>CAMZHV010000057.1 GCA_947307015.1 uncultured Prevotellaceae bacterium | reverse complement strand
CGAAAGTGATGCCTTTGCGGATTTTGGACAACATCTGCGGGGTGATGCTGAGGAAAGAGGAGATGGCGTTTAGCGACAAGTGGTCAACGATTCCAGGACAGCGTTGCAGCAACATTTCGTAGCGTTCGCGGGGTGTCGTACAATGGAGGTCGAGATAGCGCGAGCGGAATTGGCTGAGGATGTGTTCGCCAATCATGGCTCGTAGTTTCATCGTCTCCATGTTTTGATCGAAGAATTGTTCCAGTTGCTGGCCCGTAACCCTCAGAACGCGGCTGGTCACCATCGCCTCAATCGTGGCCTGTGACGGACGGCCATAGAGAAATGTGGGGTAGTCACACACGAACTCACCCTCGAACGAGAACCAAGTGATGTGTGCCTTGTCGTCGCTGATGCCATATTTTACATATTTGAAGCATCCTTCTGTGACGAATGCAAACCACCGCGCAGGGTCGCCCTCCCGCTCCAGCTGGTCACCCTTGCGGTAAGCAATCTCCTCACCCTCCCGCTCGCAAAACTCCCGCAGCGTCTGTAGGTCTAAACTATTATTGCTGAATTTCTGTTCCATATTATTACGTTGCCTTATGATTTGTCAATCACCTCCCCATGTTCCATGTGTTACACCCGTAGGTAATTAGCTTGCCGTTTCGATCGTCGAAGAACTCCAAGTCCAGCCCCTCCTTGTAGGAATTGAAGTACTTGTTCGTTTGGTGCGTCATTGTTCGTTTGATTAAGAAAGCGGATAGTGCTGAGGCCGCTCTATCCGCTCATGTGGTTGACTTTGTCTTCAATTGTCACGACTCGGCCATTCAATCGAGCTTGATGGCTCTCGCTGCTCCAATCGTTATACCTTTATAATACATACTATGCCGCCAATCCATTTTTGTTTTTCCGTCGATAAAAAGATGGTTGGTTACTTCTTGTATTTCTTACTGAACAGGTCGGAGTGCGTGCCCGTGTTGAGCATAACGAGGATAAGCTCCTGGTCGTGCTGTTCCCAGATGAGGAGCCAGTCAGGCTGGATGTGGCACTCCCACTGTCCCTTTCGGTCGCCATGAAGCACATGGGGAAGGTACTCGGCGGGCAGTTTGCCATCGGTGGAAAGGATGCGGATGGCAGTGCGCAACTGCTCCATGTCATAGCCACGACGCTCGCAAAGCTTCATCTGTCGCTTGAATTCGCCCGTAAACTTAATGGCGTACATGGCTATTTCTCCTCCAAACACTGTCTGAACAAATCGTCCACATCCTTAGCTTCATACACGCGCCCCTCGTCGAGGTCGCGCAACGAAAGCTCGTAGGCCGAATAGAGTTTGCGGCGACGGGGAACGGTAATCTTGCCCACGCCCTTGAGCAGGCTGATGGCCTTCTTGATGTCCTTGAGCATCGTCATGTCCTCGATGTTAACCAGTATCTGTCCCTCTACCGGAATTGTTGCAACATTTGCCATAATCTTATTTTTATTTATTTATAACGGATATGAGTTAGAATGCGAGGTTGGAGAACTGTCTGGTGAAAAACTCCTCCTAGCTCATGAGCACAAGCTTGACAGGCTTCTTCATACCCTTCAACAGGCTCCTGACATGGAGTGTCGAAGTGTGCATCCTCTGCGTGCATGACTTCTCCCTTTCAAGAAGCACGGCACAGCTGCTATTAACTAACTGCATCTTAACGTTATGAGTTTGATATTTCGCTGCAAAGATACGAAAAGTTTTCAATAATTGTTCTTTTTCGCATCATCTTTTTATAATATTTATGCAAAAAACAGAAAAAGCCGTCAACCGGGCGTGCGATGTGTATGGCTTTTGGAATGGGATTCTGTTGCTCATCGTATATAAATAAAACGACCCGCACATTTGAGCATCGTTGAGAGGCTTGGCGGGTTCTCGTGAGTGCAAAGGTAGTGCTTTTTATTGAATCGACCAAACTTTTTTGCAATTATTTGATAAAATCGAGAGGAATTTCGGGACACCCCTCTTGTGGGGCCCTCTTCTTCCACAAAGATACGACAAAACACGCGAAAACCCTTCCTTTCATTCAAGGAAACTTCGCCTATCTACTTTCGTTCTCACTGCTCACAGCGCTCGGCTATGCCGCTTTGGTTGCAAAGAACTCACGCAGCATCTGTAGGTCTAAACTGTTATTGCTGAATTTGACGTTGTCGAAATCCGTCACGACTCGGCAAAGTGTAAGCAAGCTTGACTCTGCTCTCGTTGCTCCGGATTTTCTGTTCCATCGTTTAATAACCAATCTAATGCCGAAATAATGTGTATCGTCTTTCCGTCAATCTCAACATCGCGTGTCTGTGTGAAAGCAATAAGAGTCAGACAGTTGCAGGAAAGCGCATCGGAAGCCTTAACGAGCGATGAGGTTTCGCACCTATCATATTATAATGTATTTGCTTTTTCGACTGCAAAGATACAAATAATTATTTGAATTCGATAAAATGCAGAAATCTTTTAAGTAAAATCCGATTAAAACGTTTGAGAAATACGATAAAAGAGCGGAAAACGGCACAAAAAAACCTCGGCAAAGCCCGGAAATCGGGTGCCGAGGGTGCAAGTTTTAAACTTGCTTAAAGAAAGTGGGTAAAAGAAATAGCACATACGCTTTTTAAATGTTAAAAAACGAAAAGAGTATGAAAAAGAGGAAAAAATACAGTACTTTTGCACCGCTTTTCGCCAAAGCAACCCGTTTTCAAGGTTCTTTGAGGGCAAAATTTGTCGTTTTGAATTACGATAGAATCATACTACCGGATGTCGGCGTGACCGCGGAAGTCTCGACCTTTTCCCCTGCTGGCAAGGTCAAGGAGCAGCACGCCATTCTCCACGTCGAACCGCGAGGTGAGCTTTTCGCCTTGCAGTACGACCGCCTTATGCGTGCCGAGCAAGCGCTGCTTGCCTTGCCCCAATGCGCAGGCTCCCGCCTTCTCTTCAAGCGCTACTTCCTGAGCGATGCCACGAATCAAACCGCTCCCGCAGTCCCCAGTGTGGCCACCAGCTTCATCCAGCAGCCGCCCCTTGACGGTTCTAAGGTCGCCGCATGGCTCTATCTGGCCAGCGACATGACTGTTGCAGAACACGATGGTCTCTTCGCCGCTTCCCACAACGACTACGAGCACCTCTGGATGCTGGGCATGACGGAGAGTGAAGGCGACAGCGCCGCACAAACTACTGCCCTACTCGACCGCTACGATACCGCTCTGCAGCGCTGTGGTGCCACGCTCGCCGACAACTGCATCCGCACATGGTTCTACGTCCGCGATGTCGACACGCAGTATGCAGGTATGGTGCGCGCCCGCCGCGAGCATTTCGAGGCTCATGGCCTGACAAAAAACACCCATTTCATCGCGTCAACTGGCATCGGAGGCTCACCCGCCGACACCCACGCCTTGGTGCAATTGGGAACCTATGCCCTCAAGGGTTTCGAACCTGCCCAGCAGCGCTACCTCTATGCCAAGACACACCTCAACTCAACCTACGAATACGGCGTGACCTTCGAGCGCGGCACAGTCATCGACTACGGCGACCGTTCGCACGTCTTCATCAGCGGCACGGCGAGCATCAACAACCGAGGTGAAGTGATTCACGTGGGTGATATCGTTCGTCAAACCGAACGGATGTGGGAGAATGTAGAGGCGCTGTTGGCCGAGGCAGAGAGCTCGTTCAATGACGTAGCACAGATCATCGTCTATCTGCGTGATCTTGCCGACTACGAGATAGTGAAGGCCCTTTTCGACAAGCGTTTCCCCGATACGCCCTGCGTCATCACCCTCGCACCCGTCTGCCGACCCACATGGCTCATTGAAATGGAGTGCTTAGCCATCCGTCCTGCTGTAAAAACAGATTTCCACGATTTCTAAATCAGAAACGAATTACCAAAATATTGTTTCTCAATTCGTTTTGCTAAAAATCTGATTGTTATATGATGACCATTACGCGTATTCATTTCCATAAAGTGTAATGAAAACCTATACCCTGCCCAACGGTCTGCGCATCATCCTCGCGCCCTCAGCCACGGATGTGGTCTACGCCGGTATTGCCGTAGCAGCCGGCACGCGCCATGAGTTAGACAACGAAAGTGGTATGGCGCATTTTGTGGAGCACATGAGTTTCAAGGGTACAGAGCGCCTGTCCTCCGTGCAGATCCTTAACCGCATGGAGAGCGTAGGGGGTGACCTCAACGCCTACACGGGCAAGGAGGAGACGATATACTACGCCACCTTCCTGCGCCAACACCTGAAGCGCGCCCTGCCTCTGCTCATGGACATCGTCTTCTCGAGCATTTATCCGCAGGAAGAATTGGAGAAGGAAAGGGAGGTAGTCATCGATGAAATCGAGAGTTATGAGGACTCTCCTGCCGAACTCATCTATGACGATTTTGAGTCCCTCCTCTTCCCCAATCACCCTTTAGGCCGCCGCATCCTCGGTGATGCCGACAGCCTCCGCCGCTACACTTCCTCCGACCTCCACACATTTGTCAAACGGTGCTACAGCCCTGAAAAGGCGGTGCTGTTTATCAAAGGAAATATAGACCCTTCCCTCATGGCCTCCCTCCTCGCCCTTCCAATAAAGGAATGTACGGAGCAGGCATCCGCATCCCAATCGTTTATGAATATTGTTCCATCTCGAATAGGGCAGATAAATGGAGAGTCCATCGCGGGAGAGCCTGTTTATCTCAATAAAAACACCCATCAAGCTCACGTCATGCTGGGTACACGTGCTTTCGCCTTCACAGACCCACGCCATACGGGCCTCGCATTGCTAAGCAACCTCCTCGGCGGACCTGCGATGAACAGCAGGTTGTCGCTGGCGCTGCGTGAGCGCACGGGATTGGTGTACACGGTCGAAAGCAGTGTGACAACGTACACGGACACGGGGGTGTGGGCAGTGTATTTCGGTTGCGACCATGACGACGTACGTCGCTGCCTGCGCCTCGTCCACCGCGAACTGCGCCGCCTGATTGATGCGCCGCTGTCATCGCGAGCCTTAGCGATGGCCAAGCGCCAGCTGAAGGGACAGCTCGGCGTTTCATCGGACAATTTCGAGAACGTTGCGCTGTCAATGGCCAAGCGGTATCTCCACACGGGACGCGTCAAATCCTTAGATGAGCTCTATGCAGACATCGATGAGCTCACCGCCGATGAACTGCAAAGCATAGCGGCCGAAGTTTTCAACCCCGACCGCCTCACTACGCTTATTTACAATTAGTTGGTCAGAATCGAGCAGCTTATTTATTCAAGTGGCTACTGCGCCAAGCCGCTGTCCTGACCGCCATGTTCTGCTGCAAGCACTCGCTGTAAAGCCAAGGCTCGCAACTGTGGATGTCGCCAACATTGATGAGGTCGCGGTAAGGCTTGTACTCTGATCCGCTGTAGCCGCTGACAATGAGGACATGGTGCTCTGGGGAGAGTGTCACAGTGATGGTATCGTGCAACGTGGCAGGCGTAGCGTCAGTACACCAGTTCACAGGGTTGATGGCAAAGCAGCTGGCTGCAATGATGGGTTTGGCATAACGCACGTTTTTCACCGTGTTGTAGCAGATGGTCACTCCCGTGTCGTCAGCGCCCTGTGCAGGCTTGATATGATGGCAGGCGACGGTATCCTCGGGCGTCACCTTGTAACCTAAGACATAGGCAGCCGCCATCTGGCTATAGGTCTCATCATCCATGTGTTTCAGCAATTCCACGACAGCCAAACCTCCTTGGCTGAAGCCAGCGATGATAAACGGTCGCTGTGAGGCCGTTGTCTTCTGTGATGCCGCCTGATGGCGCAGCTGCAAGAAATGGTCGAAGGCATCGCAGACATCGCCCATGGCCAGACGTGTGCGACGGTAGATGGTGTCTTCGTTCTGCGTGACAAAGGCATCGATTGTCGTGTGGCGGTAGTAGGGCGCATAGAAACGGTTGCCAGGTGCCATATAAGCGGCAGCGCGGCGGATCTCTATGGCCATGCGCTCCCGGTGCAGCGGATTCCAGACGTCGGCATAATGACTCACCATGCTATCGGCATTCATCCAGTCCTCTTCCCATGTAGATACCACGTAGAAGATGTCAGCACCCGTATCGTCGGTATCGTCGTCGACGGTGATCCACATCGTCGTATCAGCGTAAACGGGTGGCTGTGGGATATACTCCGCCGCAAGAAGGGGCGCTGATGACTGGTCACTGGTGTGGTTGCAATAGCTGATTGCCGTAACGCCGCAAAGGAAGATGAGGATGGCGGCGAGTATCCATCGTTTCGTACGTTTCATCATATTGAGACATTGATTATATGCGCAAAAGTACACATTATTTCTGATTCACGTGCCATGCAAAGGGAAAAAATGTTCATTTCATGGTGATTTTAGACAAACGCAACCCGGGCGGCTGTCCTCACGGATGGCCGCCCGGGTCTGTTCATCGCATGATGAGAGAGCAAAATGTTTAATTTGAAAAAGTATTTATGGATGGTTGCATCTACTGGTTGGAGGCAAGGATATCGCCGGTCTCTATGTCAGAGGCTGCGAGGAGCATCGTGCTCGTGAGCTCGTAGGCGTGGGTCGTATCGTTGAGCGTGTAGTTGCAGACGTAAGCTATGGAGTGGACGGCCGTATAGGCGTAGATGGTCTTGGAGAGCGGCTCGCCAAAACATTCGTGGCGGTAGTCGTATCGGGATAACTCCACGGTGTAACCCGTGTCGGTGTAGGTATAGCTCCAGCGGAGCGCTGGCTTCCAGTCCTCGCCGTTCCAGGCGTAGGCTGTGCGGGCTGTGACACGTCCCTGATCATCGCGGTCGTAGCGATGCTGGAGTTGGACACTGTGGTTGTTGGCTGCGGAAGAGGTGAGGCTGATGATGAAGAGTGCAGCGGCGGCGAAGAATTTCATAGTTTTCATAGTTGTATAAGTTTAAATTGTTAGAGTTTTTGTTTTTTATTTTCAAGCGTTGCGCTTTGCTTTTCTTGTTTCTATCTGTTAGATGCTCAAAAAGTCATTTTTATTACATCTTTCTATCCGTTAGACGAAACTTTTTTTCGGAAAGTTGCAGCAGGACGCAAAAAAATATGTGCCCGGCACACTTTTTACGCTGTGTACCGGGCACTTACCCCCCCAAAACTTTTACTTAAAAAATCAATTGAAATTCTCCACCCAACGGAAGAGGCGGCTCCAGCGGATGTAGCCGTCGAAGAAGCTGCGATCCTTGTCAGTGGAGAGCCAGATCATAATGGGCTTGCCCACCACATGATCCTCTGGCACAAAACCCCAGTAGCGCGAGTCGGCGCTATTGTGACGGTTGTCGCCCATCATCCAGTAGTAGTCCATCTTAAAGGTGTACGAAGTTGCAGGCTCGCCATTGATGAGGATTGTCCCATCGGGGCGCACTTCCAACTTATTACCTTCATAGACCCCTATGGGACGCTCATAAATCGGCAGGTTATCCAATGTCAGCTCAACACTTTCACCCTTCTTGGGTATCCAGATGGGACCGTAGTTGTCGCGCGTCCATCCGTAACCGCCGTTGAGCGGATAGAGGTCGCCAGTCGAGGTGACGGTGTCGATGTCTATGCTTTCCACGAGGTCGGTCATCGACAGCAGCGTGTCGCGTGTGGCAGCCGTCAGCGGCATAATACCTGTCTGATGGAGGTCGCGCAGATCGTCGCTGCTCAACCGCAAATCATGAGCCAGCTGCTCCGGTAGGTCGCGACGTCCCTCACGCAGGCGCACGATATAATTATATTGTACGTTCTCAGGCTCTTTGTTGGGCTGACCGTCGAGGTATATGATGCGGTCGCGGATCTCCAACGTCTGTCCGGGCAGACCCACACAGCGCTTCACGTAGTTCTCACGGCGGTCGACGGGACGCGAAATCACGCCGCCGAACATCTGATAGTTGTTGTCGATGTACTGTCGGCCCAGATTATAGTAGGCCTGATACACCTGTCGCTTCTCCATGGCTGTGAGGCTGTCCGTCACGGGCAGCACGCCAGCCTGCGACAGCACAATCTGCTGACCATAGCCGTAGCAGAGACCGTAGAAGTCCGCACCCTGATAAGCGGGATTAGCCACTACGGTGTCGCCCGACGGGTAATTGAAGACCACAATGTCGTTGAGCTGCACGGGTTTTGGCGACACGCGCTTGTAATCCCATTTGATCAACTCGCTGTAACTCTTCATACCATTGGGCAGGGTATGCTGTACAAGGGGCAGCGACAACGGAGTCTGCGGAGCGCGCGGGCCATAGCTCATCTTGGACACGAAGAGGTAGTCGCCAACGAGGAGGCTCTTTTCCAAAGATGACGATGGAATGGTGTAATTTTGGAAGAAATAGATGTTCACGAAGTACACGGCCACGAGGGCAAAGACGATAGCGTCGACCCACGACATGATGGTGCGCGTCACTGGATTCTCCAGTTCCTTCCACCACGTCCAGGGAATCTTCTTCGTGATGTATGCATCGAAGATGAAAGGTACCACGATGAAGGCCCACAGCGCCTGCGCCCAAATGATGAACCACACAAACAAGGCGACGACGATGAGCATCCTTGCCCAATCCTTCCATGTCACAGGTTTCTTATCTTTCTTTTTCATTTGATTTTTGATTATAGAATTATCTCTCTATAACGTTGTTTCGTTATGACGACGATTAAAACTGAAACAAATCATTCATGCCGAGCAGTCCGCTGTGCTGCGCCGTATATTCAGCAGCGAGAACGGCACCGAGGGCAAAGCCCTTGCGCGAATGGGCATCGTGGGTGATCGTGATGCAATCGGCTTCGCTGTCCCACGTGATGGAGTGAATGCCTGGCACTTCGCCACGACGGACAGAGGTGATAGGTAACCAACCCACATGAGATAACAGCTCCTCAGGAGCTTGATCACTCGAGGACAACTCCCCTCCCTTGACGGGAGGGGTGAGGGGGTGGGTCTTAATTATTTGCTCCGCCAGCGTGATGGCTGTGCCACTGGGATGGTCAAGCTTATGGATGTGATGCACCTCTTCCATACGTGCATCGTACTCAGGGAAGTCATTCATGATGCGGGCCAAGTAACGGTTCACGGCACCAAAGATGGCTACACCTACAGAGAAGTTGGAAGCCCAGAAGAGCGTCTTACTTTCTGTAGCGCACTGACGGCGCACCTCTTCCTCATGGTCGGCAAACCAGCCCGTGGAGCCGGAAACGACCTTCACACCAGCAGCAAAGGCGCGCTGGATGTTGCCGTATGCCACCGTGGGCGCGGTGAACTCAATGGCTACGTCCGCCGAACGGAAGGCATCGCTGTCAAAATCCTCTTGGTTGTCGACATCTATGCGGCACACAATATCGTGACCGCGGCTCAGGGCAATCTGTTCGATCATGTGACCCATCTTGCCATAACCTATCAATGCTATTTTCATTGTACTATTGTTAGATTTTGGCGGCAAAGGTACGTAAAAAAGTTGTAACTAATTACAGATTTTGGAAGATTAACGCAATTCAACCAAAAATAAGGGATGTCATTACGGGATATTGACTTCTCCGTTTTTCTTCTGAACTTAAATCTTACATAAATCCGCGCTCGGCTTTGCTCGCTTGATTCCTTCAAGCGCTTGACCCTCATTTTTTATTTCACCCATATAGCGCTTATACCTCTGAAGGGAGCACACCATACTCAGCCTTGAAGCAGCGGGTGAAGTAGCTGGGTGAGTTGAAGCCACATTCCATCGCGACTTCGGTGGCGGGGACGCCGCTACGCAATAGTTGCATGGCTTTGGCGAGGCGGTGCTTGCGGATGTACTCGTTGGCTGTCATGCCTGTGAGTGACTTGATGCGGCGATGCAATGTGGAATAGCTCATACACAGTTGCTCAGCAATGAAGTTGACATCGAGGTCAGTCTTTAGAAGATTAGAGATGATGAGATGGTCGAGTTTATCAAGGAATTCTTTGTTACGTTGATTTATAGCCTTCTGCTGTGCCGTCTCTTCTGGTATGGAAGGTTCCTCTATTTCGTCCGCTTCTTTTTGGATAAGATGTTCTTGTTGGGCTTCCACTGCATATAGGGCAGAGAGTCGCTGGTCGAGCTGTCGCCGCAGGTACTGTTCGCGGCCAAATACGGCAGCATCGACAACGACATTATCTACAAGGACGGCATCTATCGTCTTTTCTACAAAGGCAACACAAAAGATGATAATGGCAAAGAAATCAAGAACGGTATTCAACAAGCAACGTCTAATAAGTTGACGGGGCCGTACAAGGAAGACTTCGAGTATATCGACGCCTACGCCGGCACGAGGACGCATGTGGAAGGCAGCGGCGTATTTGGCCCCCTCCCAACCTCCCCCAAGGGGGAGGGGGAATACATCTTGATGTATGACCTCTATAGCTCTGGCCGCTATGAGTTCCAGCGGTCGAAAGATTTGAAGACGTTCACCAAGGAGCCGGAGTCGTTCCGCAAGGATTTCTTTCCCCGTCACGGTACGGTGATGCCTGTGACGGCCGACGAACTGGAACGCTTGCAGCAGAAATGGGGTTATGTGCTGACGCACTAGTTCGAGAGCAGCGACTCTTCTTCTCCCACAACGACGGCCACCGCTCCGTCATAGCCGAGCGCGCGACCTTTGGAATCCCAACCTTTGGTTCCGGGACTTTTCCGAGGGCTTTTCGTTAAACATTGCAACTTTTCAGCGCGATTGCGATTAATTTACGGATTATTTCGTATCTTTGTGCCGTAATTCCTAAACGACGCTATTATGGCAAAGTACTTAGACCCGAAAGCCGACCTGACTTTCAAGAAGATATTCGGCGAGCATCCCGACCTGGTGATGAGTCTGCTTAACGCCCTGCTCCCGCTGGAGAAGGGCAAGGAAATCTGCGACATCCACTACCTCTCGCCCGAGCGTATTCCACGTACCGAGGAAGGCAAGGACAGTATCGTAGATGTCTATTGTGAGACCAACGACAAACGCCAATTCATAGTCGAAATGCAGATGTACTGGTCCACAAACTTCATGCAGCGCGTGCTTTTCAACTCGTCGAAGGTTTATGTAGGCCAGTTGAAGCAGGGCGAGCCGTTCAGCCAGTTGAAGCCCGTTTATTCGCTCAATCTCATTGACGATATCTTCGAGCCGAAGATGGAGGACTATTACCATTACTACCACCTCGTTCACGACAAGTACACGAATAAGGTGATTGACGGTTTTCATCTCGTATTTGTCGAACTGAAGAAAATCAAACCCAAGACAATGTCCGAGAAGAAGATGCAGGTGCTTTGGCTTCGCTTCCTCACCGAGATTAACGCTTATACGGAACAAGTGCCGCAGGAACTGCTCGACAATCCCGAAATCAGCAAGGCCATTCGCCTCGTAGAAGAATCCGCATACACTCACGAGCAACTTCTCGGTTACGACATGTTCTGGGACAGAGTGCGCCGCGACAAAGACACAGCCAAAGAGTTGAAGGAAACTAAAGAGAAACTTGCACGGTTGGAGGCAGATACAGCTCGCAAAATGAAGGCCAAGGGCTTTGCTATTGCAGACATCGCAGAGATTACCGGCCTCACTGCCGAGGAAATCGAGGGGCTGTAGGATAATCAAGGCAATTGCTAACAATAGCGGATAGCCCAGCACTGGTACTATCCGCTTTTTCAATCAATGACCGACGATGGAACAAAAATTCAACAATAATAGTTTAGACCTTCAGGTGCTACGGGAGTTCTATCAACATCGCTAAGACAAGATAGTGCCACTTTCTTTAAGGAGTTTCATATTTTCACCCTCGGCACCCGATTTCCGCTGAGGGATTATTTTTCTTTTTACAAAAGAAATCTCTAAACTTTAAACCCTAAACTCTAAACTTTTTCGTATCTTTGCGGCGCAATTAATGAGAATAGATGCAGATTTTGCGTAAAGACATACGGATTATTGCTATCGTGGTTGCGGGCATCGTGGCCATCGCGGGCATCGTGACCTTATGCGAAGTGCGCAGGGCACAGCGGATGCGTGCGGCGGTGGAGCAGGCGCTGGAGATGAACCGCAACTTCCAGACCTTCACCTCCGACACCGTATACCTCAACGGTGACAGCAGCGATGCCGTCACCTTGCGCCGTGCTGTGGCCTACTACAACTCTCCTAGATGGAGGTTTTTCAATACTATTCGCCGTCTATTTGTCTCCCCTCTCTATGGGAGAGGGGGCGGGGGAGAGGCTCTTCGTGCCGGCTATGCCCTCGGCTGTGTCTACCGCGACCTTCATGAAGCCCCCATCGCCCTCCTCACATGGGAGGATGCCATCGCTGCCGCCGATACCACCTCTGCCGACTGCGACTACGCCACCCTGTACCGAGTCTATGGACAGATGGCGGATATATATATGCGGCAACGATTACCTGACAAACAATTAGAGTGTGAGATAAAATATAGCAAATATGCTTTATATGCCGGGGATACGCTTATATCTTTGCATGGCAAACTGCTTTGTAACTCAGTATATTACACACTTCAAGACACAGCCGCCATCTATGCAAACTCTGAAGCTGTCCGTCAGCAATATCTACAGCTTGGCCTTGCCAAAGAGGCTGCTCGAGTCTATCCCACACCCATTCATATAGCAGTTGAAAGTGGTCAATATGACCGTGCCCGTAAAATGATGGATGAATACGAGCACAACTCAGGACTGTTCGGAACAGATGGTTTCATCACTGATATCACACGTAATCAATATCATTATTTCAAAGGAGAGTATTATTTGGGCATACATGAAATTGACTCCGCTGAACGTCAATTCCGCAAACTCCTATCAGATAGCCGACATCTCATGGATGCTTATAGAGGCTTATTTAAACTGTATCAAGTCAAGCATCATGCAGACTCTGCATTTAAATACGGTCATCTTTATGAAGGAGCTATGGGCCGCTTCTTTGATCATCAAAATGGAAATGAAATCATTCAGGCAGAAGCCATGTACAACTATGAGCGGCAGGAAAAGGTTGCACGTGAGGAGCATAAGAACAATCGACGCATCAAGTCATTATTAACAATACTCTGTCTCATGGCTGGTATATCCTACATGTATACTATAAAGAAGAGGAGGGAAAAGGCTGAGGCTATGAGGAAACTTGAAAAGGCTTTTTCACAAAATGAGATGGATTTGGAAAAGGCGAGAACGGAGTTACGATATATGAAGAACCATCTCCAAGATGTTGAAGACGACTCGCGTCATATTGTTACCGATTTGGAAGAGCGGATTCATAGACTTGAAGACCATTTGAAGCATGATGCCCAAATACTTGGAAAATTGGACATCATCGAAAGGGATGAAAGATTGATGAATGATGAAATAGTGCACTTGTTCCTACGTATTTGCCAACCTCACCATGTTGAAGTTAATGGAAAGCTTGAGAAGAGGCCACCGCGAAAAGCTATACAGAAAGAATGGGATGCCTTAAGAAAAATGATAAAAAAGGAACATCTAAGCTTTTTCATAGCAATAGAAGAATATGACAAGGACTTGACACCACAAGAAAAAGAAGTGGCATATTTATCAAGAATAAACCTTCAGACTAAAGAGATGGCCACCATCATAGGGTGCTCCTCGCAAAGCATATCCAATGCACGCTCTAATCTTTCCAAGAAAATTTTCAATTTAGAAGACCCTTATAAATTGAACAAGAAACTAAAAGATTTATAGGGACTTATCTTCGCACAATTCCTTGCTTGATGTAAGTAAGGTGTATCTTTTGCTTTTCTGATTGAGTAATCGATTGAATTTCTATCATTTATTGTCTTTGTTGGGCGTATTTTGATGTAACTAAGATGTATCTTTTTCAAGATTATTATTTGGAGGGAATCTGAATAAAGCAGTACCTTTGCGGCAGTTTTTAATCCTTTTAATAATTATCGTTATGAAAAAGACACTAACAATCCTCTTCTTGGCATTATCCGTTGCCATGACAATCAATGCACAACCGAACTTAGTTCCTGTGAATCCCATCGTTAATCCAGATGACAGCAATGGTGAACATCAGCGTTCCCCCATCCTCGTACCTGTCCTATATATAGACGGTTACACGCTGACGGCGAGCGACAACACACTGGGTTCCACCATCCAGCTGCTGGATGAGAATGACAATGTGGTGTTCTCCACCTATGTCGCCATCGAGGGTGAGATCCAGCTACCCACGACTCTCAGCGGCACATACACCATCCTGGTCATTCGCGATGATGCCGCTTTCGAGGGCGAGCTCGAACTCTAAATGCAACTTTTGCCCATTCCTTCGGAAGAAATAGCCGATGGTATGGATTATTCAAACTTTTTATTTTCTTATTAAAAAAACTTTATGAAAACAAGAGAAAATGAAAAAGATTTATCTTGCGATGATCATCGTCACCGCAATTAGCAGTTCCACTGTCATGGGACAGGAGAACAGGAGTTTTGCCGAAATCAGCGTAGGAACGCAGGTCGCGGAGCAACAGTTCATGAGCGAAACTGTAAAAGGCTTTCATGGTGCAAACATCTCGTTAGAAGTAGGTCATGACTTCGAGGGGCTGTCGGCCAGTATCTACTTCGGCTATTTCAGCAACGACTGGAGCGGGAAACATCAAGCATCCACTCACTATTATGCCAACAACAACCCCGATGTCAGCCAGAAGGTCATCTATGATCAGGTGGTTGTCAAGACCGACGATCGGCTCTCTTCCGTCGCGGCATTCTCGCTAATGGCTAACGTGAGCTACGATGTCCTGCGATTCATCAAAGGCAACAGTCGCCACCATCTCCGCCCGCGTGTCGGCCTTGGCTACTCTCACTTTGACGCATCCAGTTTCTTCTATTCTTTACAATCCAACAGCCCTGTCGTTAACAGTGATGATGGAATCATCAGCGACCTGAATGTCAACAGTGCAAAGACCTCTAACAGCGGCTTCGAATGGTCGTTGGGCATAGGCTACGACTTCAGCATCACTCGCGACTGGTCCATCGGAGTCAACTACGAGAAGTTTATGAACATCCGTGGTCAGCAGCTCGTCAGCCTCCGTGCCCGCTATGCCTTCTGACCGGGGCAGATGCATAAGCATAGGGGTGATAGTCCGCGACGGGCGAAGAGCGAAGGCTGAAGTACGAAGAGTGAAAAATGATGTCCCGCTGTATATCGAGGGCTGATTACGCCGTCATGTTTTCGATGCTATCTTTGGACGCCATGCTAATAATAGGGAATGGAAAATGGATCGCTCGGCCAAAGGGGACGCTTCACACGTGAAGAATGGACAATTACCTCGCGGCATTTATATCCGTGATGGCAAGAAGGTGGTGGTGAAGTGATACTAAGCCGAAAAATAATCGGGCTGTTTTGCAAGTGATTGGGAAATAATCATTATCTTTGCAGCGAAAACCAAACAAAAACATACCACAATGAAACGAGTCAACTTACTTTTAATATTATTCATGCTCGCCAGCAGTAGCGTTCTGGCACAGGAAACTACACCCTACCACGTCATTGACACTACGATGGTCTTCAGCGAGGATGATTTCCAGATAGAGCCCTTCCATCTTGGATATGGAGTTTCAGTCCTTCACAACAATTATCCTGGAGATGAATCCTTCGGCTTTATGGAGTCGGCCAAGCTCATGTGTTGGATGCCCAAGTTCAACCTCCAAACAGACGAGCGAATCGCATCTGCTGAGGATGTCAGCTGTGAGTTCGAGGACGAAGTGCTTTTCTTGGATGACCCACAGATATTTACGGGAACAAAGACACCATTATCAAAGGATTTCCCTAGTCAGCCCTTCTATGCCTATAAAGAGTCAGTACGGGGCGGCTTGCTGTCTGATTGGGAGGCAAGGTCAGGTGAAACAGATTATCTCTTCCCGATACGTACTATTATGGTGAAGGTGAGTCCCTTCAGATATGATAGCGAAGCGAAGAAGCTATATCTCAACAAAAGAGTCCGCATCAAGATACGGCTGGCAGAAAGACCAATGAATAAGTATGTGCAAGAGGGGACAGTTCGAGATCAGGACGGAAATCCAATACCCAATGCGTTGTTGACATTAGCCGACACCTTGCAATATCACACGGATGCCGATGGACATTATAAGATAACTATAGAGACGTGGTCTTCGGATACCAGCGGAAAATTATGGGTTACAGCAGATAACTATACGGCCAGCAATAGTTATGTGGTCGCACAATTTCCAATCTCTGTGATCAATTTATCCGAAACTATAGACTTTCAACTTTACAATGCGCTCAATTTCAAGGCCGGACAATTGTGTACGATTATACTACCTGTTGAGCCTGATGCCACTATGGGACGCTATTTCCGTTTAGATAGAATTGAAAATGGCAATATTGTTTTTGAGCGGGTATTCTCCCCAAAAGCTTACTACCCCTATATCCTCATTCCTGACAAAGATGCGCGGTTGGAATTAGCAGGTATGGACTTGCGGCGTGATACAACAGTTTGGGTTACGACCAATAACAACGAAGCAGGTTTTTACGGGGCATTCTACTCTTCCGGATATGCGTTCCCACGAAGCTTTAAATATTACCCGTTAGAAGCAAGCAGTACTTACGCTGGATATGTGGAAGCCATGCATGCTACGTTGTACTATCCATATATGGAAAACTGGGGGCTGATACTACATGACCCGGACAGTGACGTAGATGCCATATACGACCTCCGAGGCAATCAAATCGTAAATCGTAAATCTGAAAATAGTACATGTTATGATCTCTCTGGTCGCCGCGTCTCTGCTTCCTCTATGCTCCCAAGAGGGGTCTATATCCGTGATGGCAAGAAGTTTGTGGTGAGATGAGAATGATGTCAGTAGAATTTCTATACAACCAAAATTACGTATGAGTCCATAAAAAAATAAGCTAAGTTTTGGGCGATTCTAAAAAATAGCGTATCTTTGCGCCCGAAGAGCTTGACAGCTTTCTTGTCCAGTCTATCGAATTAGCAGTTCAAAAGGTTAAATGTACAGGAAAGGATGTCTGCCTGCTCACGCATGCCATAACGGAAGCGTGGGCTTTTTGGCATAACATCTGCGAGTGGGAATTGCGACCCCGATAGGGCTTATGTTATCTCCATTGTTACAAGTCCACGCTCTCCGTTTTTCTTCTACTTTCGCCGATTTGTAGAGGCACTATTACATTCTACTTTCAGATGATGAAAAAAACATTAAAAACCCTTCTGTGAGTGTCAGTGGGCTACGCCCTCCCAAGCCTCACCCCCTACCCCCCTCTCCAACTGGCGAGGGGGAATGCCCAAGGGGCCGGGAGTTGCCCGAAGTTCTCGCTACGGATGAAGCCATGGCACTGTGGGAGAAGGTGCAGGCGGCGGGATACGTGGATGAGTACTATCAGCCCCTGCTCTCGCGGACGCAGGCCGCACTGTTGGCCGACGAGATGGC
>CAMZHV010000056.1 GCA_947307015.1 uncultured Prevotellaceae bacterium | reverse complement strand
GGCACCACGATGGAGTTCATCTTCTATGTCACCAAGACCGAGGCTTACGACTTCGACCTCACACAGCTCGGCTACAGCGCCGCCGAGTCGGTTCCCGTCCACGACATTTGGGCAGGCGAAGACCTCGACTCCGCCATCGGCATTATCAGCACCACCGTTCCGAGTCACGGCGTGAAGCTGTTCCGTCTGGGTGAAAAAGCTACGACGAAAATCAAAAGCATCAACCCTCCAAAGGGTCAGAATGCAATGATAAATACTCAAGGCTCAGTGTACGACCTGAGCGGTAGACGTTTTTCTGATACTTCGCATCTGCCCAACGGCATATATATAAACAACGGAAAGAAAATCGTAAAATAAACCAGTATCGGCACACTGATCTTTCAATTTTTCAGCAAGTTTAAGGTGCCGGCATAAAAACATATACTCTCCTTCACCGCATCTGTCTTATTAAAAGCGAAAGCCTATGCATCGACATCTTCTCCTATTGATAAGTCTCTTGCTCTTCCATATCTTGATGTTCGCAGAAGACCGTTTGCCCATCATCGAGATTAAGGCAGATAGGACAATGTTTTACCCTCAGCGCATGGATCTGACGGGCGAAGAGACATTGATGGACATCCTGCAACTGGTGCCCGACCTGATGATTGCCGGTTACGAAGATGTCATCTCCAATTATAACCTTCGCATTGACAACGCTCCGATTAATGGTGACACGCGGCTTGTTCTGAGCCAGATGAAGGCTAAGGACATTACCAAGATTCAGGTGTGTGACAATACGGGCGTGGCGAAGGGAACCATAGGAATGGGTAGGGTGATGGATATCAACATGCAGATGCCCGAAAGACTGAAAGGTTTCGTGGAGGGTCAGGGCAACCTGGGCAAGGAAGTGGAAGGCATCGGCGCCGCGAATGTACTCTACGGCAGCCAAACGACCGACCTCGATGCACAAATCATTTATCGCGACTCAACAGAATATGGCAAATAAACAACATTTCTTTGGCTATGCGCTCGGGCTGCTCATCTTTGTGATTGGCATCCCCACACTTATGTGGCTCGTGTCAGGACGGCCCTGGCCATACGTTCCTGAATCAGTTGTGCTTTGCGTAGTCAGCATCCTCCTCGCCCTCTGCGGACTGGCACTCAGTCTCTACAGTATTGTCTATATGCGCCAAAGAGAAGCTAAAAGACTTGAAACGCACCTACGAATGATTATGTAAACTAATTTTGAATACCTACTTAATAGATTATGAGTAAGATTTTGATTTTACAAGGCTCTCCGAGAGCCAAAGGCAACACCGCTTGGATGGCGGAAGAGTACAAGAACGCTGCCGAGGCAGCAGGTCATGAGGTGACGCTCATCAACGTGGCCAGAAAGAAGATTGCAGGCTGTCTGGCTTGCGAGTATTGTCACACGAAGGGCAACGGTGCATGCATCCAGAAGGACGACATGCAAGAACTCTACCCATTGTTAGCCGAGGCTGAGGTGCTGGTGCTGGCATCGCCCATCTATTATTTCACCCTCAGCGCTCAGATCCAGGCACCAATTCAGCGCTTCTACAGCGTGATGAAGCCCGCCAAAGTCAAGAAGACCGCCCTGCTGCTGTCGTCACACTCACCCAACGTCTATGACGCCGCCATCGCCGAGTACAAGCTCATCACCGGCTTCTGCGGCTACGAGGACACCGGCATCGTCACCGCCAAGCTCGACGAACAGAAGACCGACGCGACGAAGCAGAAGATTCTTGACCTTGTTGGCAAACTGTAGTTTAATTGGCTCGCCCTCTTCTACGATAACATAACAACATATACACGTTATCAATAAAGAGCGTCGGATACTCACGTATAGGCCGCTCTTTCATTGAGTCATGAACATTGACTCTGCATATAAAGCCATATCTGCTGCCCAACTCTCGCAGAAAAATTGATTGCAGCATCACGAATCTTCAATTGCAGCATCGTGACGCTGCAATTGAAGATTCGTGACGCTGCAAACTCTACAACTATAATAAATACTTCAAGCGCCTCACCTGAACTTGGTACTGCCCACACTCTATGCCGCAATGAAAGACTGCCCACTCGAAGAAGGCGAGAAAAGATAAATCTCAATAATCATTAAATCCCAAGGCATTTTCATCTTGCTTTGGGATTTTTTATTCTTATATTCCTCTTTCAGCCCAATCACCTCTATCAAGATTCCTATACCCGATGGCTTCGGCAATATGATGGCTTTGGACTTTCTCAGAACCCTCCAGATCTGCAATCGTTCTGGCCACCTTAAGGATTCTGCTGTATGCTCTGGCGGAGAGGTTTAATTTCTCCATAGCCATACGGAGCATATTCAGGCTGGCTTCGTCGGGTTCGGCATATTGATGCAGCATCCGCTCAGTCATCTGGGCATTGCAATGTACACGGCCTCTCCCCCCGCCCTCCCCCGTAGGGAGGGAGCTGAAACGTTCTTCTTGGATAAGCCGTGCTTTGATAACTCGTTCACGGATTGATGCGGACGGTTCGCCGGGCTTCATCTTGCTTAACTCGCTGAAGGGAACGGCCTGAATCTCACAATGAATATCGATACGGTCGAGTAGGGGACCGCTGATCTTAGAGAGATAACGACTGATTTGACCAGGGGTGCAAGTACATTTATGATGTGGGTCTCCGTAGTAGCCGCATGGGCACGGATTCATCGATGCTACCAGCATAAACGAGCATGGGTACTCCACCGAATAATTAGCTCTGGTAATGGTGATTTTACGGTCTTCCAAGGGCTGTCTGAGTATTTCCAAAGTAGCCCGATTGAACTCCGTTAATTCATCAAGAAAGAGCACTCCATTGTGAGCTAAAGACACCTCTCCAGGCATCGCCCTTGAAGTACCTCCAGATAACCCTACTTGCGACACCGTGTGGTGCGGCGACTGGAAGGGACGCTCAGTGATCAGTCCCGTGCCGCCTTTCAGCTTACCCGCAACGCTATGTATCTGAGTCGTCTCAAGGCTCTCGGAAAGTGTCAGCGGGGGAAGGATGGAAGGCAGGCGACGTGCCATCATGCTCTTGCCCGCACCGGGAGGGCCGACCATGATCAGGTTATGGCCGCCCGCAGCAGCTATCTCGAAGGCACGCTTGACATTATCTTGCCCCTTAACGTCGGCAAAATCAAGGTCGAACTCCCCGCGGTGGGCGAAAAATTCGGCACGCGTGTCGATAACGGTGGGTTGCAGGGCTTCCTGTCCATTGAAGAAGTCTATCACCTGCTGGATGGTCTGTGCTCCATACACTTTCAGGCGGTTGACTACCGCCGCCTCGTGGACGTTCTGCTGTGGCACGATCAATCCTTCGTAGCCATCCTCACGGGCCTTGATGGCAATGGGCAAGGCGCCGCGTATGGGTTGTAGGCTGCCGTCCAAGCTGAGCTCGCCGAGCACCATGAAACGGTCGAGACGATTGGTGGCAATGAGGTTGTTGGCCGCAAGAATACCAAGGGCTATGGGTAGGTCAAAACCTGTGCCCTCCTTGCGGATGTCGCCGGGAGCAAGGTTCACCGTGACATTCTGCCGCGGCATCTTGAGACCGATGTTTGCTATGGCTGCCTCGATGCGGCTGTGGCTCTCCTTCACGCTGCTGTCAGGCAGTCCGACAATAATCATGCGCGAAGGCCCTTCAGTCTGCAACGACACCGTATTCACCTCGATGGTCACCGGTAAAGCCACGATACCATCGACGGTTGCACTGTTGATTTTGGCAAGCATAGGGACGTGTGCGATTGTTAGGCGTCGGTGGGTTCCCGCTTGCTGATGAAGAGCTGCTCGAGGAACTCCTGACGCTTTTCGGGCTGCTCGAACGCACCGATGGCATGCATTGTCGTCGTCTGTGCATTCTGTTTGGCCACCCCACGCATCTGCATACACAAGTGACGCGCCTCAACGACGACCATTACGCCGAGCGGATTCAGTGCTTCCTGGATACATTCGGCAATCTGCTCGGTCATGCGTTCCTGCACCTGCAGGCGATGGCTGAAGGTGTTGACAATGCGTGCGAGTTTCGAGAGCCCCGTGATCTCGCCGTTGGGAATATAAGCCACATGCACCTTGCCAAAGAAGGGAAGCATATGGTGCTCGCAGAGCGAGTAGAATTCGATGTCCTTGACTACCACCATGTTGTGGTAGCTCTCCTTGAAAAGGGCGGAACGTATGATGGCGACGGGATCCTCGTGGTAGCCTCGGGTGAGCTCCAGCCACGCCCGTGCCACGCGGATCGGTGTCTTCTGCAATCCTTCACGCTCAGGATCCTCGCCCAACAATTCGAGGATGCGGCGGTAGTGGGTTGCCAGTTCTTCCTGTAACTCCTTCATTTACTGATAGACAATAATATTGCTCTTGACGATGCTGGCTTCGCGGAACTTCTTCGTTTGGCGCATCTGCTTGAGCATCTCACGCGCTTCCTCGTTGGTCTTGAAGTCGCCAACGCGACAGATCCATCGGGGGCTGATGAAATGCGTGTACACGGCCAAATCGGGGAACTCGGAACGCACGAGATTCGCCATGCGGTAAGCCTCGCTCTTGGAATTACGGTTGTTGCCGCCGGCATAGACCTGTATCCTATAGCCTGTGGCGCGTGAGCGGCGCGTGGGCAGGGGCGTGAGGTCTTCGGTTGTCGTCGTGTCGGTGCCAGCAACAACGGTGCTGACAGGACGTGTCGAGGCGGTGGTGGCAGGGGCGTGCCCGTTGACGAGACCCGTGATGACCGAATCCTGATGCAACACCACCTTGCCCTCACCCGCATGATGACGGGTGAGGCGCTCGGTGAAATCCTGTTGAGCGTTGATGTTCAGCGAAAGGGCTAACAGGGTTATGATGGAGAATATCCTCATTCAGCGTCTTAGTTCCAAGCATCGATGATGCCCTTGAAATCGGCGCACTTGAGGGCAGCACCTCCGATGAGGCCGCCGTCCACGTCGGGCTTGGAGAAGATTTCCTTGGCGTTGCTGGGCTTGCAGCTGCCGCCATAGAGGATGCTGATGTTCTCAGCGGCTGCCTCGCCGAAACGGCCGGCGATGACGCCACGGATGAAGGCGTGCATGTCCTCAGCCTGCTCGGCGGTAGCGGTCAGGCCTGTGCCGATAGCCCACACGGGCTCGTAGGCGAGGATGATGTTAGCGAGCTGCTCCTCGGTGAGGTCGAAGAGGCTGTCTGCAAGCTGTCCGCCAACGACCTCGTTCTGCTTGCCTTCCTTGCGCTCCTGTTCCACTTCGCCGATGCAGAAGATGACCTTCAAGCCGTTGGCCAGAGCGAGGTTGACTTTCTCCTTGAGGATCTCAGCGGTCTCGCCGTAATACTGGCGGCGCTCGCTGTGGCCGAGGATGACGTATTGTGCGCCTGTACTCTTGACCTGCGCTGCGCTCACTTCACCCGTGTAGGCACCCTTCTCCTTGTCGGCGCAGTTCTCGGCACCAAGTCCGATGACCGTGCCTTCGATGGCATCGGCAACCTTAGCCAGATGGATGAACGGCGTGCAGATGACGACGTCACAGTTGGGTTTCTCAGCTGCGAGAGCTGCCTTCAGTTCGTTGGCCAATGCGAGGCCTTCCTGCAGGTTCAGGTTCATCTTCCAGTTGCCTGCTACAATTTTCTTTCTCATAGTCGTATGCTATTTTTTATGGGTTGAACAGTCGATAAATAGGCTATAATTGTTGTTTTCGGGTGCAAAGATACGAAAAAGTTTAAAGTTTAAGGTTTAAAGTAAGAAGTTTTTTGCAATTTCATCGTTTATTCTTCCTTCGCCACCATCGCAGGCTGGCTACGACGCGGTCCAAGAAGGTCAAGATGACCAGCGGCAGCAGGTACCAGAGTGCGAGGCGCAGCAACATTCGACGGTAGCTCGCGGGTTGGGGCTTGGCGAGCTCGAGCGTGTGGAGAGGGCCTGTCAGTTGCTCGGCGCGCGGCAGCATGCGATGACCCCATTTGGCCACAATGGTGCCGTCATGGATCAGGAGCACGGCGGGATTGCTGCGTGCCATAGTCTTCAACGTCAGCTCATCGACGAAGGCAAAAGGATATTCTGCACCCGTGAGGTCTTGCCAGCGGCGTATGCCAGCTTCGCTGGAGGCTGTGAGGCACCAGAAGGCATAACCGTCGGCGACGGCATAGTCGTAGAGCGCGTTGATACGTTCCATATCACCGTCGTCGGCATCCTCGAGATGCGGTGCCACGAGGAGGAAGGTGTAAGACGTGTCTGCCAGCAGCGATTCCGTGTCGAGGTATGCTTGTTCTGTACCGCCTGTGACCTCTGAAGGCATGATGGTGAAATCGATGATTTCAGGCGTCTGCATCGGATCTTCGGGCCACTCCATCGCTGTGGGGATGTGCTGTCCGATGTGGAAAGGCCGGAAGTCGATGACGGGTTCAGCGTAGAGGCATAGGAAAGCGAGGAAGGCGGCATAGACAACGGAGAAGAGGGATATGACCCAATGCACAGCCTCGGAGATGAAACGCGTCAGCAGTTTGCCGTGCCAGAGGAGGATGACGGCGCCGAGAAGCAGGCCGACGTTCTTCCAGAAGGTCTGCCAGTTGGTCAGCACCAAGGCATCACCGAAGCAGCCACAGTCGGCTACGGCGTTGGTGATGGCCAACCACAGCGTCAGCGGCGTGTACACGAGCATGAAAACCAAGATGGTGATGGTCGTGAAGCGGCGGCGAATGCCGAAGAACAGATAGATGCCCAAGCAAAACTCCAGGATGGCAAGCACCACGGCCAGCACGAGGGGCAGTGGGGCGCCGATGCTGTCAAGGCCTGCGGCCAGGAGGTAGTCCTCAATCTTGTACTGCGTGCCGACGGGGTCTATCAGCTTCACGAGGCCGGAAAAGACAAAAGTGGCGGACACTACCAGGCGGCATGTGTTCACCACTATCCAAAGAAGGTTGTGTTTAACCTTACTTGTCATACCATAAATACTCCCGTTAGTCGAATGTGAGCTTGATGAGGCCGAAGACGGCGTAGTTCATCATGTCCATGTAGTTGGCATCAATGCCCTCGCTGACGAGCGTCGCTCCACCGAGCTCCTCGATTTGCTTCGTGCGGAAAATCTTCTGGAGGATGATGTCGGTGTAGCTGCTCACGCGCATTCCCCGCCACGCCTCGTCGTAATCGTGGTTCTTGCGGAGCATCAGTTGCAGGGAGTCCTCGGCCAGACGGTCGTACTCGGCGATGGCTTCGTCGGCACTCATGTCGTCGGGTTTCTCTGCGATGCCGTGTTCAAGCTGAATGAGTCCGATGATGGCGTAGTTGACGATGGCGATGAATTCGGGACGTATGCCTTCCCCCACCAGCGACTCGCCCTTCATCTCGAGGGAACGTATGCGATTGGCTTTGATGTAGAGCTGATCCGTGAGCGACGGGATGCGCAGTATGCGCCATGCGGCACCGTAGTCGTGGAGCTTCTTGACGAAGACATCACGGCACTCCTGCATGACTGCACGGAACTGCTCCTCAGTGTTCATCGCCTGTCCTTAAGAATATTTGATGATCTGCCCGATACGCAGCTTGGACGTGGTCTTCAGGCCGTTCATGCCACAGAGCTCTTTCACGCTCATACCATACTTGCGTGCTATGCTGTACAGCGTCTCACCTCTCTTGACCTTGTGCATACGAACGCGGGAAGCACTCTTCTCCACCGTCTGGGCTGCATTGCTCTCGGAGCTGG
Source organism: uncultured Prevotellaceae bacterium (assembly GCA_947307015.1). Classification (GTDB taxonomy): domain Bacteria; phylum Bacteroidota; class Bacteroidia; order Bacteroidales; family Bacteroidaceae; genus Physcousia. The sequence continues at coordinate 9,816 of CAMZHV010000056.1, read as the reverse complement.
CATAGCTGACTTCTTCGTTGGCTTCAGCGCTGCGGCTCTTCGCATCGTGCTTGGCGAGCAGCGTGCCGCGTCCGTGACCTTTGAAGAGGTAGAAGTCGCCTGTGACGTCCTGATTAGCGAAGTCGAAGAGCTTGGCGGGATCAATATATTCGCCCAGCAGGCGGGTCTCGAAGTGCAGGTGGGTACCCGTGCTGCGACCAGTGCTACCGGCCAAACCGATGGCATCACCGGCCTTGAGCGTGGCGCCCTGCTTGGTGAGGTGCTTGGAGAGGTGGCCGTAAACGGTCTCTAAACCATTGGGATGGCGCACAACGACAACGTTGCCGTAGCCGCCGCGCTGGAAGTCCACGACGCGCACTTTGCCGTCGAAGGCTACGCGGATGGTGTCGCCGGGGTAGGCGTTGATATCTATACCTTTGTGCTGACGGCGGAAACGTCTGCGATAGCCGTAGTTGGAGGTGACGATGCGATTGGAGGTGGGCATGCAGAAGTTGCGCAGGTCAATCTTGAATTCGCTGGGCAGCTTCACGTTGCCGTAGAGGTTGATGCCCGCGTCTTCCCAATCGGGATAGAGCTCAGCGGCGGGGTCTTCGAGTTCCTCCTGGAGTTGCAGTTCTTGTTCCTGCTGCAAGAGTCGTTGGATAGCAATACTGTCTACGGCGCGCATTTTCTTGTCTACCGGAGCCTGACGTGCGAGGAGATCTTGGCTCATGACTGGTGTGGATAAGGCCACAAAAAGAAATGCTGCGCCTGTTCTTTTGATAATGTTTAAGATCATTATACTGTTTGATTTAGTCAGTTCGATTTTTTAGGTTTTTTTAGCACTCGTCGACGGCATACAGGTAGTCCATGACGGCACTTCTGTAGTCGAAGATCTCTTCCGGACGGAAGAAACGCTTGAGCTCAATGGCTGCATTTTCGACAGAATCGGAGGCATGGACAATGTTCTGTTGGTTGCTCATAGCATAGTCGCCACGAATGGTGCCCGGGTCGGCTTTACGACCGTTGGTGAAACCCGTCATGGCACGCACGACGGCTACGGCTTCAACACCCGAAATGGCCATTGCGACCACGGGCGAAGCCTTCATAGAAGCCGCTAAAAGCGGGAAGAAGGGACGATTTACGAGGTGAGCATAGTGCTCGCGTAGGATGGCGTCATCCAGCTGCATCATCTTCATCCCAGCGATGCGCAGACCACGGCGTTCAAAACGATGAACAATCTCGCCAATCAGCTGACGTTGCACGCAACTGGGCTTGAGCAGGACGAGGGTTGTTTCCATTATATGTTATAAGGTGTTATCTGTTCAGCGCGGACATACTCCGCAAATCGCTGCAAAGGTAGACAAAAAGTTTCGAACTATCACTATCCCTTAACTTTTTTTTGCTTTCGCGCTTCCTCCCGTCCTCCCCTCCGAGTCCGCTTTTCCGTCCCGCCAATGTTCGCCCCTTGCAGACAAGAAAACACAGCAAGGGGATATGCCCTTTGGGTGTCGGCATATCCCCTTGCGTTCAGTCTGTGTTTGTCTGTTGCAACCGTGTTGTCTGCGGATTACTTCACAGCCACCTTAACACCATTGATGATGTAGACGCCACGTCCAAGGGTGCGGATCGTGTCGAGGTTGCCCTTTGCCACGCGTCGACCGTCGAGCGTGAAGATGTCACCGTTGGCATAGACGCTCTTGAGCGTACCTTCGAGGTCGCGCACGCCGTCAATGACGGTCTCGCCGTCGATGATGACGGTGATGTCGGCCGTGTAGGGCAGGCTCTCAGAGGACTCAATGTAAGCGCTGTTGGCAGGCACTGTGCCGCCGAGAAGCTGACGTGTGACGGAGAAGATGGTGGGATTGTTGCTGTCCACGACGACAAAACCTTGTCCCACGGACTTGGCGACGTATGTACCCTTGATGGCTCCGCTCGTCTGAGGTTCTTCGGCGAAGGTCATGCCATGCTTGAAGATGATGGTCTCGGAGCCATTGTCGGCGCTATACTGGCTGAGCTCGCCAAAGAGATAGATGAAGGGCTCGCCTGCGTTGGCACTGGAAATGGAGCTGAGGCTGATCGTGGCGCCCTGTGCTGAAGACACGGTGAGCATCTTGCCATCATCGGTGGAGAGGTCAACGGGATAGCAGAAGCTGTAGAAACGACCGGCCATGATGTCCATCGTGAACTCCGTGCTCACATCGCTGGCGCTGCCTGCGTCTTCGAGGTAAAGGCCGCTGCGGCTGCCAAGGGTGTTGGCATTATAGGTGACGAGCGTGTTCTGGGAGATCTGCCCGTGGAGGTAGCTCTGCGCGTTGCCCTCGAGGTCTTTGGCGGCGATGAGGTTCTGTCCGTAGCCGAGGGCTGAGGCGGTGAAGAAGGAGGGCGTGATGCTGAGCGTGACGCTTCCGCTGGTGCCTGTTGCCTTGAGGAAAAGACCTGTGGCCTTGTTCTGTAACACGTAGCCCTTTTCGCCCTGATCGATGAATCGGAAGAGCGCCTTGTCGGGATCGTCGATCACATCGTCGCTGAGGAAGAAGAGACGGGTGCCCATGCGCACGTCGGCGAGGTCAATATCCTCAATGATGCCGTCGGCATACCGAGCTACGGTGACATATTTGCCCCAGAGTGCCTCGTCGGTGTCAGTGCCGTTGCCAGCCACGAGGTCCCAACCGCCAGCCGTGAACTCCTCTTCAGTGCCGAAGCGGATGCGATACCAAGTGTCCGCCTTCACGGGGTTGGCAGCTGCCACGAGGGCTTCCATCTGAGCAGTGATTGTGCTGACATAGTTGGCCGTGGTGGTGGGATCGTAGTTGGCTGCCTCGTCGTAAGCCTGTGCGTTTGTGAGTGTCGACTTGAGGGCATCGGCAGCAGAACTGTCGCTCCACTGTCCAGGATTGTTGCCCACGACAACGCCAGCGGCAAGTGCGGCTGCCTGCTCAATGAGCGTGCGCATCTCGGTGGGATCGCTGAACTTAGCGTGGAAAGCATCGTAAGCGGACTTCAGCGTGTTGTAGTCGTTCTGTGTCAGGTCGGCTGATGCGATGTCTTTCTGTGCAGCCACCGTAGCCTCAAGTGTTGTAGCTGCCGCTCCAATCTTGCCGTAAGCTGTCTCGGCGAGCTTGTCGGCCTTGTAAAGCTGGAACTCGCTCATGTGGCCATAGCCGCGTCCCGTGGATGTGCCGTCGATGTAGAAGCGGAGGAACTTGAAGCCCTTGCCGTCGAAGACGAGTCCGGAGATGGTCTCCTTGTTATTGCTATAGGGCGTGAAGAGCGTGGCCAATTCCGTCCAGTCCTCTTCGGGAGCATCGGCTTCATTGCTGCCGAAGACGCCCCAGCGGGTGATGTGGTCGTTGACAACCGCACGACGGGTGATGGTCATACGCAGGAGGCTGTAGGAGGCTTCGCTGAGGTCAACCTGCAGGTAGTGGCTGTGGTTGGGCACATTGCCTGCGTGCCAGTCGGAATGCCAGTAGGTGCTGGCACTTTCGTCGATGAGTGCGTTGAAGTCCTGACCTTCATCGGCATCAGAGTTCTCCGAGTAGAACTGCGCGGGATCTTTGATGAGCGCCTCTCCTTCGCAGCCGTCCTGCGACTTGGCCAGCTCACCAGTTGCGTTGGCGAAGAGCGGATTGTAGCTGTTGACGAGGTCCATGTGCTGCTTGAATTCGGCATACGCGCTCTGGGCGTTCTGCACTTCGCCCTCGCTGACAGCTTCGAGGACCCATTCGGATGCGGCAGGCGCGCCGCCGGAGAAGGTGCTGTACCATCCCACGATCGTACCGCTGGAGTTGGCGCCGTTGCCGTGACCGCCTTGATGAACATAGTTGGCACCGCCCGAAGCCGCTGTCGTAAGGCGCAGGTTGACGTAGGTGTCCACGCCGTCAGTTCCGGCAGCTTCGATAGCCATCAGCGTGCCAGTCTCTTGTGTGAGCGTAGCTGCGCCGCTGGTGGGGATGGTGGCAAAACGTCCGTTGGACATCACGCTGACGATGTCGTAGTCGTCGCCGCTCTTGGTGATCTTCCAGATGGCTCCGAGCTCATCTTCAGCATCGCCGGGTGTGCCCCAGTAGACATTAGTCGTCTGGTCGAGGGTGTAGCTGAGCAGGTACTTGGGATTGCCGTCGTCGTACAGCTTACCTGTACGGAAACGATAGTAACCATTGGCTACGGTGTAGGCCACCTTGCTGGCAATCATGGCCTCGTAGGTGTCGTTCATGGCCTTGGTGGCTGCTGTGAGCTGAGCGACAGTGATGTCGTCGTGGTCGAACTCATCGAGCGCGGCCGCATCAGCAACGGCTTGGAAGAAGGCGCTGACAGCTGTTTCGTCGTAACAGCCGGGCTCTGTGCCCACGGGGAAATCGTCCTCGGAGTAGCCGCTGTACTTGTTGAAGGCCGTAGTGAACTCGGCCCATGCCACCTCGAGCGTTGACTTCTTGGCCAGCGTGATCTTGAAGTTGCTGGTGTGGGCAAATGCGGGCTTGTCTATTTGAGCGATAGTCAGGACAGCGTACTCGGCTTCGGACTCGAGGTCATCGATCTCGTAGTGTGCGAGGTCTTCGGTGCCGTAGCTCACAGCCGCCTCATCGTCGTTGACATACACCTGTACGCCCCCGGGATTGGGATAGCTGCCATGCACGCCAGTGACGAAATCGAGGCTGACTGCCTTGACGTACCATCCGGCTGTGGGGTAGATGCGATAGTCCTCCGACTCGGTGGTGCCAAAGGCGCTGTAGATACCCAGGTTGGTGCCGTCGTAGAAATACATATTGTTGCGGTGATCATTACCACGAGACCAGTGCTGGATTCTCACGCCGGGGTTCTGGCTGGCCGTCGCATACTCGCTGGCATAGGCAGGGCTGCCGGACGCTGTCCAGTCGCCAGTTCTGGCGCTGATGTCGAGCGTCACCTCTTCCTGTGCAGACACGGGCATCGATGCACCGAGGCATAAGGCGATAAGTGTGATGATGAATGAGTAGATTCGTTTCATACGCAAAATGATTAATAGGTGAATAAAAAGTATTAGTTAGTCACAACGTGTCGTGTGTCTTGGGGATTGCGCTGCAAAGGTAGAGATTTATCCATAAAGAAAAATGTCTGAAGCGTTATTCGCCTCAGACATTAAATATTATTAACTAAAATTCAGTGTTTTACTTTAAATTCTTAAGCATCTCAATCATTTTGTCGCCCAATGCGGACTTGCGCTCAATGTGCTGGAGCGTGGACAGCACGAAGGGATTGCTCTCGAAGTCGCCGCGCACCTGCTCGAAGTCGCGGTCTATGGTGCGCTGGCTGGCGCCGTCGAAGCCGAAGCCGGTGTGTGCGGACAGGGAGAACTCCTTCTTGGCGTCGGCATAGAGCATACGGTCGAGGCTGACGACGCTCTCCTTCCACTGCTCAATGATCTTGATGAGGTCATCGATGGTGATGCGGTCGGGATAGAGCCCGTAGTACTCGAGCATCTTCTCGTAGGCCCACGTCCATTCGTACTTGTAGTAGTTGTTGTGGATGCACCGCAGGGCTTCGTCAAACTCCTTGGCGCTGTGAACCTTACCTGCCTCAACATCATTGAGGAGGGCGATGACGAGCTCCTTGGGGGCGATGAGGCCAGCCAGGTCAATCCATGTGCCGCGACCCTCGGTGCGCGTAGGCTTCAGGTCTTCGAGCACGCTCTCCGCCGAGGAGCAGTCTGTGCGCTCGAGATGCGAGATGAGCGAGTTGCCGAGGAACTTCTCGATGGCGATGCGGTAGAGCTTCTGGCCGCGGTGCAGCGAGCTGTTGGAGATCTTCGCGCTCTGGTAGGCATACACGTCGCTGGTGGCGCCGCTGAGGCTCTCGAGCTCCTCGAGGATGTGCAGACCACGGAACATCTTGTCGATGGTGTAAGGCGAGAGCAGGTTGAAGTTGATCTGATCCATGCGGCCCTCGGGATGACGCTTGTCGCGCTTGGGCCACTTCTGGGCGTCGCGCACGGTGCCTACGCTGCGCAGGTTGACGGCAGGTGCCAGATAGGTCTCGCCGTTCTTCTCGATGAGGTACGAGAAGGGCAGGTCGCTGGTGTCGGAATGACTGCTGTGGCGGCCCATGACGAGCGAGAACGCACCGATGCGGGCAGGCCAGAGAATGTAGGAGTCCGACGATGTCTTGGCGCCGCGCTCCATAGCACCCTGATGGATGGGGCCGAGCTTGTACATGTGGTTGCTCTGGTTGGAACCCGAACCGGCGTTCATGAACGAGAAGAGGCCCGCGATGAGGAGCGTCGACTTGTGGTGCGTCACCGTGAAGGGACCGGCGAAGATGGCACAGGCCTCGCCGTTCTCCTCCTGACAGTTGCAGAAGAAGAGCGAGTCGCTGGCCGAGTAGCCGTGACCCAGCGAGCAGGCCTGACCGACGTAGACGCGTGTCAGCGTAGTGCAATCCTCAACGGTGCTGCCGTCCTGGATGATGAAGTCGTCGGCGATGACGCCGTAGCCCACGTGGATGGGCGACTCGGCGCGGCTGTTGAGCGTACCGTTCTTGAGGCGTCCGGCACCCTCGATCTTCGCGTGCGTACCTATATATACATTCTTGATGTAACCTGTGTCGACGATGGTCACATGGTCGCCGATGGTGCCGCGCGAGCTGGTGAGCTCAGCCACACGGTCGGCGGCAAAGCGCTTCAGCGCGGCCACGAGGTCGGGGCGGTGGCGGTAGAAAGCTTCGAGGTAAGCCTCGTGAGCCGTCAGACCGTCGTGGATGGTCACCTCGCGACCGCCTGTCTCATTCAGCACAGCCACCTCCACGCCGTTGCCGAAACTGCTGGGACCGTCGCAGAGGATGATGTCGACGTTCTCGATGAAGCAGTCGTTGCCGATGTCGTAGTTGGCGATGTAGTTCTTGATGTTCTCAATGCAGCAGTCGTCGCCGATGGTGACGTTGTGCAGCGTGGCGTTGAAGAGACCCGTGTGTTTGTGTATGCCGCCCGGCATCTCAAAACTCTTCTGGAACGTGCCCAGACTGACGTCGCCGGAGAAGCGTACGCCGCGGACATATTTCAGACTATGCTCGTCGGCAATCTGTACGCGCGACCAGTCGTCTGACGTGCAACCTTGTGCCTCAAGGCGTTCAATGGTGCTTTGTGTTAGTGCTTTCATATCAATAATTGGTGCGTAATGAGTGAAAATTTCGATACAAAAGTACAGAAAAAATGTCTTTTTCATGGCAGATTGCTAATATTTTCATACTTTTGTGCTCAAATTTTAGACATACGTCAATTCTTATGCGCCTTGTACGTCGTCCTTGGATATGGCTCGCACGCTTCCGCCACCGCCGTGGCTACGGGGTTCACTCGCCCTTTGCCTACGCATTTCTGAGAGGCGTGATCCTTGAGCGCACCCCTTATTACCCCTACGCCCCACTCGCACGCCTGCATCCGTGGTGGGTGCGATGGTCGCGCAGCTACCCCATCACGTGCCGTCGTATGCTCTTCCGCCTGGCCAACTACGTTCATCCGCGCACGATTGCAGTCATTGGCGACCGCCCCATCGAACGGGCTTATCTTCAGGCTGCTGTACCCTCGGCGCAAATGACCCAGCAGCAGGGCGACTTCATCTTCGTGGCAAACAATGCGCTGCTGCATTTCACGCTGCCCCAGATGCCGACGTCGGGCATGGTTGTCGCCGAAGGCATACACCACGATGCCTCGGCACTTGCGGCGTGGAAGCGTATCAAGGACAACCCCCAGACCGCCGTCACCTTCGACCTCTACGACTACGGCGTAGCGCTCTTCGACCACAGCGTCCATAAGCAACACTATAAAGTCAACTTCTGATTCTCTAACCCCTCATTTTTTTACCCCCATGAAACTCTACACCCGCACCGGCGACACCGGCATGACCAGCCTCGTAGGCGGTCAGCGTGTCCCCAAGACTCACGTCCGCCTCGAAGCCTACGGCACCGTCGACGAACTCAACTCACATATCGGACTGCTCATCAGCCTGCTCACCGACGCCGCCGACCGCGAACGGCTGACCGACATCCAGAGCCTCCTCTTCTCCATCGGTTCCATGCTGGCCACCGACACCTCCGAGCGCGACTACCGCCCTGGGCGTTATGTCACCGACGAGGACGTTACCGCCCTCGAAAATGCCATCGACGCCGCCGAGGAAGGCCTGCCCGGATGGCGAGGATTCATCCTGCCCGGAGGCACCACAGCGGCCGCACAGGCACACGTCTGTCGCACTGTCTGCCGACGTGCTGAACGTTGCATCTACGCCCTTGCCGCTGAAGCCGACGTCGATGCCCTCCTGCTGGCTTTTGTGAACCGTTTGAGCGACTATTTCTTTGCCTTAGCCAAGAAAATTAACCACTCAGCGGGTCAAGAAGAAAATATTTGGACAAAACGTGAAAAATAATTCCTTTTTTTCCTCTCTATTTCATAAAATAATTGTACCTTCGCGCCCGATTTCAAGGAAATGGCTTCAAACCATCCCCAAAAACCACCCTTCTAAACCCTAAACGAGAAACGTTAATCACTAAAAAATATGTACTGGACACTGGAACTTGCATCAAAACTCGAAGACGCTCCCTGGCCAGCTACCAAGGAAGAGCTCATCGACTATGCCGTACGCAGCGGCGCACCACTCGAGGTCATTGAGAACCTGCAGGAGATTGAGGACGAAGGCGACATCTACGAAAACATTGAGGATGTATGGCCCGACTATCCCACCAAAGAAGATTTCCTTTTCAACGAGGACGAATATTAGGCTGGTGTAATCTGCATAAGTCGCTGATAATCAACGTGGTGTGTAAAATGGTATTTTTTGCACACCACGTTTTTATGCCCAAAAGTGCCGTTTTTAGTGGCTCAATAATGGCACAAACGGCCAAAATTAGGCTTATTTAGGGGAGGAAAACGAATTATTTGCACTAAAATCGGTACCTTTGCAAAATCCTCTTTTAGTGCAAATAATTATCTTGATATGGCAAGACAACATCGACAATTCCCGCAAGGCAAGTACATTTTACGCTCACAGAATAAGTCTCAGAATTATGCAGTTTACTTGTATTATTATTGGAAAGGTAAGCAGGTGCGTCACTCTGTAGACTTATATGTTTCTCCGAGCGACTGGAACCAGGAAGCCAATGGTGGAGTCGGTGAGTTCCGTTCTTCGTACGGTCCCAACTATAAGGAACGTAATGCCTACCTGAGAGAACTGATGCACGACATCGATTCTAAGATAATGGATTATATCAAACAGCATGGTGAGATTGATGGCGATACCATAGAGGCATTTGTCTCTGGTGATGACAAAGTCTTACGTTCCGATAACGGTATAGACTTCATCGAGTTTGCCAAGCAGCGTTTCATCGACCGATATAAATCTGGGAAGATCGGCGTTAGTTCCAGGGAGAATGGCATCAGCTACATCAACCAGTTCGCAAAATTTCTAAAGCAAGAGCATCGTGGTAGTCATGGTGCTGATAATGAGCTGCTCTATCTTGGTGAGATTACTGAGCAACTTGTGCTTGACTTCCGCAACTGGCAACTTAGTAATGATAGGAAAGTTGATACTGTGAATAAGGTGGTACAAGCTATTGCAGGAGTCTGTACTTATGCCTCGCAGATGCGATATGTTCCAATTGAAGTCAGCTTGGCCATCAAGGACCTTCATCTGTCTGATAAGTCTCTTGATGCTGATGAAGTCAGAGTCAAGTATCTTACTGAAGACCAATTGAGGGAGTTTGCAGGTATCCGTGAGAATCTTCCGCACATCCGAATGAAAGAGTTCCACGATATGTTTATGTTCAGTTTCTATGCCTGTGGCTTGCGCTTGATTGATATGATGACGCTTCGCT
>CAMZHV010000055.1 GCA_947307015.1 uncultured Prevotellaceae bacterium | reverse complement strand
TTGGTTTTATGGAATCCATGCCTGTTTGCATTGTCAAGCAGACAGTCCATCATAATTGTCAGGGCTGTCTCGTTAGCTAGAATGGCATTCTCCTTTTCAAACGCTAAATCACTATCGAATTCAATAGAGAAGGTCTTGGAACCATAGTTTTCCCATCCAAGTATGTATCGCTCCATAAATTCAACAATGTTTATCCTATCTTTGGGATAATCATTGAAATCGACACCATTCACCTCTATCAGACGCTTGATATATCCGAAATTGTCTCGGATATAGTTAATCCTTGACTCTCCTTCATCATCTACATTAAGCGAAAGAAGGTCCAGCGCATTGTTGATGCGAGTATATGGGGTACCCAACATATGGATTAGATCAGAAGAAGTCTTCTTGAGCATTTTCCGCTCCTTTGATGCCACAATATCATCAAGGTATTTTTCCTCTGCCTTGAATGCAGCTATCTTCTCTCTTTGTTGTGACAAAGAAGGAATCTCGCTTCTTAAAGAAGCTCCACGAGTGTCACTCATTTCAGTTAGGAAACAATCCTCCATTGTGTTTTGGATAATGTCTCCATCATTGTCAAAACCGACATAAAAATAAAGGGAATAATCGCGACGATTGAGCAACTGCTCCCAAAATCCTTGTCTGCACAGGAAAAACACAGACTCAGGAAGCAGCCTACTGAAATCAAGGTTAAAGATCAAAAAGCCTTTACGCACATTTGCGCCCTCAGCATTTTTTTCGAAACGCGCCGCTGGTACATAGACTGGGTTATCCTGATTAGCCATTACGTAGGCCATACGTGGATTCTTCATGTCCAAGACAAGTGCCTTTCTATCCACTTTATGGAAAGCATTGTCGTTAACGATTCCATCAGAGAGCTCAGACGGAATTACATAGATAGAATCCCAGTCCTTTGCAAAGTTGTCAGCGGTGAACACCTTACCCTTTGTTTCACCAAACTTTTCAAAATTAATCACACTCAGGCTGCTGCGAAGATTACTCATAACAATCAAAATTTAAAAATTAAACTTTATTTCGTCTGCAAAGGTACAACCATTTTTCAATTACTTGCAAGGAATTTACCAACTCGATTGGTTCCATTCTGCTTAGAACCGTTTTTGCAAAATCATTCTTCGGTGATTTCGTCAGCATCATCAGTTATTTGACGTTTCTCTTCCTGCTCTATACTTTTGAAGTAGTCTTTTGCATTAAGCGATGTAACGACGGAATGACCCAGTTGGGATTCCAACTGATTGCGAGCTACTTTTGCCACATGTCCGCCACGTCGTGCCACCTCTGCATTTTGGCCATATCCTTTGGGATTCTCTTTCTTTGAGATCTCGGTAGCAGAGGCCTCAGCTAACGAATTTAAAAGCAGTTCTACATTGGTCATATTGTCACGAAGATTCTCCTTGTGCAGACCTTTCAGATGTTTGTATTGCTTAGTAGTACGCCCACTCCACGCCGCTGTGATGATATCGGTAAGCGAAGCATACTGCTGGCCTTGCACACCCCCACGCTTCCATTCGTCGGTGAGCAGTTTGCGCACTTCAATACTCTTCAACCGCTGGTTAATCCAGTTTTCGGAATAGCCTAAACGACGATAATCAGCCACCGCTTGTTCAATAGAGAGTTCCGGATCTTGCATCTGGTCGAGACGTTCTGCAGCCACCTGTGCCATCCACAGCTTAAACGGCTCTGCTTTGGGAGAGGGAATAGACTGAATCAGTCGGAAAAGTTGCTCTGGATCAGCAACATCCGTCAGTCGCATCTTGCCATCCTCCGCCAGAAGCTTCAACTGGTTACAATTTGTAACCGTTTCATTTCCTTCTTTGATAAGTCGGTGCTTTAAAACCTTCCAATAGTTACGTGGATTAGGGCTATCCGTTAGAACTGCACAAACGTCAACAATTGAGAAATACCATTTCTCCTGTTCATCGTCCCACACCGTGCGGACTTTCTTCTCTTCGAAAATCTTTATCGCTTCTTTTCTGCTCATAAATAATATGTAATCTGTTTTTTTAATGTCTCCATGATTTGTTCTCTTAACGACAAGGGGCTGATGACTTCAAGGTTCTCACCATAGAGTAATATGCGACCTCGCAGTTCGCGGTTGGGTTCTATCGTCAGACGAACTTCACCATACCACAGGCCATCATGTTCTCCAAAGGGTAGCGTCTCTCGTTGGGAATGATGCAAGGGCTTTGTCAGAAGGAGCCCATGTTGGTATTCCGTCTTAGTGTGAATGATGACTTCTTCCAGTTGGGCACCTTTCTCGTGGGTTACACCTATAATATTATTAAAGAACTCCTGATAGAAGCTTTTCGGTGCAGGAATGTATTCCACATTATCCACCTCCCAGACCTCGCCAACGATTCTATCCAAAGGTACATTGTATGCATGAAAAGGTTCCCTGTCTGCTTCACCCAACACAAACCACCGGCCATTGTATTCTTTGAGGAACTGAGGGTGGAAGGTCAGCGAGAAGGGCTCTTGTCCGAAACGTTGATAGGCAAAACGAAGCACCTTCTTTTCCGTGATGGCTTTATAGAACACGGGTAGCAAGTCTATGTTTGTCAGATTCTGCTCCAAACTGGAACTGATTTGGCTTGCCCCACTTTCAGCCTCTCTATGTGTGTCAAGTAGCAACTGTGTATTCTCAAAATATGCTGAGAACCAACTTGCGGGCAATAATCCTGCCGAAGCTTTGCAGAAAGCCACATAATCCTCAATCCTTTTTTGCTCCACGGCCTTCCTCTCTTCTGCCAAAGGATCATCGTTCTCACCAATATATCTGAAGGCTTTACCCTTACCTTTCTTGCCATTGTCCTTAATGCAACCTAATGAGAATGAATTTAATGCGTTCCTGACATCGAGGAATGCTTTCTTCAGTTCTCCATAGCCAGCTTCGTTGCATAGGCTCATCTTATCATAGTAGCCTCTGTCCCGTTTATGATAGATACATAGAATGTCTGCAAGGGTTATGAACTCTCGCTTCATCAGCTCGTCATATATGATTTGTACGAATTGACACCTTACTCCAATTCCCGCAAAGATATTTTTCATTTGCAACGGTTTTCTTGCCCTTTCGGGGACAAAAGTACAAAAACATTTGTGAATCGTTGCAAAAAAGAGGTGAAAAATTTGCTTCATTGAATGATATACGCTACTTTTGCCGACAAATAATAGTATTAACATGAAGAAGATTCTTTTATTTGCCACCGCTATCATCGCCTTCGTCTGCGGCACCTGCTTGTTCAGCTGCAAGAGCCAGACCGCCGAGGAGGTCAGTGCAACGGATGACAACAGCCAATTTGTGACCATCACCGATGTCGTACCCGATGTAATCCTTGAAATACGCTACTACGGCACATACAACTTCGTAGGCACCCGCATCGACGGCTACGAAGAGCCGACGGCGCTACTGACTCGACAGGCGGCCGACAGTCTCCGCGCCGTCAACGACGATGTGAAAGCCTTGGGCTACCGCCTGAAGATCTACGATGCCTACCGTCCGCAGCAGGGCGTCGACCACTTCGTGAGGTGGGCGGCAGACATCCCCGATACGCTGATGAAGACCTACTTCTACCCCGACCTCGACAAGAGCGTGCTCTTCGAACAGGAATACATCTACGAGAAGAGCGGTCACACGCGCGGCTCCACCGTCGACCTGACGCTCTTCGACATGACGACGGAGAAGGAGGTGGACATGGGCGGCACCTTCGACTGGTTCGGTCCCGAAAGTCATCCCGACTTCTGCGGCAATCCCGAAACGGGTGAATATACGGGAGACAACAGCAAGAGCCCCGTAGGACGTAGCATCACCGCCGAGCAGTTCGCCAACCGCATGGTGTTGCGCCAGGCTATGCTACGTCACGGCTTCAAAGCCATCGATTCGGAATGGTGGCACTTCACGCTGAAGGACGAACCTTTCCCCGACACCTATTTCACTTTCCCTGTCAAGCAGCTGTGATTGGAGCGGAGTTATACGGCGAAGAAAAGAACAAGAGGCTGTGTCGATCGTTTTGACACAGCCTCTTGTTTTATAATCAGTGGATTACGCGTGCAGGGAAAACCTGCACAGGGCACTTGCAATTAGGAGAACCACTTCACGTAGCAGAAGTCCTGACGGTGGGGCAGCAGGTCGTTCTTGGGATAGATACGATAAGCCACCTTGAAGCCGCCGGCATTGTTGCTGACGTGTGTGACGTGGAAGGTGTAGAGGTTGCCCTCGCGCTTGACAACTTCCAGGGGTTCAACGCTGTAGATGTGGTCTTCGCCCTTCTTGTCGGTGGCCAGGGTGACAAGTTCCATGCCGATGGCGTTGTCGAGGCCAGCCTCGTCGAGGACGATATTGACATCGTACTTCTTACCAGCTTCGAGGAGAGGACCGTCGGTAGGTTCGGAACGCTCGATGCTGACGACGCGCACGCTGTCCCAACGCTCTGCCACAGCTTCCTTCCAGAGGGCAATCTCCTTGGCCAGTGCGTTGCCGTTGGCCTGCAGCTTGGCGGAACGGGCGGCAAGGGGTGCGTAGAACTTGGTGTAGTAGTCGTCGAGCTGGCGCTTCATGGTGTAGTGAGGCGCGATGCGGGCGATACTGTTCTTGATAACCTGAATCCATGCGGGGCTGTAGCCCTGTGCGTTACGAGCATAGTAGGTAGGCATGATCTCATTCTCGAGGAGGCCATAGATGGTGGCTGCATCGAGCTGATCCTGATAAGACTGATTCTCGTAGGTGCGCTTCTCGGTGAGCGCCCATCCTGCACCCTCGCGGTAGCCTTCGAGCCACCAGCCGTCGAGGACGGAGAGGTTGACAACGCCATTCATGAGGGCTTTCTCGCCGCTGGTACCGGAGGCTTCGAGCGGACGTGTCGGGGTGTTCATCCAGATGTCAACGCCCGAAATCAGACGGCGTGCAAGCTGCATATCGTAGTTCTCGAGGAAGATGATCTTACCAAGGAACTCAGGACGCTGAGAGATCTCATAGATCTTCTTGATCAAGCCCTGACCTGCACCATCTGCGGGGTGGGCCTTACCGGTGTAGAGGAACTGCACGGGGTAGTTGGGGTTGTTGACAATCTTCTCCAGACGCTCGAGGTCGGTGAACAAGAGGTGTGCGCGCTTGTAAGTGGCGAAGCGGCGACCGAAACCGATGAGGAGAGCATTGGGGTTGATCTTGTCCATGAGACTGACGACGCGGCTGGGGTCACCCTGATTCTTGAGCCAGCTGTCGCGGAACTGCTCGCGGATGTAGTCTACGAGCTTGGTCTTCAGCTGCGTGCGTGTCTTCCAGATCTCAGCGTCGGGCACCTCATAGATGGCACGCCATATCTGCTCGTTGCTCTGGTCGGAGAGGTGCGCAGCATCGAAATGCTTGGCATAGAGCTTGCGCCATTCATTGGCACACCAGGTGGGGAAGTGAACACCGTTGGTGACATAACCCACATGGCTCTCCTCTGGGAAGTAGCCACGCCAGATGTTGGAGAACATCTTCTTCGAAACCTCGCCGTGGAGCCAGCTGACACCGTTGACCTCCTGGCAGGTGTTGCAGGCGAAGGTGCTCATGCAGAAACGCTCGCCGTGGTCGTCGGGGTTCTGACGGCCCATGCCGATGAACTCATCCCAAGAGAGGCCGAGCATCTGAGGATAACCGCTCATGTACTTGCCGAAGAGACCTTCGTCGAAGTAGTCGTGACCTGCGGGCACGGGGGTGTGTACGGTATATAAAGAAGATGCGCGCACGAGTTCGAGGGCCTGGTTGAAGGTGAGACCTTCATTGACGTAGTCCACGAGGCGCTGAACATTGCACAGGGCGGCATGACCCTCGTTGCAGTGGTAGATATCCTTCTTGATGCCGAGCTTCTTGAGCAACAGCACGCCACCGATGCCGAGGAGGATCTCCTGCTTCAGGCGGTTCTCCCAGTCGCCACCATAGAGGGCGTGGGTGATGGAACGGTCGAACTCGGAGTTGAGCTCGCTGTCGGTGTCGAGGAGGTAGAGCTTGACACGGCCGACGTTGACGCGCCAGACGTAAGCGTGTACCTGATAGTTCATGTAGGGAACATCAATGACCAGGGGCTTGCCGTCCTTGTCCATCTGCTGTTCGATGGGCAGGCTGCCGAAGTTCTGAGCCTCGTAGTTGGCAATCTGCTGACCATCCATGGAGAGCGTCTGCGTGAAATAGCCGAAACGATAGAGGAAGCCGATGGCTACCATGTCGACATTGGAGTCGGAAGCTTCCTTAATGTAGTCGCCAGCGAGGATGCCGAGACCACCAGAATAGATTTTAAGCACTTGGTTCAAACCATATTCCATGCAGAAATAGGCAACGGAGGGACGGTCGGTACGAGGCTTGACATCCATGTAAGCACGGAACTCCTTGTAGGTGTCGTTCATGCGCTTGATGATGTCCTTGTCCCTGGACAGCTCGGAGAGCTTCTCATAGCTGAGACGGTCGAGCATGAGGACGGGGTTCTGGCCACACTCCTCATAGAGGGCGGGGTCGAGGTGCATGAACAGACTGCGGGCACTGTGGTTCCACGCCCACCACATATTGTGGGCGAGTTCCTCCAACTTGCTCAGCTCTTCAGGGATATTACTCTTGACGACCATGGGTCTCCACTGAGGCTCGTTGGCATTGCTTGCTTTGATTCTCATAAATGTATAAAATGTTTGATGTGTGATTATTGACTATTACGTTTCGCGGCATTGCGAAGAGCCACTTCGTATGCCTGATAATAATAGGTGATGAAATATTTCCATTGTGCTTTCTGGGCAAGACGAGCAGCCGCCTTGCGTGCCACCTCCACTTCCTTCGGCGTGAGGAGGGAGAAGCCTACGATCTCGTCGCGGATGCGGTCGGCGACTTCGTCGTAGTTGTAGTCGGAGCGCTGCACGACCTCCACGCCGTCCGTATCGAGGTAGCAGTGGGGAACGCTGTCGACGAAGCCATTAGCAGCCTTGTGGTCGCCGTCCTTCTGCTCGTTGGCCCAAAGGCCGAAGCCTGCGAGGGTCGTCGTGATGCACGGCACCTTGAAGGCCACGCTCTCCAACGGCGTATAACCCCACGGCTCGTAGTAGGAGGGATAGACGGTGAGGTCGAGACCCAACAGGAGATCGTAGTAGTGCATATTGAAAATGCCATCGGCACCGTCGAGGTAGCAGGGTACGAACATAATCTTCACGCGGGCACTCTCGCGATTGGTGATTCCAAAACGGTACAGCGACTGCGTAACCATATCGCAGCCGGGCTCGTAGAGGTCGTGGGTGATGAAGGGAGCCGGGAGGGGGGACGAAGAATGAGAGGTGAGGGGCGAAGGGTGTTTCTTTGTCTTTGACTTCTCTTCCTGAGCCTTTAATCTCTCCTGCAGGTCGCGGCGCGGACCAGCCTGCCAAGCAGGAACCTCAACGAGGGCAAGGACAGGGCGCGTCAGGCGCTCGTCGTGAAGCGTACGGTTGAGCGCTTCGAGATAAACATCGATGCCCTTGTTCTTCCATTCATAGCGTCCGCTCGTCGAAACGATCAGGGTGTCGTCGTCCAGACTTGTTCCCATCAGCGTGTTGGCCACTTCGAGAATGCGCTGACGTGCCTTGCGGCGGCGGTTGACGAAGGTGACGCCCTTCGGCACGAAATCCATTTCGAAGCCATTGGGCAACACCACATCGGGCTGCTTGTCCAAAAGCTCCATACACTCACGTGCCGTGACGTTGGAGACGGTGGTGAAACAGTCCACGTTGTGCGCCGTCTGACGTTCGATGCTGTGCTTGGACTGCACATTGAGCTCCTCAGCCATCTGATTGCCATTGTAAGCGAAGAGGTAGTCGTAGAGGGGCTTGCCGTTGCCGGCGATGCTACGTCCGATGGTCGTAGCGTGTGTGGTGAAGATGGTGGCGATGGACGGCACATGACGCTGCAAATAGAGGGCTCCAAGACCAGTCATCCATTCATGAGCCTGATAGACAACACGTTTCGACTCATCAAGGAAATGATTGTAGAAACTCTCCACGACACGCCCTGCGGCGTAGGAGAACATGGAAGCCTCATCGTAGTCGCCATAAGCATGGAGGCTGTCAACCTGATACTCTGTCCATAAGGCACCGTAGATGTCGTTCTTCTGAGCGAAGAAGGGACGGAAGTCCACGAGAACGACGACGGGGCGGCCTGGAATCTGCCAGCGACCGACGCGCAGCATCACGCCTTCCTTGGCAGCCTGCTTCCGCCAGTCGGCCCACAAGCGTTTGTCCTCAACAAAAAGCGGATTCTCCTTCTCTTGCCAAAAGTCGGGACCGACGAAAATGAGGCGATCCGGCATGACTTCCTGTAAAGTTTTGGCGCGTGTGGAAAGGACGGTGTAGATGCCGCCGACCTTGTTACAAACTTCCCAACTGGACTCAAAAATATAATCGGGAAGGAGTCTCTTTTGAATCATTTACCTAAACGGATTAAGAGGATAAAACACTGTAGTTCTCCGAAATCGGCGGCAAAAGTACAACAAAAATTGCATTTAACCAACATTTTATGCCCAAATTCGTTGTAAAGTCATTAAGAAGTTGTATTTTTGCCCCAAAATCAAACTAAGACAGCATGAAAAGATACCTTTTGGCAACGCTTTTAGCGACCTTGATGCTACCCTCAGTCCTGCATGCCAGCGAGCCTTTCAAAGGCACTTTCATAGCCAAGGAACTGGGGCTGAAAATGGTCATCGACCTCTATGCAGAAAGCATTGAGGTGCCAGGTATGGAAATGTTCGGCCCATTGAACGGATACATCAACGGCATAGGGCTTTACCGCACGTGGTATGTCTCAAAGATACGGAAATGCGAGGATGACAAGGCCGTCGTACATTTTTCTAATGATTTGGGTTCCGAGACGCAGGCGGTGGAGCTGACGCTACAGGGCGACTCGCTGCTGCGCTTCCGCGAGATTGAGGGTAGCGTGATGAAGAAGGCACAGGGGAAAAAGCTGGTGAAGATAGAAACCGACTTTGTCATGAAGCGCCTATGAACGCTTACAGCTGGCTGATGAGATAGGCGATGTAAGCGACATAGCAGGCCACGAGAACGGCACCCTCAAGGCGCACTACGCGGTGACTCGTGCGCGCAAAAATCCAGAAGAGGACATTGGCTGCGAGGAGCACGGCGAAATCCGTCCACACGATACCCTCGACAGGCAGCGGCGTAACACAAGCGCAGCAGCCGAGAATCCAGAAGATGTTGAACAGATTGCTACCCACGACATTACCGATAGCCATAGCGCTCTGCCCCTTGCGGGCAGCGATGACGCTGGTGGCCAACTCGGGCAACGATGTGCCGCCAGCCACGAGGGTCAGACCGATGACAGCCTCGCTGACGCCCAAACTGCGGGCAATGCCCGTGGCACCGTTGACAAACAGTTCGCCGCCCACAATCAAACCCGCCAGACCTATCACAATATACAATGCGATGCGCCAGCCTGCCATCACCTCCTTAGCATCCCCGGCAGCAGGCTCTATCGCACCGTTTCCCTTAGCCAGGGAGAAGGTGTAGGCCATGAATATCACGAAGAAGCCCAACAGTACAATGCCGTCGCCGCGCGAAAGCACATCTCCCCCACCCGACTGACTGATGAGGGTATCCAAAGCCAATGCAGGCAGGACAACAGAGGCCAGCACGGACAGCGGGATGTCCTTGGAAACCGTGCCTTTGGACACGACGATGGGACACATCAGCGCAGAACAACCGACAATCATCAGCGTGTTGAAAAGGTTGCTGCCCACAATGTTACCAATGCTCATAGCAGGGGCGTGGTTGATGCTCGCCAACAGACTGACGACAAATTCGGGCAACGACGTACCAAAGGCTACAATGGTCAGACCTATGACCAGTTCAGGGATATGAAAACGTCGTGCGACGCCTACGGAACCGTCCGTCAGTTTGTCCGCGCCAATGAGCACAAGCACTGCGCCGATGACCGTTATAAGGATGTCAAGAATCATATCGTGAAAAATTACGTGACGGGATGTCCGTTTGTTGTCAGAACATACCCTTGATGTGTTTGTCTTTCGCTATTTTTTCTACAATGAGAAAAGATTTCTTATTTTTCGGGCGTCATCTCCCGATTTTTATGTACCTTCGCAGCCGAAAACCCAATGTCAGCAGTCTATGGCCTCCAGCAAAAACAAAGATTCCAAGACCCTCGCACGCTGCTTCCGCTGCAAGCACGCCGTGTTCATGCAATGGCTCGAAAACCCCATCATCGCCGATTGTCAGATTCGTCATGAGCGTTTCGTAGCCATGATTGACCGCCAATGTCCGCTCTTTGAGCCATCCTATATCGAGGAGCCCGAAATCACACACTACGATCACTACGAGGATGCCGACAACTTCTAAGGCGTCAGCTCATAAAGCTCGCTCGGCACCTTGCGGCGCAGCACGTCGAAAGCGAAATCCACGCCTGGGATGATACCATAGCTGCGCAGCACGGCATCGACGGTCTTACGGGCCAGTTCAGGATGGTTGTTCTCCTCACTCAAATGGCATAGCCATGCGTGGCGCAGCGCCGGACTCGATGAATTGGCCAGCAGCTCTGCAGCCTCACGGTTGCTTAGATGACCTTCGGGACCGCTGATACGCCCCTTGAGATGGGCGGGATAGGGCCCTGCCATAAGCATTTCAGTGTCGTGATTGCTTTCAAGGACGAGGTAGTTGGCTTTGTTGACCTCCTCCTTCACGCGCTCAGTCACATGACCAATATCCGTGATGAGACAGAAACGCACACCGCCAGCCTCGACGCAGTAGCCGACACAGTCGTTGCTGTCGTGCGGCACGGCAAAGGGTGTGATGTGCAAATCGCCGATATCCAAGGGCTTGTCCTTCTCCAGGAAACGTTTCTGTTCCGGTTTCAGATGTGGCGAAACGCAGTAGTTGCGAGCTACACCCTCATGTACAGCCTCCGTCGAATAGATGGGGATATCGAACTCCGCAGCCAGCTTGCCAACAGACTTGATGTGGTCGGCGTGATCGTGGGTAATCAGGACGGCGCTGATACGGCTGAACGAGAGACCAAACGTCTGAAAATGGCGCTTCAAAGTGCGAATGCCTAAGCCAACGTCTATCAGAATCGCTGTAGTCTCCGTAGACAGATAATAGCAGTTGCCACTGCTGCCACTGCCCAGACAAATGAACTTCAGCATAGTGTTTTAGTTTAAATTTCGCCGCAAAGATAATGAAAAAAATACAAACCTCCTTTTCCTGACTCATTTTTTTGGCCTTTTTGCTATAATTAATATTATAAGGTGTCAGAAAGGCAGGCCAACGGCGAAATGAAGCTGGAAATCGCGACTAAAATTGGGGTGAATGATGGGGAAATGATCTTTGCCGCTCTCATAGGCTGGATTGACGGCTTTCATGCCAGCATCAAGGCGCAAGATGAAGTAGCTGAAGTTCAGACGCACGCCCAAACCATAGGCAACGGCGATCTGACGCCAAAAAGTGTTGAAGCGGAACTGTCCGCCAGGTTGCTCATCATAGGCACGCAATGTCCAAATATTTCCTGCATCAACGAACACCGCACCATCAATCTTCCAGAAGAGATGGCTGCGCCATTCGACGTTCATATCCAGTTTTAAGTCGCCCGTTTGACGGATGAAGTCAACACGCCCGTCGGAGCCACTGAAGCTGCCAGGTCCCAAGCCGCGCACGCTCCATCCACGCACGCTATTGGCACCGCCTGAGAAGTAACGTTTTTCGTAAGGCAGCACAGTCGAATTGCCATAAGGATAGGCGATTCCGAAGGCCAGATGAGCCGCCAAGGAGTTGCGGTCGTCAAAGCGGAAGCTCTTGGCAAAGTCGAAGTCGAACTTGACATACTCCGCGTATGCGATGTCAAAGAGCGTGTATGCACCCAACGACTGCGAGTACGGCATATTGAAAAGATGAGAGATGCCATACAGCAGGTTGCCTGCCGTCTCGATGCCGACACGGAGGCTGTAAGCATTCTGTCCATAAGTCGGATTCTGTGATGTCGGCGAGGCACTGGTGTAATAGAAATTGTAACCTGACTTCATGATGAAGAGGTTCTCATAGTTGTAGCGTAAGATGGCGTTGCGGCTGCCATTATCGCTGAGATATTCCTGCTTGAACGTTTCAGAGATCCAAGGCATGAAGACGTAGTTCAGGTCGATGAGGTCGACACGGTGCTGCCGCTTCAAAGCCTCCAAGTTCCAACGATAACGCCAGGCAGCCGTGAGCACTCGGCGATGAAACTCCGGGCGATCCTGCGAGTCAAACATCAGCGACGCAATGCTCTGCGCCTTTATCGAGCGACGGAACTTGCGCGAAAGGAAAGGGAAGCGGAACTCAGGAAAATTCAAATCGGCCTCAACGCCATATTCGATATAGTTCTGGTCGGCATAACCCTCCAAGCCTTTAATGGCTTCAAAGGCACCGCGCAGTTCTAAGGAGAACATCGCAGAACGACGGAAGAAGTTACGGTTCTGGTAGCCGAGGCTGAGAGCGGCACCGAGGTCGCCAGCCGAATTGGTGCCTTCAAGCTCTGCCGACACGCCATGATGCTTGGCCATCAGCAAGTTGACATATCCAACCAGCTCTTCAGGGTTGTGTTGCGAGGGCTCGAAGGAGACGTTGGCCCCCATCACTGCAGACAAAGAGGAAAGGTTACTGTACGTGGCCTGTACGTCGGATTCGCGGTAGAGCACGCCGGGGCGCAATTCCGACTTGCCGAGAATGAAGTTGGACGTCAGGGGCATACGTCCATGCTGGAAGAAACGGACATCGCGAATAACGACGCTGTCGATGTCCGGATCCCCACGCAGGAGGCTTGCACGATCAACATCTATAAGGAAATTAACCTGCCCGACACGGTAGCGAGGATGGTCGCGCAAAGAGTCGGCTGCAGTCTCTCTGAAACGTACCACACGCAATGTCAGCTCCACCTCATGATGACCGAATGTCGTGTCAGCATCAAAGCGAACAAAACTCTTATTAAAACGCTGATAGCCTGAATTTTGAAGCATTGTTGTTATACGACTCCTTTCAGCTTCAAGCTGGTTGATATCAAAAGGCATTCCTTCGTAGAGGA
This sequence comes from uncultured Prevotellaceae bacterium, assembly GCA_947307015.1. Taxonomy (GTDB): domain Bacteria; phylum Bacteroidota; class Bacteroidia; order Bacteroidales; family Bacteroidaceae; genus Physcousia. The sequence goes on along the minus strand of CAMZHV010000055.1, from coordinate 4,540 downwards.
GTGTCTGCGACCATGAGTCGGTGATGAGCGAATCAACCTTAGGATCATCTATGTGGCGACTAATGCGACTGACGAAGTAACGATCGCCAGCGTGGATGCGATAAGCCAGCGACAACTTCTGCTTGCGCTGTCGTTCGCTCAGTTCGACATTAGCGTTAAGAAAACCCAGGTTACGAACGGCGGACTCGATGTTAGCCCTTCCACCTTCGGCCTGCACGCTGTCGAATACGACAGGAGCTTCGCCAATGCGACGGAAGAACTTGTTGACGCGCTTCGTACTGTCGCTACCGCTGATGCAATAGACACCGAGCGGAACTTTGAATAGGCTAAACCACCGGGAATTGGGATGCTGGCGTACATAGCCACTAAGGGCATCGGTAGGCACTTCCCTATCGTCGGCAGTGACAGAGACATGATCCAACAGAAACTCATCGTCCTCAAGGAAACGTTCAGGCGCACATGACAAAATCAACCCGCACAGGAGCACAGGAGCCAGACGGCAGAAGAGCGAGCGGGGACGTAGGGTCATGGGAGATGCGGACTTTGACGACGGCGGAACTCCGACAGCACAATGCCTGTGGCCATGGCCACATTCAAGCTCTCTGTAGTCGGCTGCCCCACAGGATAGTTAGGAATGAAAAGGCGCTGACGGCAGAGACGGTCGACCTCTGGCGTGACACCATTGCCTTCGTTGCCCATCACGATGATGCCGCGAGCATCGATGGACGATGTCCAGAGCGACTGGCCGTCGAGAGATGTACCATAGACTGGACAATCTGCTGGCAATGCCGCGAGGAAGGCGGGCAGGTCGAGATAGTGAACCTTGACACGGGCGATTCCACCCATCGTGGCTTGCACAACCTTGGGGTTCCACACGTCAGCCGTCAGTGGCGAACACCAGAGATGGCGCACGCCAAACCAGTCGGCCAGACGGATGATAGTGCCAAGATTTCCAGGATCCTGCACACCATCGAGGGCAATATGAAGGTCATCGGTTGAGAAATGCTTGTCAACGAACAAGCTGTAATTAGCCGTAGCCGCCGTGGGCGTCACATTAGCCGTTTCTGCAACATAAGTTGAGACTTCGTCGGCAGGAATCTCGAAGAGTGCCACAACCTGCTGAGGCGTCTGCAGCGCACTGACGCGCTCGAGCTCCGCTGGCGTGACCTCTTCCACAGGTTTGTCCAACCATTGTTGTCCTGCCCCCTCCATCCATTCGCGCGTCGCCAACAACAGACGACAGCGAAAGGCTGAAAGCAACTCGCCGACGAGCCTGGGCCCTTCGGCGACAAACAAACCCTCCTGCCGCCGAAACTTGCGCTGACGCAGGGAGGTGACAAGACGAATGGTGGATTTAGTCAACATGAGAGGAACGAACGCGGCTCAGCGTCTCAGGCGTCATCTGCAGGAAAGATGCCACATGAACCATTGGGGCGCGCAGGATGATCTCAGGCTTGCTCTTGAGCAGGCGCACATAACGCTCCGTAGCGTTCTCAAAGCGCTGACTGTCAGCGTGCTCCTGAGATGAGATAAGGGCGTGCTCGAGGATGCGACGGTAGAGCTGTGCCATCTCCTTATCTGTCTCGACAAGATCCAGCAATGCATCGTGGGGAATGCCGAACATCCAAGTGTTCTCCAACGCCTCAACCATGAGGCGCGAGGGATTCTGCTTGAGGAAACTCTCGATGCAGATGACGATGCGCCCTTCGTAGGAGAAGTGCTCGGTAACGTCGCGGCTGTTTTTGTAGTAGAACTGACGTACCATACCACGCTCAACATAATACATGAATTTGCAGACTTCTCCTTCCTTGAGGAGTTTCTCGCCCTTAGCCACTTTGAAGGGCACAAGGATATTGGCCAAAGTGGTGATACCTTGAGTCGAGAGCGTGCAATAGCGACGTGCTATCTCGCGAGCGATGTCTCTTCGTTTGTCCATAGTAGAATTGCTTTAGTCTAATTTGAGTACGGCGAGGAACGCTTTCTGCGGCACCTGAACGTTGCCGATCTGCTTCATGCGCTTCTTACCTCGTTTCTGTTTCTCGAGCAGCTTACGCTTGCGGCTGACATCACCGCCGTAGCACTTAGCCGTCACGTCCTTGCGTACTTGTTTTACGGTTTCACGGGCTATAATTTTGGCGCCAATAGCCGCCTGTATGGCGATGTCAAACTGTTGACGTGGCAGTAATTCCTTGAGTTTCTCACACATACGGCGCCCGAAGTCGACGGAGTTATCAACATGCGTCAAGGTGGACAGCGCATCGACCGGTTCGCCATTGAGCAAAATATCGAGCTTCACCAGCTTTGAGGGACGGAAGCCAGCCTGATGGTAGTCGAAGGAGGCGTAACCCTTCGAGATGCTCTTGAGCTTGTCGTAGAAATCGATGACAATCTCGCCCAACGGCATAGCAAACTGGATCTCTACGCGGTTGCCGCTGATGAAGTCCTGCTTGATGAGTTCGCCGCGCTTGCCGAGGCAGAGCGTCATGATGGGACCGATAAAATTGGCCGTTGTGATGACGGAAGCATGGATATAGGGCTCCTCAATGTGGTCGATAAGCGTCGGATCAGGCATACCTGCCGGATTATGAACCTCTTTGACTTCGCCCTGCTTGTCATAGACAAGGTAGCTGACGTTAGGCACCGTCGTGATGACATCCATGTTGAACTCACGGTCGAGGCGCTCCTGGACAATCTCCATGTGCAACAGTCCAAGGAAGCCGCAGCGAAAACCAAATCCGAGAGCCACCGACGACTCTGGCTGAAAGGTCAGCGAGGCATCATTGAGCTGCAGTTTCTCCAATGAGGCACGCAAATTCTCGTAGTCCTCGGTCTCTATGGGATAGACGCCGGCGAAGACCATAGGCTTCACTTCCTCAAAACCTGCGATGGCATTCACCTTGCCCAGCGTCTGCACATGGGTAATGGTGTCGCCGACCTTGACTTCAGTGGCAGTCTTGATGCCGCTGACGATATAGCCTACGTCACCGCAGTGAAGTTCCTGACGTGGCACCATATCCATCTTCAGCACGCCTATTTCATCGGCATTGTACTCCTTGCCGGTATTGATGAACACCACGTTGTCGCCCTTACGGATGCTACCGTTGACAATCTTGAAATAAGCGATGATGCCGCGGAACGAATTGAATACGGAATCGAATATCAACGCCTGCAACGGAGCCTCCTCGTCGCCCGTGGGACAAGGGATGCGATCCACGACGGCATTAAGGATGTCGTCGACACCCTCACCCGTCTTGCCGCTGGCACGGATGATTTCTTCACGCTTGCAGCCAAGCAGGTCGATGATTTCATCCTCCACCTCCTCGGGCATAGCGTTAGGCATATCGCATTTGTTGACGACAGGGATAATCTCGAGGTCGTGGTCGATAGCCATGTAGAGATTAGAGATGGTCTGTGCCTGCACGCCCTGCGTAGCATCGACAACAAGTAATGCGCCCTCGCAAGCGGCGATGGAACGGCTGACTTCGTAGCTGAAGTCCACATGTCCCGGCGTGTCGATAAGATTCAGGATGTACTTCTGCCCGTCGCGCTCATATTCCATCTGAATAGCATGGCTCTTGATCGTTATGCCGCGCTCACGCTCCAGATCCATGTCATCGAGCATCTGCCCTTCAGTAACCTGAATCGTGTTGGTACGCTCAAGCAGACGGTCGGCCAACGTGCTCTTGCCGTGGTCAATATGAGCAATGATACAGAAGTTCCTAATGTATTTCATGGGCGCAAAGGTACAAAAAGTATGTGGTTTATCAAAATCGAGAGCACCATTTTTCATCCAAAAGTTCAGAAAATGTCTACAAAACACAAAAATTCCCCTGTAAAAGCGCCTCGCGCTCACAGGGGAAACAAATTTTTAGGAATTTAAGTGCGAATTACTTGAGGCTGAAGACGGGCTCCTTTTCGTCACCTTCGACGTTGAGCTTGTCCTCACGAAGCAGCCAACCGAGACCCAGATAGAGATCCTTCTCGCTCTTAGCCTTTGCAGCCTTCTTCAAATCCTTGGCGCTGAGGGCACCATTCTCGTTCAGTGCAGTCCAAATAGCACCTGCGATTTCACCTGCTTTTGCAAACATGATCTTTTTTACCTTAAAAAGTTAATAATTCAACTGTCTATTTTAATTAAAAAATGAATTGCAGACGTCCGAAAACGACCTGCTTTTTCCTTTTTGCGGTGCAAAGGTACTGCTTTTCTGCGACATGAGCAACTTTTTCAAAGAAAAAGAGTGCCAAACGGCCGTTTATGAGCCTTTAAGGACATAATTTTTCGCTAACGAACTACTAAAAACACCGAAAAATGGCGAAATGTGTTAAAATGAGCGTAATAAGAAGCAGCATTTCTCGCAGTTGCTCAAGAGCAGCAGAATTGCCACCACTTAATCAGCAGAGGAGCTGAATTGCCACCAAGCCCCCTCGCAGCCGGGAAGACATCCATAAAAAATCAAAACAGGCTCCATCGCTAATGAAACCTGCTTTGTACGCCCTCAGGGGCTCGAACCCTGGACCCATTGATTAAGAGTCAATTGCT
>CAMZHV010000054.1 GCA_947307015.1 uncultured Prevotellaceae bacterium | reverse complement strand
ACTCGCGACCCCGACCTTGGCAAGGTCGTGCTCTACCAACTGAGCTATTGCCGCATTTCTGTTGCTCAAGAAGTCAAACATCGTATGCAATTCTCGATTGCGGGTGCAAAGGTACTGCTTTTTCTTGAACTGGCAAGCGTTTTTCGCAGTTTTTTTGCTTTGATGCGTGATTTTTCTTGTTTTTGGCTTGTGAAAGGGTCAATCCATGCGGTCGCGGTAGTCCTCATAGCGGTATTCGCGCAGAATCTCGAGGGTTCCGTCGAGACGGCGAAGGACGATAGAAGGATGATGAATGCCGTTGAAGACGGTGGTCTTGACGGTGGTGTAGTGTATCATATCCTCAAAAATGATTTCGTCGCCAATAGCAGGGGGACGAGGGAAGAGCCATGTGCCCATGAAGTCGCCGGAGAGGCAGGAGTTGCCACCGAGACGATAGGGTACGGACTCTCCCTCCGCCCTCCCTGTTAGGGAGGGTGCAGAATGTCCTGAGCAGGCATCCGCATCGCAAGAATTGGGAACCAACTCTCCTGAGTCATAGGTAATTGCTCCCTCCCTAACAGGGAGGGCGGGGGGAGAGTCCGCTCTTCTTACTTTAACTTCCGGATAATACGGCATTTCAAGGCAGTCGGGCATGTGGCAGGTGAAGCTGACATCGAGGATTGCGGTGCGAATGCCGTGATTTTCGACGATGTCGACAACAGAGGCCACCAGGGGTCCAGTCTGCCAAGCGAAGGCGCTGCCAGGCTCGAGGATCATGTGGAGATGTGGCCAGCGAGCGTGGAAGTCACGCAGTGTTTTGACAAGAAGTTCTACATTATAGTCCTTGCGGGTCATCAAATGGCCACCGCCGAAATTGATCCACTTCAAACGTGGGAACCAAGGTGAGAACTTATCAATAATATGTTCGAGTGTGCGCGCGAAAGTTTCAGCGGAGCTCTCGCAATGGCAATGGATATGAAAGCCCTCGATAGCGGTGGGGAAGTCGGCTGGAGCGGGGAGGTCGGCGGCAAGGACGCCGAAGCGCGAACCGGGAGCACAGGGGTTGTAGAGTTCTGTCTCTATCTCACTGTACTCGGGATTGACGCGGAGACCGAAAGAGCCACCCCATTCTGCCCCTGATTGGGAGGAGCAGAACCTATAGAACTGAGAGAGGCTGTTGAAAGTGATGTGTGAAGAACAGCGGAGAATCTCGGGGAAATCGCGCTCGGTGTAGGCGGGACTATAGGTGTGAGCTGGAGCGCCGAACTCCTCGAGAGCCAGACGCGCTTCGTCAGGAGATGAGGCCGTGGTGGCGTTGATGTATTCGCGGAAGATGGGGAAGGTTTTCCACAGGGCAAAGGCTTTGAAGGCGAGGATAATCTCGGCTCCAGAGCGGTCGGCCACATCGCGAATGAGCGCGAGGTTACGACGCAGTTTGTCTTCTTCTAAAAGATAATAAGGGGTGGCCAATGCAGGATTCAAGGGTTCAAGAGTTCAAAAGTTCAATGAGTCTAAGGGTTTCTGCTGCTTAGGAAAGTCTCCCCTGACGGGGAGATTTAGAGGGGTCTTTTAATAAACGAGCTTCAGGTTGTCAATCCAAAGGGTGGTGCCAACAGCTCCGACATAAGCGGTGCCGTAGCTACTGGCGAACTGGAGGCAGAGATGAGTCGGCGTGTCTTCGGGGGAGCCCCAACCGATTTCGTTGACTTTTACCATTTTACCTTTGCTATTGAGCGAGTACTTCTGGTCTGTGCCCTCCGACTGTAGCTGCATGTAATCCTTAAAGAAAGGTTCTTGAGAAATATCGCCATAGTGTACATCGAAGCTGGCGCCATTGACCCAGTCTGTATTCTTGTTGAAGCGGTGGATGAGTGTGCCTATACGCTTAGCGAAAATATTGCCTTTCTCATCCTCCCAACGCTGCTGCAAAAGGAACACCAAACCGGGCGTGTCCATTCCGGGTACGGTGCGAACGGGGCTGAAACCAGTCTGCCGGATGCGGTCGGGCTTACCCGAGAGTTTTACTTTGTAGTCAAACTGCACGGCTTTCGGTTTGTGGGTGAAAGGGACGCCATAATCAAGATAGCCAAATGGGTTGGAGCTGGAGGTGATGGGTTCGAGCATTCTACCAAGATAGATGGAGCCGGCGGCGAGGACATATACGTTGACGAGACCAAGAACTTTCACGCCGACGACTTGGCTGACCATCTTGACGCACTTACCTCCATTGCGGGCTTCAGGATAGACGCTGACATTCGTTTTGACAACGCCTGCGACTTTGGCCATAATATTACTCGTGGCCCATAGCGATCCCCCTTGATTGGTGTACGGTTTTGTGCCATCCCATGTGCCAGTAGGACCAATCTCATACAAAGTCTGCGTATTGCCACCGATAATTTTGCTCTCCTTGACCTCACGGGTGATCCATTGGTCGAAGTTAGCATATTTAAGTTGCTGAGCCAGCAACTGCAGGGGCAACAGGAGGAGCAGGAGGAAAGCAGTGCCCCTCGATAAGGATGACAATGAATGTAATTGCAATATTTTCATCAATTTATATTTATTGTAAGAATATGCTATTTCGAATTTGCAATCAGACTATTCTTCAAGGCCTATCTGATCCTCCTCTTCGGGTTGGATGGAAAGGCTGTTGAGCGCGCTGAGGTCACCCTTGAAAATGTTGCAATCAACGTAGCCGTTGATGCCGTCGATATGGCCTACGTCGGTGTACTGCCAGAAGGCCCACTTGCCCTGATATTCCAGCTGTCCGACATAATAGTGCGCAATCCAATAGGGATAGTCGTCGAAGAAACTATCGTTGAGATATTGCGTCTTGAATTTATAGCCTGTGTAGATGATGGGCTTAACACCGTAGTGTTTCTCCACAATGCTGAGCCATGTCTTTACCGCTTTTTGCAGTTGCTCCTTGTTGAGGCGTCCTGCTTTTTCGATGTCAAGGACAGGCGGCAAGTCGCCAGCTTCGAGATGTACCTGTTTGAGGAAAAATTCGGCCTGCTTACGGGCGTCTGCATTAGGTATAAAGAAATGATAAGCGCCTCGCTTTATGTCGTTTTGGCGCGCTTGGTAAAAGTTCTCATTGAAATTCTCATCAATGAGGCTGACGCCCTCGGTAGCCTTGACAAACATGAAGCTCAGGGGCGCACCTTCGACCGTGGCGTTGCGCAGTTGGTTCCAGTTGACACGCTCCTGATAGTGGCTGATGTCTATGCCCCGTATCTCATATCCCTTGGGATAGTCGGGATCGCCGTAGATGGCCTTCCAACGGAAGGAGAAGGGGTCGACAAAAAAATAGTTGAAAAGGAAAAGGTAGCCGGCGAGGACGAGTCCAATACCAAAAATAACCGTCCATGCCGGCCATCTGCGCCAAAAGGGTTTAGAAGAACCATGATGGCGAGAGTGAGAACGGTGTTTGCGAGAGGAATTCTTGCGCGATGAGTGCGAGGAGCCATGCCGTCTCGCCGAGGCGGAAATGCCAGCACCCGCAGTCACCGTATGTCGTGACTGCGGGCTGGCTTCTGTCTTTCGGGGTTTGTTCAAGCCGCGAATGTTTTATTTGGCCTGTTCGAACTGCAGGGTCTTTGTTGGCTGGTCGCAGACCTCAGTTGGGCCGAAATACTGGATGGGACCAGGATAGACGTAGCTGGTGTTCTTTGCCCACTCGTCGCGGTGCGCAGCAAAGTACTTGAAGGGAGCACCGTTAAGTTCAACCAAAGCCTTGCGAATCACGGGCTTGTCAGCACCGTTGCGACGCTCAATATTCATCATCATCGTAATGGGCACACCACCAGCAATCCACTCAACAGCGGGTGCTGTTGTGTTTTTGACGATGGACATGTAGCCCGTCTTACCGTTGGCAATGAGGCGGCTGGCGTTGAAGCCCAGGCTGTAGCAGTAGTCGGCATCGTAGTTGGAGGGAGCAGCACAACGGCCCTCGTAACCGAAGAAGTGGTGCTGGGCGTTGAACTTAGGTGCACGACCTGTCTCCTTCAGTTTCTTAGCAACCATACGGCTGAGCAGCTTCTCAGTCTCAATCAGAGACACTTGCACGTTGCCGTGAGGATCGCGGTCGAGGCAGAGCTGACGTGCCACGTCATCAGGCAGGCTCTCCAGCACAGCGCGGTTGTCCTTGGCAATGCTCTTCTTGACGAAGGCAATCTGTTCCTCAGCACTGCCAAAGTCACGCGGCTCGCCCGTAGCGGGGTCTGTGAGCACTTCGTTGAGTTCCTTGATGAGCTTCTTGATTGCAGGGATGAACTCGATGAGACCTTCGGGAATGAGGACAGTGCCGAAGTGGTTGCCTTCAGCTGCGCGGGCGGCCACAATGTCAGCAATGTAGTTGACCACATCGTCGAGACTCATCTCCTTAGCCTCCACCTCCTCGCTGACGAGGCAAATGTTGGGCTGTGTCTGCAAAGCACATTCGAGAGCGATATGGCTGGCGCTACGTCCCATCAGCTTGATGAAGTGCCAGTACTTGCGGGCGCTGTTGCAGTCGCGCTGAATGTTACCGATGAGCTCACTGTAGGTCTTGCAGGCCGTGTCGAAGCCAAAGCTCGTCTCAATCTGCTCGTTCTTCAGGTCGCCGTCGATGGTCTTGGGGCAGCCAATGACCTGCACGCCATACTTCTTGGCAGCATAATACTCGGCGAGTACGCAAGCGTTGGTATTGGAGTCGTCACCGCCAATGATGACAAGAGCCTTGATACCGAGCTCGCGTAGAATCTCGATACCGCTCTCAAACTGAGCTTCCTTCTCGAGTTTCGTACGACCGGAACCGATGATGTCGAAGCCGCCCGTGTTACGATATTCATCGATGATGTCGGCGGTAAGTTCCATATACTTATGGTCAACGAGGCCGCCGGGGCCGAGGATGAAACCATAGAGCTTGGAAGCGGGATTAATGCTCTTGACACCGTCGAACAAGCCGCTGATGACATTGTGACCACCAGGAGCCTGACCGCCACTGAGGATCACGCCAACATTGATGGGCTCGTAGTCCTTGGCCTCGCCAGCCACGAACTCTACGACGGGCAATCCATAAGTGTTAGGGAACAGTTCCTTGATCTTAGCCTGGTCGCCAACGGATTGTGTGGCAGCACCTTCTTTAGCTACAACGGGACCCAGCAGGGCCTTCGGGAGCTTGGGCTGATAGGCAGCCCGAGCAATTTGCAATGCGCTTTTTGTCATTGTTGTTGTTAATTGTTGGGGTTATAAAAATATGTGTTTTGGATTCAATCTACGACAATAGATTTGTCAATTCAGCTGCTTTCTTTTTGTGCTACAAAGGTACAGCTTTTTTCCAACACGACCAAACAATTCAAGTTTTTTTAGCACAAAGTGATAAAAATAGGAGCAAAATCGACGTCTTTATCGGATATTATGCTTACCTTTGCAGCACATTATGATAAACGAAGCAAGCATCTTTGATCGCTGCAAGCGCCTCGTAGGGGACGAGGCCATGGAGCGTATCGCCGCCGCCAATGTCATCATTTTTGGCATTGGCGGTGTAGGCAGCTGGTGTGCTGAGAGCCTGGTTCGCAGTGGCATTGGACACTTGACCATTGTCGACCGTGACCGTGTAGACATCACCAATGTCAACCGCCAATGTCCAGCCACGATGAAGACCATTGGAGAACCAAAAGTAGTGGCCATGAAATCAAGGCTTTTGGAAATCAATCCTCAAGTAAAGGTTGAAGCTATCGAAGATGTCTACAACGAAAACACCCGCGAGCGTTTCCATCTCATGGAATACGACTACATCATCGATGCAATCGACTCACTTTCATGCAAAGCTGATCTCATCCTTACGGCCACTTCCCTACCCCATCACATTCAATTCTTTTCCTCGATGGGTGCAGCCCTGAAGATGGATCCACAGAAGATACGCACAGCTGAGTTCTGGCATGTCGAGGGATGTCCGTTAGCTCGTGCGCTGCGGCAGCGTTTCAAGCGTGCCAAGCAGTTTCCACGCCGCAAATTCCGTGTTGTCTATTCACCAGAAGTGCTGCCCAACCAAGGCATTTTAGCTTCCGACGCTGCTCCCTACAATGGCACTTTTGCCCATTCCACCGCTATTTTCGGCTTCACATTGGCTGGCTTAGTTATTCAAGATATATTAGGAAAAATCCCCAAAACGGACAAAGGTCAGTTGAACGAATGAAAAAGTGCCCATAAATTTGGCCATTTGGTATTTATCTTGTACCTTTACACCCGTAAATAAAGAAATGCTCATGAAAAGACTCCTTAATCTTCTGATTCTTACATTAGTTTGCGCAATCTCACACGCTCAACCGAATCCCGTCAAAGCTACCGTGGAACAGCGTGAAGTGAACGGACACCCCGACCTCATCGAACTTGTGTTCACCTTCGCCATCGACAAGGGTTGGCACGTCTACGGCCCCGAGAACGATGGTGGTCCCATCGCCATGACCTTCAATGCCGAGAAATTAGAGGGAGCAAAGAAAGAGGGTAATCTAACGCTCTCCCCTGCCCCCAAACGCGTACATGACGAACTGTTCGACTGTGAGGTCACATTTGTCGAGAGCAGCGCGAAGGCCATTCAGCGCCTACGCCTCACAGGCGGAGCGTGGAAAGTGGAAGGCTACCTGCAATACGGCGCCTGCAACGACGAAAATTGTATGCCGCCGACAAATGTGGAGTTTAAGTTTAGCGGGGAACTAAAAGACTCTCCCTCCGCCCTCCCTATCAGGGAGGGAACGGTCACCGACAAGGTGGAGAAACCATTAGATAATGAAAAAGAAGCAATTGAAGACAAGCAAGATAGCGACTCAATAGCACAAGTAACCGCTCCCTCCCTAACAGGGAGGGCGGGGGGAGAGTCCGGATCCCCCTTATGGTCTCCCGTCATCTCCGAACTCCATGCTTTGGATGAAGCCTCCGACACGCAATCGCGCTCGCTGTGGGGAATTTTCCTGCTCGGCATCCTCGGCGGCCTGATAGCCCTGCTGACGCCCTGTGTGTGGCCCATCATCCCGATGACCGTCTCGTTCTTCCTGAAACGGTCGAAGGACGACAAGCGCAAGGGCATACGCGACGCAATCCTTTACGGTCTCAGCATCATCGTCATCTACGTTGGCTTAGGTCTACTAGTGACGCTCATCTGGGGACCTTCGTCGCTTAACGCCTTGAGCACCAACGCCATCTTCAACCTTTTCCTCTTCGCGCTGTTAGTGGTCTTCGCGGCCTCTTTCCTTGGCGGTTTCGAGTTGACGCTGCCGTCATCGTGGAGCAACAAAATGGACGAGAAAGCCTCGTCCACGACGGGTCTGCTGAGCATCTTCTTCATGGCAGCCACGCTCGTCCTCGTCAGTTTCTCCTGCACAGGCCCCATCATCGGCCTGTTGCTCGTGGATATGGTCACCAGCGGCTCTGTCATTGCCCCAACTGTGGGAATGTTCGGCTTTGCGCTGGCCTTGGCAGCTCCCTTCACCCTCTTCGCCATGTTCCCAACGTGGCTGAAATCAGCCCCGAAGAGCGGTAATTGGATGAACGCCATCAAGGTTGTCCTCGGCCTCGTGGAGTTGGCTTTTGCGCTGAAGTTCCTGAGCGTTGCCGATTTAGCCTACGGCTGGCGACTGCTCGACCGTGAGACTTTCCTGTGCTTGTGGATCCTCATTTTCTCCCTTATGGGTTTCTACCTCTTAGGTTGGATTCGTCTGCCGCACGACGAGGATGAATACGACGACGAAGGAAACGTCATCGCACGTCCAAAGATTGGCGTAACACGTTTCCTCTCAGCGCTCTGCGTGCTTGCTTTCGCTTTGTATATGATACCTGGGCTCTGGGGAGCACCCTGCAAGGCCGTCAGTGCCTTCGCCCCTCCAATGTGGACGCAGGATTTCAACCTCAACCCTCACACCGTGGAAGCCGTTTACACTGATTTCGAGGAAGGTATAGCGGCAGCACAGAAGGCAGGCAAACCCGTCATGTTGGATTTCACTGGCTATGGATGCGTCAACTGCCGCAAGATGGAAGCTGCCGTGTGGCCGGATGCCCGCGTGCGTCAGCTGATGACCGAGGACTACGTGCTCGTCAGCCTCTATGTCGATGACAAAACGCCACTACTAGAAACCGTGGAAGTCACTGAGGGAGACGGCACCACGCGCAAGCTGCGCACCATTGGCGACAAATGGAGCTACCTACAGCGCTCGAAGTTCGGCGCACAGACGCAACCCTTCTACGTCCTCGTAGATCATGAGGCCCACCCACTCGCAGGGTCGTACAGCTACAAAGAAGATGTGGATGCATACGTACGTTGGTTGGAAAGCGGACTGAAGAAGTTCAGGACCCCCTCCCCGCTCCCCCTTTTAGGGGGAGAGTAGTCACCTACAAGTATAGTAACCTACAGGTATTTACAATCATTAAAACCTTTAAATATACCTATAACAATGAAAAATATTACTTCCAAGTTGAAAAACATTCAACTCCCTCCCTATAAGGGAGGGCGGGGGGTGGGTCTGCTCCTTGCTTTTGCCTTAATAACAACGTTGGCTATGGCTCAACCTGGCACCTGGGATCGAGAAAAATATCCCGACCTGCCCAACCCGAAACCGACGGTCAACATGAAAGCCGCCAAGAAGATGATTGAGCGCATGAAAAAGAGCATTGCAGCCGGCAATGTTCGTCCCGACCATCTGAACAACGCCCTAAAGCCCTCCTTCCCGCCCATCATCAACCAGAGCGGCGGTTCGTGCGGCGCTGCCTCAAGCATCTACTATCAGTTTACCAATCAAATCAATACAGCGCGTTTCGTAGCTGCCGACAACGACGAGCATCGCTACGCTACCCATTTCCCATGGATGCTCAACACTAACGGCACCGACGGCACGGGCTACGACCGCCTTGGGCGAGACGTAGGCATTGCCAGCTGTGCGGTCTACGGCGGCACCACCTACAGCCGCATCTATGGTCGTTCCGGACAGGACGATCAGGACGACGACTGCGGATGGATGCAGGGCTACGACAGCTGGTACGCCACAATGCACAACCGCATCGTATCGGGCAACAGCTTCCCCTTCAACTGCGGCACCGAAGAAGGCCGTGAGCTGGTCAAGAACTACCTCTGGAACCGTTGCGGCGACGAAAGCTATGCCAGCGGAGGCATCTGTGGTATCGGTGTGGCTGCAGGCCCCTTCTCCGCAAATATACCCAAGACCGCTGCCAATGACGCTGCCGGCGTCACAGGTATGAAATACATCACCGACTGGAACGAGACCTACAACCACGCCATGACCATCGTGGGCTACGATGACCGTCTGGAGTTTGACCTCGACGGCAACGGCGTCATCGGCGAGGCTTTGAACGCTGACGGCGACTGCGAAGTGGGCGCATGGATCATCGCCAACTCTTGGGGCGACGGATGGGAAAACAACGGCTTCATCTACTGCCCCTACGAGCGCTCCAACAGCGTCAAAGGATGGCCTAAAGAGAATAGCTTCACACCTGGATACTACGATGTTTTGCGCGACTACCGCCCATTGCGCACCATCAAAGTTAAGATGGAATATAGCCACCGTTCGGAGATCTGTCTGCACGTTGGCGTGGCACAAAATGTCAACGCTTCGAAACCCGAACAGTCCATCACACTCACTCATTTCAACTTCGCAGGCGACGGCAACCGAGGCCTGACAAAGCCAGCACCTGAGATCCCTATGCTCGGCCGATGGGCCGACGGCGAACTGCACACCGAACCGATGGAATTCGGCTATGACCTCACCACGCTCACCAAGGATTTCGACCTCTCACGTCCGTTGAAATATTTCTTCTGGGTGGAGACGCGTTCATGGGGCGTTGGTGAAGGTAAGATACACGCCGTCAGCATCATAGACTACAACCTCGATCATGACGGTGTCGAGGTTCTCTTCCCCATCACCGAACCCATTGCGGTGCCCAGCGCAGGTCAGAAGACCGAGATGACAGCTGTGGTCAGCACCGACTGTGTGCCTGAACCCCGCAACCTCGTCATCAGCGGCACAACACTCAGCTGGGAAGCGCCCAGCGGCAGCCGCTACGAGCCCGCGTCGTACAATATCTACAAGGACGGCGAGCTCTACTCTACGACCTCAGCAACGGCCACCACAACTTCTGTCGAAGAGGGCGGTGCCTACACAGTCAGTGCTGTGTATCAGGTCAATGGCTATGACGCAGAGAGTAAGCAGTCGGCGCCTGTCGTTGCCTCCCTCGCGCCACTCGACGACACAGCAAACCGCATCGCCGTGATGTCCACGGGTAGCAAGCTTCTCATCCCCGATTTCATCGACCGCTCCTACGAGAACTTCACGATAGAGTTCTGGATGTGGATGAACGCCAAACCCACTGCCGACGCCTTCGGTTTCCGCATCAAAGCCGACACAACACAGTATTTCTTCAAGGTCATCAAGGGCGGCTATATAGAAGTCGGCAACGACGGCGGCTCCTACACACGCACCGACGTAGCCCTCCCCGGCGGACGCTTCTATCATGTGGCCATTGTCAACGAAGGACTTAACACTCGCCTCTATGTCAACGGCGTACGGCGCATCAACTGGAACAACAACTACGGTCACTATGGTATCAAAGGACCCGCCCGCATCATGATAGGCGAGACCGAGGGTACCACCTCCAACTACAAGAAAGTCTACGACGCCCCTTGGAACGGCCACCTCGACGAATTGCGCTTCTGGACATACGCCCGCAGCGAGAAAGAAGTCAAAGCATCCTACAAGCATGATATCGCCCATCCCCGACTCTTCTGCAATCTCCTGCATTATTATAATATGTTCGCACGCGAGGAGGCTGGCACCCGCTACCTCATTGACGGTTGCGGCGGCTGCGATGCAGAGATTGTAGGAGACGACGAGACATTCTCCTTCGCCGACTATGCCTTGGGCGAAAGCCTGAATCCTATCGCCACCGAGACGGTAGCCGATTTCACCTGCGCCACCTCGGCCGTTGTGGGTAAACCCTTCGCCATCATAGACAAGAGCGACATCAACACAGCTGCCTGGAACTGGCAGGTCAGCGGCACGGAACAGCCCACATTCAGCGGCACCGTGAGCCCCGTCATCGTCTTCACTGATCCTGGCGAACAGATGATTACGCTACAGACGACGAACCTCTATGGCACCACGTCGGAGAAGGTGACAACCGTCAATGTCACCAAAGCCGCCCTGCCCACCGTGGACTTCATCGTACCCGAAGGCGACGTCAGCGCAGGCGAGCATGTGACCTTTGTCAACACCTCCACGCCCATCGAAGCTGCCAGCTACGAATGGCAGATTTCAGGCGCAGAAAACCCCATCGTCAAGACCGTCAACGCCGCCGCGACATTCCCGGAGAACGGAACTTATGATATCACGCTCACAGCCTTCAACACGGAGGGCAGCACGTCCGTCACCAAGAGCGTCAGCGTAGGCGCCGTGCGTCCCGAAGCTGCTTTCAGCTTGCAGAACAACGTTATCCTCAAGGGCGAACAGGTGGATCTTGTCGACGAATCAAAGTACAACCCGACAGCATGGACGTGGGACGTTGCCAGCGACATCACCATCTACCGCATCGAGGGCAAGGACAAGCGCATCACACTCAACACACCTGGTATTTACGACGTTACGCTTACTGCTACCAACGCCAAAGGCTCGGATAAGATCAGCCGTTCGAAAGCCATCATCGTCTGCAATGCCGACGGCCAGAACGGCCTCCACTTCGACGGCACCGACGATCTTGTGGAAGCTGCCTCGCCCTTCACCGCCGAGACAACACGCAACTTCTCCATCGAATGGTGGATGCTACCCGGACGTGTCACCGACAACAGTTTCCATATCGGCGACAAGGCTTCAACGATGCAGATCTACGTGAAACCCACAGGCGAACTGTCCGTTGACGTACGCGACAAGAACATCACCAGCGATGGTGCTGCCGTCATCTTCGACGAATGGCACCACTACGCCGTGACCTTCAAGGTCGGCACCGTTGCATTCTACCGCGACGGCAACCTCATCAGTCAGGGCAAAATCCCCAGTGTCAGCAATATGCCTGCCCTCGACGCCTTCACTATCGGTGGCACTGATCGTCCCTTCAACGGACTCATCGATGAGCTGCGCGTATGGAACAAGGCACTCACCCAGAACGAGATAGTACCTATCGCTGACGAGCCCGTTCAGGAGCCTGCCGCCAACGAGGCACTGCTACTCTACTACGACTTCAACCACAACAGCGGCGACGTCATCGACCGTTCATCGCACGGGCTTAATGGCACGCGCAAGAACTTCGGTCCTGACGGCGACGCCTGGGAGAGCTCCTTCGGCATCTTCTGCCTCAACCCGTCGGGTGCCACCAGCGACGTCACAGCGCAGTACCTCAAAAACTACAAGCATCCTTTCAAGACAAGTGGCGGCACCGTGAACCCCGCCAACAGCAGCCGCTACTTGAGATTGCTCATGAACAACAGCACTTCGCCTTGGAAGCAGCTGAATACGGTCAAGAAAGGCAGCATTTACACCGAATGGCATGTAGACGCAGAGAAGAACAACTACCTCACCCTCGAGGACACCTATTCAGGTTTCGAGAGCGTCATCAAAGACCTCATGATCTTCCAGACCGTGGAGCTTCCCGCTGGCGAATACACCTTCACAGCCGACCGCGACGGCGACACCTACTATTACAACTGGCTCCCAGACGGCACCTATATCGCCGCTGCCGCTGGCGATCAGCTGCCGCTGACCGAGAACCTTGAGACAGAAGCCCTTGCATCGTCGCCGCTCAGTACTAATCAGTCTGTTTCCTTCATGCTCGAAGAGCCCACGAAGGTCAGCCTTGGACTCATCGCCAACATGACCGACAAGAAATGTGTGGCCGTGGGCAAGTTCATTCTGCGGTGCAAGACCCTCGTCATGGGCGACGGAAGCGACTACGACGGCATTTGCCAGCCCGCCGTCACCGCCCGTCATGACCTGCAGGCCAACGGTGGTCTCGGCTGCATCACGATTCGCGTCGACCGTCCCCAACGCGTCGTCATCGCCGACCTCTCAGGCAAGCAACTCTTTGCTGATTGGCTCGACTACGACGCACGCATACCCGTCCGCCGAGGCATCTACATTGTCAACAACCAGAAGGTCGTCGTGCGATAAATTCGTTTAACCCAAATCGGTCATTAGGATTGATGCCAGATTGGTATTTGTTTCGAGCAGATTGGCCATATTGTTATCGAAGGCGTAGCGGGCTACGGCGAGATGGCAATGCGGACAAGATGCCGAAAGAAATGCTAAGATGACATCAATAGACCGTAAAAAAGAACTTAATTATATTATATATCGGCCTAATGACCGATTTGGGTTTAATTCGTATAATTCGTTGTGAGATAAGAAGAAAGGGACTCGCGTCATGTGGCGAGTCCCTTTCTTCCTCTATTATTCGTTGTTGAAGAAAAGCGTTGTAGTGAGAGCAGATTAGATCACTTTCTCTAGCTTGGCGATGTTCTCAGCTACCAATTCGTCGGTAACCTCGTAGTTCTGAAGGTTGCCTGCGAGGTACTGGTCGTAGGCGCTCATGTCGATGAGTCCGTGACCGCTGAGGTTGAACAGGATCACCTTCTCCTCACCCGTCTCCTTGCACTTGAGTGCCTCGCGGATCGTGGCGGCAATGGCGTGACAGCTTTCGGGAGCTGGGATGATACCCTCGGCACGGGCGAAGAGCGTGCCAGCGTCGAAGCTCTCAAGCTGCTGAATATCTACGGCCTCCATCAGACCATCCTTCAACAGCTGGCTGACGATGACGCCAGCGCCATGATAACGCAGACCGCCAGCGTGGATGTTGGCAGGCATGAAGTTGTGACCAAGCGTGAACATGGGCAGCAGCGGAGTATAACCAGCCTCGTCGCCGAAGTCATACTGGAACACGCCGCGCGTCAGCTTCGGACAGGAAGCAGGCTCGGCAGCAATGAAGCGCGTCTTCTTGCCCTCAAGAATGTTGTGGCGCATGAAGGGGAAGGCCACACCGCCGAAGTTCGAGCCGCCGCCGAAGCAGGCGATGACCATGTCGGGATATTCGCCAGCCATCTCCATCTGCTTCTCAGCTTCGAGGCCGATAACCGTCTGGTGCAGAGCCACATGGTTGAGCACGGAACCTAACGTGTACTTACAGTTGGGCGTATTCATAGCCAACTCAATAGCTTCGGAGATCGCCGTACCTAACGAACCTTGGTTGTTCGGGTCGCGCGTGATGACATCTTTACCTGCGCGTGTGGACATTGAAGGAGAAGCCTCAACCGTTGCGCCGAAGGTCTGCATGATGGAGCGACGATAAGGCTTCTGGTTGTAGGAGATCTTCACCTGATAGACGGCGCACTCCAAACCAAACACCTTGGCGGCATAGCTCAGCGCTGCGCCCCACTGACCGGCACCTGTCTCAGTGGTGATGTTCGTCACACCTTGTATTTTATTATAGTACGCCTGCGCAAGGGCCGAGTTCAACTTGTGACTGCCCACGGGGCTGACGCTCTCGTTCTTGAAATAGATGTGAGCTGGTGTGCCCAGCGCTTCCTCCAAACCGTAGGCGCGAACGAGCGGCGTCGAACGGTAGTACTTGTACATATCGCGTACGGGTTCGGGGATATGGATCCAGGGATCCACCTGATTCATCTCCTGACGAGCCAGCTCCTCTGCGAAGATGGGGAAAAGGTCTTCGGCCTTCAGCGGCTGCTTCGTACCCGGGTGAAGGGGAGGCATGGGTTTGTTGACCATGTCAGCCTGAATGTTGTACCACTCGGTTGGAATCTCGCTCTCGGGCAAGAAGAAACGTTTCTGCTTGTTACTCATGATGTTTGTTGTTTAAATGTGAATAAATATGGTGTATGATGAATTTACAATTTGGCTGCAAAAGTAGCAAATTATCTCCAAACAGCGCACTTTTCTATCTATTTTCTACTTTAAAATGCAGAAAATCGTGCATAAAGAACCCGTGAACGAACAATTTTGCGTACCTTTGCACGCACAAACAAGCAAACAAACATTTTATGATCACTTTCCTCATCAGTCTCGTCGCCCTTTTCCTCGGTTATATGATTTACAGCCGCGTCGTGGAACGCGTGTTCGGTCCCGACGATCGCGAGACACCTGCCATCCGCCGTGCAGACAAGATCGACTATATCGTACTGCCCGGTTGGCGCATCTTCATGATCCAGTTCCTCAACATCGCCGGCACGGGCCCCATCTTCGGTGCTATCATGGGTGCCTGGTTCGGCCCCTCGGCCTACCTGTGGATCGTCTTCGGATGTATCTTCGGCGGCGCCATGCACGACTATGTCAGCGGCATGATTTCCATGCGCCACGACGGCTGCGGTCTGGCCGAACTCACGGGACTTTACCTCGGACAGGGTGCGCGCAAGGCGATGGTCGTCTTCACGATGCTCATGATGATGCTCGTCGGCGCCTTCTTCGTCTATTGTCCTGCCATCATCCTCTCTGGCATCTGGGGCGAAAAGATGATGTGGGTAGTCATCATCTTCCTCTATTATGTACTCACCACCGTCATGCCCATCGACAAGGTCATCGGACGCGTCTATCCCGCTTTTGCCTTGTCCATGCTTTTCATGGTCGTAGCCCTTGGTATCGTCCTCATTCTCAAGCAGACCGTTCCCACGATGGCAGAACCCGGAGTCGCTCCCCTGCCCGAGCTGTGGGATGGCCTCGGCAACTGGGGTGCTGAGCGTCTGGGCTTGAAGCAAAGCCTCTTCCCTGCCCTTTTCGTCACCATCGCCTGTGGTGCTGTCAGCGGTTTCCACGCCACGCAGTCGCCCATGATGGCGCGTTGCATGAAGAGCGAACGTCAGGGACGCCCCATCTTCTACGGCGCCATGATCACCGAGGGTGTCGTGGCACTCGTCTGGGCCACCATCTCCAACTATTTCTTCTTCTCCGGCGGCTGGCGCACCGTCTGCTCGCCTGAGCTCGTGCAGCAGTTCACCGCTGGTGCCGACGGCCTCCTCCGCGCAGCCGACGGACGCACGCTCATCCAATTCTTCGATGCGCCCACCGTTGTCAACACCATCTGTGCCAGCTGGCTCGGCACCTTCGGCAGCATTCTCGCCCTCCTCGGCATCGTGGCAGCACCCATCACCACGGGTGGCAGCTCTTTCCGTGCCGCACGTCTCATCCTCGCCGAAGCCCTCAACCTCAAGCAGTCCTCAGCCCGTTCGCGCCTCCTCCTCAGCCTGCCCGTCTTCGCCGTCGGCATCGCACTCCTCGCCTGGCAGATCGGCAATCCCTCCGGCTTCGGCACCGTATGGCAGTACGTGGCGTGGGGCACGCAGCTGATGGCAGCCGTCACCCTCTGGTTCTGCACCGTCTATTTCGTGCAGCAAAAGAAATGTTATTGGATCTCGCTCCTGCCCGCCATCTTCATGACCATGGTCGTCACCGACTTCCTCCTCATCTCCCCCACCACTCTCTCCCTTCCCCCCCTCTTCTCTCACATCACCGCCGCCATCGTCACCCTCGCCGCCACCGCCCGTTTCATCTGGTGGAAACGCCATGCCAACTGATAGGAATTACTTTTTGAGCCTTACCAATTGGACTGATTTGCAAGCCGTTGTTCCCGCAAGAGCCTCAATCTCCTCAAGGACTCCCTGCGCGACAGCGGATGCGCTTTCCAATAGGCAACTTTTGCCATCTTTTCGGCATTCACTTTCTTGTGATAATCGTTCAATATGACCGTCATCTTGCATAAGTTTTTCGTTTTGCGTTGCAAAAATACGATTTTATTCCCCTTCCTTCCAAATTTTTCCCATCTTTTTTGCCCATTATCGTATTAATTTGCAGGAAAGAGCGCAGTTCTGAATGAAGGTTCCACGCCCTCAGCTACGATAGCGCACCGTAGATGACATTTACAGTATTGGGCGCAGGCTCATGGCTGTGGCGTAATCCCAGCTGGGCGTTCAGGTTATGGAAAGATAAGCCGCCGAGGCGTACAAACAAAAAGCCTGCCCGCGTCATCACGACGGGGGCAGGCGGTGAAAAACAAAAACCTTTATCTTTTGGTGAAGATGAGTTGGTTGCGGTGGCGGTCGCCGTAGCTGATGTGCAGCCACTTGGGGAATCCGCGGGCATCACATTCTTCGGCTATCAGCTGGTCGAAACCAAGGTCTGCGGCGTGTGCGAGTGCCAGACCTAAGAGGCGGCGGGTCTCGCCTGTCGTGGCTCCGCGGATGTCGGCGGCCTCACCAAGTGTGTGTTGGCTGTTGGCTGCGCCGCCGACGGCGGCGTTCAGCTCGGGACTCCGGTAGCCGCTGTTGACGTAGATGGGCGCTCCAAAGAGCTGCCTCAAGGGGTCGAGGACGCGGTTTACGAGGGCTTGCAGGTGACGGAGTGCCTCGGGCGATGGCCGATTGTCCAGCCCCCGCTGCTGGGCTGTGAAGGAACGGGTGAGTTCGGCGAGGGTGAAGTGGCGGGAAATGAAGACCCCCTCCCCGCTGCAGACCCCCTCCCCGCTCCCCCTCAGAGGGGGAGAGTTGAATGTTGTGGAAGTGGGAGAGACCCCCTCCCCGCTCCCCCTTTGAGGGGGAGAGTTGAATGTTGTGCTGGTGGTAGGCATAGTTAGATAATTTTTGATTGTTGTTGATTGGTGAGTTTTGATTGTTGGTTGTTGAAATTTGATTGTTGATTGGTGAAATTGGATTGTTGATTGGAAAACTGTTCTTGAAGGTGACCACCCTCCCCCTCTGAGGGGGAGCGGGGAGGGGGT
>CAMZHV010000053.1 GCA_947307015.1 uncultured Prevotellaceae bacterium | reverse complement strand
ATGGTCTTTGGATAGTTTCACGCTATGCCCAGCCACGGACAATCCCCGTTGGGCCAGTAAAACTTTCCAAAAGGGCATTGGTTTTATGGGAAATTTTCCAAATTCAGGACGTTCTTTGTTGTTTTCGACATGGGATTGCTTGTAAAAGCGGGCTTTCATGGGTACAACGACACAAACCGATTGTGAATGCAATGCAAATGGCGGTGCATAATCTTTCTAATTAAAAATCATGGTTGTGAATAGTGAAAAATGAGCTAAAGACATGAACATTTGTTCAGACTTTCAGTTCAAGAGCAATGAGCAAGCTCAGAGAAAAAAGATGTGAGTAGAGTTGTAATTTTCTAAAGTTGCAAAAAATCACTTTGCCTTCACTTTTCTTTGTATGTCATTGTATATTAGCTGTCTAAATTAGGTGAATGCAAATATTTTGCCTTCACTTACCTTCACTCTCACTTTTTGAACACAAAAAGTTGATCTTGATTTAATTACCTGCTATTTTGTGTGCTGTCAGCCGTCGGCAAGCGATGGACATAAATGCAAAGAAAGTCTATATGAAGTGACCACGAAGAATGGTTATGCATGATGATACGATGACTCACAAATAAGTAAAACAAGTTGTTTTACTTCATAACTATAGGATGTATTATGCGGTTCATAAAACCAATTGCAGGTAAAACAACTTGTTTTACTTCTCATTGACGAGGTGAAGGCAAGTGAAGGCAAATTCTTTGCCTTCACCACATCTAATAGATTGTTATATAATGTTATATGATGAAAAGTGAAGGCAAACTAAAAAATTGCACTTCAATTTATATTGGCTAAAGTTTCGTGTGTCGAAAAAAAAGAGCTACTGGCAATAGGACAAGCTTTTTTAAGTTTTTTTCTTTATCAAAGAACTTCCGAAAGTTAAATTAATAAATATATGTGTATTGATTTTATTATCATATCATACTTAATCAATTATGTTTTTGTTTATTCCGCTTTATATATAAAGAGGTCTAAACTAAACCTATTTTCCCACGCAGAATCTACTTTCCGATGCAGAAGTGGGAGAAGATGTTGTTGAGGGTTTCCTGGGGGGTGATGGCGCCGCCGGTGATGTCGGCGAGAGAGGCGAGGGTGAGGCGTAGATCCTCGGCGATGAGGTCTGTAGGTAGCAGAGAATGTTCACCTAAGCCGTCGATGACGCGAGTGAGGCTGTCGTGGGCGCAGCAGAGGGCTTCGTAGTGGCGGGCTGAGGTGACGATGACATCTTCAGCCGATGTCGTGGGGACGGCATCGATGAAACGCTGGCGCAGGTCGTCGAGCCCAACGCCGTATTTGGCTTGGAAGGCTTCGGTCTTGTTCTCTATGCGAATGACGGTCTGGTCTTCGCGAAGCGGGACTTCAGGGTAGGGGACACCGGGCTCTTTCATCAACACCACGATCTGCGCCCGCTGCACGGCAGCTATGGAACGTTGGATGCCAAGGTTCTCAATGGTGTCGTCGGTGTGGCGGATGCCAGCGGTGTCAATGAAGCGGAAAGTGATGCCGCCGAGTTGCAGGGTATCTTCAATGGCATCGCGCGTGGTGCCTTGGATGTCGCTGACGATGGCGCGTTCCTCGCCGAGGAGGGCGTTGAGGAGGGTGCTCTTGCCCACGTTGGGGGCTCCGACAATGGCCACGGGGATGCCGTTCTTGAGGGCATTGCCTGTTTGGAAGGTGCTGGACAGATGTGTGATATGAGCATCTATCTTCTCTGCCAATGCCAGAAGTTCTGGCCGGTTGGCAAACTCCAACTCCTCGTGGTCGGCGAAGTCAAGTTCAAGCTCCAGCAGCGAAGTGAGGTGCAGGAGCTGATTGCGCAACCGAGAGAGTTCGCTGGAGAAATGACCCTTCAATTGGGAGAGGGCAACGCGATGGGCTGCAGCGCTGTCGGCAGCGATGAGGTCGGCGACAGCCTCGGCCTGCGAGAGGTCGAGCTTGCCATTGAGATAAGCACGCTGCGTAAATTCACCGGGCTCTGCCAGGCGGCACCCATGCCGGACAAGGAGTTGCAGAACTTTGTTCAGAATATAGCGGGAACCGTGGCAGGAGAACTCCACGCAGTCCTCGCCTGTGTAGCTGGCAGGGGCGTGGAAGAGGGTGACGACGGCTTCATCGAGGACCTCGTCGGGGCTGGCGGTGATGGGAGAGAGGACTGCGGTGCGCGGTGGCGTCGTGGGTGTCAGGCGAGGGCATACTTGACGAGCAATCGTGAAAGCTTCGGCACCAGAGACGCGGACGATGCCGATGGCACCGCCCGGAGCTGTGGCTATGGCGCAGATGGTTTCCTTCAAGCTTGGGGTAGATGACTAAGCGTTTAGATTCTCGCAAGCACCTTTTGGATGAGGGTATCGATGGAGTTCTTGTACTCGGTGTTCATCTCGGTGGTGTAGCGGTTGGCGATGACCATGCAGCAGGTCATGGCGCGATGGCCGAGGAGTGCTGCGAGGCCGGCAACAGCGGAGCTTTCCATCTCGAAGTTGCAGATGTGCAGACCGTCGTACTCGAAAGCTTCCACCTTCTCGTTCTGCTGCGGGTCTTGAATCTTGAGACGGATCTGACGGCCTTGGGGACCATAGAAGCCCCCGCAGGCAATGGTGATGCCGCGCACCATGTCGTCCTGAGCTATCTGCTCGATGAGCTCGGGATTAGCTATTGCCACGTAGGGCGCTCCCTTGAGCGGCGACCAGCTCATGTGCTTCTTGAAAGCTTCTTCCAGTTGTAGGTCGCAGACATCGTTGCGGCCGTCGTAGTAGTTGAGGAGACCATCGAAGCCGATGCTCTTGACGGAGGCGATGAAGGAGCCTGTAGGGGTGAATGGCTGGAGGCCGCCACAGGTGCCGATGCGCACGATGGAGAGCGTGCGGTGTTCGTCGTTCTCGGTGCGCGACTGGAAGTCGATATTGGCCAGGGCATCGAGCTCGTTCATGACGATGTCGATGTTGTCACAGCCGATGCCTGTGCTGACAACGCTGATGCGCTTGCCTTGGAGCCAGCCCGTCATGGTATGGAACTCGCGGCTCTGGATATCACATTCGAGGCTGTCGAAGTGAGCAGCAACTGTAGGTACACGACCTGGGTCGCCCACGAGGATGACGCGGTCGGCTAATTGTTCGGGACGTACGTGCAGGTGGAATGCACTGCCGTCCTCGTTGATGATGAGTTCTGAAGGTGGAAATACTTTCTTCATAGCTGTAGTCGTTTTAGTGCTTTTATGTGTGCAAAGGTAAGTGATTATTTTGATATATATCTCTTTTTGTGCAGAAAGTTCACAAAAAAATGTCTTCGCGGGCGCGTATTTCATATTATTTATGTACTTTTGTGCCGTTTTATCAACGAAATCGGATAACAAATAACACAAAACGCATCAACAATGAATAAGATTGTAGCCAAAGAGCAGTTTTCGGAAAAAGTATTCAAACTGGTGGTTGAGGCACCCCTCATCGCCAAGGCGCGTCGTGCAGGTCACTTCGTCATCGTACGCGTCGGCGAGAAGGGTGAGCGTATGCCCCTAACCATAGCCGATGCCGACGTACAGGCAGGCACCATCACGCTCGTCGTGCAGAAAGTGGGAGTGTCGAGCACCAAGCTCTGCGACCTCAACGTCGGCGACGAGATCACAGATGTCGTAGGCCCTCTTGGCAAAGCAACACATATTGAGAACTTCGGCACCGTGGTTTGCGCAGGCGGTGGTGTCGGCGTAGCTCCGATGCTGCCTATCATCAAGGCGCTGAAGGCTGCCGGCAATCGCGTCATCAGCGTGCTCGCTGGCCGCTCTAAGGATTTGATCATCCTTGAGGACGAGGTTCGTCAACACTCCGACGAGGTCATCATCATGACGGACGATGGTTCGTATGGACAGAAGGGCGTCGTCACCGTGGGCATTGAGCAGGTCATTCAGCGCGAGCAGGTTGACAAGGTCTTTGCCATCGGCCCCGCCATCATGATGAAGTTCTGCTGTCTGTTGACGAAGAAATATGGCATCAGCACAGATGTGTCGCTGAACACCATCATGGTGGACGGCACGGGTATGTGCGGTGCCTGCCGCATCACCGTCGGCGGCAAGACGAAATTCGTCTGCGTCGATGGTCCCGAGTTCGACGGTCACGAAGTTGACTTCGATGAGATGCTGTCAAGAATGACGGCTTTCAAGGCGGAGGAGATGGAAGCAATTACAAAAATGACTCCAGACTCACCCCCCGCCCTCCCTGTTAGAGAGGGAGCTGAATGTTCTGAGCAGGCATCCGCTTCGCAAGAGTCCAATGTGACCGCTCCCTCCCTAACAGGGAGGGCGGGGGGAGAGTCCGCTGACTCTCTTACTGATCGCAATGCCCCCTGGCGTGCTGAGCTTCGTGCTTCGATGAAGGCGAAGGAGCGCACGCAAATTGCGCGCGTCGTGATGCCTGAGCTGGACCCTGTGTATCGTGCTACAACCCGCACCGAGGAGGTCAACCAGGGACTCACCAAGGAGCAGGCACTGTTGGAAGCCAAGCGCTGCCTCGACTGCGCCAAACCCACCTGCATGGAGGGTTGCCCCGTGAACATCCAGATTCCCTCGTTCATCAAGAATATCGAGCGCGGCAACTTCCTTGGTGCCGCACAAGTGCTGAAACAGACCTCTGCGCTGCCCGCCGTCTGCGGTCGCGTTTGTCCTCAGGAGAAGCAATGCGAGAGCCGTTGCATCCATTTGAAGATGAACGAGCCTGCTGTGGCCATCGGCTACTTGGAGCGCTTCGCAGCCGACTACGAGCGCGAGAGCGGCAATATGTCCATTCCCGAGTGCGCTCCCGCCAACGGCAAGAAGATCGCCATAGTGGGTTCCGGTCCTTCGGGCTTGAGCTTCGCAGGCGATATGGCCAAGCTCGGCTACGAAGTTACCGTCTTCGAGGCGTTGCACGAAATCGGCGGCGTGCTGAAGTATGGTATTCCTGAGTTCCGTCTGCCCAACGCCATCGTAGATGTTGAGATTGCCAACTTGGAGAAGATGGGCGTGAAGTTCGTAAAGGATTGTATCATAGGCAAGACCATCACCGTTGATGAGTTGAAGGAGCAAGGCTTTAATGGTATCTTCGTAGGCTCAGGTGCCGGTCTGCCCAACTTCATGAACATCCCTGGCGAGAACCTCAAGGGCGTGATGTCCTCGAACGAATACCTCACCCGCGTAAATCTCATGGACGCTTCCAACCCCGAGACCGACACGCCCATCCATCGTGCCAAGAAGGTGATGGTCGTCGGCGGCGGCAACACGGCTATGGACTCCTGCCGTACGGCCAAGCGCCTTGGTGCTGAACGCGTGTTCATCGCCTATCGTCGCAGCGAGGCTGAGATGCCCGCCCGTCTCGAAGAAGTGAAGCACGCCAAGGAGGAAGGTATCGAGTTCCTGACGCTCCACAACCCCATCGAATACCTCGCCGACGAGCAGGGTAACGTTCGTGCCGTCGTGCTGCAGAAGATGGAGCTGGGCGAACCTGATGCCAGCGGTCGCCGTTCGCCGCGACCCATCCCCGGAGCCACCGAAACCATTGAAATCGATCAAGCTATCGTGGCTGTCGGCGTATCGCCCAATCCCATCGTTCCTACCAGCATCGAAGGCCTCGAACTGGGTCGCAAGAATACCATCGTGGTCAACGACGGTATGCAGACCAATATCCCGACCATCTTCGCCGGAGGTGACATCGTACGTGGTGGCGCTACGGTCATCCTGGCCATGGGTGATGGACGCCGTGCTGCGGCAGCCATGCATGAATATCTGGCGAAAGCATAATGAAAAGTAAAGAATGAAATGGTAAATAAGAAATAACAAATGATCAATAGTATGGAACAGAAAAAGTACGAAATCGGAAAGCGTTCTATAGCGCTATACATGATTTGTTGTTTGTTATTTACCATTTCAGTTGTACCTGCTTCGGCGCAGCGTCGCAAGGCTCCAGCCATTCCCCTGACAGAACAAGTGGAAAACGCACTCGCGGCATACGATTTCGAGACTGCCGAGGAACTTCTGAACAAGGAGATTGCTGCGCTCAAGAAGAGACGCAAGCCCACCGACCACCTCGACGAGTACGTCCGTCGCACACATCAGGGGCTGTCGAAGCTCCACGCCACGGAACGTATCACTGTCATTGACAGCATCGTATGTTCGAAGGGTGAAGCGTTGAAGACCATACGCCTTAGCCGCGAGAGTGGACGCATCGACACCTATGCTTCCTCTTTTCATACGCGCGACAACAGCGATGCTACCATTTACGAGAACGAGTTAGGCAACAAGCGCTATGTGTCCATTCCCTCGTCGTTGCGTCTGGCTGTGACAGACAAGATTGGCGACCAGTGGTCTGATGCCGTCCCGCTCACAGGACTCAACGACAACGACGTGGAACAGAACTACCCCTTCTTGCTCTCTGACGGCATCACGCTCTACTACGCTGCCACTGGACCTGAGAGCCTCGGCGGCTACGACATCTTTGTGAGTCGAGCTGACGGTGAGGATGGTAAGTTCCTGTCGCCTGAGAACGTAGGCTTCCCCTTCAACTCCATTGCCAATGACTACCTGCTGGCCATCGACGAGCTCAACCAGCTCGGGTGGTTCGTCAGCGACCGCTATCAGCCAGAGGGAAAGGTCTGCGTCTATGTCTTCATCCCCAACGAAACACGCGAGGTCTATGGCGATGATGTCGATGACGACGAACTGCGCGACTTGGCACGCCTCACCTCCCTGCGTGACACGTGGGTCAACGCTGCTACTGACGACGATGCCATCGGCGCTGTCCCTGCTGCCGTCGTGCAAGCTCAGCAGCGCTTCGCCGACATACGCATGGGCAAGAGCCAGAAAACCGAGGTGGTCGAGCATGAGTTCGACTTCGTCATCGATGACAAGCGCACTTACACCAGCCTCGCCGACTTTCGTTCGCCGGTGGCACGCGAGAAGATGCAGCAATGGATTGCCCTGAGCAAGACCGAACGCACGGATGCAACGATGCTCCAACGTCTGCGCGACAACTACGCCACGGCCAACGCTGCCCAGCGTCAGCAGCTGGCACCGTCGATTCAACGCCTGGAGCAGAGCTACTATCCCTTATTAGAACAGCTCAAGACGCTGGCCAAGGAGATTCGCAATGCCGAGATAGCTCCTTAACAGGTGAGGCCTTGTATGAATTTGATACACAACAGCATTGAGCTGATGCAGCTCATTGAGGAGATTGGATTTCTGCCTCTTTTGGATAGCGGTATTGCAGGCTATTCAGCCGAAGAAATGGTCGATGAGGACTGCCGTTACGTAATGAACCCTGATGGTGGCTGGGATTGGCCGCTTTGGAAATGGAAAGGGCCGGTGGTCACTGAAGGGCATTGTGTCTATGGCAAATTCTTTGCAGGAAAGGCAGGCTTTATCAGTCTGAAATGGTGGCCTGATTTCTGCAACTATCGTCGAAGTGTGCGCCCTCAACCTGACCAGGACGGCATAGAAGACATGATTCTTCAGACGCTACGTGAGCAAGGAAGTATGATTACGCGTGAATTGCGTGCAGCCTGCGGCTTCACTGGTCCCAAGATGCGCAGTCGTTTCGACAGCTATATCACCCGACTGCAAATGGCTTGCCGTATCGTCACCGAGGACTTCGTCTATCCCCGCGACAAACATAACCGCGAATACGGATGGGGATGGTCGTTGCTCACCACGCCCGAACAACTCTATGGCCACAATTCCTGCACTTCTTCTTGTGCTCCGCAGGATTCGTTTGAAAAAATCTTCGCCCAACTCATGAAAATGTTTCCAAAGGCAGGCGAAGAAAAGATTATCAAATTGATAAAATAGTAAACACGTTTACTCCCACTCGATGGTCGCTGGTGGCTTCGAACTGATATCGTAGCAGACGCGGTTGACGCCGCGCACTTTGTTGATGATGTCCGTACTGACGCGGGCAAGGAAGTCATACGGCAGGTGAGCCCAGTCGGCAGTCATGGCATCGGTGGAGGTGACGGCGCGCAGGGCAACCGGATGTTCGTAGGTGCGCTCATCGCCCATGACGCCCACCGAGCGGACGGTAGAGAGGAGGATGGCACCCGCCTGCCAAACCTGGTCGTAAAGCGAGACCTCTATCTCGCCATCGGTCATTGCAGCAGGCACACCAGCAGCCAGCACACGGCGTGCTTCTTCGCCACTGAGACGCGTCTTGTATTCGCGAAGGCCGCGGATATAGATGTCATCGGCATCCTGCAGGATGCGTACCTTCTCGGGTGTGATGTCACCAAGGATGCGCACGGCAAGGCCAGGCCCCGGGAAGGGATGACGCGTGATGAGATGCTCGGGCATACCTAACTGACGTCCCACGCGACGCACCTCGTCTTTAAACAACCACTTTAAGGGTTCACAGAGCTGGAGATTCATCTCCTTGGGCAGGCCGCCAACATTGTGGTGGCTCTTGATGACCTTGCCTGTGATGTTGAGCGATTCGATGCGATCGGGGTAGATGGTACCCTGGGCAAGCCAACGGTAGGCCCCCCCTTCGTCCCCCGAGGGGGACACGTTAGTCATCAAACGTTTTGCTTCGGCATTGAAAACCTCAATGAAGTCGCGACCGATGATCTTGCGTTTCTGTTCGGGATCGGTGACGCCAGCGAGGTCTGCGAAGAACTTGGCAGAGGCATCAACGCCAATGACGTTAAGACCGAGGACTTTGTAATCCTCCATAACCTGCGTAAACTCATTCTTGCGTAGCATACCATGATCCACGAAGATGCAGGTGAGGCGGTCGCCGATGGCTCGACTGATAAGCACGGCAGCGACACTGCTGTCCACACCGCCCGAGAGACCGAGTATGACGCGGTCGTTGCCTAACTGCTGTTTCAATTCGGCTACGGTAGTGTCCACGAAAGAGGCGGCGCTCCAGTCCTGACGACTACCACAGATGTCCACAACGAAATTCTTCAACAGCAGAGAACCTTGTGTGGAGTGGAATACTTCGGGATGGAACTGGACACCCCAAAGGGGGAAGGCCCCCCCTACCCCACTCTCCAAAGGGCGAGGGGGAAGCGACAGCGTCGCAATTTCAGAGCTTGGACAGTAATAGGCGGCATATTTGACGGAGCCCGTGGAGGCGATGCACTGGAAGCCATCGGGGATGGCTGTGATGGTGTCGCCGTGGCTCATCCACACCTGCGAGCCTAACTCGAAACCACGGAAAAGAGGATTGTCGAGGTTAATGGTGGTGAGGTGTTGACGTCCATACTCGCGCGAAGGTGCGGGTTCGACGCGACCGCCGAGGGTGTGACTCATGAACTGGGCGCCGTAGCAGATGCCAAGGACAGGATAGCGTCCCACGAACTGTGAGAGGTCGACGCTAAAGGCTTCGGGGTCATAAACAGAGAAGGGCGAACCTGAGAGGATAACACCGATGACGTCAGGGTCGTCCTGCGGAAACTTGTTGTAAGGCAGGATCTCGCAGAAGGTATCGAGCTCGCGTACGCGACGTCCGATGAGCTGTGTGGTCTGTGAACCGAAGTCGAGAATGATGATTTTCTGCATAATATGGAGGGGCAAGGGTTGAAAGGTTCAAGAGTTTTTAGGATAAAGAGGCGAGGAAAGCATCCGCTTCAGCGAGGGTGTCGAGCTTGCCTGCATCCATGAAGTGGAAATTAGGTTGCTCGTAGCCTATTAGTTTGCAGGAGCCGCAGATGTTGAGATAGAAGGTGATGATGGAGAACTTTTCGGGATAGTCAGCCATCAAGGGGAAGAGGCTGGGCGAAATGAGGTGAATACCCGCGAAAGCCAAAGGTATGGCGATGTCAGACGGCACGACAGTAGCGCCTTGCAGCTGTTCTGCAATAGGACCGCGCAACTCACCTGTTTGCGTGTTCTGCCAGCCCAAAAGGCGATGCGTGTCAGGGGTAAACTGCAACTGACGAGGCGAGTGCCGTTGTGACACGACAAGAGCGGCGTCAATATCACCAGCTTGCTCAAAGACGTTGTAGAATGTATTGATGTCGAGGTCGGAGAGAATATCGACATTATGGATGAAGACGGGGCTGTCGGTCTCGAAGAAGGGCGCTGCCTTACGAATACCTCCACCTGTATCGAGCAGCAACCCGCGTTCATCGCTCACGCGTACGTCCATACCGAAGCTTTCGTTCGCAGCAAGATAGTCTATAATCTGTTCGCCAAAGTGATGAACGTTGACTACAACACGTTGGAAGCCTGCGGCTTTCAGACGCTGAAGGACATGGTAGAGGAGGGGCTGACCTGCCACGGGGACGAGTGCCTTGGGCATGGTATCTGTGAGGGGACGCAGGCGTGTGCCGAGACCGGCTGCGAGGAGCATTGCTTGTTTCATGGCGCAAAGATACGTAAAAAGTTTAAAGTTGACGGTTTAAAGTTTAAAGTTTTTGCGGGCTTTAGCAATATTTAGGGCTTGGGCGGGCATCAGGAACGCGATGCAGCGACGAGTTCAAGAAGGTCGGGACCAAAGTCGGCAATGGTCTTGGGACCTACGCCCGGGACGGAAAGGAGCTCCTCGGGGGTACGGGGCTGAAGGTTGGCGATGCCGATAACCGTGCGGATGGTCATGATGTAGCCAGCAGGCAGGTGGCGCTCTTTGGCCACGGCGCTACGCCAATCGAGGATGCGGCGGTAGAGCGTGGGATTGGTGATGCGGTCAGTGTCGATAAAGACTTTCTCCGGTGTCTTGCTTTTACGCGATGTGCGCTTCTTGGGGGCATCCTCGGTCATAGACGCACAGGCTTTGGCGTCCCAGTAGGCGGTGAGGGAGAAATCATTGATGCAGGCGATGAAGATGGCCATCTTCTCGTCGTAGGCCGTACGGAGAATTTGATATTCGTTGGATATATGTTCGCGCACACGAGCATTATCAATGATGGGCTGTTCTAACTCAAAAAACTCGCCGAGGATGCGTGCAGTGGTTGAGGCGTAGTAGCCCATGCCCTTTCGGATGCGTTCACGCAGGGCGGTGTTGCTATTGAAAGAGTCGGTGAGAGGTATGAGCTTACGGATCTGCTGCTGAAACTTGATACCTACGGCAAGGAGATCGGCGTCGACTTGTGTAGCTGTGTCAGCAGCAGCGCGGGCATAGGCAGGGAAATAAGCCGAGAGGTGTTCGGCAGCGAGGCGTGCGAAGTAGCGGAGGCGCATGGAGATGGCTTGGAAATCGAAGATGTCGCAAAGGGTATCCTCGATGAAGCTACGACGGTCGCGAAGGAACATTTCTGCTGTAGGCTCATGCGCTGTGGCGTACTCATTGAATTGCACGACATCGGGGTCAGTGGTAATTACGTCGGGGGTGATGGGTGTGGCGAGGACGAGGCCTTCGAGCGTACGGCAACGCGACAAGGCGACATAGACTTGCCCATGCGAGAAGGCACGACCGGCGTTGATGATGGCGTGATCGAAGGTGAGCCCCTGGCTCTTATGAATGGTGATGGCCCAAGCTGTGCGCAGGGGAATTTGCGTGAAAGTGCCTATGGTTTCCTCGCGGATGGTGCCTGTGGCGGCGTCGGAGGTATAGCGTGTGTTGACCCACGGCAATGGTCCTACCTCAATGCGGCTGCTACCGCAGAGCACAGTGACGCGGTCGCCGTTGATGGCTTCGACACGGCCGATGCGTCCGTTGTAGAATGCTTTGGCTGTCGATGGATCATTTTTGCAGAACATCACCTGTGCGCCGATTTTCAAGGTGAGCTCAACGTCGGTGGGATAGGAAGTTTCAGGGAACTCACCCGTGATCTTGGCAGTGAAAGTATGAGCAGGCGACGTGAGCTCAGCCAAGCGACGTGTGTTGAGCTGTGCAGCTTGATGGTTGTGCGTCGTGAGCGTAATCCAGTCCTCATCAGCAGGCGGCACGAAACGCGGTATAAAACGAGTATTCAGCGACTGCATAATACTGGTCGTGAGGTGATTGTCGCGCACGGCGTTGAGCAGCGACACGAAACGTTCATCCTGCTGACGATAGATATGTTTCAGTTCGATGCACACGAAATCTGTCTGACGTAGCGCTTGTGAGGAGAAGAAATAAGGGGTGTCGTAGAACTCCTGGAGCAGTGGCCATTCTGATTCTGTAGCCACAGGTGCCAGCTGCTGTAGGTCGCCGATGAGCAGGAGTTGTACACCGCCGAAAGGTTTGTTTCGATCCTTGAAACGGCGCAGCACATCATCAATAGCATCAAGGAGGTCGGCACGCACCATGGATATCTCGTCGATGACGAGCAGCGAGAGCGAGCGCAGGATATTCTGCTTCTGCTTCGAAAAGGAGTAGTGGCTCTTGGGGTCACGACCCGCCACCATCTTACCTGGCAGGAAGAGGCCAGGAGCCAGCTGGAAGAAGGAATGGATGGTGACACCGCCTGCATTGATGGCCGCGACACCCGTGGGTGCTACGACGATCATACGTTTACGCGACTCCTCCTGCAAGCGCTTGAGAAATGTCGTCTTGCCTGTGCCTGCCTTACCCGTGAGGAAGATATTGCGATGGGTGTAGAGCGCGTAGTTGCGCGCCATCTCCAGTTCTTGGTTATTGGGTTCCATGCGTGCAAAGGTAGTGAAAAAGTTTAAGGTTTCGCGTTTAAAATTGAAAGTTTTTGCGTGTGAGTGAGAATTTTTGCTTACCTTTGCGCCACTAAACCCCAATAAAGACGTTTTATACTATGGAAAGTTTCATTGATTTGGTGCGCCAGCGCCGTTCGATGCGCAAGTTCACGGACGAGGCACTGACATCCGATGAGGTGACGACACTGCTCAAGAGCGCGCTGATGTCGCCGTCGAGCAAGGGCAAGCACGCTTGGCACTTTGTCGTCGTTGACGATAAGGCGATGCTGGAGAAGTTGTCGATGTGCAAGGCACAGGGTGCCGACTTCTTGGCTGGCGCTACGATGGCTGTGGTCGTCGTGGGAGATCCCGAGGAGAGCGATGTATGGGTCGAGGATGCCAGCGTAGCGTCGACGGTGCTGCTCTATCAGGCCGAAGACCTCGGATTAGGTGCCTGCTGGATACAGGTACGCAATCGTTACACCGCCGAAGGTGAGCCTGCTGACAATATCGTGCGTTACCTCATGGGTATACCCGAACCGCTGCGCGTCGTGTCCATCGTCGCCGTAGGGCATAAGGGCATGGAACGCAAGCCTTTCAATGAGGAACGGCTGTTGTGGGATAAGGTTCATGTGGACAAGTTCTGATGAAAGTCGCGATAATTGGAGCAGGTAAGGTAGCGTGGAATCTCGCGCCGGCACTCTATAAGAGTGGTGCTGAGGTCATTGAGGTGTGGAGCAAGAGTCGCACCTCAGCAGAGGCGTTGGCCAATCTGATTGGCTGTCGCTACTCATGGGGCGCGCTCGACGTCGTGACGTGCGAGGCAGACCTCTACCTCATCGCCGTGAAGGACGCTGCGCTGCCTGATGTCATTTGCTGTCTTCATGTGGGTCGCGAGCAGGCGCTTATGGCTCACACGGCAGGTTCGATGCCTCTCTCGCTCTTCGCAGAGGCAGGTCATGGGCGCGGCGGCGTGTTCTATCCAATGCAGACGTTCTCAAAGGAACGCGAGGTCGATTTTACAAAAGTGCATTTTTTCATCGAAGCTGCGCACGAAGAAGATGCCGAGTTGCTGACAGACTTGGCTTGCGCGCTCACTGACGATGAGGCTTTCGTGCATCCTTCCACTTCGGCCTCACGCCGACAGCTTCACCTTGCAGCAGTCTTCGCCTGCAACTTTGTCAACCATTGCTGCACGCTGGCCAACGACGTTCTGGCGGATGCCGGTCTTGAGTTCAGCGTGCTCCTGCCCCTCGTGGATGAAACCGTGGCTAAGCTCCACCAGCTACCGCCTGTCGAAGCACAGACAGGGCCTGCTGTACGGCATGACGAGAATGTGATGGGAGTGCATCGCTCCATGCTCGTCGGCAAACCAGAGCTACAGGAAATCTATTCGCTTCTATCTCAAAGCATACAACGCTATGATAAATTATGATTTAAAAAAAATTCGCGCCTTGTTGTTCGACGTCGACGGCGTGCTGAGTGCAGAGACCATATCGCAGGGCAGCGATGGCGAACCCGTGCGAACGGTGAACATCAAGGACGGTTACGCCATGCGTTTAGCACAGATGAGCGGACTGCACGTGGCCATCATCACCGGTGCCCATCCCGAAGCCATACGTCGTCGCTACGAACTGCTCGGCATCGAGGATATCTTCCTATCGTGCTCCGTGAAGATAGAGACTTACGAGAAGCTCAAAGCGAAGTACGGGCTCACCGATGACGAAGTGCTGTATATGGGCGACGATATTCCAGACTATGAGATCATGCAGCGCGTGGGCTGTCCCGTCTGTCCCTCCGATGCAGCTCCCGAAATCAAAGCCATATCCATCTACATCAGTCACCTCAAGGGCGGCTATGGCTGTGCCCGTGATGTCGTCGAACAGGTGCTGAAGGTTCAAGGAAAATGGATGGCAGATAAGAAGGCTTTTGGTTGGTAGCGACCGCAAATGCAACGCATTTAGAACAGCCTTTTGGCTGTTCGGCGGGAGCGACCGAGGCAGACCTCTTCTGCCGAGGACGGGAACAGCGGTTACGCTGTGAAAACCTCACCGAAGATCCAACAACAGAAAGATTAGGATGAGCAGTTTTTATAAATATATTCTTGCGAGTAATTCGCCCCGCCGCCGCGAGCTGTTGGCGGGCTTGGGGCTCGACTTCGAGGTGCGCGTGCTGCCCGGCATCGACGAGAGCTATCCATCGGAGCTGCAAGGTGGCGATATACCTCTTTATATCAGTAAGGAGAAGGCTAACGCCTATGTCGGCCAACTCCGCGATGACGAGCTCCTCATCACCGCCGACACCATCGTTTGGCTTGACGGGGAAGTTCTCGAGAAGCCCAAGGATGAGGCTGACGCACGTCGTATGCTGCATGAGCTATCGGGTCGTACACATCAGGTGTTCACGGGCGTCAGCCTGACGACCACCACGAAGCAGGTTTCCTTTTCTTGCCGCTCCGATGTAACCTTCTGCACGCTCACCGACGACGAGATCGACTACTACATCAGCCACTACCATCCACTCGACAAGGCAGGAGCCTATGGCGTTCAGGAATGGATCGGTTACGTTGGCGTCGAGCGCATCGAAGGATCCTTTTTCAACGTCGTCGGGCTACCCGTTCAAAGACTCTATCAAGCATTAAAACAAAACTTTAATATAAAATGAATAAATCATTGGTACACATTCTATTATTGTTTGCAATCTTCTCTCTTACTTTAACCTCATGCAATAATGATTTGCCTGAGTATGTGCGACCTCAATTCGGCGCTATAACCTGTGTGCCGAATCCCGTCATCGCAGGCGACAGCGTCGAACTCTACATCCCCCAGAAAGCTCAGGGCAATGGCATCGCTACCACAACCTACACGTGGACTATCAAGGATATCGGTTGGGATGCTGTGAATAATGTATCAAAGGACACCATCATCAAAGTTGAGGACAACTACGACGGTTATGGCAAGCGCGACCCGCGCGTGAAGTTCCTCATGCCTGCCGATTGTCCCGTCGGCAAACACGATGTGACCATGAAGGCCACCTTCAGTGTGTACATCGGCTCGACGCTTTTTGATATGGTAACGGTAAATGGTCACATCTATGTCGAGTAGCTTCCCTGACTCTTTGAGATCTTAAAATTCCGACATCACAAAATAAAGCCATAACAATTCATGGTCAGAAAGGATTTCCTTTGCGCTTGGTTCCTTGCCCTCACGCTGCCTGCCGCCTCGCAGGAGGTTATGTTCGATGAGGTCTTCGCCGACAGCACGCTGCGCATCGACTATATCTTCTCCGGCACCAACCACACCCAGCATATTGCCGTTGATCAGCTCTCGAAGACAGCGGGCTGGTATGGACGACGCCACAAGCTGAACCGCCTACCCCTCGAAGGCAACGGACAGCTGACGATGGTCAACCAAGCCACAGGCGACACGCTTTACCGTCATTCCTTCTCAACACTTTTTCAGGAGTGGCAGGACACCGAGGAGGCACGCCACGTGGAGAAAGCCTTCGAGAACACCTTCATCGTGCCACTGCCCAAGCACCCTGTGGACGTTATCGTGCAGCTCACAGACAGCCACCGCCGTGTGCAATCCGTGTTGCGCCACACCATCAATCCTCGTGATATCCTCATCCGCGACCGCAGC
Source organism: uncultured Prevotellaceae bacterium (assembly GCA_947307015.1). Taxonomy (GTDB): domain Bacteria; phylum Bacteroidota; class Bacteroidia; order Bacteroidales; family Bacteroidaceae; genus Physcousia. Next base: position 2,254 of record CAMZHV010000053.1, on the reverse strand, counting down.
ACTGAGACACCGACCCCGTGGCGTTATATCCTTCAGGGTGGAGACCCGCGCAAGTGCATTGACGTAGCTTTCGTGGCCGAGGGTTTCGCAGCGGATGAGATGAACGATTTCCTCGCTATGTGCGACAGCAGTGTGACAGCCCTCGCCGAGCACGAGCCTTTCCGCTCGATGATCGACCGATTCAATTTCGTCGCCGTCATGCCCGTGTCGAAACAGAGCGGTGTCAGCATCCCGCATGAGGGTCTTTGGGTGGACACACCGTTAGCCTCTAGTTTCGACACTTTCTACAGCAACCGCTATCTCACCACGCTCCACCTCAAGCGCCTCTATGACCTCGTCACCGGCATCCCCTTCGAACATTTCATCATTTTGGCTAATACGACAGTGTACGGCGGTGGGGGTATCTATAACAGCTACAATATGGCTTCTGCCAAATGTCCGCGTTCTAAACTCGAAGTCATCGTGCATGAGTTCGGACACTCATTCGGCGGCTTGGGCGACGAGTACGGCTACGGCAACGAGGCCGAGCCCATGTACCCTGCCGACACGGAACCATGGGAACCTAACCTCACAACGCTCGTCGATTTCAACAGCAAATGGAAGGATTTGCTGCCTGCGAATACAGCCATCCCCACTATCCCCGACGGCAAACAGCTCACCACGAAGGTCGGCGTCTACGAAGGCGGAGGCTATCAGGAGCACGGCGTCTATCGTCCCGCCCAGGAGTGCCGGATGAAAATTAATGAGGTAAAAGATTTCTGCCCCGTATGCCAAAGGGCCCTGAAACAACTCATAGAGTTCTATACAGAAGAATAACACAACCAAACACACAAAACAATGAGAACCGCTTTCAAAATCCTATTATCATTTGGACTCACAATAGCACAAGTAATTACACCCCTACCTATAGGGGAGGGGAAGGGGGGTGGGTCCGCCTGTGCCCAGCGCCGACAGCCTCGTTACCGCGAGGGCGTACCCACAGACAGCATTATCCTCAGTGACCCCTGCATCCTCGCTGACTCGGCTACGCATACCTATTACATGACGGGCACGGGCGGGCTCCTTTGGACAAGCACAGACCTCCGCACATGGAACGGCCCGCGCAACGTCATCGAGATCGACACCGCCTCGTGGATGGGACATCACCCGCAGGTCTGGGCAGCCGAAATCCATCACTACCGCGGCAAGTACTACTATTTTGCCACCTTCACCAACAACGCCGTCACCATTGACTCCGTGGCTGGTCGACGCATTCCACGTCGTGCCTGCCATGTCCTCGTCAGCGACAAGCCCGACGGTCCTTTCCGTCCGATGCACGACCCGACCTACCTGCCAGCCTTCAAGCCCACGCTCGACGGCACGCTTTGGGTGGACACCGACGGTCATCCTTACATGGTCTACTGCCACGAATGGCTACAAAACCTTGATGGCACGATAGAGAAGATTCGCCTCACCGACGACCTCTCGGGCAGCATTGGATCGTCCCAACTGCTGTTCCGTGCCAGCGATAGCCCTTGGAGCCGCAACGACGACGGCACGGGGCCGAATGTCGTCACCGACGGCCCGTGGCTATTCCACACCAAGACTGGTCGTCTCGGCATGATCTGGACGAGTTGGATTGGCAAGGACTACACGATGGGCGTGGCCTATTCCGAAAGCGGTACACTCGATGGCCCATGGGTACAGGATCCAAAGCCCCTCACACCGCCCAACTACGGCCACGGCATGATCTTCCACGACTGGCGCGGACGACTGCTGTTGAGCATCCATAGCCACGAAACCGTAAACGGCCGCACAGTCCGCCGCCCTCACTTCTTCCTCCTCGACGACGAAGGCGACCGTCTCAAACTCATTGCCCATTTCAAGCCTTGATTATGAAAATAAGGGGTGAGGATGAAGAAAAGTGGGAGAAAGTTTGGTCATGTCGCGAAAAAGCACTACTTTTGCGCCGCAAAAAATGAAATAACGCTGGTACACAAGCCCAGCACAGTAATCACCGCCGGTACACAAGCCCGGCTAAACCTCTCAAAAACAACAATGAAACAAGGTATCCATCCCGACAACTATCGCCCCGTGGTGTTCAAGGACATGAGTAATGGCGATATGTTCCTGAGCCGCTCCACCGCCAAGACTACCGACACCGTTGAGTTCGAAGGCGAGACTTATCCCGTGGTGAAGCTCGAAATCTCCTCCAGCTCACACCCCTTCTACACTGGCAAGAGCAAGCTCGTCGACACCGCCGGTCGCGTCGACA
>CAMZHV010000052.1 GCA_947307015.1 uncultured Prevotellaceae bacterium | reverse complement strand
TCTTGTTAGGTAATTACTCCCCTCCCTACAAGGGAGGGGCAGGGGGGTGGGTCCTTTAATACCCAAACACCTCTTCCAAGCTGACCCGCTTGATCGGGCCTACAGTCAGCAGGCTGGCGAGGTCGAGATCTTTTTCGTTGCCGAGAATCATGTAACGACGGGGCTTGCGGGCCATGCGCTCGTTGGAGAAACGAACGATGTCATCGAGGGTGATGTCAGGCAGCGCGTTATATATCTTCTCGTTGATATCGTAGTCTATACCACGGTCCTGTGCTGCCATCCAGGCATTGAGAACGGCGAAGCGGGTAGTGCGCTGAGCGGCCAACTGCTTTGTCAAGCTCTGTTTGGCAATCTCAAAGGCGCTCTGGCTCTGCGGAATCGTGTCGAGAATCTGGTCGAAGGTGCGGATGCAATCCATCATCTTGTCGTTCTGCGAGATGATATAGGTGTAATTCGTCTCGGGATGTCCCTTGCGATCAGGCATCTGATCGTAATAGGCACCGGCGCTGTAAGCCAAACCACGGCTCTCGCGCAACTCCTGGAACACGATACCGTTCATGCCGGCGCCGAAGTATTCGTTGTAAAGCGCTGCCACGGGCGTTGACTCGGGATCCCACATCACCTCGTTGTTGTGGTAGGCGATCATGTAGATGTTCTTCGCGTCGTAGGGTGCCAGCAGGATCTCCGTCTCGGGCGTCTTCTGCTCCATATATTCCTCGAAGGTGAGGGGTGCTTTCAGTTCGGCGGGCAGCTGGTGCTCCTTCGTCAGCAGGGTGGTGAGGTCGCCCATCGTGCGCGGACCGTAATAGAGTACGGTGTGCTCATAGCTGGTCAGGCTGTGGATGATGTCGACGAGTTCCTGCGGGTCGGTCTGTGCGAGCAGGGCGGCAGTCATGATGTCGCGGCGGCTGTTGCGAGGACCGTAGGTGCCGTAGGCGTTCAAGACACGGAAGCATTGTTGCTGTTCGAGCTTCGCATCGGCCTGAGCCTTAGCGACGTTAGCCACGTAGGCAGCGTAGGCGGTGCTGTCAACCTGCACGTTCTTCAGCACATTCTCTAACAATGCCAGTGCCTCGGGCATCTTCTCGTCGAGACCTGACAGCGTAATGGTTGTCTGATAAGAACCTACGCCAACGTTGAAGGTACAGGCGAGGCCATAAAACTTCTGTTGAACCTGCTCGGCAGTCAGCGAATCCGTACCGAGGAGTTCGAGGTAGTCGCTGGCGGCGTCAATGCGCTTGTCGGCAGCCGATCCGAAAGGCAGACGGAAGACGAGGTAGAAGATGCCGTTCTCGGTGTTCTGCTTGTATACTAAGGGCAATTTGTGCTCAGGTGCGTCGCCGATCTTGGATGTCCAGCCAGCCTCGGTCAGATCCTTCTTGAAGTCCACGAAGCGGGGCTGGATAGGCTCAACCTCGGTGTCTTGGATTTCCTTGACAAAGGCGCTCATCTGATTGCGGTTGGTGGGGATGGCGGTGATCTCAGGCTTCTCGATCTTCTTGATGTTGGGGTCGTCGCCCTGGCGCTTGAACACGGTCACGAAGTTGTCGGTGAGGTGGCGCTGTGCAAAGCCCACGATATCTTCCTTGGTCAGCGCTGCGATGCGGTCGATACGCTCCACACAGTCCTGCCATTCGATGCCGTTGATGAACGAACGCTCGAACATCGAAGCGCGTGCACGGTTGCTCTCCAACGAACGCATCTCTTTCAGCTTCATGTTGTTGATAATAGCTGGCAGAATATCGTCGGAGAAGTCGCCGCTCTTCAGCTTGTTGAGCTCAGCCTTGAGCAGGTCGCGACATTCTTCGAGCGTCTGACCCTCGCGCGGCGAACCGCCCATGAAGAAGATGCTGTGGTCAGCCAGCTGGTAGTCGCCAGCCCAGGCCTGCAGCATGGTCATCTTCTGATTGATGTCCAAGTCCACGAGGCCGGCGCGGCCGTTGCTCAGCACTTCGCTGATGAGCGACAGCGTGTCGCAGGCACGATCCTTAGCGGCGGGGAAGGCCCAGCCCATGTAGAGGCTCTCGGCTTCGAGACCGATGACGGAGGTGTCGACGGGTGCCGTCAGCGCTGGCAGATCCTCGTATTCAGGACGTGTGCAGTCGGGGTTGGGCTGCCACTCACCAAAGTACTTCTCGAGGATGGCGATGGTCTTGTCGGGGTCGAAATCGCCGGCCATGAAGATGGCGACGTTGTTGGGGCAGTAGTAGTTCTTAAAGTAATTCTTGATGTTGGTGATTGAAGGATTCTTCAGATGCTCCTGCGTGCCGATAGTCGTCTGTGTGCCGTACGGATGGTTGGGGAAGAGCTTGTACAACAGGGCATTGATCATCTTCTCGCCATCGTCGCTGAGGTAGAGGTTATACTCCTCATAGACAGCCTCCAACTCCGTGTGGAAACCGCGGATAACCATGTTCTGGAAACGGTCGGATTGAATGCGTGCCCAGTTCTCAATCTCGTTGGAAGGGATATTCTCGACATAGACGGTCTGGTCGAAGCTCGTATAGGCGTTGGTGCCGTCGGAGCCGATGAGGGCCATCAGCTTGTCGTACTCGTTGGGGATATTGTACTGCGCGGCAAGCTGCGAGACGCTGTCGATCTCATGGTAAGCCTGCTTGCGGGCAGCGGGGTCAGTGAGTTGGCGGTAAGCTTCAAAGCGCTGCTCGATCTCGTCGAGAAGGGGAGCCTCGGCTGTCGAGTCGCTGGTGCCGAACTGTTTGGTTCCTTTGAACATCAGGTGCTCAAGGTAGTGTGCCAGACCCGTTGTCTCAGCGGGGTCGTTGCGCGAACCTGTCTTCACGGCGATATTAGCCTGAATGCGCGGTTCGTCCTTGTTGACGGAGAAGTAGACCTTCAAACCGTTCTTCAATGTGTAGATGCGCGTCTGCATGGGGTCGCCCTTGACAGACTCATACTTCTTGTTGTCGCAGCTGGTCAAGCTGATTAGCAACACAGCTGCCACAGCAGCCATTACGTGAAAGTGTCTCATGCTTTATTTGTTGTAAGTTGTTAGTTATGAGTTCATAGAGATGAGGAATTCCTCGTTGGTCTTCGTGCCCTCGAGACGGCTCTTGAGCTCGTTCATGGCCTCGATGGGATTCATGTCGGAGAGGTATTTGCGCAAAATCCACATGCGGTCGAGCGTGGTCTTGTCGTGCAGCAGGTCGTCGCGGCGCGTGGAACTGGCCACGATATTCACGGCGGGGAAGATGCGCTTGTTGGCCAGTGTGCGGTCGAGCTGCAGCTCCATATTACCCGTACCCTTGAACTCCTCAAAGATGACTTCGTCCATCTTGGAACCCGTGTCGATGAGGGCCGTAGCGATGATGGTCAGCGAACCGCCGCCTTCGATGTTACGGGCAGCACCGAAGAAGCGCTTGGGCTTCTGCAGGGCGTTGGCGTCCACACCACCAGTCAGGATTTTGCCGCTGGCGGGGGCTGCCGTGTTGTAGGCGCGTGCCAGACGTGTGATACTGTCGAGGAAGATCACGACGTCGTGACCACATTCGACCATGCGCTTGGCCTTTTCCAAGACAATGCCGGCGATTTTTACGTGACGCTCGGCGGGCTCGTCGAAGGTCGAGGCGATGACCTCGGCGTTGACGGTGCGGGCCATGTCGGTGACTTCCTCGGGGCGCTCGTCGATGAGCAGCATCATGAGGTAAGCCTCGGGGTGGTTGGCAGCGATGGCATTGGCGATATCCTTCATCAGGATGGTCTTACCTGTCTTGGGCTGTGCCACGATAAGTGCGCGCTGACCCTTACCGATAGGCGAGAAGAGATCCACGATGCGCACGCTGGTGGCATCGTTGTAGCCGCGGCAGAGCTTGAACTTCTCGTCGGGGAAGAGCGGTGTCAGGTGTTCAAAAGCCTGACGGTCGCGGATGCGGGCGGGGTTGCAGCCGTTGACGCTGTCGATGCTCATCAGGGGGAAGTACTTCTCGCCCTCGCGCGGCGGACGGATGGCACCTTCGACGACGTCGCCGGTTTTCAAACCGTACTGCTTGATCTGCTGCTGGCTGACGTAGATGTCATCGGGGCTGGCGAGGTAGTTGTAGTCGGATGAACGCAGGAAACCCCATCCGTCGGGGGTGGTCTCTAAAACGCCCTCGCCCTTGACCAGGTCGCTGAAGTCGTAGCGCTGCTGCGGAATGGCTTCGGCTTTCGGCGCGGGTTCGACGGGCTGCGGCTGTGCGTAAGCTTCGGCGTTGAGGCCGCTGAGGTTCTGCAGGAAGGCAGGCTCGCTCTCGATGGGCTCGTCGCGCAGGCCGTTATGTTCAAATGTGGGCTGCTCGGGGATGGATTGGATGATGACGAAGTCGGGCTCATCTGCGTTGAAGAACGCTTCTACGGCCTCGGGGGTAATCTCTGCGTAGGATTGTCCTGTGGTCTCGGGGGCTGTGATGTCAGCCTCTGCCGTTGGTGCTGTTTCCGCTGCGGGAGCCGATGGCTCTTGGGCATCAGTAGCTGGCGTCTCGGCCTTTTCATCATCGGTGAAGAGCTTCGGCTGGGCAGCCTCAAGGGCTTCCTTCTCGGCCTTGGACTTGCGGCCGCGCTTCTTGGGGGCGGGAGCAACAGCTTCTGCGGGCTTGACGGCCTTTGTCTCTGCTGGAGCGTCCTCTGCCTGAGCTGTCTGCGGCTCCTCGGCTTTGGCGTCTTCGCCCTTTGTATCTTTTGCTGCCTTGGCGGCTTTGCCCTCCGTAGCCTTAGCTTCAATGGGCTTCTCTTCCACCTTCTTGTCGTCAGCCTTGCTCTTGGCTTTCTTCTTGCCCTTGGCAGCTTCGTCTTCTGCCTGTGGCGACGGCGCGGTGTCAGTTGCCGCCTGTTCTGCCTTTTCAGCCTTGGACTTGCGTCCGCGCTTCTTGGGCTGCTTTTCCTCGGCGGGAGCTGCTGTCTGCGAGAGCTCGGCTTCGATGATGCTGTAAATCAAGGGCAGCTTTTCAGTGTCTTTCTTAGTAGTAATGTCAAGCGCTTTGGCCATCTCCATGAGCTGGTCAATAGGCAGCGCTTCAAGTTCTGTCTTCGTGTGCATAAAAATAGGTTTATCGGTATGAAATAAGGACGGCATACGACCTTACAATAAATACAAAAATAACAAGGAGACTGTAAACAGATTGACCCCGTTGGGGCTAATCCTTTATAAATTCGTGTGCAAAGATACAGAAAAATGTGGAAAGAGAAAAAGGAAATGTGAAAAAAACGTGAGAAGAAGACGCTTTTTTCACTTTTTTTGTTTACTTTCGCGCCGAAAAACAACGATTATGGCATCCGTTAACCCCTTTCTACAGGTCGAGAACCTCCGTTTTGCCGTCGGAGACAAGGTGTTGTTCCACGACATCAGCTTCGGCATTGCCGAGGGACAACGCGTGGGACTCATCGCGCAGAACGGCACTGGCAAGACCTCTCTGCTCAATATCCTCACCGGACGCGAGCAGCCCGAGGAAGGCACGGTGACTTACCGTCGCGACCTTCGTGTGGCTTACCTCGAACAGACGCCCTCCTATCCGCAGGAGATGACGGTCATGGAGGCTTGTCTGTGGCAGTGCCGCGAGGAACCTCGGCGCATACAGGAGTACCTCACCAAGCTTAACATCACCGACCACGACCAACCCATCAGCCATCTCTCGGGCGGACAGCTCAAACGCGTGGCGCTGGCCAATGTGCTTTGCCGCGAGCCCGATATGCTCATCCTCGACGAGCCTACCAACCACCTCGACCTCCAGATGATCGAGTGGCTGGAGAACTACCTCTCGCGCTCGTCTATGACCCTGCTCATGGTGACGCACGACCGCTATTTCCTCGACCGTGTGTGCAACCTCATCCTCGAACTCGACGATCAGACGCTTTACACCTATCGCGGCAACTACGAATATTACCTCGAGAAACGCCAGGATCGCATCGATGTAGCCAATGCCAACCTCGCGCGCGCGAAGAATCTATATAGGTATGAGCTTGAATGGATGCGGCGTATGCCACAGGCGCGAGGTCACAAGGCACGTTATCGCGAGGAGGCTTTTGCCGACCTCGAACAGCGCGCACGCCAGCGGCCTACCGAGCAGGCTGTTTCATTACAGATGAACAGCGCCTACATCGGCTCCAAAATCTTCGAGGCACAATATGTCTCCAAAGCCTTCCCGCCGCGCGACGACGACCCCGAAGGCGCACCGAAAGTCATCCTTAAGGACTTCTACTACAACTTCTCGCGCTATGAGAAGATGGGCATAGTGGGTGCCAACGGAACGGGCAAGTCGACGTTCATCAAGATGCTCCTCGGCCTCGTGCCGCCCGACAGCGGACGCTTTGTTGTCGGCGAGACCGTGCGCTTCGGCTACTTCTCGCAGGAGGGAATGCAGTTCAACACGGAGATGCGCGTTATCGACGCGGTGCGTCAGATAGCTGAATACGTGGATCTTGGCGGTGGACGACAGCTCTCGGCCATGCAGTTCCTCCAGCATTTCCTCTTCACGCCGCTGCAACAACAGAACTACATCTACAAGCTCTCGGGTGGCGAGCGGCGACGCCTCTATCTCTGCACCGTACTCATGCAGAACCCCAACTTCCTCATCCTCGACGAGCCCACCAACGATCTCGACATCGTCACGCTCAACATCCTAGAGGACTACCTACGCAATTTCCGAGGCTGCGTCATCGTCGTCAGCCACGACCGTTACTTCATGGACAAGGTCGTCGACCACCTCCTCGTGTTCCACGGCGATGGCGTCGTCAAGGATTTTCCGGGAAATTATACGCAGTATAGAGAATGGGAGAAGACTCTTCTCACCAGACCCACCCCCAACCCCTCCCGTCAGGGAGGGGCGAAGGCTAACGCGCAGAAATCTCTACAGGACCAGAATCGAGCGAAGCGAGGCTCTCCCCCTCACGGGGGAGTGAGGAGGGGGGCTCTTACCTACAAAGAGCGCAAGGAGATGGAAGCCCTCGAAGCCTCCATTGCGGCCCTCGAAGCCGAGAAGGCCGACCTCGAGACCGCCCTCTGCAGCGGTACGCTCTCCGTCGCCGACCTCACCGAGAAGAGCAAGCGCCTGCCCCTCCTTCAAGAGGAACTTGATGCAGCCGAATTCCGCTGGCTCGAACTATCAGAACTCTCCTCCTAACTCCATCCCTCGTATTCCTTCATTCATCATTCTTCACTCTTCATTTTTCATTTTCATAACTTATGCTCATCGACAACACCCTCATGGACGACCTGATGCAGAAAGCACAGGCAAGTCCCCGTCTCAGAATGAATTACGACCTGCGCACCACGCCCGACGATAAGTCTCAGCGTATGCTCAACGCCATGCTCCCTGGCACCCAACTCCCCATCCATCGCCACAACGGCAGCACCGAAGTCGTCGTGATGCTTCGCGGCCGCATGGATGAGATCTTTTTCGACGAACAGGGACGCGAGACCGAACGTTTCCATCTCGATCCCGCCACAGGCAACTGTGCCCTCAGCATCCCCCTCGGCACATGGCACACCGTAGAGGTTTTCGAGCCCACCGTCATCTTCGAAGCCAAGGACGGCGCCTACGCCCCCCTCACCCCCGACGAGATTTTCTCATAAAGAACGTTATTGATTTCCGAAGATTGACGTATTGATTGACGGAGATTGACGGACGGCCAAAACAAAATTGCTCAAGAGTTTATATTCTCCGTCAATCTCCGTCAATCTTATCGTCAATCTGTTTACTCAAATATCTGATGTAAGATTTATGTTCCATAATAAGTACATTAGATACTTGAGTTCCTGATATAGCTTCTTGTGTGAGATAAATGAGAAAAGATAGAAATTTGTTGCGAAAACAATAAAACACTATCGAAAATTTGTTTCTGAGAACAAAATATTGTACTTTTGTGGCCAAATAATGTAAGCACGCGGGCAACACGCGCCCCGATAATTTCTACCGACATACAAGATAATTTTAATAAACAATATATTTTGAACATTAAAACCAAAAAGAGAAAATGAAACAAAAACTACTCAACAATTTCAGGCTGCGAGCCCTCATGCTCGTAGCTATCTTGTGTGCCGCGTTCACTGGGGCGTGGGCAGAAGATGTAACGTACAAGTTGACTATCACCGCTTCTGATTTCAATACGACCAGTTACGCGGCCAATAACAACGAGAAAACATCTAATGCAGTCTGTACCACTGACAATACGAAAACTTATGAAGTCAAGTGGACATCAAATCAAGTCATGAAGAATAGATCTAATATGCAATGGCAAAAGAGCAAAGGGTATATTTATAATAGTACCGATTTAGGAACTATTACAAATGTCACGGTCACTTCTACTGGAGGTACATTCACGACGTATTACGGGACTAAGGAACAGCCTACTAGCGGAACTACTGCTGGCGGTGGCTTTTTCAAGACTAGCGTAGGAAGTACTACAGGTACAACAAGCAAAGTCGAGGTCACATTCACAATTAGTGAAGGTGGTGGAGAAACTCCTAGCCTTGATGATAACGACCTCGCTCTGGATCCCGTAGAACTTGAGTTCGACCTCTATGACAATGCTTCTGCTCAGGTCATCAACTATACAACTTCCAGCACCGGGGCTGTGACGATTGATGATAGCGAGTATGCTACCTTCACTATTAATGAGACAGCTAAGACTATCACAGTTACGCCGACAGCTGCAACCCCGGATGTCGTGACCATTATTGTCAACCAGGCTGCCAATGATTCCTACAAGGCAGGTTCAACAACGTTCGATCTGTTGATCGATGACAGCACGCCTACTCCTACTCACACGGCCACCTTTAGTGTCAATGGTGTAACTACAACAGAGGAAGTGGAAGAAGACGCAGCTATTACATTCCCCGAGAATCCTGCCGATGTTTATGGCAAGACTTTCGTAGGTTGGACAGCTTCTGCTATCACTGGTACAACTAACGATGCTCCTACCTTCGTGACTTCTGCCACGATGGGCCAGAGCGATATTACCTTCTATGCTGTATTTGCATACGCAAGCGGAAGCGGTTCTTCTGAAGTAGTGGATGTATTGAATAATGCTTGGACAGGTGTTTCTGGTAATACTTATAAAGTCTGGTCTAACAAGACAGCCACTTCGGATGCGGTTTATGCAGGTAATAGCGCGGGAGATTATAATTCTATTCAATTACGTACGAATAATAGTAATAGTGGTATTGTGACGACTACTTCTGGCGGCAAGGTAAAGAAGGTGGTGATCAGTTGGAATTATAACACTAGCGACAATCGTACAGTAAACGTTTACGGTAAGAACTCAGCTTATTCTGAAGCTGCTGATTTGTATAATAGCACTAATCAAGGTGACTTGTTAGGTACGATTGTATATGGTACGAGCACGGAACTCGTCATTACTGGTGATTACGAATATGTTGGTCTACGTTCAAGCAGCGGTGCCCTTTACCTTAGCGAGGTGCAGATTACTTGGTCAACCGGTGGTGGTGCTTCCTACAGTGACTACTGCACAACTGTTGCTGCTGACACGAGACTTGAGTCTGAACTCTCATTTGCTGTCGCCGAAGTAAATGCTAATATCAGTGAGCAATTTGAGGCTCCCACGCTCAATACCGCTACTGGTTTCAACGGCACTGTTGAGTACACTTCTTCTGATGAGAGCGTTGCCCAGATAATGGATTCGGAAACTGGTGAACTCAGACTGCTGACAGGAGGTACAACGACCATCACCGCCACCTTTGCCGGCAACGATGATTTCCGCCCAGGCTATGCTTCATACACACTGACCGTTACTGACAACCGCATTGCTACGACAACAACTGTAGAGAATATTGTGCTCGACCTGTCAGATGTAGCAACATTAACCCAGTTGAATCCAGTCGTTAAGGATGCTGAGGACAACATCATCGATTGCACTTATGAAGATTTTCCGCCTAAGGTTTCATACGAGATTGTTTCTGACGACAGCTATATTATTGGCTCAATAGACAACAACTCTGGCGAGATAACTCTTAACGCAGTTGTAGGTACCGCTACCCTGAAGGCATACTATAACGCTTTCAATGTTAGCAGCACCTACAAGCCGAGCGAATGTACCTTCACTATTACTGTTGAGAGCACTCAGACTATCGCTGAGGTACGCGCTCAAGGCTCTGGCGATGTGACAACCAAGGGTATTGTTACGAGCTGTAGCGGTACAACCGCTTACATTCAGGATGCCAACGCAGCTATCTGCGTATATGGTAGCTCACTGACAGTTGGTGATGAGGTGAAGGTTAGTGGTACACTTTCCAATTTCAATGGACTGCTTGAAATCACAAGCCCCACAGTAACCGTTCTTTCTCAGAACAACACCGTTACTCCTGAGGTAATGACCATTGCCGACATCAACGCCAGCAGTAACCAGGGATGGCTTGTGAAGATAGAAAATGCTACAGTTACCGCAATTAATGGACAGAACACAACGATTGCACAGGGCGAAAACACCATTGTTGTACGTAATATTTCTGGAGTTGAACTCGCAGTTGATGATGTTGTCACGCTTACCGGTAATATTGGTTACTATAATGCCGCTCAGATTGCCAACCCGACGGACGTCACAGTGGTTGAGCTTGAGGAAAATACTATCACTGTGAAGCAAAGGTATTATTACAATGAGGAATATCATTTCAATGACATTCCAGCCGACCCGCAGTATCAGATAGGTATTGTCAACTTTGAGCACATAACATTTGTAGTTGAAGCTAACGGCGCAATCGCAACAGCAGTATCGTCTGACAACACTATTCTGGAGATACAAGAAACTGACGAAGCCAACACCTTCGAGGCTATAGGTACTGGCGGCTCTTGGGAAGGTCAGGTTGCAACAGTAACATTCACCACACCTCGAACATCAACACACGAGGCTGCTGAGAGAACTATCACTTTCTTGGTGAAACGCCCTGCTGCTCCCACCTTCTCGATCGAACCGGGTACATACGGTGAGACACAATATGTAGAGTTAAGGTCCATAACAGGAATTTCCAATTATGGATTTGAACCAGAATATGAACCGGAAATCTGGTACGTCACAAGCGATGACGAATACGATTTCGAAAACAACAATGAGCCCGATCAGGTACATGGTCATAAATATAATGGAACGCCCATTGAGATCAGCAAAACGACAACCATCAAGGCATGGACCTACAGGTACGACTTGAACTGGAGTGAGGCTGCAACAGCAACGTATATCATTGACTCCACTCCGAGTATCAATATTGCCGAGACAACAATCAATGCTACCGCTGATGAGGCAGAAGGCACTGTGGCTATTACTTACTCTAATCTGACTATTTCGAATATGACTGATTTCGGGATTCAGTACTACAATGCTGAAGGCCAAGAGACAACTGAACCCGATTGGATTGAAGTCTTGGTGGCTGAGCAAGACCCCTCTGTCGGTGTGGGTTATGTAGTATCGTACTATATGATTGAGAACGAAGGCGAAGCCCGCACTACTTACTTCAAGGTCTATGCAATTGATAATGAAGATTTCATCTATTCTGACCTTGTAACTGTCAACCAGGAGGCATACGTGGCTTCTACAGGCTGGCAGCTGACATCTCTGGCAGACCTCACCGAAGATGACGTCTTTGTTATCGTGGGCAACAACGGTGACACGTATGCTCTGTCAAATGATAATGGAACAAGCAGTGCTCCATCAGCTGTTCAAGTCACTGTGGACGGGAATAAGCTGACGGGCTTTGTACCAAATAATATCCAGTGGACAATCAGCGGCAATGCCAATGATGGCTACACCTTCCATCCTTATAGTGAAATTGAAGAGTGGCTGTACTGCACCAACTCGAACAATGGCGTGCGTGTAGGTACAAATACTAATAACATATTCAGTATGACCGATGAGGGCTACTTATATAATAATTCAACAGACCGCTATGTCGGTATCTACAGTTCTCAAGATTGGCGCTGCTACACGTCCATCAATAACAATATCACAGGACAGACCTTCTCGTTCTACAAGTTCGTTCCCGATTACACTCGCGATGTCACCCTCAACGTGGAGGCTGGTTATAGCTACGGTACCATCTGTATGCCCAAATCTGGACAAGTCGTCGGTGCTGAGATCTACAGCATTGCAGGCAAGGGTGAGGACAACGGAAGCAAATATCTGTCGTTGGAGAAGGTAGAGACTGAGATGGAGGCTGGCAAGCCCTATATTTTCAAAGTTACGTCCAACAAACTTAAGATGGTGTACACTGATGAATCTACAACAGTGGCAGGCAACAACAACGGCCTTATCGGCAGCTTCACGAAGAAAGCCATTACCGATGCTAACGGCAACCCCGAAGCAGGTATGGGTGATGACCTCTATGTACTGAAGAATAACGAGATCTGTCCGGCTGGCACGAACGTCTCTGTCGGCGCTAACAAAGCTTACATTGACCTTTCTCAGGTGGTTAACGGCTCTGCTTCTGGTGTTAAGCTCTTCTTCGAAGGTAGCGAGGACGGCATTGAGGGCGTAACCATCAATGGCAACGCCAAGGAGATCTACGACCTCAGCGGTCGCCGCGTCATCCAACCTATCCGTGGTATCTATATCATCGACGGCAAGAAAGTGCTGGTAAAATAAGGGATACGATCATCATATAATAACCATTAAGTACATTATACGACAATGAAAAAGACATATATCATTCCCGAGATAGCGACGATGAACATCGCCCAATGCCTACCCATCGCTGAGAGCTTAAGGATCGGTGAAACTGTCAATGAAGTCGAAGGCGATGTCAAGCAGGAAGCTGACTGGGACATCTGGGACGAAGACTAAACGTCCGTAAGTTTTCTACTGACAACAGGTAGCAATACCTACATATTGAAGCGACAGCAGCTACAACATTTGTAGTTGCTGTCACTATTGTTAGTAAGCCGTAAGCATTCGATAAATCCCCCGTTGTAGCAGTTGTATTTTTGTTGTACCTTTCTTGAAGTGTCAAGCGTCGCAAGCGCCGAGCGGCATCGTCATCCGTGAGAGACCAAGCCAATACGCTAAGAAGTCCAAGTGAAGATTCTACGGAGTCTAAGCGTAGACTCTTAGGAGGGTAAGGCGACCCTCCTAAGAGGGTACGCGAACCCTCCTAAGAGGGGTCGCTAAAGAGGACGGAAGACGGGTTCGGCGCGCAAACCCAGATGACGGAAGGACTCGTTATTATAAATAACGATTCTTGACTAGAATGTATTCAGATCAGGTATAAAAATCCAGCCATTTACAAAAAAGGTTTCAGCTTTCAGATTTGCTTGTATCGTACTCACAATCAATAGCTTTCATGCTGAACCTTTATCAGCGAAGTTTCAGCAGGCTTCAGGAGGCTTCAGCCTACCCTCCCTTTGGGCATCTCAAAAACCAAAATCGTCCCAAATGATATAATGTATTACTATTCAACCTTCGGTAGTCATTGGATAAAGAAAAAACATAAAAAAACATGTCCTCTTGCGTTGAATCCTCGACTGCTGCGATTAGGTAAACCTACC
The DNA here is from genome assembly GCA_947307015.1 of uncultured Prevotellaceae bacterium. Lineage (GTDB taxonomy): Bacteria > Bacteroidota > Bacteroidia > Bacteroidales > Bacteroidaceae > Physcousia. The sequence continues at coordinate 8,279 of CAMZHV010000052.1, read as the reverse complement.
TTGAATCCGTGGAGTGCGGCGAAGTCATCTGCTGAAACGATATTCAATCTTTTAATTGATGCCACCTCTTATTTTGTCAGTAGCTGTGTTTTTGTTGTTTTTTTCTTAATACCGATATAAATTCTGACACTTCAAGATTTAAGGTCAGATTTATGTTAGATTTAAGGTCTATAAAAATACATCCGAAACTTGAATATTCGATCATGCTGAACCCTCCTGAAACCTGCTGAAACTTCAAAAGCAAAGGTTCAGCTCGTATAAATCTGAAAGGCAACAGGTTAAACCCCTAGGCTGAAAGCTGAAACCTTTTTTGTAAATGGCTGGATTTTCCAGAATCGCCACACTCGTACAGTCGTACATCTCCACACGTATAGTCGTATGAAGCCACACGTATATACGTATGAGGCAAAACGTCTATACCCCTTTTACAACCCTAAGGGTTTTGGCTAATTGTCTTAGACGTTTTAGCCAAAACCCTTAGGCGTTATTGGTGATAAGCCTATAGGTTTCGGCGCTCACTCCTATGGAAGGGGAAGGGAGGGGGCGAGGAGGGCGTCGAAGGCGTAGAGGTCGGGCCAGAACTCTACGGTGCCGGTGATGGGGTTGGGTAGGGCGGTGAAATAGGTGATGTCAACGGGGATATGGGGATTCACGTTGTGGCGGTTGATGAGGCGGAGGGGACGGGGATCGTCGGCGTGGTCGCTGAGGTATTGGCGGCCACGGTCGGTGGTGGGCTTCAGGTCCATGGAGAGACGGAAGCGCTCGAGCGTCCACTCGTCGGCCTCGGGGAGGAGGAAGCAGGCGAGTTCGAAGGGTTTCTGCACGCGCACGCAACCGTGGGAGAGGGTGCGGCGTTCGCGCTGGAAGGCACTGCGGTTGGAGGTGTCGTGGAGGTAGACGGAAAAATCGTTGGGGAAGCGGAAGATGATGCGTCCAAGCGAGTTGCCTGCACCGGGTTGCTGGCTGACACGCAGGGAGCCGGAGCGGAGCTGGTCGGCGGTGACCTTGGCTGGGTTCAGCGTAGCACCCGTTTTGGAGTTGACGATGGTGTAGCGGTGGCGTGCGAAGTAGGCAGAGTCGCCGGCATGGGCAGACACCTCCGCCTTGATGATGGTCTGTGGTATGACCCAGGCTGGGTTGACATCGATATGCGTGATCTCGCTGTGTAGGAGCGGCGTCTTCGTCGGGGTGGCACCGCAGCAGATGCGCATGTCGAGGATGGTGTCGGGGCTGATAGCCCAGAGCTGCTGCGCGGCAATGTTGACGAGGATGCGCCGTCCTTGGCTTTCGGGCTGTGCGCCTTGCCATCGGCAGCGTTCGAGGTTGATGGCGAGGGTGCGGCGCTGTGTTGCGCTGGCAGTCGTGGCCAACTGAGCCTGAAGAGCCTGATAGAGCGGTGACTGCGGTGCCGAAGCAAGGAGGTAGTCGATGCGCTCGTCGGAAGTCAGTGCCTTGAGCGCTTCGTCGCAGTCGGGTGCTGTGACGGCAAAATCAAAGAGACGGGCGTAGTCGCCATTGGGTTTCGTGTCGTGACGGTTCAAGAGCCTATCGGGGCGCACGAAGCCGTAGCGCTGGCCGACAGCGTAGCGCATAAAGGCTTGCGAGAGGTGGTAGTCGAGGCGCGTGAGGACATCGTTGATGTCCAGACCGAGCGAGTCGAAGGCCAAGGCGCGAACCACGTAGAGGTCTTCTGCTATGGCGGGTATGAAGAACGTGGCGCTGTCGAGTCCATGGCGGGGCAGTTCGCGACGGAGTATGGACAGGAGGCTGTCGGCGTCAGAAGAGAGCCCCATGCGTGTGAACCACAAGGCCTCCGTGGGTGCGGCGGCATAGTGTTTGCGCACGGCGGAGGCGGCTGACGCGAGCGTGGAGGCGGCAGGGAAGGAGGCAGTGTCGGCTGAAAGAAGCTTCTTCACGTCCTGCTCCAGTTGCAGCGTGTCGATGGCGTAGACATATTCTCCGAAATCAGAAAGCTCGGCCTCGGAAGGCCCGTCCTGAAAGCAGGCGGTGAGCAGGGTGCTCATGCCGACGCAGAGCAGGAACGATGACGTGATCTTATGGACGCGGGAGATGGGCTGTCGCATGAGTGTTTGGGCTGCTAAAGCACGCTGACGAGGCGTGAGAAAAGCCAGATGTCTTCGGGGTGAGTGATCTTGAGGTTGACACGCTCGCCACGCGACTTGTAAAGCGGCCAGTGACCTAGTTCGGCCATGAGCGTGTAGAGCGACTGCGAGTCGTTGATGCCACGTGCCTGCGCTTCGTCGAAGACTTGCACGAGCGTGCTGAGGTGGAAGGTGTGCGGTGTCTGTGCGCCCCAGAGCTCTTCGCGAGGGATCATGCTGGTGGCCTTGACGGCATCGCCCGTCATATATGCCTCCTCGCCCTGTTGGGCAGCGATGGCGTTGCCGTGGCGCTGACATACAGCGATGGCATCGGCGATGATGGCGGAGGACACGAGGGGTCGGACACCGTCATGTACGAGGACGATAGGGTCAGAGAGCGGTGTGGTAGGTAAGGCTGAGGAAGAGGCGTTGAGGGTTGCGAGCGCCTGAACGCCATTGCGTATGGAGGCATGGCTGGTGTCGCCAGCGGCAATGGTGCCACGGAACTTCTTGAAAGCGAGCTCGGTGGCTGTGCGACGCACCAGATCGGCCCATTCGTCGCGACAGACGACGAAGACGTCGTCGATGAGCGGATGGCGGTCAAAGGCACGTATGGTGTAGGCAAGGATGGGTATGCCTTCTATCTGGACATACTGCTTGGGTATGCTCTGTGCGGCGCGTGTGCCTTCGCCCCCGGCGAGGATAAGGGCTATATGCTGGGATTTATTCATGAGCTAAGCGTTTGGTGATGTCAGCGCAGAGCTGCTCATGGCGGCGGCGCAGACGGAAGAAGATGATTTGCAGGACGATGCCCTCGAAGAGGAAATAGACCCAAACGATGTTGAGGAGGGCGGTAAGGTAGAGGACGGCGATGCGCAGGTCGAAGGTGAGGGCCTGACAGGCAGGCATCATGGGACGGCTGCGACCGACGAACTCCGAGCGTATGTCTTCGGGGATGGGGTTGGGCAAGAGAACGTTGAGCATCTGCTGGCAGCGGGGCGTCATGTGCTCTTGACGAAGAGTGTAGCGGATGTAAAAGAAAAGGTAGAGCTTCTCGAACCACGCACGGGACTGCCAGCGGAGGGCGTCGTAACGCTGGCGCAGGAGGTGACTGCGGTCGAGCTCGCTGCGTTCGGAACCAAGTTGAAAGAAGAGGTGCAGGTTGCGGTAGTAGTCGGCGAGGTTAGCCTGACGGATGTGGCACCAGTAGCCGGCGTAGGCACCGAGGAGCCAGCCCCAGATACCCCACGTGGGCGTGAGGCGCAGCGCCAGGGCAACATAGATGAACTGAAACCACACGTCGCCCGCGAAGCCGTCGAGGATGCGCCCGATGAGCGTTTTCTGCCCTGTCATGCGGGCGAGCTGGCCGTCGGCACAGTCGAACCAGTTGGCTACGATGAGCAACGAGACTGCGATGATATTGCTCACGAGGTCCGTCTTGACGAAGAAAAAGGCAGAAGCGGCGCCGAGAACGATGCTGATGAGCGTGACGGCGATGGGATGGACATGGAGGACGCGGAAGAAGCGCGCCCAGAGGTAGCCGGGAGTGCGCGTGAAGAGCAACTCGAAGCGTCCCTCAGTATCGGGGGACTTCATGGTCGAGCGCACATTGTCGAGTAGCTTAGACATGTCCTTGGTGCTTAAACCGCGACAAAATTACACATTTCTCCGAAGAAGAGAAAGGATTTGAGGAAAAAGATGTGTTTTTTGTCAGAACTTACGATATCGGAGCGTTGTGTCGGCCTGTTGGAGCTCCAGGACGCTGCTGTTAAGCTTCATAATACGGAATCGCGGGTTGATGCTGTGAATGCCAAAACTGTCAAAGACTCCATTATCCATATCTTTAGGTGTCACCAAATAGTTGTTATAATCATCATTGCTGGCAGAATAAGAGATGTCGTAGATGATGATGGAGTCGGCAGTGTGGGTGAAATGCGAGAAGAAGGTTCGTTTCGCTTTCCATTGTATGAGGTTGAGCTGGAAGCTGGTGTACACGCCTTTGTCCTTCATGTCGCGTATGGAGTCGGGGGTCTGTATGGACAGGAGTTGCCACATGCCGTCGAGGTCGCCGTTAGCGGGAACTTTGTCGCAGGCGATGAAGGTGACGAGAGCGAGGAACAGGGGGAAGATGTATGTGCGTTTCATTTCTTCAGTGTTAGGGATTTGCGGATGGTGAGCTGTGTGCCGACGCTGTTGCCGATGAGGTCGCCGTGGTCGAGTCCCACGCCGAGGGAAGCCTGCCAGCCTGTAGCCCAGCGCGGGCGGTAGGTGGCTTCGGCCATGAAGTATTGCTGATGACGAATCTCGTCAAAGGGAACGTAATATGTGCCCCAGTTGCGGGTGAAAGAAGCTTTGGCGCGCCAGTGCCATTCGGGTGAAGGATCGCCGGCGAGTGCGAAATGCCAAGCCTTGATGCGGTTGTTGTAGAAATTGAGGTTGTGGTCTTCTCCGAAGGCTGCGTTATAGAGCGGCGACGTGAAGAAGGGGTTGCCGAAGGTCTGCCCGTAGTTCTGCCATCCGGAGAAAAGGTTGTGATTGTAGTAATTGTCGCGCCCTGCCACCTTCTCAGGAATATTGTTCGTCGGGTCGTGAAAGACGGCTCCGCTCTGGTCGGTGGATGACATGAATTCGAGCACGACAGAAGTCAGGAAAGGATTCTTGGGCACGGTGACCTCGCCGCCGATAAGCATATCGCGGATGCCGTATTGCACGGTGAGCATCGAATGGTCCTCGAAGAAGCGTTCCCAGTAGGCGCGTGCCTGCCAGCGACTGCCGTGATAGCAGAGCTGCATGATGTAGCTGCCGACGGTGTTGCCGGCTACGTTGGGATTGTGGCCGTCGGTTTCATCAAAGCCTTGTTCGGTGAGTGCCTGCCAGTAGGCCTTAAGATTTCTTGCGCCGTGGAGGTATGAACCGGTGCGGGAGTAATTATAAAAGTCGCCGCCAAATTCCGTGGCCATGCGCAGGCCAAACTCGTAGGTCAGCGGGAAGATGTCCGGCCGTCCGAACTTCCAATAGAGCGCTTTCTCGTGGTAGAGCGAGTGGCGTGTGTAGTGTTTGCCTTCCTCCACCCATGACTCCTGCCACGGCCCGTCTGTTTTCCATCCATACGAGCCGAACAGCCGCCATTTCCACCATCCTTTCGTGCCTGGGAATGAGAACCAGTCGATGTCGAGACGCACTTGCGGCACGGGACGGGCGTTGATGCCTAAGCTCATCTCGCCGCTGCCGAGCTCCGGGTTCAGTATCTCCAAAGGTTGCTGCTTGGCACCGATAGTGAGGCGGATATTCCTCCATGCGCCTTCGACGTAATATTGTTGAAGAATGCCGCGGCGCTCATGGCCTGCGGTGATGGCTACGTCCAAGCCGTAACCAATGCGCCAGTCGCGTGCGGCGTCGTGGGTGATGTCGCGTCCAATGCTTGCCCGCAGGTAGGCGGAGAAGGGACGTACGCTACTCATTCCATAGCGATTAGCTGTGAGCCATAGGGGGGCGAAGTCGCCTTTGGAGGCAGTGCCCGAGGCTTCGATAGCCACCTCCGTCTCGCGGAGCCAGTCGCGCCGCGTGCTGTCCGCCTCCTCGGCGGCCAAGGTGCTGACGTGCAGGAACGGCAGGATGATGAGGCAAAGGATGCCCGATTGTCGATAGTTCATTGATTCGTTATGTGTTTTTTATTTTAATCAGTAAGATGCCGAGCAAGGTGAAGAAGAGCTCGCGGACGCGTACGATGATGGACACGAAAAGTCCCGTGCCGCCCGTCAGACCGAGCTGGGCTGTGGACATCGCGAAGCCGCCCTCGCGACCGCCAAGCTGTAAGGGAATGAAGAACAGTAGGTTGGCGAAGAGCGACGTGAAGGCGAGGATGAGCAGGCTGTGCACGAATCCCATCCATCCGCCGTCGACCCCGAGGAGCATCAGGATGAAGAAAATCTCCAGCGACTGAAGGATGCGGCCAAAGTATTCCAGAAAAAACGAAGCGTAGAACGAGCGGCGGCTCTGCGTGTGGAGTTCGGCAATCTGCGCGTCAATCTTCGAGAGATCCTCGGCGTGCTGGTCGGCAAAGCGCTTGGCCCACGAACGTAACCCCGGGATATGACCTGCCCAGCGTATGGCACGCACCATCATGCCGTTGCGGTAGCCCTTGAGGAAGAGATAGATGCCTGCCGCGCAGAACACGCTCGACAGCCCGAGTACCGTGGCCATCACAAGATTCAGCGGCATGAGTAGGAGCCACAAGACGATGGCTGTGACCCAATACCAGAAATGCGAGAAGATATGCATCATGGCGAAGAGCACGACGGAAGAGGTGGCCCGCTGTGCGCCCACGTGAGGTGTCAGTTCCATGATGCGGTAGGGTTCGCCGCCGAGCAGACCCACAGGCGTGGCGTAGTTCAAGGCAAAGCCCGAGACGGTGAGCTTCAGCAGCTTCCAGAAAGGAACGTCGCAAGGGCCGCTCTCGCTGAGGATGATGCGCCAGGTGAGTGTGTTCATCATGTATAGCCCGCACCAGAGCAGGGCGATGGCTACAAGCCAATAACCCGTGCGTTGCAGGCTGTCCCACAGCATCTCCCAACTCACGTCGAACGTGACGAGCATGACCACCACAGCGGCCAGCCCGATGAAGAATAATATGTTCCGAATCCTGTTTCTCATCGATAATGCGGTGCAAAGATAGCCTAAAAACCTTAAACTTCACACATTTTAGCACAAAAGATGACAATTCATTGTACCTTTTGCGCTACATTTGTGCCCGCAAAGCGCATTTTATGCGTTGTCACACGCAAAAAACAAAGAAAATGAACAAGCTTTTCACCCTTGCACTCGCCTTGACCTGTATGTGTATGGCCGCTTGCGGGACACGCACGGGCCACACCGCCGAACTCGACTCCCTCTCCTTCGATATGCTTGCCGAGCCGTCGTCCGAGGAGGAGGCTGAGCAGGTCGACAGCGACAGCGTCGCGGCCATGCAGGAGGTGAAGGTCGTGCAAAATGTGCAAGCCGTGCAGACAGTGCAAGCCGTGCAGACAGTGCAAGCCGTGCAGACAGTGCAAGCCGTGCAGGCCGTACAGGATGAGCAGCCCGTTCAAGATGTGCAGACTTGTGACACCTCTCGCGCGAACATTATACAATAAAAAATATCATTCATTATGGCAAACAACAACGAACAGCAAAAGCAAGGACAGGTGCAGGTGAACATGACTCCTGAAGTGGAGAAGGGCGTGTATTCCAACCTGACCATCATGGGCTTCACGCCGACAGAATTTATCATGGACTTCGTGTTCCACCACCCTGGTATGCCACGCGCCAATGTGCAGAGCCGCGTCGTCATGTCGCCCGTTCAGGCCAAGCGCCTGATGCGTCTGTTGGAACAGAACATGGCGAACTACGAGAAGGCCAATGGCGTCATCGCGCTACCCGAGGATGTTCAGCCCAAAGGCCCCATCTCACCCTTCAAGGTGAACTGATGCGTAAACCTCGCACAGCGTCAACGGCGGCACCATCGTCAGATCAAGCACAAACACTTTTTTAATCTCACATTATCAGATTCTTACATGAGAGACTTCAATTACTACGCGCCGACCGAAGTGGTGTTTGGCGAACAGGCCGAGGAGCAGGTGGCTCGTCTGGTCAGGAAATATGGTGGCACGAAGGTGCTGGTACACTACGGCGGACAGAGTGCCGTGCGTTCCGGACTCCTCGACAAGATTTGCGACTTGCTCACGGAGGCTGGCGTCCCCTTTGTCAAGTTGGGTGGCGTTGTGCCTAATCCACGCCTCTCGCTGGCGAAGCAAGGTATCGCGCTGTGCCGTCAGGAGGGCGTCGACTTCATCCTTGCCGTGGGAGGCGGCAGCGTCATTGACTCCGCGAAGTGTATCGCCTATGGCGTCTGCTTCGAGGGCGATGTATGGGACATCTATCTTGGCAAGGCCCATCCGACGACGATGCTGCCCGTGGCCTCCGTACTGACAATCCCCGCTGCTGGCAGCGAGATGAGCGAGGCCAGCGTCATCACGAATGAGGACGGCGACGTGAAGCTGGGCTACAGCAACGACCTCTCGCGTCCCCGCTTTGCCATCATGAATCCGCGCCGCACCTTCACACTCCCGCCCTATCAGACGGCCGCCGGCGTCACCGACATGATGATGCACACCATGGAGCGCTACTTCACCAAGGACG
>CAMZHV010000051.1 GCA_947307015.1 uncultured Prevotellaceae bacterium | reverse complement strand
GTCTTTAAGATAGTTTCACGCTACGCCCAGCCACGGACAATCCCCGTTGGGCCGGCTTCAGGCACCACGAATTTCACTCTAACTTTGCACGGTGAGAGAAATATATTTGTATTGGCTGAAGCCTCCTGAAACCTGCTGAAACTTCAAACGCAAAGGTTCAGATTGTATAGGTTTGAACAACAATTGATTAAACCCCTAAGCTGAAACCTGAAACCTTTTTGATAAATGGCTGGATTTTCTGGAATCGCATCACACGTACATTCGTAGAGCGTCGCACGTACAGTCGTACATCGCCACACGTATAGTCGTATGAGGTAAATCGCCTATAGGTTTTCGCCAAAATGCCTATAGGTTTTCGCCAAAATGCCTATACGTGTGAGCCTCATAGGAGGGTGCGCGTACCCTCTTAGGAGGGTAGCCGTAGACTCTTAGGAGGGTAGGCGTAGACTCTTAGGAGGGGTGCTGAAAACATTTTGCGATAGAAATTTGGTGGGAGGGGATTTATTCCGTACCTTTGCGCCAAAGAAAGGAAGAAATGGCTGAAAGTCCCATCACAATACTGCAACGACAGCGGGCGCTGCTGCAAATGGAATATGCCTACGAGAAGGAGGAATTCCAGCGGCTCACCGAGGCTACGGGCGTCGAACGAAAGGTGCAACGCGGCATGGCTTGGTACCCGCTGACGCTTGGACGTAGCTATCATAACTCGTTGGATCAGTTGGTGGTGGAGGTTTCCCGTTCGGAATCTGCAGAAACGGCTACGGAACGGGATGAGCCGTCGCAGTTTGAACCCGGCAAACCCGTCTGTTTCTTCTCGCAAGATGCTTCAGGTGACTTCCACGGCTCTGGCGGTATGCTTCATTATTATAAGTTTGTAGGGCAGGTGAGTTATGTGGAGGAGGATAGGATGGTGATTGCATTGCCTTCGCCTGGAGCTTTGGAGCAGATTCGCGAGGCGTACCGCCTGGGTGTGCAATTGTATTTGGACGAACAGACGTACCATCTGATGTTTGAAGCATTGGATGAAGTGATCAACGCCAAGAACGGTCGTTTGGCCGACCTGCGTGAGATGTTCCATTCCACGCTTCCCTGTGGTAAATTTACCTTCGCCCCCGTGCGCTTCCCGTGGCTGAACACAAGCCAACAAGCTGCTGTGAATGAAGTGCTATGGGCCAAGGATGTAGCTGTTGTTCACGGTCCTCCGGGCACGGGCAAGACCACGACGCTCGTGGAAGCAATCTATGAGACCCTTCGTCGCGAGAATCAGGTGTTGGTGTGTGCGCAGTCGAACATGGCCGTGGACTGGATAGCAGAGAAGCTCGTTGACCGCGGCGTCAGCGTGCTGCGCATCGGGAATCCTACGCGCGTGACGGATAAGATGCTGTCGTTCACCTATGAACGCCGCTTTGAGAGTCATCCGCTCTACACCGAGTTGTGGGCTGTACGCAAGGCCATCCGAGACATCTATGCCTCCAAGAGCGGCAGCAGCGAGAGCCGTCATCAGAAGATTGCACGCCTCAAGGATCGTGCCGTAGACCTCGAATACACCATCAACCAAGCCCTCTTCGGTGACGCCAAAGTCATCGCCAGCACGCTCGCGGGCTCTGCTAACCGTCTGCTCATGGGCATGAAATTCGGCACGCTCTTCATCGATGAGGCCGCTCAAGCCCTTGAAGCGGCCAGCTGGATAGCCATCCGCAAGGCGCACCGCGTCATCCTTGCCGGTGACCATCGCCAACTGCCACCGACCATCAAGTCGCCTGAGGCTATGCGTGGCGGTCTGGACAAGACGCTGATGCAATACATCGTTGAGAATAAGCCGCGGGTTGTGTCGCTGCTTACGGTGCAATACCGGATGTGCGACACCATCATGCAATTTCCCAACCGCGAGTTCTATGAAGGCAAACTGCAAAGTGCGCCAGAGGTCAAGTATAGGGGGATATTGGATTGGGATACGGCGGTGGAGTGGGTAGAGGACTCTCCCCCCGCCCTCCCTATAAGGGAGGGAGCAGAATGTTCTGAAAGCAGTGCTCTTTCATGGTCAAAGGTAACCGCTCCCTCCCTTATAGGGAGGGCGGGGGGAGAGTCTTCTTCCGGTTTATCTAAGGTTAACGTCGCTGAAGCCCACCTGACCCTTGCAACCTTGCAATGTTACTTCGACAAGATAGGGAAGGACAGGATCTTGGAGGAGCGTGTCGATGTGGGTATTATCTCACCCTATAAGGGGCAGGTGCAGCTGTTGCGCCGCCTGCTGCGGCAGGACAAATATTGGAAACCGTTCCGCTCGCTCATCACCGTGAACACCGTCGATGGTTTCCAGGGACAGGAGCGTGACGTCATCGTCATCAGCCTTGTGCGCAGCAATGAGCAGGGCGACATTGGCTTCCTCCGCGACCTGCGTCGCATGAACGTTGCCATCACACGTGCGCGCATGAAACTTATTATATTAGGCGATCGCTCCACGCTCTGCCGTATGCCCTTCTACCGCCGTCTATCCGAGTATATTGACGAGCAGTGGTGATAAAACTAATTATGAATACCTACATAAAAATGTGAAGATTTAGGCAAAAGATTTGGCCGTTTCATACCTTTTTTATTACTTTGCATACAAAAATAGCAAAATAACCCTTTTTCTAACCAACTTTATTAGTAAAGTTATGAGAAAAAATATCCTCTTTCTGATGCTCGCTGTTGCCGCTACGGCACTGGCACAGCGCACACCCACCATGGGTTGGAGTTCGTGGAACACCTTCGCCCTCAACATCAACGAAGAACTCATCAAGTCGCAGGCTGACGCCATGCACCAGAGCGGTTTGCAGGACGCTGGCTATCAGTTCATCAATATCGATGACGGCTACTGGGACGGACGCGGTGCCGACGGCAAACTGCGCCTGAACACCAAGCTGTTCCCCAATGGAATGCGTCCGCTCGTCGATTACATCCATGGCCTTGGCCTGAAGGCTGGTATCTACTCCGATGCCGGCGACAACACCTGTGGTTCGGGCAACCGTCACGCTTGGGGCCTCGGCGTAGGTTTCGCTGGTCACGAGGATGAGGACTGTCACCTCTATTTCATCGATTGGGATTTTGATTTCATTAAGGTGGACTACTGTGGCGGCGCGCACATGCACCTCGATGAGCAGACACAGTACACCAAGATTTCCAACGCCATCAAGAACTGTGGCAAGCCCGGCATCGTATATAACATGTGCCGCTGGGCCTATCCCGGTACGTGGAGTGCCGACGTCGCCGACTCATGGCGCACGACAGGCGACATCTACGATGCCTGGAAGAGCGTTAAGGGCATCTTGGCAGAGAACCTGTACCTCAGCGCTTTCTGCCATGACGGCCACTACAATGATATGGATATGCTCGAAGTAGGACGTTCCATGTCACAGATTGAGGACGAGACACACTTTGGCATGTGGTGTATCATGGCTTCGCCCCTGCTCATCGGCTGCGATATGGCTAAGATTCGTCCCGAATCCCTGAAGCTGCTCTGCAATAAAGACCTCATCGCCCTGAACCAAGACCCGCTGCACCTGCAGGCTTACATCGCTGAGAAGCAAGGCGAATGTTATATCTTGGTTAAGGACATCAAGAAACGTGGCGGCACAGAACGCGCCTTCGCTGTCTACAATCCCAGCGACGAGGAGCAGCACGTGCTGTTGCACCCCTTCACGTTGGAGCTCAGCGGAAATATTCAGTACTACGACTGCTTCCGTCAGGAGAAGTTCGTGACGACCACGGAGCCCGTGCTCTTCAACGTTCCCGCCCACGGCACCAAGATCCTGCGTGCCAAGGGTGAGCGCCGCATCCCCCGCGTAGTCTATGAGGCTGAGACCGCTTTCCTGCCCGCTTATCAGGAACTGCGCAACAACCAGAACGAGAAGTCGGCTGTTTTCTTCGCCGATGACAACGCTTTTGGTGGTTACAAGGCCTGCTGGCTCGGCGGTCGTGCCGACAACGACATTCAGTGGCGCGATGTCTTCGTGCCTAAATCGGGATCATACAAGCTTGTCTTCGACTACTTTGGCGGCGAGGACCGTTCGATGGAACTTGAGGTTAATGGCGAACATGTCACGACGCTCGCGACGCACTCCCGCGACTGGGGTGCCAAGGGACATATCTCTGTCAATGTAGCCCTGCACCGCGGCCTCAACACCATCCGACTCTACAATCCCAACGATTGGATGCCGGATCTCGACCGTATGCTGGTCATGCCTTACGCTTCCAGATAATTAGAAGAAAGGCGACAACCATTGAATATGCCACGAACGGGGTAGTAGGTGCTGCTCCGTTCGTGGCTCGTTTTTGCCTTTTCGTTGAAAAAACGACCAAACAGGTGTCGTGTATGAAACATTTTGTGTACTTTTGCCGCCGAAAAACAGCAAACGCATAGAATATGAAAAAGACACTGTTGTTTATGACGCTTGTAGCAGTTGGTATCTCCACGATGTGGGCCGACGACTACACCTATCCGTACCTCATTTTCTCAGCTTCCGACGGCACGCAGACGACTGTTAGCGTTTCTGCACTCGAAATCACCTTCGCCGACGGGCAGCTTGTCGCCAAGAATGGTGATGGTACGACGACGCTCACCCTCGCAGATCTTGCCACGATGACCTTCGCGGAGACGGCGACGGTTTCGCCCGTAACACCCGAGAAGCAAGAATGTGGGCTGGCTATAGCCGATGAAGCAGCAGATATCACTGCTGTTTTAGGTGAGGAATTCACGATTCCTACGATAGAAAATCCTAACGCCCTCACGCTCGTATGGACGAGCAGCGACGAGAGCGTAGCCACCGTTGACGACCAAGGGAATGTGACACTTTTCGGAGCCGGAACAGCCACCATCACAGCCTCCTTCGCTGGTGACGACACATACAAGGCTGGAGAAGTGGCCTACACGCTTACCGTCAGCGAGCCTGAGGTTGATGCCATTCGTAACCTTGGTAGCTCCTCAACCCTTAACGCTCAAATCGTAAAGGCCTACACCCTCTCCGGCGTCTTTATCGGACAGTACGATTCCCTAACCCAGGCGAAGGCGATGCTCAAGAGAGGAGTTTATGTTCTTCGCGTCAATAACACAACTCAAAAACTTACCGTCAAATAGCCATGAAAAAGACATTCCTTTCTATATGCCTCCTGTTCCTGTTGGTCATCACCGCTACGGCACAGACGCTCAACGTGGTCGTGGGTGATGTGACCTATCAGTTCCCCGCATCAGATGTCGGTGAGATGACTTACGCTGAAGGTACAACTCTAACCATTGAACATAAGACATTCGCCATCAGCGATATTACGCGAATCTATATTGACGCGACGGAGGTTGATTCAACTACTGTTAGTGTGGCGTATGACGGCACAGCAGCCAAGGTTTATGTAGCTGGCGATATTGCCCATTGGGTCACGCCGACAATCTCAGGTGCTCACGTGAGCATCGCACAGAGCGCCGACGTGGACAGGGAGATCACCTATAGCCTCTCTGGCACCAGCACCGATGGCGAGTTCTACATGAGCGGCTCTTACAAAGCCACCGTGGAGCTTCGCGGACTGACGCTCACCAACGCTACGCCCGTCTATTCCGGTGCTGCCATCTGCATCATGGACGGTAAGCGCATCGATTTCAGCGTGAAGAACGAGACAACAAACGTGCTTACGGACTGCGCCAATCCTTCCGATGCTCTCGCACAGAAGTCGGCGCTCTACTGTAAAGGTCATCTTGAGCTCAAGGGTAAAGGTACGCTCACCGTCAACGGCAAGTATGCCCACGCCATCAAGAGCGCAGAATATATGACGCTGCGTAACGCCACCATCAACGTGGCCAGCGCGGTCAAGGACGGTCTTTCGTGCGACGAATATTTCCTCATGCAGAGCGGCTCTGTCACCATCAAGGGCGTAGGCGACGACGGCATTCAATGCGACATTGACGGCGAAACATCCACGGGAGAGATTGCCGACCATGATGGCGAGGACAGCGGCAATATCTATATCGATGGAGGTACGCTCGAGATCACCACCACGGCAGCAGGCGCCAAGGGTATCAAGGCCGACTCGACACTCGTTGTCAACGACGGCACGCTGACGCTCACGGTTAGTGGTGCTGTGGACACCAGCGACTCGACAGACCCGTCCTATGTGGCTGCGCTCAAGGGTGGGAAGGTTGTCATCAACGGAGGCACTATCCAAGCTACTGTCAAGGGCACGTCAGGCCGTGGTATCTCGGCTTGGGACATCGTGACCAACGGCGGCGAGCTGACCATCAACAACAGCGCAGCGCCCACCACTATCTCCTCTGATGTGAAGGGAGCGAAAGGTCTGAAAGCGTTGAATATGGCGCTCAACGCAGGCGCTATCACCATCAACATGAGCGGCAATGCAGGCAAAGGTATCGCAGCAGGCTATGGCGAGAAGAGCTCCAGCGGTAGCAGCGGAGGCGGTGGCTGGCCCGGCGGTGGCGGCGGTTGGCCTGGCGGCGGTGGCGGTTGGCCCGGTGGCGGCGGAGGCGGCCCTGGCGGCGGTTCATCATGGACAAATATCAAAGGAACATACACGCAAGGTCTTAGCGATGGCACAGGTCCGACCCTCACCGTGACCACGACGGGCAGCACCTACAGCAATTCCGAAGCTAAAGCCATCCGTGCCATCTGCGCTGCCACGCTCTATGGCGGCACGACGGAGGTGAGCACATCCAAAAGCGGTTCTGAGGGATTAGAGTCGAAGTCCACCATCACCATCGCCGGCGGCAAGCACTACTTCAAGTGCTACGACGACTGCATCAACTCAGCCGGTAAGATCATCTTCGACGGCGGTTACACCGTTTGCTACAGCACAGGCAACGATGCCATCGACAGCAACCTCGGTTCAACGGGAGCCGTCACCATCGGCAACGGCTGCGTGCTGGCCTACATGACCAAGGGCGACCCCGACGAGGCTTTCGACTGCGACAACAACAACTATATCGCCATCACCGGTACAGGCTATGCCATCGGTGCCGGCGGCAAGCAGAGCAGCGCCACAGGTACCATCTCCAATGCAGCACAAGGCTACACCTTTGCTGGAACCGTTTCCTACAAAGCCAATGTTTACAACACGTTATCCGACGCTTCGGACAACAACCTCATCACCTATCAGCTGCCCGTTGCCATCAATAGTACCTGCACGCTCATCACCGCCAAGGGAATGGTGAAGAGCTCCAAGTACAAAGTGATGTCATCTACCACGGAGCCCACCGATGCTACCACCGTCTGGCACGGCCTCTACATCGGCAGCTCACACAAGGGCACCACAAACGTTGTCTCATCCTTTACTGCTAAATAATAAAAAAACGTAAAAATTAACGAATAAAGTCCCTTCGGTAACGGCTCCGAAGGGACTTTTTGTTATCTTTGTGCCGAAATAGGTGAAGAAGACGATGATGAGCATATAAAACCAAATCCTCATAGGCTACTAATTAATAAAAATATTCTTTGATAACACATCTGAAAATGAAACGAGTACTGTCTCGCGTCCTCTTGTTTGTTGTGACGCTGTCACTACAACTCCCTCTCTTTGCCGACCACATCGATGTCTGCTGGCCGCTGTCCGATAAAGACAACCTCAGCACCTGCAACCCCACCACAGGCGCAGAAGCTTACATCACACCCTCGTTCACGCTCGGCTCGAAGCTCACGGCTACTGCGGTGATGACGAACAGCGGTGCCGAATCGGGCTACAACGCCGTTACCTACGACCCTCCCTTCGTCCAGTTGACCCCTTCGACACGTGTCACGTCGAAGACGGCTGGCCACAGCGTCACCTTTACCCTGAAGCCGACGGCTGGGCACACCTTCAAGCCCACCTTGATAGAATTTGATGCGGTCAAATGCGGAACCGACGGTGGTAACTTCGATGTCTATATCAAGAATGCGGCGGGTGCCGAGACGGCTTTGGCCACCGCTGTCGCGCCTTTGCGCAATAAGATTAGCTCCACGAACGCTACGGGTTTCAGCCATCACAGCTATATGCTTTCTGATGTCCTGGTTGAGTCGGGAAAGAATTTTCAGATTATCCTCTATGTGTACAACTTCAATGGGCAGGACAACGAGAATCCCAAAAGTATCTGCTTCCGCAACGTCACCATCGGCGGCGAGAGCGATGAACCCATCTTTGATGCTTCCCACTATTTCACCGCTGCCTCGTGCTCTGCTGGCAATCTGCTCGAAGCTATAGGCGGGCTCAAGAACGGGGACACGGCGACCTGGCCGGACAAGCTCATTGGCGACCCCACCGATTTCTCCGTCACCGCAGCTGATGGCTATACAGCCACCGTCAGCTATGACAATAAGATTGCGACCTTCACAGCCTACAGGGACGGGCAGGTCGTCTTTACCGTCAGCCTTCGTTTCGTTGTTACCAACCGCCCGCCCAAGCCCGCTGCCACTCCGCTCAACCGCGGACTCATGGCGGTAAAGGTAACGGGTGGCGTCCTCGTGAGCTGGCGCTATCGGGCCACCGACGATCCGGCGACAACCCGCTTCCGTCTCTATCGCGGCTCCACGCTTATCAAGAATAGTGCTACGCTTGATGGCACCATCACCACACGAACCAACTGGCTTGACACGGCCGGTTCGACCTCTTCCGCCTACAAGCTTGAAGTGCTTGATGCCGACGGCAATGTCATTGAGACACAAGAAGGTGTCAAACCTTGGAGCGATCAGGTGAAATACATCACGTTGCAGGGTGGGGCTCCTGTCGATCCCACCTCGGCCGGAGCCACCTATACACCCAACGACGCCTCCTTCTGCGATATGGACGGCGACGGCGAATATGAGATTATTCTGAAATGGGCGCCTAATAACGAGAAAGACGCGGCCAGCAGCGGTACTACCTCACCTGCCTTCTACAGCTGCTACAAGATGGATGGCACACGCCTCTGGATGCTCCACACGGGCCATAATATGTTCAACTCGGCACACACTACGCCCTTCATCGCCTGGGATCTCGACGGCGACGGCTATGGCGAGTTCATGGTGAAGACCGCACCGGGAGCCGTTGACGGCGAGGGTAACTACGTCCTCATGGCTGGCGATGACCCCACGGCCAACCTCAAGAGTGGTCGCGGAAAGCAGGATCATGGACCCGAGTATATCACGGTGTTCGACGGCATGACGGGTGCTGAGCTACAGACCATCAAATATCATACGGCCTACGGCGACGAGAGCACCGGATTCTGGGGCGATTCGAATCAGAACCGTTCCGAGCGTTATCTTGCGGCTATCGCGTGGCTCGACGGCGAGGACGGCAATCCTTCGGCCATCTTTGCACGAGGGTATTACAGCGGCTGTAAGATAGGAGCCTATGACTGGGATGGCAGTAACCTGACACTAAGGTGGTTGCATCGCGGAACAGCTGCCAACAGCGGCACCGTGACCTACGCCGACGGCACGGTGAAAAACCTTTCAAAGTCTGTCTATGGCGAAGGCGCACACTGGATCAGCATCGGTGACGTAACCGGCGACGGACGGCAGGAGATACACTATGGCTCAGGTGCGTTGAAGCCTGACGGTACGACGCTCTATCGCACCGGATTCGGACATGGCGACGCCATCCATCTGAGCGATTTCATTCCTTCCAGACCGGGTCTCGAATATTTCATGGTACACGAGCACTCGCCTTACGGTGCCGACCTGCGTGATGCCGCCACGGGAGAAATCCTTTTCCGCGTGACTGCCGACAGCGACACAGGCCGTGGACTGATCGGCCATTTCAATCCTGAGGCCGATGATGCCTATTGGCAGATGAGTGCCAATATGTCTGCCATTTACGACACCAGCAACAATCTCATTGCCAACAATGTTAGTCACGGAGGTGGAGCATCGCTCAACAACCGTATCTTCTGGAACGGTACGCTTGCCGACGACTACTATGATAAATCCGTCCTTGAATATTGGAATGCAGAATCCAACGGCTTCTGGCGTATGCAAGTCAATGGCGGCAACTACACTTATGGCAATCTGAACAACAGCACCAAATACAACCCCTGCGTTCTCGGCGATTTGCTTGGCGACTGGCGCGAGGAAATCGTCAACTGGACAGAGGCCGGCGGCAACTACCAGCTTGTCATCAACGCGACAAACTATGAGACCGACTACCTCGTACCTCATCTCATGGATAATTATGCCTACCGTGCGCAGGTGATCAATCAAAACTGTGCCTACAACCAACCGCCACACCTCTCTTATGACCTCATTGCCGCCTACACGCGCCAATTGACCATTCCCGATGAGGGTTGGGCGCTGTTTTACACGCCCTATCCGGTTTATGTACCTGAAGAGGTCAAGGCATATAAGGTGACGGGAGTCAACCGCACTACGCAAATACTCAACAAATCTGTCATCCCCGCCGGTTCCACCCTGCCCGCCGGAAGCGCCGTCGTCATTAAGGGCACACCCGGTCAGACCGTGAACTTCCGCCCCAGCACCAAGGCACCTGTCAGCGTCAGTGCCGCCTATCTCAAGGGCGACCGCGTCAGCCAGAAACTCACGGCCTCGAATGCCAACACCCGTTTCTACCAGCTACAGCCCTCGCCTGAAGACCCCAACCTGTTGGTCTTCAGCCTCGTTGAGAACGGTACGCTTCAGCCTGCTGCAACGCCTTGGCTACAGGTTACGAGCACGCAATCCGATTTAGATACGGTTTATCTCGACGCCGAACTCCTTCCTGATGGCATTAGCCTTCCGACAGCTCCGCTCTCACGTCAGGGTGAGGTTAGCACTCTCTACGACATCTCTGGGCGCCAAGTTACTGAGACATCACCCCTCCGCAAGGGCGTATATATTCAGGACGGCCGCAAAATGGTCATAAAATAATCAAATAATCACTATTCCCTTTATCTATGAAATCTACAGCTTTTATTATTTTTGCCCTATTGGGCTCAGCCAATCTCTTCGCTGCTTCAGCTCCCCTCGCCCACGGAAGAGGGGATGGGGGTGAGGCTACCACCGTCATCACCGTCAATGCGAAGAAGGTTGGTGCAACCATCCAACCCACTCAGTGGGGTATCTTCTTCGAGGATATTAACTATGCTGCAGACGGCGGTCTGTATGCCGAGCTTATCAAGAACCGTTCGTTTGAGTTTCCCGATCATTTCTGCGGTTGGGACATCTCCGGCAAGGTGACACTCATGAACGACGGTCCGTTTGAGCGTAATCCTCACTACGTCCGTCTGGCTCCCTCCGGCCATCGCGACAAGCACACGATGATTGAGAACCACGGCTTCTTCGGCATCGGCGTCAAAGGCGGCGAGGAGTACCGCTTCTCCGTCTGGGCACGCGTCCCCGATGGCGGTAATGCTAAGCTGTGGGTTGACCTCGTCGACAATGCTACGATGGGCGAAGACCAGAAGATGGGCAACGCCGGCGTAGAAATCAGTGGCAAGGAATGGAAGAAGTACACGGCCATCATCAAGCCCGACAAGACCTTTGCCAAGGCTCACCTCCGCATTTGGGGTGATGGTAAGGTGACCACCGACGTTGAGCACGTCAGCCTCTTCCCCGTCAAGACTTATAAGGGTCACGAGAACGGCCTGCGCGCTGACGTAGCCCAGGCGCTTGAAGACCTCCATCCCGGTGTGTTCCGCTTCCCCGGCGGCTGCATCGTTGAAGGCACCGACCTTGAAACACGTTATCAATGGAAGAACTCCGTAGGTCCCGTCGAGAACCGCCCCCTCAACGAGAACCGCTGGCATTACACCTTCACCTATCGCTACTTCCCCGATTACTACCAGTCCTACGGTCTCGGCTTCTTTGAGTATTTCCAGCTCGCTGAGGAGATCGGGGCTGAGCCGCTGCCTGTGTTGAACGTAGGCATGGCATGTCAGTTCCAGAACGGCGACGATGCCCATGCACCCGCCACCAAGGCTGGCTTGCAGCAGTTTATCGACGATTGCATTGATCTCATTGATTTTGCCAATGGCGACCCCGCCACCAACAAGTGGGCCAAGCTGCGCGCTGACATGGGTCATCCCGCTCCCTTCAACCTCAAGTTCCTGGCCATCGGCAACGAGCAGTGGGAACAGCCCTTCTTCGACCGCCTCGCCATCATCGCTCCCGAGGTGCGTAAGGCTCACCCCGAGATCAAACTCATCGGCACCAGCGGCCCCAACGCCGAGGATGACCACTTTCGCAACGGTTGGAAGGCCATGCGCGACCTCAAGGCTGACCTCGTTGACGAGCACTACTACCGCGACATTCAATGGTATAAGAACTGGATGAACCGCTATGATGACCGCACGTTCTACACGAAGGACGGTCCGCGCGTCTTCGCTGGCGAATGGGCCTGCCACGACAAGGGCAAGAAATACAACCATGCCGGTGCCAGCATCTACGAGGCTGCCTTCATGACCAACATTGAGCGAAACGCAGATCTCGTACACATGGCCACCTATGCTCCCCTGTTTGCCCACGTCGAGGGCTGGCAATGGCGCCCCGACCTCATCTGGTACGACAACCTCACCACCGCCCGTACTGCCTCGTACTATGTGCAGCAGCTCTATATGCTCAACCGCGGCACCAACGTTCTGCCCTTGACCGTTTCGTGCCCGACGGTTTCCCCGTCGGCTAAGCCCAGTCCTAATCCCGTGCCCAAGGGCGAGGACGGCGTCTTTGCCAGCGCAGTCATGGACAAGCAGAAGAACCAGATCATCGTTAAGCTCGTCAACACCTTAGGCGAGGCACAGCCCGCTCAGATCAACATCACGGGACTCAAGACCAAAACGTGGCCCGCGACGGCAGCCGTCACCAGCCTCGACTGTTCCGACTATGATGCCGAGAACATGCCTGGCCGTCCCGAAGTTGTCACTCCCGCCACATCTACGGTAGCCGTCGCCGCCGACAAGCAGGGCGTTGCTATCCAAGCTGTCGTGCCCGCCAAGACCTTGCAGGTTTACGTCATCAGCCTCTAATATCTTTATGTTCCGCTGCGCACTTTTCACCTGCGGAATCATGTTTTTCTTCCTTCCCACTTCCCTTTGTGCCCAACAGGCCGACGGGGAGTGGGAAGAGGTCTTACAGGGCATCGTCGAAGCTGTCGGCGAGGACGCTGAGTCGCAGATGTGGGAGGCACAGATGGAGATGTTCAACGAGTTGCATGAGAACCCTATAGACCTCAACCGTGCCACCCGCGATCAGCTCTTGCAACTCCCATTCCTCTCCGAAGGGACTGTTGATGATATCCTCACGTATCGCACGTTTCACGAAGCTTTCTACACCCTTGGTGAGTTGCTGCTGATCCCTTCCCTCAGTGCGGATGCCCGACGCTGGCTGCGTTTCTTCCTCACCATTGACCCTGCCTCGTTGCCGTCGCACGACCAACGACGCGAGACAAGCTGGTGGGGGCGGGGCTCGCACGACATCCTCACGCGCACGGACATTCCGCTTTATCAACGCGAGGGCTGGCCCTGGCGACGCGGCATTGCCGAACGCTTGCGCTACACATGGAAGCAGGGACGCCATATCGACGCCGGTCTGCGGTTAGAGAAGGATGCGGGCGAGGCGCTTTTCACACGCGACAACCCCTTCTGGGACAGCTACGGCGGGCACATCATGATCAAGGACATCGGCGTGCTACGCCAGCTCTTTGTCGGCGATTTCAAGGCGGGCTTCGGCGAGGGCCTCGTCCTCAACAACGGCCTTCTCTTCGACAAGACGATGACGGCGCTGTGGCGCACGCAGGGCGGCATACGTCCCCACCGCTCTACCGACGAGGTGGATTTCCTGCGCGGCATAGCTGCCACCGCCGACTTCGGCAAGCATTGGAGCGTCACCGCCCTCTATTCCTATCGCCGTCTTGACGCCACGGTAGCCAAGGATAATACCGTTTCGACCATCTCCACCAGCGGATTGCACCGTACGGCAGGCGAACTGGCGCGCAAGGGTACGCTCGGCAGCCACACCACGGCCGTCCATGCCGGATGGCGACAACAGCGCTGGCACGCAGGGGCCACAGCGCTCTACCAATACTACGACCATCAATTCCGCCGAGGGACGAGCGCCTACCAGCAGATTCGGCCAGAGGGGTATCAGTTCGGCGCCGTCAGCCTCGACTACGGTTACCGATCGCCCCGCCTGTTCGTCGGCGGTGAAACGGCGCGCAGCTTCGACCTCCATGGCGGCGGGTGGGCTACGCTGAACAAGATTGCATGGAATATCGGCCCCACCACATCGCTGACGGCCATTCAGCGCTTCTATTCCTATCGCTATTTCGCGCCGCACGCCTCAGCCTTCGGCGAGAACAGTGAAGTGCAGAATGAGAGCGGCCTCGCGTTGCTTTTTGATGCCGACCGTCTGGGCCCCTTTGCCCTGCGAGCCTTTTTCGACTTCTTCTATTCGCCATGGCCGCGCTATAGTATGACCCGTGCCTCAACAGGTTGGGAAGGACTCCTTCAGACGAAGTGGCAACCGCGTCAGGGCCGCTCGCTCCTGCTCCGCTACCGTGTCAAGAGCAAAGAGTCAAGCGACCGCCGCCACTATAGCCACCAGCTGCGCACGACCTACGTCCATGGCTTCACGGATCATTGGAGTGTGCAGGCATCGGTGTCGCTGCACCATTACCATGAGCCCTCTACACCCGACGCGGCAACTGCCTCCAGCACGGGCATTGCCTTCGTGCCCCGCGTGGATTACACCTCCACCGATGCCAGGCTGCGTGTCTCACTGGCAACCGCTTTCTTCCGCACCACCGACTTCAACAGCCGCCTCTACCTCTACGAACCTTCGCTGCTCAATAGCTTCGGCTTCCAGCAGCTCTACGGACGTGGTCAGCGCTTAGCTGCCACCCTGCGCCTGCGCACCTCCAACGGCCGTTGGACCTTCCAGACTAAACTTGGCATCACCCATTATTCCGACCGCTCCGCCATCTCCTCAGGTGCCCTGCAAATCGACTCCCCATGGAAGCCAGACCTGCAGTTTCTGGTAAAACTTACCATCAAGTAACTTTTTTCCTCACAAATCGGAACGCGTTTCCGATTTTTTTTGTACTTTTGCCCTGTCAAACGACCTAATCGTATCATCTATATTCATGTTTTTTGAACAAAATCAGCTAAACCTTATAACAATAAACTATGCAAATTAGATTCAAAAAGGGCACTAAGATTTTCGACATTGTCATCACTGCCGTTGCTGCGATGCTCTCCGTCGCCATCATGCTTTATGGTGTGGCGCATTTCGGATTGCAGGAAGCGTGGCCGGAACTTGTGATCAATTGCTTCTATATTGCCTGTCTGGTCATGATATGGATGTACGTCTTCAACCGACTGGACACCCATCGCTTCAACTATTGGTGCTCGATCTCTGTAGGCATAACCGTGCTGTTGCGCGATATTCTCTTTATGCCGCCTATAGAATGCTACGCCTTGCGCCTCCCGTGTCTCGTCCTCTCTGTCCTGCTGCTTTGCACCCTCACATTCTTCTATGCACGCAAGGACTGGCAGAGTTACACCAAGCGCAACCTATGGACCATCTGCATCATCGATATGCTCATCGCCGCGCTTTATAACTACGACATCTTTTTTCTTGAACCCGTCGATGAGTACACCAACTATATGCTGACGGAGATATGGATACGTCCCACCATCACCTACGGCCTCGTGGCCTGTTTCGTGACGGAGGCTAAAGAACAACAAAACTAACAAATACACCTATGGAAAAGCGAATGAATATCTTTGAGGAGGCCTGCCGGTGTCTGCTGTGCCAAGATGCCCCTTGTACCCAAGCTTGCAAGACAGGCGACCCCGCACGTGCTATTCGTGCCATCCGCTTTGGCAATGAGAAGTTGGCTTTTGGCTGGATTGCCGATTGTACGGACGACGATTTGGAGGCCGCCGAAAACGCCTGCATCCATTATGACAGGCCTATTCGCATCAAGGAGTTGCTCAAATCCGCCACCGAACTCCCCTCCCTCACGGGGGAGAGGGTGGGAGAGAGGCTTTCCTCCCTTACGGGGGAGAATCCAGAGAGGCTTCCCTCCCTCGCCATTGACTTCTGCGGTATTCGCTGCGAGAATCCTTTCTTCCTGGCCTCGTCGGCGGTTTGCACCAACTATGAGATGGTGGCACGAGCCTTTGATGCGGGCTGGGCTGGCGTCTTCTACAAGACCATCTGCATGCAGGATATTCGCGAGGTGTCGCCGCGCTTCGATGCCTGTCAGCAAGAGGGCTCGTCGGATTTCTACGCTTTCCGAAATATGGAACAGCTCAGCGAGAATCCCGTGGAGGTTGACTTCGACATTTTGCGCCGTCTCAAGCAGAACTATCCGTCCAAGGTCGTCGTGGCCAGCATCATGGGACAGACCGAGGAGCAATGGATAGCGCTGGCCAAGATGGCCGAGGACGCTGGTGTCGATGCCCTCGAGCTCAACTTCTCGTGTCCCCAGATGCGAATGGCCGGCATGGGCAGCGATGTGGGACAGAATCCCGAGCTGGTGCTCTTCTACACCGCTTTTGTCAAGCGCAGCGTGTCCATTCCTGTCATCCCCAAGATGACGCCCAACATCACCCATATCACCGAACCCACCATGTCGGCATTCTTTGCAGGAGCTGATGCCATCTCGGCCATCAACACCATCAAGAGTGTGACCATGGGCGACCGCGCAAGGGTCTCTGGGTATAAGACCATCTCCGGCCTCTCAGGCAGGGCCGTGCGACCCATCGCCCTCAGAAATATTTTAGAGATCGCACAGACTCCGATGGCGCGTTTCGCTTCCATGCTCGATGAGTCTAAGCATGGCATTTATGGCAAGGGGTTGGAAATAAGCGGCATAGGCGGAATCGAAACATGGCGTGACGCATTGGAGTTCATTCAGCTGGGCTGTCGTAACGTGCAGGTGTGTACAGCCGTGATGCAGTATGGCTATCGAATCATCGACGACATGATTCTTGGCTTCCAGCATTACCTCGCTGAGCGAGGCCTGACCTCCCTCGAAGCGCTTGTCGGCGAAGAATTGCCCAACTTTGTGACACCTTCTAATCTCGACCGCGAGACAATTGTCTATCCAAAGATTGACCGCGACAAGTGCATCGGCTGCGGTCGCTGCTATATTTCATGTCAGGACGGAGGCCACCAAGCCATCGCCTTCGAAGCTGAAGGAAGCCTCCCTTCTCCCACGGGAGAGGGGCTGGGGGAGAGGCCGCTCAGACCCAAGCCTCGTATCGTCGGCACCAAGTGCGTAGGCTGTCATCTGTGTCGTTTGGTCTGCCCCACAGGTGCTATCGGCACAACCAAACGAATCCCCAAAAAACAAAAGTGATAGCTGAAGCCCCAAAAATATGTTTCATCTCAATGATATAAATCAGTATAAACAATCAATAAGTAACTATGCAAAAATATATAAATGATTGACGATAAGATTGACGTAGATTGACGGGAAATATAAACACTTGAATAGATTTGTTTTAGCCGTCAATCTACGTCAATCAAGTCGTCAATCTTCGGAAATCAATAATGTTAACTAATAATGAGCACTTTATTAACTATTAATTTAAACAATCATGAAAGTAGATCAGATTATCAAGAACGCGAAGATTTTTACAGCAAACAAGGACAATCTTCAGGCAACCGCTTTGGTAGTTAAGGACGGCAAGTTTATATATGTAGGTGACGAAGCAGGACTCTCAGCATACGAGGGCGAGGTCACTGACCTCGGTGGCAAGTTCATCATGCCGGGCATTATCGACAGCCATGTGCATGTGACCACAAGCATCGGATTCGCATATATGGATCCGGGAGAATACATCTTTTGTTCCAGCAAACAGGAGGCTCTGGACTTCATGGCGGCCAGCATCAAGAGCAATCCTGATCTGAAGCGTCACAGATTTATCCTGGAGCGTAAATACCTCAAAGGTGAAGATATCGTCAAAGAAGATCTTGACGCCATCTGTCCCGATGCCGAAATCCTGATTCTGGAGGGCGAAGGCCACAGCGTTTGGGTAAACTCCAAGGTTCTTGACAGGCATGGCATTACCGACGAGACCCCTGATCGCGTGCCTGAGCTCAGTTATTATGTACGTAAAGACGGCCATGTGACTGGAAATGCCTTCGAATCATCGGGTTGGCACATGCTTTTCGATGATTTAGAAGTAACGGATGAACAGATTGATTCAGAGCTGTTGCGTTGGATAGATTATTCTGTAAAGACCGGTGTGACCGTTGTCTTCGACGCAGGTTTCCCAGAGGGCGAGGCGCTCCACGAACGTATCTACGAACGTTTGTACGAGCTGGACAAGCAGGGCAAGCTGCCAGTTTATATCGACGGAAGTATTGCGCTCACCAACCCCAAGAAGATGAAGGAAGTGGTGGAAGAGGTGAAGCGCTTCCGCCAGAAGTTCGACAGCGAGCACCTGAATGTGCATACATTTAAGGTGTTCATGGACGGTACTTTGAGAATCGAGACGGCTTGTCAGGTGACGCCCTACGTAGATACCCATAAGAAAGGGTCTACCACCTTCAGCAAGGAGGAGGTGGCGGAGCTGATGAAGCTGCTCAACGAGGCTGGATTGGACTTCCATGCACACACCGTTGGCGAGGGCTCATCCCGCGCTGTGTTGGATGGCGTGGAGCTGGCCAGAAAGGAACTTGGCGACAAATTCCGTGTGAAGGTTACCTGTGCTCATCTGGAAATCCAGGACGACGCTGATATAGATCGCTTTGCCAAGTTGGGCGTTACGGCCAATTACTCACCATGGTGGCATGCCGGCTGTACGGGCGGCAATCCATTAGAGGTATGGACGAGTCTGCTTGGTGAGGAGCGTGCCCTCAAGATGTACCGCAGCAAGACGATGTGGAATACCGGTGCCAATGTGACTTTCTCAAGCGACAACATCATCTATGGTGATTTTGCAACTTGGAGCCCCTATCTCGGTATGGAAATCGGCATGACGCGCTATATCAACGATAAGGTGAAAGCCCCTGAAAGGACGAGAGTTGTTGCAGAATACCCATCTTCCTGTGAGAAGATGGATATTGAGGAAATGATGTTAGGTTATACCATCAACGGCGCCAAGCAGCTCGGCCTCGAAGCCTCCAAGGGCTCTATCGAGGTGGGCAAGGACGCAGACTTCCTGATCTTCGACAACGACTTGCTGACGGCAGCGCATGAAGGCTTCAGCTACAACGAGCCGAGTGAGGTGTATATTAAAGGAAAGAAAATGAACTAATGAAAGGAATGAGACAATGAAAACGAAAAGCGCACATCTCCTTGCAAAAGGATATGAACTGATTGATGGCATCACGGTACCCGTGGGGACATCAAACGTAGATTTGGACGTAGAGGGCAAAGAACCCCAAAATGCTGAAAAACTGACCATTGCCGTAGGGAATCAGGAGATAAACATGTATGTTTTTCGTCCAGCAGGTTACAAGGCGGGTGAGAAAACGCCGCTTGTCTATTTCATTCACGGCGGTGGCTATCATTTTGGCAATGTGAGCATGGATGAGTTCAAAATCCAGGGCGTAGCAGATGGGAGCGGAGCCACGGTTATTGCTCCTGACTACACGCTCTCGCTGGATGCCGCTTACAAATATCCCATGGAGCTTGAACAGGTGTATGCAGGACTGCTGTATGCCTACGAACATGCGGATGAATTGAATGTGGATCCGGATAATTTTGTCATTGAGGGAGAGAGCGCAGGCGGCGGATTGACCGCACGCCTGGCTCTTTACAACAAGGACAAAGGAAAGGTGCCTTTGAAGGGACAGGTGCTGATCTATCCCATGCTTGACTACCGCACCGGCGGCGAAAAGGATATTTACAAGAATGAGTATGCCGGGCATTGTGTCTGGACAAAGGAGAATAACGTCTTTGGATGGGGAAAACTGATTGAAGGCCAGGACAAGGAGCTTACCGATGAGGAAATGATCTATTTCTCACCGGCAGTGGCAACCGTTGATCAGCTGAAAGGCTTGCCCGAGACTTTCATGATTGTTGGCAGCTTGGATCTTTTCTGCGATGAAGACATGTCATACGCTCAGAAGCTTATGGAGGCCGGTATCTTTACAGAGCTCTATGTGGAACCCGGCGTTCCTCACGCATACGAGTACTTAGACTGGACGCCCCAGGCTCAAAGATTCTTTGAACTGAGAAACCATGCGACGGCTCGGATGCTTGGAGCTGAAAAAGATGTGAAAGAATCTCCTGAAACAGAAGCTTTCAGAGAGTTGCTGTCAAAGTATAATATTGAGCAGTAATAAGATAAGTAACTTAAAACTGAATATTATGGGTAAAGAGAGCGCAGACAAGGGAAGAGATGGTATAGACTTTGGGAAGGCGCGTATAGCCCCACTGTTTAACAGCATCTTTTATCCCACGTTGTTGTCGATGGTGTTTGCATCGCTTTTCACCGTTGCCGACGGTATCTTTGTCGGCCGTGGTGTGGGCAGCAATGCGCTGGCGGCTATCAATATTGTCTCGCCGCTGTTTCTGATCACTACGGGCCTTGCGCTGATGTTCGGTGTGGGCGTGTCGGTTGTGGCCAGTATTCATCTGTCGCACAACAACCACAAGGCCGCAAACATCAACGTCACGCAAGCCTTCGCGGTGGCCACGCTGCTGATGGCCGTGATTACTGTCGTTGTGTATGTATTCCGCATCCCCTTCTTACGGCTCTTGGGAAGCAGCGATGCGCTGTTGCCGTTATGTCAGGATTACCTCCTTCCGGTACTTCCCGGCTGTATCTGCATCGTGGTGCAGATGATAGGCACGTTCGTCATCAGGTTGGACGGCTCTCCCAAGTTTGCTGCTTCATTGGAAATCTTCCCCGGCCTGCTGAACATCTTCTTGGATTGGCTCTTCGTGTTTCCGATGCAGATGGGTATTGCGGGTAGCGCCATTGCTTCATCGCTGAGCTGCGCCGTTGCCGCCGGTATCGTTGTGTGGTACATGATTTTCGGCGCACGTACCGTCCAGCTTTGCAGACTGAAGGGCAGCCTCACCAGCTTGAAACTGACGGCACGCAATGTGGGCTATATGGCTCGCAGCGGTTTCTCGTCTATGCTGGGCGAACTGGCCATGTCCATGGTCTTGCTCACAGGCAACTACGTCTTCATACGGGCGTTGGGCGAAGATGGCGTGGCAGCTTTCAGCGTGGCTTGCTATCTCTATCCTATCGTGTTCATGATCAACAATTCTGTTGCACAGTCGGCGCAGCCTATCATCAGCTACAACTACGGTGCTGGCAATCGCTACCGTGTGCAGCGAGCCTTCAGGGTTAGCTTCAGCACGGCTACGGTTTGTGGCGTGTTGACCACCACGTTTCTCACGTTGTGCACGAAACCCCTTGTCGGCCTGTTCCTGGAAGCGGGCACTCCAGCCTACGAGATAGCTATCGGCGGACTGCCTTTGTTCGCTTATTCAGCCATCTTCTTTGCGATGAATGTGGCGATTATCGGCTATTTCCAATCCACCGAGCAAAACACGCGTGCTACGCTGTGTATGCTGTTTCGGGGGCTGATATTCCTTGTGCCGGCATTTATCCTAATGCCCAAGTTCCTTTTCCCACAGGGAATGTGGCTGGCCGTGCCTGTAGCAGAATGTATGACGCTGGGAGTGATCTTATTGACCAATAGGGGCATCATAAGTCGTTAAAAATAAAATAACTATGACAAAGCGAAAAGTATACTGTATCCTTGTGGCATTGTTGGTCGTAGCAGTGCCAGCTCTGGCCGTCTTCACGGGCATGAACTTGGACGCCACCTTGGCCAATCTGCGGCGGGAATTAAGTCATGATTACCAACAGATTGCCCAGACGCAGGACGATTTGAAGGCGTATTACGACAGGCAGCACCATCAGATGGTGGAGATTGCCAAGAAATGCAACGACCAATCGCTGATGCTGTATTCCCAAAAACAGGACTA
>CAMZHV010000050.1 GCA_947307015.1 uncultured Prevotellaceae bacterium | reverse complement strand
TTATAGTTCATTGTTCATCAGTTTCGTTTGGCAAAGGTACGAAAAACGGCACAAAAAATGCCCCGTTGGACCTATTTTCTCCGTTTTTATGATAGATAATCGGAGAAATGTTGTACCTTTGTCTCCAAAATCTGATAAATTCTGCAAATGACATGCTAAGAACCAATATTATTGCAGACGGTCATTTTGTTGAAGTGCGTTACCAAGGTACTTCGGGAGATTTCTTCTCGCTAACAGATATCGCCAGATACCGCACAATGGAGAATCCCGGGTATGTCATTCAAAACTGGATGCGTAACCGCAATACCATTCGCTTCCTTGGACTTTGGGAACGACTGCACAACTCTACGTTTAATTGCCTCGAATTCGAGGCAATTGAAAGCCAATCGGGTTTGAATAGCTTTGCCCTTACGCCGAAGACATGGATTGAGCGGACAGGCGCCATTGGAATGCAGTCGAAGCAGGGACGATATGCTGCCACATTTGCCCATCAGGACATCGCCTTTGAGTTTGCATCGTGGATTTCCCCTGAGTTCAAGCTCTATATCGTTGAGGATTATCTGAGGTTGAAGACCGACGAGAACAGTCGTCTCTCTCTGAATTGGAATCTGAATCGTGCGCTGACGAAGATAAACTACAAGATTCATACGGATGCTATTAAGGCACATCTTGTGCCAGAGGATATTTCTGCCCGTGCCAAATCGTTCATTTACGCCAATGAGGCTGATGTCTTGAATGTCGCCCTTTTCGGCATGACTGCCAAGATGTGGCGAGGAAGCCACCCAGAAAGCAAGGGAAACATACGTGATGAAGCAACATTAAAGCAGTTGATCGTGTTGGTAAACATGGAGAGCATGAATGCAGAACTTATCAAATTGGGACTACCTCAGTTTGAGAGAGCTATCCGGCTTAACCAAATGGCAATCGAACAAATGAATTCTCTGAATACTGCTGGTGATTTGCCTCAACTTGAAGCCCTTAAATAGTTGATATTTTTATACAGAATGACAGAAAAGCCCCCGCCATTGCGACGAGGGCGAGCAACATAGTAATAATACTTTTCTTGTTCATAATCGTTTCGTTTTGTCTTTGCAAAGTTATGTCTATTATTTGGTACGCACAAGGAAAAGGCGGAAATCTGCTAAAAGGGCAGTGCCAATTTGAAACTGACATCTGCCCCTATCGAGAGAGATTTATGTCTTATTCCGACAGCTCGTCGAGTTCACGCTCCACCTGACTGACGCGCCGCATCTCCCATAGATAGACGGCAAAGCAAGTGGCAAGTACAACGACGAGAGCAATGATGCCAAAGACGAGACTAATGTGGAAATGAGAGAAGGCACCCATCCGCCACCATAGGAAGGCGACGCAGAGAAGGGCACAGGGTACGCCTATTATCATCGCCAGTCGTTCTGCATGGCGGAAGCGGAGCAGTTCACGTCGCATGGTCACGAGGTCGGTGGGGAGGGAGAATAGGCGGCTGATTCGACAGTAGTTGAAGATAATCTGTTATTGCTGAATTTGACGTTGTCGAAATCCGTCACGATTCGGCAAAGTGTAAGCAAGCTTGACTCTGCTCTCGCTGCTCCGGATTTTCTGTTCCATCGTTTAATAACCAATCTAATGCCGAAATAATGTGTATCGTCTTTCCGTCAATCTCAACATCGCGTGTCTGTGTGAAAGCAATAAGAGTCAGACAGTTGCAGGAAAGCGCATCGGAAGCCTTAACGAGCGATGAGGTTTCGCACCTATCATATTATAATGTATTTGCTTTTTCGACTGCAATGATACAAATAATTATTTGAATTCCGATAAAATGCAGAAAAAATTTAAGTAAAATCCGATAAAATCCGATTAAAACGTTTGAGAAATACGATAAAAGAGCGGATAACGGCACAAAAAAACCTCGGCAAAGCCCGAAACCAAAGCTTGGGATTCCAAAGGTCGAGCACGTGAAGTGTCAAGCGAATAAGGTCGAGTGGAGAAGATGAGAGATGAAAGATGAGAGTTTTTGTTCTTTTTCTGAAAAAATCGTGGATAGTCAATCGTCATATCATAATTTTTCTATATCTTTGCAGCCTAAACGCTAAACGTTAAACGTTAAACGAACAAAAGATGGCCGAAATCACACCGATGATGAAACAGTTCTTCGACTTGAAGGCGAAGCATCCAGATGCTATCCTGCTCTTCAGGTGCGGCGATTTCTATGAGACTTACGCTCAGGACGCCGTGGAGGCAGCTGACATTCTCGGTATCACACTCACCAAGCGCAACAACGGCAGGGAGAACGAGAGCACGGCGATGGCAGGCTTCCCCCACCACGCTCTCGACACCTATCTCCCTAAACTCGTGCGGGCGGGTAGGAGAGTGGCCATCTGCGACCAGCTTGAAGACCCCAAGCTCACGAAGAAACTCGTCAAACGAGGCATCACGGAACTCGTGACGCCCGGTGTGGCGCTGACCGACACGGTGCTCAACTACCGCGAGAACAACTTCCTCGCCGCCGTGCATTTCATGAAAGAAGATCTCGTAGGCGTGAGTTTCTTGGATATCTCCACCGGCGAATGGCTCGTGGCCGAGGGACCGGCTGACTACGTCGACAAGCTCATGGGCAACTTCGCACCGAAGGAAGTGCTCTATGAGCGCGGACGCAAGGGTTTGTTCGAGGGCTGCTTCGGACAGAAGTTCGTCACCTTTGAGCTCGATGACTGGGTGTTCACCAGCCAGACGGCACACGACAAGCTGACACACCATTTCGAGGTGAAGAACCTCAAGGGCTTCGGCATCGACGGCCTGCGTGCCGGCATCATCGCAGCGGGAGCCATCCTGCAATACCTCGAGCTTACGCAGCACACACAGATCCAACACCTCACGGGCATCAGCCGCATCGAGGAGGAACGTTATGTGCGATTGGACAAGTTCACCGTACGCAACCTCGAACTCATCCAGCCCATGAACGAAGGCGGCCGCTCGCTGCTCGATGTGCTCGACCACACCATCACACCGATGGGAGCACGTTTGTTGCATCGCTGGCTACTGTTCCCACTGCGCGACACGGTGCAAATCAACCAGCGTTTAGATGTCGTGGATTACTATTTCCGTCATCCCGAGTTCCGCGAGTTCATCACCGAGCGCCTGCACCTCATCGGCGACCTGGAGCGCATCACCTCGAAAGTGGTCACAGGGCGCGTGTCACCGCGCGATATCATACAATTGAAGGTGGCTTTGCAGTCCATCGAGCCTATCAAGAAGATTTGCATGGCTGCCGACGACGACACACTGAAGCGCATCGGTGAGCAGATCAGTCCCTGCATCAGCATCCGCGACCGCATCGCCCGCGAGGTGCAACCCGACCCGCCATTGACCGTACAGAAAGGCAATGTGATAGCAGCCGGCGTGAGCCAGGAACTGGACGAGCTCAGACAAATAGCCTACAGCGGCAAGGACTATCTCCTTCAAATACAGCAGCGCGAGGCCGAGGCCACGGGCATTCAGAG
Source organism: uncultured Prevotellaceae bacterium (assembly GCA_947307015.1). Taxonomy (GTDB): domain Bacteria; phylum Bacteroidota; class Bacteroidia; order Bacteroidales; family Bacteroidaceae; genus Physcousia. The sequence continues at coordinate 20,116 of CAMZHV010000050.1, read as the reverse complement.
CTTGAAGGTGGCCTACAACAATGTCTTCGGCTACTACCTCGAGGTGCGTAATACGTACAAGGACAAAGTGCCTGCCGAGTGGATCCGCAAGCAGACGCTCGTGAACGCCGAGCGCTATATCACGCAGGAGCTGAAGGAGTATGAGGAGAAGATACTCGGCGCCGAGGACAAGATACTGGCGCTCGAAGGTCAACTCTTCAGCCAGCTCGTGACCGATGTCGCAGCCTTCACGCCTGACATACAGCGCGATGCCAACCTCGTGGCACAACTCGACAGCCTCCTTTCCTTCGCCGTCACGGCCAACGAGAACCGCTATATCAGACCCGTTGTCGATGACTCCACGGACATCGATATTCGCCAAGGACGCCATCCCGTCATCGAGTGTCAGATGCCTGTGGGTGAACGCTATATCGCCAACGACGTGCGCTTAGACACGCAGAACCAGCAGATACTCATCATCACAGGTCCCAACATGGCTGGTAAAAGTGCCCTGCTGCGACAGACAGCACTCATCACGCTCCTCGCCCAGATCGGCTCTTTTGTACCTGCCGAAAGTGCCCGCATCGGATGGGTGGACAAGATTTTTACGCGCGTGGGCGCAAGCGATAATATATCGGTAGGCGAATCGACATTCATGGTGGAAATGAGTGAGGCCGCCAACATCCTCAACAATATCTCCGAACGCTCGCTCATCCTCTTCGACGAGCTCGGACGCGGCACATCCACCTACGACGGCATCAGTATCGCTTGGGCCATCGTAGAGTTTATCCACGAGAACCAACGCGGTCATGCACGCACGCTTTTTGCCACGCACTACCACGAGCTCAACGAGATGGAGAAACACTTCGCGCGCATCAAGAACTTCAATGTCAGCGTGCGCGAGTTGCGCGGCAAAGTCATCTTTGTGCGCAAACTCGAACCCGGTGGCTCAGAGCATAGCTTCGGTATCCATGTCGCCAAACTCGCGGGTATGCCTAAAGACATCGTGCGGCGTGCAGAGATGATCCTCAAGCAACTGGAGGCCAGTGCCGACCGCGAAGGTCTCGGCACAGGAGCCAAGATCGGTGCCTTGCCCGAGACGGATCACATGCAGCTTTCCTTCTTCCAGCTCGACGACCCTGTGCTTTGTCAGATTCGCGACCAAATCCTCGGCCTCGACATCAACAGCCTCACTCCCATCGATGCCCTCAACAAACTCGACAGCATCAAAAGAATCCTCACCGGCAAGTGAGTCTCTCCGTTGTTCTACCATGGCCGAACAACAAACGGCTGTGTACGGTAATCCTTATGGGAGGGATGATGGGATAATTATTCTTTGCTGAAGCTGTAGGGGGCATCAGTATCTGCGGTACCGCGAGAGCGGTTGGGCTGTGAGCCGAGGTCGAAATGGATGGTGCCGCCGCGCAGGAGATCGTCGTGGCGGAGGTAGTTACGGGTGTAGGGCTGGCCGTCGACAGTCATGCGCTGGATGAAGGGGGGAAGGGAGGCTCCGACGGAGAAAGCGCCGGGAGCCGTGGCTTCGATAGTAAGGGTCTTGCCGGCGGGGAGGGTGACGGTAGCCTTACGGAAGTAGGGGGTGCCGAGGGCGTATTCACCTGAACCAGGGCAGACAGGGTAGAAGCCGAGGGCAGAGAAGACATACCAAGCGGATGTCTGGCCGTTGTCCTCGTCGCCGCAGTAGCCGTCGGGAGCGGGCGTGTAGAAGCGATCCATGACCTCACGCACGCGCTGCTGTGTCTTCCAGGGCTGACCTGCCCAATCGTAGAGGTAGATCATGTGCTGGATGGGTTGGTTGCCATGGGCGTAGTTGCCCATGTTCATGATCTGCATCTCACGGATCTCGTGGATAACGCCGCCGTAGTAACTCTCGTCGAAGAGAGGAGGCACATTGAAGACGGAGTCAAGCATGGCCACGAAGACATCCTTGCCGCCCATGAGACGGATAAGACCTTCGGGGTCGTGGAACACGGACCACGTGTAGTGCCAGGCATTGCCTTCGGTGAAGGCGTCACCCCATTTGAGGGGATTGAAAGGCGTCTGGAATTGGCCATCCTTGTTGCGGCCGCGCATTAACTTGGTCTCAGGATCGAAAACATTTTTGTAGTTTAGCGCGTGCTCGCGGAAGGGCTTCAGTTCCTTCTCCTTCTTGCCGAGCTTCTTTCCCAACTGATAGATGCACCAGTCGTCGTAGGCATACTCGAGGGTACGCGCTACGCTCTCACGGATGTCCACATCATAGGGGACATAGCCGAGGCGGTTGTAGTAGTCGAAGCCAAGGCGACCCGTGGAAGAGATTTGCGGGTGGACAGCGTTGGCACCGTGGACGACAGCCTGCCAGAGGGTTTCAGCCTCTCCCCTAACCCCTCCCCCGTCAGGGAGGGCAGTAGAAGATAGTTTAAGGTAAGCATCTGCAACAACGGAAGCGGAGTTGTTGCCGACCATGCAGCCGCGGTGACCGGGGCTGGCCCACTCAGGCAGGAAACCGCTTTCCTTGTAGCAGTTGACGAGGCCCTCCTGCATCTGCACATTCATCTCAGGATAGACGAGGTTCAGCAACGGGAAGAGGCAACGAAAGGTGTCCCAGAAACCAGTATCGGTGAAATAGCGGCCAGGCAGCACCTCACCTGTATGGGGGCTGTAGTGAATGGGCTGGCCATTTGCGTCGTACTCGAAGAAAGCGCGAGGGAAGAGCACGGAACGATAAAGGCAACTGTAGAAAGTGCGCAGGTGATCAATGTTTTCATCCTCCACCTGAATGCGACCCAACACGTCGTTCCAGCGCTTCCTACCGGCGGCACACACTTCGTCAAAGGAACGGTTGTCCAGCTCCTGAAGGTTGCGTTCGGCCTGTTCGTAGCTGATGAAGGAAGATGCTATACGCAGGGTGATTTGCTCACCACGCTTCAAGGAGGGGAAGCCCACGACGCCCATGACATGGTTGTCGGCCATCATCACCACATTCTCCAAGAGCTTATCGCCTCCTTTCTTGTCTGCATAGATGGCAGCAAAGGTGATGGGATGCGAGAACTCTATAATGAAATAATTCTTGAAGCCATCGGGCACACCGCCGCTGTTCTTGGTGGTATAGCCCATGACACGCTTCTGGCTTTCATCGATTTGCACACAGGAACCACCGTCGAAAGGATCAATGACCAAACGGGCTTCGTTAGTCTCCGGGTAAGTCAACCGCATCATGGCTGCACGCTCGGTGGGGGCGAGTTCAGCCGTGACATCCCAGTCGGCCAGATAAACCTTATAATAATAAGGTGTTGTCACCTCTGCCTTATGGCTGAACCAAGAGGCACGGTCGTCCTCCTTGAACACAGTGCGCGTGGTAGGCATAATGGCGAACTGTCCGTAGTCGTTGATCCACGGTGATGGCTGATGTGTCTGCTTGAAGCCGCGAATCTTGTCCTCGGTGTAGACATACTGCCAGCCGTCGCCCATGCGTCCCGTCTGCGGTGTCCAGAAGTTCATGCCCCAGGGCATGGCAATGGCGGGATAGGTGTTACCCGTCGACAGGGAGTGCTTGGACATCGTGCCGACCAAAGGACTAACAAAATCTACAGGTGACTGGCCTTCCAGCCCCCTAAACGGGGAGACCTGTGCAGGTAGGAGAGCTGCAGTTAATAGAAAAAAAGATAATAATAAAGATTTCTTTTTCATGCTTTGATTTTCCTTAATTCCGCAGCACTTTAATTTTGCTATATTGATTTTTCACTTATCTTAGTGCTGCATTTAATGACAAGCAAAAACCATCAATGGCACGGCAAAGATACAAATTAAATCTGAGAGCATCACTCCTTTTAGAGTTTTTTTTTATATGAGAGCGCTTTTTCCCGTTTTGCAAGTCTGAATGCCAAAGACTTTCATGGCCGAGGACACCGTATTCCTGCTGCTGACAGCGATCATTTGATGTTCAAATGGGCTTAAGTGATAAAAAAAGTCACTGAAACGCTTGTTTCTCAATAATTCTTCTTATCTTTGCGCCCGAAAAGTACAACTTTATACACATTATAATATAAATAAGGAGTAAAAATGACAGACATCAGACGGCTTTGGCGTAAGGCCAAATCGCTACAAGGATGGGCACTTCGATGTGTGCTCATTGCTGTGATGTCAATCTGTTCATTACCGCTCCACGCCCAGGACGATCCCGCCTTCAACCACTATTGGACATTGCAGTCTTTCTACAATCCTGCAGTATCAGGTTTGGGCGGACAGCTCGACATCCACGGAGCCTATTCCTTGCAGATGCTCGGCTACACCCACGCCCCAGCCACCATGATCATCACTGCCGACCTGCCGCTATGGATGATCGGCCCGGCTCACGGCATTGGTGCCGGCTTCGTCAATGACAAGATCGGACTGTTTTCAAACAAGAAATTCTACATCCAGTATGCCTTACACCTCAAGATGTTTGGGGGGCGCTTAAGTGCAGGTGTCCGTGCTGGTATGCTCGCCGACAGCTTTGATGGCACCGGCCTCGACCTCAACGATTCAGGTGATCCCGCCTTCCCAACATCAGAAGTCAACGGCACGGCCTTTGATCTCGATGCTGGTTTGCGCTTCGATGGCAAACGATGGTATATGGGTTTTTCCGTACTCCACACTTTGGCTCCCATGGTAGAGCTCGGTGACAACAAAACCAATGAATATGAGGTGCCTCAAACATTTTATTTGACTGGGGGATACAATATTCGGCTCAAAAATCCGTTATTATCTATACAGACCTCAGCTATTGTCCGCACTGATTTACAGAATTGGCGTGGCGATGTGACGGCTCGGCTTGCTTACAACGGACCTAAAGGTAAGATGTATTTGGGCGTCGCGTACAGCCCTACTATCTCAGCCTCATTGCTCATCGGAGGTGACTTCCATGGCATACAACTCGGCTACTGCTACGAGTGCTACACCTCAGGCATCGGGGCACTGCAAGGCACACATGAATTGTCCCTCGGCTACACTACCGACCTCAACCTTTTCAAGAAAGGGCGCAACCGCCACCAAAGCGTGAGGATCCTGTAGCCCCCAGCCCCCTAAAAGGGGAGATTTTGGTTTAAAAACATGAAAATGAAATAATAATAGTTTAGAAGTTTATGATAAAAAACAGCTATTCACAAAAGCTTCATACTCCCCTCACCCTTTGGAGAGGGGCCGGGGTTGAGGCTGTTTTACTCTTATTTGGACTTGTTGCACTCACTTCCTGTGCCGGTGCCAGATCCAACGCCATGGCCACTGGCGGCGAAATCACAGGCATCCGTGGCACGTCATACGGCGAAGCTACTCCTTTTGGCATGGTTGCCATACCCAAGGGTTCGCTGCACATCGGTCTCGAGGACGGCGACACGCTGTGGGGTGCAAGTTTCCCCAGCCGTGACATCTCGGTCGACGGCTTCTGGATGGATCAGACAGAGGTGTCCAATGCCAAGTACCGTCAGTTCGTCTACTGGGTGCGCGACAGCATTATTCGCGAGCGCCTTGCAGACCCCGCCTTTGGTGGCGATGAAACCTTCAAGATTGAGGTTGACAAGGATGACAACCCCATCACGCCTCATCTCAACTGGAACAAACCCATCCCTTGGCGTAAGGCTTCCGAAGACGAGGCTCGCGCCATAGAGAGTGTTTATGTGATACATCCTGTTGATGGCACCAAGATGCTCGATGCCAGCCAGATGAATTATCGCTACGAGGTGTACAACTACGCTATGGCCGGCCTCCGCAAGTACCGCCTCAATCCCGAGGAACGTGACCTGAATACCGACCATGAGGTGTCGAACGCTGATGTCATGATCTCCAAGGATACCGCATATATTGACGATGATGGCAAGATTGTACGTCAGACTATCACACGCCCGCTCTCTGGTCCGTGGGATTTCCTCAACACCTATATCATTAATATCTATCCTGACACCACATGCTGGGTCAACGACTTCCAGAATGCTGAGAACGAGCGCTATCTACGCCTCTATTTCTCCAATCCTGCTTATGACGACTACCCTGTCGTTGGCGTATCCTGGGAGCAGGCCAGCGCTTTCTGCCGTTGGCGCACGGATTTCCTGATGAAAGGTCTTGGCAGCAATGGCAACGACATTCAGCCCTTCCGCCTCCCAACAGAGATTGAATGGGAATATGCTGCCCGTGGCAAAGAAGGCAATCCTTTCCCCTGGGAGTCTACTGACGTGAAGAGCGACAAAGGTTGTTTCTATGCCAACTTCAAACCCGACCGCGGCAACTACACGCTTGACGGTTCGCTCATCACTTCCAAATGTGGTATTTTCTCAGCCAACAGTAACGGTCTCTACGATATGGCAGGAAACGTAGCTGAATGGACGTCGACTGTTTACACAGAAGCAGGTGTAGACGCCATGAGCGACTTGAATCCTGAATTACGCTACGATGCTGCCAAGGAAGACCCCTATCGCCTCAAGAAAAAGAGCGTACGCGGAGGCTCGTGGAAGGATCCTGAAAGTATGATCCGCTCCGCCTGGCGCTCTTACGAATACCAAAACCAGCCCCGCTCCTACATCGGCTTCCGTTGTGTCCGATCGATGGTGATTGATGCGAGCGGAGTGAAAAATAAAGGAAAGAGATAATGGATTTGACGTTATTGTCAAATTGTGAAATTGTAAAATAGTAAAATTGTACAATAGAAAGATGTCAAAGTTCAGCCTTATAGCCCGTTTGCAGCACTGGATGGATTCCGTGCCGGGTCAGACATTCATGAACTACGCCTACAGCTGGGGCGCTGCCGTCGTTATTCTCGGCACGCTTTTCAAGCTGACACACATCCCAGGAGCCAACCTCATGCTGTTCATCGGTATGGGCACCGAGGTCTTCGTATTCTTCATTTCTGGTTTCGACCGTCCCTTTGATGCGAAGGTTGATACAGAACTGGCAGATGAATTCGTTTCGCTTGAGGAAGTTGAAGCCTTGAAGGCAGCCGCACAAGCCGCTGCTGCTGCCGGAGGCACTGTTGGAGAGGGCGGTCAGACGATTGTAACAGGCGACAGTCCAGTCGTAGCTGGTGGCACAGGTGGTGGCACAGTTATTATCGGCGGCGGAGCACCTGCTGGCGGTACGGTTGTCATCGGTGGTGGAGGCCAGCCTCTTTCCGAGGGCGAAGCTCCTGCAATGGTCGTCAGTGGTGGTGGAAACGTTGCCGCTGGTGGTGTCATCGGTGGCGGTTATGTTGGTGGTGGCGGCGCAGGCCTCTCGGCTGAAGATGCCGCTAACCTTGCAGCAGCCGCTCAGGCAGCAGCCAATGTCGGTGCTACGCTCGGACAAGAAGCTCAAGGTCTTCTCACCAACGCACAGGCAGCAAATGCGCCCGAAGTCGAGGATGCTATCGAGGCTTACGTCGATCAGCTACAGCAGCTCACCGAAGTGCTCGGACGTGTTCGCGAACAGGCCAGCCGCATGACGCAGGACAGCGATGAGATGATCAACCTCAATCGTACGCTCACGGGCATCAACACCATCTACGAAATGCAGCTCAAGAGCATCAGCCAGCAAGTTGGCACCATTGACCAAATCAACGATCAGACACGCCGTATGGCTGCACAGATTGAGGAACTCAATGGTGTCTATGCCCGCATGATTGAAGCCCTTACCGTCAATATGCCCAAGGCTACGCCAGGAGTGTAAAAGCCCCCCAGTCCCCTAAAGAAAGCCCCAGCCCCCTGAAAGGGGAGGCTTAATAAAAATATATTAATAGATAACATTTATATGACCCTCAAGCCTTTCATCCTTGGAGTAGTAATTACTCTCTCCCCCACAGGGAGGGTGAAGGGTGGGTCTTCCTATTATGCCTGTTAAGAAAAGACCAGTCTCTCCGCGCCAGAAGATGATCAATCTGATGTACGTTGTCCTCATGGCGATGCTCGCACTCAACGTGTCGAGTGACGTGCTCAATGGCTTCTCGCTGGTTGACAAGAGTCTGCAGACAACAACCAAGAACGCCTCCGAGGTCAACGCCGGCATCTATGAAGATTTCGAGGAACAGATGCAGGCCAACCCTAAAAAGGTGAAAGAATGGTATGACAAAGCTCAGACGGTGCGCCAGATGTCTGACTCATTGTTCAATTTCGCCGAACAGTTGAAGGAACTCATAGTGCAGAAGAGTGATGGCAAAGATGGCGATGTCACCAACATCAAGAACCGCGAAGACCTCGAGGCTGCTACCAGCGTGATGCTGGCACCTGGTACTGGACGCGGAGCCGAACTTTTCAACGGCATCAACAGCTACCGCGAGCGTATTGTCAAGATGGTAACAGATTCCGCACAACGGCGCATCATTTCCAGCAACCTGAACACCGAAGTGCCGCAAAGTGTGCGCACGCTCGGCAAAAATTGGCAAGAATATATGTTCGAGTCCATGCCTACAGCCGCAGCCGTCACGCTGCTCACCAAGCTGCAGAGCGACGTGCGTTATGCCGAGGGTGAGGTGCTGCACGGCTTGGCATCGAACATCGGCGTCAAGGATATCCGTGTCAACGAACTCAATGCATACGTCATACCCAGTGCGCAGACTGTAGTGCAAGGCGGTAAGTTCTCAGCGCAGATACTGATGGCCGCCGTTGACACCACTAACCGTCCTACTATCTACATCGGTGGTCACAAGATAGAGAGCGACCACGGCATGTATGAAACCGTATGCTCCAAGACTGGTGACTTCTCCCTTGTGGGATACATAGAAATGATGAATGCACAGGGCGAACTTGTGCGTCGCGACTTTGAGCAGAAATATACCGTCGTAGCGCCCTCAGCCACTGTCTCTGCCGACATGATGAACGTCCTCTATGCAGGTTATGACAACCCCATGTCCGTTAGTGTACCTGGCGTAGCCACTAACCAGCTACAAGTCACCATGAGTGGCGGTGATCTGACATCGAAGGGCGATGGCAAATATATTGCCCGTCCCACACAGGTCGGTGGCGAAGCTGTCTTCACCGTAGCTGCCAAAACCGAAGGACGGGTACAGGAGATGGGTAAATTCACCTTCCGCATCCGCAAGTTGCCCGACCCGACAGCTTACATCGCCTACAGCGATGGTCAAGGTGGCGAGAATCGCTTCAAGGGTGGCAAGTTGCAAAAGCAAATCCTCATGTCTGTTGACGGACTCGGAGCAGCTGTGGACGACGGCCTTCTCAACATACCCTTCCGTGTGCAGGGATTTGAAACAGTATTCTATGATAACATGGGTAATGCCATCCCCGAAGTGTCCAATTCTGCATCGTTTACTGATCGCCAGAAGAATATGTTCCGTAGCCTCGGTCGCGGCAAACGTTTTTTCATCACGCGCATCAAGGCTATCGGGCCTGACGGTGTAGAACGAACGCTTGACGGCGCCATGGACGTGACAGTGAACTAAATGAAATGATATTAGCAAGATACATCATGATGAAAAGATCCTTAATATTACTCATCGCTACGCTCTTTGTAGCCGGATTGAGCGCACAGCCAGCCAAGAAACGAGCCATCTCCTCATCTTCTCCCAAGGAGGACGAAAAGAGCGAAAAGACGGTGGCACCGACAGCTACGCGCAGAAGCACCACGACGAAAAGCTCGGCGACGGCCGCCCCCACATCAAACAAGGGTGACCGCGCAGCTATGATGTTTCCTACGTCAGCCGAGATGCCTGAGGATGTCGTTTGGCGACGCGACATCTATCGTCAGCTCGACCTTCTCAAGGATGTCAATGCCCCACTCTATTATCCCGTAGAGCCACATGGTAAGGAGCAGAACCTTTTCACTTACCTTTTCCGCCTCTTCGTATCCGGACGCATCAATGTCTATGAATACAAGATTACAGGCGACGAGTCGTTCGATGAGAAGGACAAGGCCAACGTAAGGGACTTGCTCAACAAATTCAGCATCTACTATGAGGATTCGGGAGGCAAGATTACTGTTAACGAGAGTGACATACCTTCGGCACAGGTCACACGTTTCTACATGAAGGAGAGCAGCTATTTCGACCAGCGCTCTGCTACTTATCGCACACGTGTCACAGCGCTATGCCCTGTACTTATGGAGAACAGCGAGTTCGAATCCCTTGACGCCGAGGAAAGCCAAGCGACGCCCAAGCCGCTTTTCTGGGTGCGCTACGATGATGTTGCCGCCTATCTCTCGCGTATGCCTATCATGGCATCCAATCTCAACAACGTCACCAACATGACTGTCGATGATTACTTCACCATGAATCGCTACGAAGGTCAAATCTATAAGACGAACAACCTACAAGGACGCGTGTTGCCCAACGACAGCACACGCACCAAAGAACAGGCGCGTATAGAGAAACAGCTCAAAGATTTCGAGGAAAACATCTGGCACTACGAAGCACCAGTCGATTCGCTCGACAGTATAAATGCAGCCAAGGACGACAAGGCAGACAAAAAAGTGAAGTCCAAGAGAGACACCAAGCCTGCCGCTACCAAAGAAGAAAAGAAATCCTCTTCGCGCCGCGCTGCTGCCGCTTCCAAGCCACCAAAGAGCAGCTCAGCTCCCCGCTCCTCTGCACGTCGTCAACGCAGATAAGAAACGTTAACCCTAAAAATACTACACGATGAAAAGAATCTTTGCCCTCACCATGATTTTGCTGACAATCACGTCCGCAAGTTTCGCCAAAGTGCGCGTTGGTATCGAAGCCGGTGCATACATCAACAAACTGAAGTTTGACAAGAACATCCTCGGAACCGAGAACCGTGCCGGTTTCTTCGTCGGTCCTAAAATCAAGGGCAGTTTCCCACTCGGTTTCGGCGTAGATGCAGCACTGCTCTATTCCAATCGTACGATGTCATTCGACACCGATACTGAGGATCATTCCAAGAACCTCAACTACATTACTCTGCCCGTCAACGTCCGTTGGCAGCTTGGATTAGATAAGTTCGCACCTTACATTGCCACGGGTCCACAGTGGGACTGCTATATCGGTAAAGATACATTTACTTCGACCGATGGTCTCAAAGCCACTTTCGAGCACAACATGATCAGCTGGAACATCGGTGTTGGTCTCATGCTCCTCGACCACGTGCAAATCGGCTTCAGCTGGAATTTCCCCATCACCAACAGCGGAAAGATTGAAAGTTATTACGACGAAGTGTCGCAACAGGTTACCGAACTGGTTCAAAACAAGACCAAGTTAAAGAATAAGGAGTGGACTATCCGTGTCAACTACTACTTCTAAATTGTTAACTCTTCACTCTTTACTTTTCACTAATTAATGCCCCGTTTTGCTGACGTAGTGCTGCCCATCCCACTGCCGGGACTCTTCACTTACGCCCTGCCCGAAGCCCTGATACCCCAGGCACAGGCAGGGTGCCGTGTCTCTGTGCCCTTTGGTAACAAGCGCACCACTGTCGGTCTCATTGCACGCCTCCACAATACACCCCCGGTAGGCATTGATGTCAAATCCATTCTCGATATTCTCGATCCTTCACCCATCATACTTCCACAACAGCTCAAACTTTGGCAATGGATTGCTGACTACTACCTTTGTTCCATTGGCGAAGTATTCAAGGCAGCGGTATCGAGTAAATTGAAAAGAACCACTCTCAGCCCCTCCCGTCAGAAAAAGAAGGCCTCCGATTTACAAGATGATATCTTTGAAGAGCCTCTCTCTTCTTTGACGAGTGGTATTGAGGATAGATTACCTGCTTTATCCCCTGCCCAATCCGTAGCTCTCGCATCGGTGAAGGAACAATGGCAACATCATTCCGTATGTCTTCTCCACGGAGTCACTTCCTCAGGCAAGACAGAACTCTATATTCATCTTATTGCTGATGCCTTAGCACAGGGAAAGCAGGTGTTTTACCTCTTGCCTGAGATTGTGCTTACCTCACAGCTCACCGACCGTCTGCGAGCTGTCTTCGGCGACCGCCTTGGCGTATATCATAGCAAGTTCAGCGACAAAGATCGCGCTGAAGTGTGGATACGGCAAATGTCCACACAACCTTACGACATCATCATTGGCGTACGTTCCTCAGTCTTCCTACCTTTCCAACGACTTGGTCTCGTCATTGTCGATGAGGAACATGAAGTCAACTTCAAACAGCAGGAGCCAGCACCCCGTTACAATGCCCGAAACGTGGCTATTCTCATGGCTTCACATGCTCATGCCCTCACGCTCCTTGGAACTGCTACCCCCTCCTTCGAAAGCTACTATAATGTACGCCTTGGTAAATATGGCTTGGTACGTCTTACTGAGCGTTATGGCCAAGTGCAGTTGCCCTATATTGAAGTTGTTGATGTCAAGGAATTGCGCCGCAAACGTCTAATGCAAGGACCTTTCTCACCACAAATCCTTGATGCCATCCACACTGCACTCGATGCACGTGAGCAAGTCATACTCTTTCAAAATCGTCGAGGCTACGCACCACAAATACAATGTCACGTCTGCGGGTGGGTGCCTCGCTGTCCACATTGCGATGTACCTTTAACGCTACATAAACACAGTGGGCGTATGACCTGTCATTACTGCGGTTACACTGCCAATATCCCTAATCAATGTCCTGCCTGTGAAAACCCCGACCTGCGCGGTCACGGCTTCGGTACAGAGCGTATTGAGGATGACTTAAGCCGATTATTCCCCGAAGCTCGTATCGCACGCATGGATTTAGACACTACACGTACTCGCACTGCTTATGAACAGCTTATTGATGACTTCGCTGCCCATCGCACAGATATTCTCGTAGGTACACAGATGGTCACTAAAGGATTGGATTTCGAGCACGTAAGCGTTGTAGGTATTCTTTCCGCCGATACCATGCTACATCAGCCAGACTTCCGTGCTTATGAACGCTCATTCCAGATGATGTCACAAGTGGCAGGACGTGCCGGTCGACGCCAACGCCAGGGAAAAGTTTTCCTGCAGACAATGGACGCTCATTTGCCCCTCATCCGTCACATCGTTACTGCTGACTACGATGCAGCCTATCACGAACAAATGTTAGAGCGTCGCGAATTTGGCTATCCACCCTTCACTCGTATCATTATCGTGTACTTCAAGCATCGCTCATCTACAACTGTCGATGCCCTCGCCCGCGAAGCAACCTTACTCCTGCGCCGAGATTTTGGCACACGTGTCCTCGGACCCGATGAACCTCCCATTTCGCGCATTGCCAGTCTATACATCCGTCGCATTACGCTCAAATTGGAACTCTCCATTCCACTTTTACATGCTCGTCAATTACTCCTTGATGCTCGTACCACACTTCTTGCTCAACGCTTCTACGCTTCTGCTCACATATATTTCGATGTAGATCCTATGTAGATTCCACAAATCATTTCACCCCTTCAATTCGCTACGTAAGAGGAATTGAAGGGGTGAATAATTAGAAGTAAATAAACGTTACTTTATGTATTCAGCGAGATCTGTGAGACGCATATCGCCCTTGCGGAGGAAGGTGTCGTGCATTGCGAAGGCAGCACTGAGACAGTGATGAGTGTGACCACTATACTTTTCAGCATACTTCAAATAGTCACGGAGCAGAGGCTGATAGTCGGGATGAGCTACCTTAATGAGTTCTTCAGCCTTCTCCATAGCACACTTGCCACGTAAATCAGCTACACCATACTCAGTAATGACAGCATCAACAAAATGACTGGTGTGATCAATATGGCTGGCAAATGGCACGATAGAGCTGATGGCGCCACCCTTAGTAGTAGAGCCGCAGGTGAAGATGCTGAGGTAAGCATTGCAGGTGAAATCAGCTGAACCGCCGATGCCATTCATCATCTTCGTACCACAAATCTTAGTGGAGTTTACATGACCATAAATGTCAGCTTCAATAGCGGTATTGAGTGAGCAAACACCGATGCGTGCAATGACTTCGGGATTGTTTGAAATCTCAGAAGGACGCAAGACGAGTTTGTCCTTGAAGAAATCTATGTCATCGTAGATGCCCTTCAAACATTCGTTGGTGACGGTGAGCGAGCAAGCACTGGCACTGAGCACACGACCTTCACGCATGAGCTGTACTGGAGCATCCTGAAGCACTTCAGTGTAGATATTGAAGTTAGGAACTTCTGTGCTATGACCAAGGGCGCCGAGGACAGCATTAGCACCGCTACCTACACCTGATTGCAGGTTAAGGAACGTTGGAGGAATCTTACCTTCTCGCATATTTTGTACGAGGAAGTCTGCAACGTTCTGACCTATTTTCGTCGTGATGGAATCGGGATCCTTGAAAGCACGTGCCTCGTCAGGAATATCACAATCGATGATGCCTATGATACGATCAACATCTACTTCTACGTAAGGCTTACCAATACGGTCGCTGGGCTTCGTAATATTAATAGGTGTACGATAAGGATGATACTCTATCTCATATACGTCATGAAGACCCTTGCTCTTCGGGCTGTGGAAAGCATTTACTTCTACGAAGATACCGCGCTTGGCTAAACGACAAGCTGTGGGACTGATACCACCGGCAGCAGTCAAGAAGATGTGAGCCTTGGATCCGTGAATCTCCACATCACAAGCCTCGATGATGGCCCAATCTATGTCGCCAAGATACCCCTGACGAATTTGAGTAGCCATATTGGAAAGATTCAAGTCGGTGTAGCGAATCTCATTAAGGTTGACATGCTTGCGGAAATCAGGATTCGTAGTGTAGGGAGCACGCAAACCAAGAGCCTGTTCGTTGGCGAGCACGCCATCACAGCTCTGACCTGTGCTGGCACCAGTGAAGACATTCACCTTAAATGGACGACCAGCTTCATGCTCAATGTGAGCTTTCTTAGCCAATTCGGCTGTGACACTCTTAGGAACACCGGCAGGTGTGAAGCCTGAGAGGCCCAAAGTTTGGCCATTCTCTATCATTGCTGCGGCTTCGGCAGCAGTAAGACGCTTAATCATGTTTCTACAATTTATATGAGTTTTTACAATTTTAGCATTTTCCGTTTTGCGGGCGCAAAGATAATGAAATTATCTGATATAGCCTTCAATAAGATAGAATTAAAGTTAAAAGATAACAACGTTTAGAACAATTCTCACACTTTTGACGTACTTTTGCGCCGCAAAACGAGGGTAAAAATGTAAATATGTCTAAACGAATATACTTTTTCTTCCTATTTTGTTGTGCTTTCATTTCTGTGAGAGCACAGCAGGACGAATGGTTTGATGACTTCCAACCTCGGGATGTAGAAGAGATGCCCAGTTTGACAAAATTTCAATATTATCGTTCTAAGCGCCCTGTCATGTTAGACGGCGAACCTGTCTGGGATTATCTTATGCCAGAACTGCCCGTCTACATGCCGCTCGTCTTCAAAAGCGAAAAAGAGCGTCAAAAATACAACAGACTTGTCGCCAATGTGAAGCGTGTATTGCCATTAGCACGAAAAGCAAATATGATGATCAGCGAGACCTATGAAGTGCTTGAGTCTTTACCTACAAAGGAGGAAAAAGATGCACACATAAAGGCTGTCGAGCGCGATATAAAGAAGCAATATACGCCAGAGATGAAGAAGCTCACCTATTCACAAGGCAAACTGCTTATCAAACTCGTTGACCGCGAATGTAACCAGTCAAGTTACGAGATAGTCAAAGCTTTTCTTGGTCCTGCGCGCGCCGCCTTCTACCAGATTTTCGCCTGGACATTCAAGGCAAGTCTCAAGAAGGAATACGATCCCGAAGGCGATGACCGCCTCATTGAACGGGTAGTCAGACAGATTGAAGTGGGACAGTTGTGATTTTTTGCCAGAAGTCATAGATGACTATACCAGCTGTGACGCTGACGTTCATCGAATGCTTCGTACCATATTGAGGAATCTCCAAGCATCCATCGCAGGCATCTATGACTTGCTGCTGAACACCTTTTACTTCATTACCTAAAATGACAGCATATTTTTCATGAGGCTCAGGACGGAAATCATTGAGCATCGTAGATCCTTCGCATTGTTCGATGGCCAAGAGCTTATAACCATCATCACGCAAACAAGCTACTGCCTCCATCGTGTCCTTGAAATAACGCCAATCAACGCTATCCTCAGCACCTAAAGCTGTCTTATGTATTTCTGCATTTGGAGGCGTAGCCGTGATACCACACAACACGACACCTGCCACACGGAAGGCATCGCAGGTACGGAACACACTGCCTACATTATATAAGGATCGCACGCTATCGAGCACCACCACCAGCGGCATCTTTTCCGCCTCATGGAACTCCTCGACGCTCATGCGTCCCATCTCGGTTATCTTGAGCTTACGGTAATTCATTTGCTTAATTCAAGCATCCGCTCAATCGGCTTTACAGCTTTCGCTGCTATTTCCTTATCAACAGTTACGATAGGCTGCTCGTCGCGCAGGCATTGATACAGCTTTTTAAGTGTGACCATCTTCATATATTCACACTCATTGCAAGCACACGTTCTGCTGCCAGACTCATCGAACGTTTCTTCTGGAGGAGCAGGGATGAAAGTTTTGTTTGGTGCTTTTTTCTGCATCTCATGAAGTATTCCGCTCTCAGTGGCTACGATGAACTCAGTAGCTTCGTCAGATATGGCAAATTTCAAAAGTGCTGCCGTACTACCTACCTTATCTGCTAACTTTACAACAGGTCCCTTGCACTCAGGATGCACTAAAACCTTTGCATCGGGATGCTTAGCTTTTAATTCAATTATCTTTTCTGCGCTGAAACGGGCATGTACATGACAAGCGCCGTGCCAAAGTAACATATTGCGTCCTGTAACAGCATTGATATAGTTGCCGAGATTCTGATCAGGACCAAAGATAATGGGTGTGTCCTTGGGAAGCGATTCAACAATCTGACGGGCATTGCTGCTCGTGACCACTATATCAGTGACAGCTTTCGTCGCCGCAGTGGTGTTCACATAACTGATGACCGTATGATCCGGGTGTTCAGCTACAAACTGTGCAAACTCATCTGCCGGACAGCTCTCAGCCAACGAACACGTAGCTTCGGAATCAGGTATCAGCACCTTCTTATCAGGACAGAGGATAGCAGCCGTCTCACCCATGAAATGAACGCCGCACAGCACGATGATGTCAGCATCCGTCTTCGCTGCCTGCTGGGCCAGTGCCAAACTGTCGCCAATGAAATCTGCAATGTCTTGGACTTCACCATCCACATAATAATGCGCCATGATTACGGCGTTCTTCTCGTTCGCCAGACGGCGTATCTCTTGTTTCAGCTCCTCTTTTGTCAACGTAGAAGCCATGTTTTCATTAGTTTTAAACATACTATTATATTTATTGTTTATATCTTTTTTATGGAAAAAATGTGTATAATGATGATTATATGCTGTCAATTCTGTCAATAACTCTGCAAAGGTACATATTTTCAGTGGAATAAGTTGTCAATAACTTCAAAAAAGTAGTTAAAAACTTTTTTATAATAACTCTACAACTCATTTTGTATTTCCGAAGAAAATACATGAAGCTATTTTCAACACTTCTTTCATCATTTATCATCATCTTTCGACAATGAATAAACAGAATTATCAACAACGGCATTGAAGTACAAAAAAAGAAGCAAGTCACCATTAAAATGTAACTTGCTTCTGTGAGGACGTAGCGGGACTCGGGATTGAACCGAGGACCTCATGATTATGAATCATGCGCTCTAACCAGCTGAGCTATCCCGCCAGGATTCTCGAAATCGGCTGCAAAGGTACATCAAATTTTCGTATCTCCCAAAGTTTTTTTGGAAAAAGAGTGAAAAATGTATTATTTGCTGTCTTAGGCGGGATAAAAAAGGCTTATTTCAGTCCTTAGAGCTATATTTTCTGTTTATTTTGGTAATCCAAACACATCGCTGAGTTCTTTCATCTGTGTATCTGTCATGCCGTCTGGTTCAAATCCCATGTTCTTTGCTGCAATATAGATCAGTGCCGACTTATTGAGAACGTCAATCTGGTCGAAGGCAGCCATCACGTCTGTATCTACGGCGAAGACACCGTGCTTCTCCCACATGACGACATCATAGTCTTCGTCAATAGCTTTGATAGTAGCATCGGCCAGTTCTACGCTAGATGGCAGCATGTACGGCACCATACCTAAACCACGCGGACAGAACGCCTTGGTCTCTGGTATCATGGACCACAGCATCTTTGTAGCCACATCCTTCTCCATCCATTTCTTGTTGTGGGTCAGCGCCACCAGCTCGATGGGATGGGTGTGTACACTGGCACGGTAGGGTGAGCCTTTGGCCAGCAAGTAATTGTGTACGCTCAAGTGGGAAGGCAGCTCTGATGTGGGCTTTACGGGTTTGTCGGCGATGATAACATACGAAGCACAGTCATCGAGGATGCGGATGACACTTCCATTATCCATCGGCCAGCGGGCTAGGTCACGCATACGCATGTTTGTACCCTTGCAATAGAAGTAGCAGCCCTTCAAATAGGATAGAGTAGTACCAATAGGATAGACAGGAGAAATGGCAGGTAACAGTTTTATTTCTTCGTTCACCTGTTCGGTGATATTCACGGTAATATTACCACCATTGCGCTCAGCCCATCCCTTCTGCCAGAGATAGCCCGCTACCTCTGCAACACTGTCCACAACTTTCTTTAACTCAACATGATTTTCAAGAATACTTTTCATAATGGTTGATATTATAAATGATGAATGACAAGTTTAGAATTCATCTCCATAGCGCTCTTTGGTTATCTGCGCCAGCGATTTGCCGCGGGTGTTGGGACAACCTATTACGCCAATGATGAGAGAGAGCAGCAGGAGTGCAACCATGCAGTAGGCGGCCAAAGTGAAGCCCTCGCCGTTCTCGCCGTAGATGTAAGTGAAGACGAGTCCCCAGATAGCCGAGAGACCGCGAACCAAGAAGAACATCAGACCTTGGGCACCAGCACGGAATTTGGCAGGGAAGAGCTCGCTGCCCCACAAGGCGTAGAAGATTTGAACGCTCAGACCGCCGTTCACACCCCAAAGAATAGAGAAGGCCCAGAGACTACCAACACCCGTCACACCTTTGATAATGATGACCCAAGTGGCGATGGCGGCTACAAGACCTAAGATGTAGATGAGTTTGTGCGAAATGCGATCAATGAAGAACGACACACAGAAAGTGACGACGACCACAACGACCCATCCCACACAGCTCAGCATATTGGCATATTCGTTGCTAAGACCA
This sequence comes from uncultured Prevotellaceae bacterium, assembly GCA_947307015.1. Taxonomy (GTDB): domain Bacteria; phylum Bacteroidota; class Bacteroidia; order Bacteroidales; family Bacteroidaceae; genus Physcousia. Next base: position 1,010 of record CAMZHV010000050.1, on the reverse strand, counting down.
CCCGCCGTCTCATAAATATGAGGCTGGAAGAAGCCCATCACAGAAGCTACAAGATTCCACGTCAAGTAGATGGCGGCCAGGAAAGCCACCGTGCGCACGGCAATCTTGTTGGTGAACAACTGACCCATCGCGTGCAACAAGCCCGTATCTTCGCCGCGAGCCTTCGCTGCTTCCTTTTCTGCCTTCCATTCGCTGCTCTCTTCGAGTTTACGCTGCAGATTCCAGGCAATGAAAGCCACAACGAAGAGGGAAAAGAACACTACACGCGAGCTGAACACGTTGAGCGCATCGCCTGACAGGTTGGAACCACCAATAGCATGACCTATGGCTTCCACCCAACCGAAAAGATAACCGCCGGGGGCGAAGAACATACCAAGCAGTAGTATGATCATTGGTCCGAAGCCCCACGACATCTGTGAGATACAAATGTTACGGCCGCGATTGTTCACCTCGGAACTCTCCGAGATATACGTCCACGAGGCAGGAACGCCGATGCCAACACTAATACCGGTGATGAGGAAACCGCAGAGGAGCATAGGGTAGTTGACGGACAACATCACCAACAGCACGCCTGTCATATAGACAAGCAGATTGTAGGTGTAAATGAACTTGCGTCCGTATTTGTCGGCCAGGAATCCGCCGATGATGGCACCTATAGCTGCGCCCAAAGCGTTTGCGCTGATAAAGTTCAGCCAACCAAGATGCAGTTCCGACAGGCCCAGGTACTTCTGCCAAAGCGTCAAGCCGCTGGCACCCGCCACGATAGCTCCAGCATCCAAATAATTAGTCAAAGACACCGCAATGGTACTCTTTAAAGAAGATTTTTTACTCATAGTGTTAATGTATTACATTGTTCTTATTTCGTTTTCAATTGAATCATTCTTTCATTTCAAAACCATCTTTGAGTGAATGGATTAATCTTATTATTACTGATGAACACATATTAGCTTTTTGCTAAAGACATTCTTAAAGACACTCTTAAAGACATTCTTAAAGACACTCTTAAAGAC
>CAMZHV010000049.1 GCA_947307015.1 uncultured Prevotellaceae bacterium | reverse complement strand
ACCTCGGTCGCTTGACACTTCAAGAACCCGTAGCCTTTCCCGTCAGGGAGGGGAGTTCCTGCCCTCTGATAAACAACAGTCTGACATTGCGCCAGCCTCCCCCCTCCCTGACGGGAGGGGTTGGGGGTGGGTCTTTACGGGTCCCGAAGTGGCCGCCATGAGCGACGACGAGCTGCGGGAGCGCGCGAAGGACATCATCATCGTGGCACGCGCCAGACCTATGGACAAGCAGCGCCTCGTGCAAGCCCTGCAGGCGCGCGGCGAGGTCGTGGCTGTCACGGGCGACGGCACTAACGATGCCCCTGCTCTGCACGCTGCACATGTCGGCCTCTCCATGGGCGACGGCACCGCCGTAGCCAAAGAAGCCTCCGACATCACCATCCTCGACAACTCCTTTGCTAGCATCGGACGCGCAGTTATGTGGGGTCGCTCCCTCTACCGCAACATTCAGCGCTTCATCCTCTTCCAGCTGACTGTCAACGTCTGTGCCTGCCTCACCGTCCTTGCCGGAGCCTTCATGGGAACTGAGGCGCCGCTGACCGTGACTCAGATGTTGTGGGTCAACCTCATCATGGACACCTTCGCCGCTATGGCCCTTGCCTCGCTGCCGCCCACACCGTCGGTGATGCACGAGCGTCCGCGCGACCGCCGTAAATTTATCATCTCTACGCCGATGTGGAAGTTCATCTGGAGCGTGGGCGGCTTGTTCTTCGTGCTGATGACAGCGCTGCTGTGGTATTTCGAGCGCGACGGCCTCACGCCCTACGAGCAGAGCCTCTTCTTCACGGCTTTCGTGATGCTGCAGTTCTGGAACCTGTTCAATGCCCGCGCCTTCCTGACGGGTCGCAGCGCCTTCGACCTGCATGGCTGCAAGGAATTCCTTTTCATTGTCGCCCTGATCTTCTTCGGTCAGATCGCCATCGTCGAGCTCGGCGGAGCAATGTTCAACGTTGTGCCCCTGGACATCAAGCACTGGCTCATCATCATCCTGCTGACCAGCCCCATCCTGTTAGTCGGCGAGGCCGCACGCTTCTTCAAGCATATCTACAAGCGCGCATAACCTCACAAGTTGAACACCTGCGAAACTTGAATAAGGTTAACGAAATACAATTCTTTGCATTTTTTCCTTTATTACGTAGGTTATATCAAAAAGAATGATTATCTTTGCAGAGCGAAAGTGCAGAAAAGCACTCTTCCACGGCTTACTATCAACTAACTAATAAGTAGGTGTTCAAAATTAGTTTTATGTATTTTGGTTTCTATTTGGATGCAGATTTTTCTTTTAGCCGAAGGAGCATAGCGGGCTATGTGACTGAGGATAAGAGGAAAATATGCGCCAAAGAGAAGCTAAAAGACTTGAAACGCACCTACGAATGATCATGTAAACTTATTTTGAATACCTACTTATCACTTATGAAAAAGATTCTCTTCATGATTCTCATGGTCTGCGCGTCGACGGGCGCATGGGCCGCGCCTGCGGACTACCGCATCATCCCGCTGCCGAAGAGCGTGCAGACGGATTCCACACAGTTCTTCACCATCTCCTCGGGTATGGGCATCGCCTACGACGCCTCCGATCCTGAGATGGCGCGCAACGCACAGTTCCTGCGCCAGTGGGTCGAAGAGCTCACAGGCATTCAGCTTGCCATGACACCTGACGACAAGAAGGCGGCCGTGCGCATGGCTCTCGGACTGCCTGCCGACAAGAAGGCGAAAAACAAGAAAGGCGCCACGCTGACCGAACAGCAGCAGGAAGCTTACACCATCACCGTGGACAAAAACGGCATTGCCATCTATGCCCGCAAACACGTCGGCCTCTTCCGTGCCGCACAGACCCTGCGCAAGGCCCTGCCCGTGCTGCCCGTACAAAAGGCTGCATCGGAGAAGGGTGTAACGGACGGCGGTGCGTTTGCCAAGCCCGAAGTGGCTTTCCCTTACGCCACGATCACCGATGAACCGCGTTTCATCTATCGCGGTGCGATGATCGACTGCGCTCGTCATTTCTTCCCCTTGGAGACCCTCAAGAGCTATGTTGACGTGTTGGCATTGCACGGCTGCAACCAGCTCCACTGGCATCTCACGGAGGACCAGGGTTGGCGCTTCGAGGTGAAGGCCCTGCCCGAGCTGGCCAAGAAGGGCAGCATGCGCGACCAGACTGTCATCGGTCACAACACCGGTGTCTACGACGGCCAGCGCTATGGCGGCTACTACACACAGGAGCAGTGCCGCGAGCTCGTCAACTACGCAGCGGAGCGCTATATCAACATCATCCCTGAGATTGACCTCCCCGGCCACATGATGGGCGCCCTCCACGTTTTCCCGAACCTCGGCTGCACAGGCGGTCCCTATCCCGTATGGCAGCAGTGGGGCGTCAGCCGCGAGGTGCTCTGCGCCGGCAATCCCGAGACGATGACCTTCCTGAAGACCGTCGTGGGCGAGCTCTGCGACGTCTTTCCTTCGAAGTTCATCCATATCGGTGGCGACGAATGTCCCAAGAACCGCTGGAAAGAGTGTCCCAAATGTCAGGCCAAGGCCAAGGAGCTGGGCTTGAAGGAAGATGAGAAGCACAGCATCGAGAACCAGTTGCAGACATGGATCAACCACGAGATGGAGAAGTTCCTCAGCGAGCGCGGTCGTGACATGATCGGTTGGGACGAAGTGCTCGAAGGTGGGCTCACCGAGGGCGGTATCGTGATGTCATGGCGCGGCATCGACGGCGGCATCGAAGCAGCCAAGCAGCACCACCGCGTCATCATGACCCCAACCACGTATTGCTATATCGACTACTACCAGCTGAAGAACCAGAGCGCACAGCCCGAGGGCATCGGCGGCTACCTGCCCGTGTCGAAGGTCTACAGCTTCGAGCCCCTCATCCCCGACCAACTCTCCGAAGAGGAACAGCAGTACATCCTCGGCGCTCAGGTCAACCTTTGGACGGAATATGTGGCCTGGCCCCAGCATGTCTTCTATATGCTGCTGCCGCGCTTGGACGCCATCAGCGAGGTGCAGTGGTGCCGCTCCGACCAGAAGGACTTTGAGGACTTCAAGACGCGCCTGCCCCGCATGAAGCAGATCTACGACCGCATGGGTCTCAACTACTGCCGCGGGTTGGAGTAGTTTAAAGTTTAGGGTTTAAAGTTTAAAGTTAAGTTGGACTTTGAATTAAAAGACCTGACGACAGGCTACCGTGCAAAGCACGGCGCACACCTCGTCAGCCAGCATATCACAGCATCGTTGCAGGCAGGTGAGCTCACCTGCCTGCTCGGGCCGAACGGCGCAGGCAAGAGCACGCTGCTCCGCACCCTCGCTGCTTTCCAGCCGCCGTTGAGCGGCACGCTGCTGCTGGACGGCCGCAGCCTCGACAGCTTCACGCCGCAGGAACTGGCCATGCGCATCGGCGTCGTGCTCACCGAGCGCCCAGATATAAAAGGTATGTACGTGCGCGAGATGGTAGCCATGGGGCGCAGTCCCTACACCGGCTTCTGGGGCGCCCTCAAGGCCGACGACGAGGCCGCTGTTGACAAGGCCGTGGCACAGGTCGGCATCGAAGACCTCTTGCGGCGCCAGGTCGACACGCTTTCCGATGGCGAACGCCAGAAGGTGATGATCGCCAAGGCGCTGGCACAGCAGACTCCCATCATCTTCCTCGACGAACCAACGGCCTTCCTCGATTTTCCCTCGAAAGTGGAGATGCTCCTGCTGCTGCGCCGCTTAGCGCGTGAGATGAAGAAGACCGTGTTTCTCTCCACGCACGACATTGAGCTGGCCCTCCAAACCGCCGACCGCCTGTGGCTCATGGGACGCGAGAGCGAACGCCTCGTCATCGGCACGCCGCGCGAACTCTCCGCCGACGGCTCCCTCTCCCGTTTCTTCTGCGGCCCCGGCATCAGTTTCGATGCCGCTGCCATGCGATTCAGTGTCATAACCAAGAACCAATGAAAGAATATATTGTCTTAGCTCGCCAAAACGGCACCACCAAGACCGGCTCACCCTTCGCCACGCTGAAAGTAGCCAACAAGGAAGAGGTGCTGAACATCGCCGTCTGGGAACTCGGGCCACAACAGGAACCTGTCGTCGGGCGCATCGTTTCCTTCTACACCCTCAAAGACAATCAGGGCAAGAAATCGTGCAACGCCATGGACATCAAGAACGGCCCCATGCCCGATCCTTCCCATCCCCTGTACAACCTCTTGCCGCGCCCCATCAGCCACGCGACGTGGTCGGCGACCATAGACCACCTCATCAGTTGCTGCACGGACGGTCAGCTCACCGAAATCATCCGAGAGTTCAGCGAAAAACTCTACAAGCCCTACTCCGAGTACCCCGCCGCCACCGCCGTTCATCATGCCTTCCCTGGCGGACTGCTCAACCATACGCATCAGATGCTCGCCATGCTCGATGCCATCTATCCTGCCCTACCCTATCCCGTGAAGCTTGAACGCTGCGTTCTCTCTATCCTCTTCCACGACTACGGTAAGGTCTACGAGTACAACCGCAGCGGCGAAAGCCAGGAGGATATGTATCTGCTCGGACATATCTATATTGGTGCACACAAGTTGCACACCGAGCTGGAGCGGCGCGGCATCGGAGCCGACGAAACGAAGCGCATCATCCATTGCGTGCTCGCCCATCATGGACGTCTCGAGTTCGGATCGCCCGTCGTGCCCTGCACACCCGAGGCTGAGCTCGTCAACCACCTCGACGACATTTCAGCCAAAACCGACAACATGGAGGGAACTGGCAACCTCGAGAAATCCTTCGCCCTCGGCACTTGCGTCGTCAAATAGTTTTTTACGACAACGAATTATACGAATTAAACGAATTCATAGCTAAGCATCAAGCTATTGAAAAATTCGTTTAACCCAAATCGGTCATTAGGATTGATGCCAGATTGGTATTTGTTTCGAGCAGATTGGCCATATTGTTATCGAAGGCGTAGCGGGCTACGGCGAGATGGCAATGCGGACAAGATGCCGAAAGAAATGCTAAGATGACATCAATAGACCGTAAAAAAGAACTTAATTATATTATAATCGGCCTAATGACCGATTTGGGTTTAATTCGTATAATTCGTTGTAGAAAGAAAAAGGCGTTACGGAGCCTTAGCGCTAATCCAAGTGGAAAACTTCGCGGATGGGCACGGTGACGGGGCTGTTGTCGGGGTTTGTTTCCATGATGTCCTTCATATAGGCCCACCAGCGTTGTGTAGTCTCATCGGCGCCCATGTCCTGCGAGCTCTGTTCGCCTTCAATCTCCTGATATCCGAAGAGGATATTCGTGTCGCGATCCCAGAAAATGCTGTAGTTGCTGACACCCGCATCCTTGATCCCTTTTTTCAGCTCCGGCCACAGGGCTGCGTGGCGCCTTTCATACTCATCCTCAAAGCCTGGCTTGAGGTACATCTTAAATGCAAAACGTTTCATAAGTACTATTTTTATTTTATTGGATGTACAAAAATACACGAAATTCTATAAATTTGTGCCTAAATTGCACATTTTTAGCACAAAAAATGCACATTTTTTGACTTTGACCCGTAAAACAAACGCGTATGAAATGGAATGCCGTACCTTTGCAGCGCAGGGTGGGAAAACCATTCTTCAAAAGGTCATAAACCATAGTATTCACTCATTAAGACACCAACACAGTATGCCCGAAACTCAATCATCATCCCCCAAGGCTCAGAAGATCGACTTGAAGGATTTCATGGAGAAAAACTTCAAGAGCGATATGTCCATGAGTGAATTTGCTCGCGCCTCTGGCCGCAGTCTTTCCACCTTTAAGCGTGACTTCAAGCGCATGAGCGAGTTGTCCCCCGAGCGTTGGCTCACCGACCGCCGTCTCCGTGCCGCTTTAGAGATGCTCAGACGCGGACAGCGCGTCACCGACACCTGCTTCGACGTAGGCTTCAAGAATGTCTCGCACTTCTCGGCTATCTTCAAGCGTAAGTTCGGCGTCACGCCCGGCAACATCAGGAAGGGAATGCGCCCCTTGAACCCCTGACGGTGACTCAACCTCCAGCACTTTGATGCGCAAGGATACCCCTACTGCGCATTTCACGAAAAGAGTTTTTCCTTCGTGAAATGCGCTTTTTTGTGTAAAAAAAGTGTCAAGAAGTACAAGGTAACAAATTTATGTGTACCTTTGTAGCGCAAATGAAGACATCACGCCTCCTCACCACGTTTCTCTTTGCCCTGCTGTGCCTGCTCACGACGGGGTGCCAACGCTCTTCGCGCCTCGCCGACGGCAATGCCGTCTACTACTGGCGCACGGAGTGGCGTCTCGACTCCGTAGAGACCGCTTTTCTGTGCAGGCATAAGATAGACAGGGTGTTCTGCCGCTACTTCGACGTCGTCATGGATGACGCCACAGCCGAACCCAAGCCTAACGCCACTATCACCTTCGGATCCCCCATGCCCGAGGGCATTGAGATCATCCCGACAGTCTACATCACCGAGGACTGTATGCACGCCCGCCATGAAGACCTGGCACGCAAGCTCGTACAGCGCGTGGTACAGATGAATGAAACTCATGACATCAGCGGCGTGCGCGAACTGCAAATAGACTGCGACTATACGCACAACAGCCGACGCACCTTCTACGCATTCCTCGAAGAAGTGCGTAGCGAGGCGCGCCACCACCATCTCCGCCTCTCGGCCACCATACGCCTACATCAGCTCGCTATGCCCGTGCCGCCCGTCGACTACGGCGTGCTCATGCTCTACAACACGGGCGACCCGCAGCGCTTCGACGAGCGTAACCCCGTCCTCGACAGCCGCGACGTGCAACCCTACATCCGCTACCTCGACGGCTACGACCTGCCGCTGGCCACCGCCTATCCTGTCTACGCCTGGCAGCGCACCATCTACGGCGTGCGCATCGAACATGTCGTGGAAGCTGAAGAGATCCTGGCCGTCAAGCAGATGGTCGAACGCAAACGCGATGACCTGCGCCACGCCATCATCACGTTCTGCCTTGATACAGATAATATTCAACGTTATAATACCGAGACCTATGAAGCGATTTATCATCATTAGCCTCTTCGCGACCCTGACAACACCCCTCTTCGCCTGTGCGGGCATCGAGACGCACAACCACTACCTTTTCCGTCTGTACAACATGAAGGAGTTCCGCGACCGCGTGGACCGCATCACAGAAAACAACTGGATTGCCTATCTGGGCCTCGACAGCACGGAGTACTTCTGGTTCCAAGCCGAGGAGGTCATAGCAGCGGCACAGGCAAAGGGCGACGATCTGATGGTCAGCTATGTCAATAACCTCAATACCTACCTCGAATGTGCCTCCGAGGTCTACGGCGAGAACTGGGAATACCCCACAAAGGAAGAGCTGCAGGAACGATCGAAGAAGCTGCTCATCGTGCGGCAGTACGCCCTCAGCAAGGTCAAATCGCGTCTCCGCAGCCAGCACGCCCTCCTCTATATGCGCTGCAATATGCTCCTCGGACGTCACGCCGAGAACGTGCAGTTCTGGGAGCAGACGGCCAGCAAGTTCATTGACACCGTCTACCGCGACATGATGCAGAACATCTATGCCGGCGCCCTCACCAAGACGGGCCGTGCCGACCAGGGTGCAGAGATCTTTGCACAGCAGGGCGACTACCAGAGCCTCATGACGCTCTACTACAAGCGCCGCTCCTTCGACGCCATTCGCCAGGTCTACGAACGTAATCCTAACCACGCCGTACTGCCCTTCCTCCTTCAGGATTTTGTCAACAACGCCCAGGAAGCCTACGACCGCGAGCACGACAACGATTGGCCGGGCAAGCTCTTCATCCGCGATATTGAGCGCGACGAAGCGATGAAGATGGCCGCTTTCGCTGCACAGGTCGTTGCCGACGCCAAGACGGAGACGCCAGCCATGTGGGGTGCCGCTGCGGCTTGGCTCAACTATTTCTTCGGCGACAAAAAGGTCGCTTTGCGCTACGCACAGGCAGCTCGCAACGCTGCCGGAACAGAGATGATGAAGGACTGCGCACGCGCATTGCACATCTATATCCGCAGTGCCGTCGAAGCACCCTCAGCCGCCCTCGACGATGACCTGACCGACGAGCTGCGCTGGCTCACCGCAAAGATTAAGGAGGAGATGGCTGAGGACAAGCCGTTTTACGACTGCGAGGACTTCTATCTCCACGCCTGCAACCGCATCGTACATCAGGTGTTGGCCGAGAAGTATCAGGCAGCGGGTCGTACATCTACTGCCCTCGCCCTCTACAACCTCGTCGGCTCGTACAACTATGAATGTACTCTCGACACGATGGCTGTCGACGACCTCCTCAAGTTCTATGCTTACGTCAAAGATCGCACCACAGACAACAAACTCGACAACTATCTCAAATCGGTTCTCGAAGCCGATGACAACGCGCTCTGCGACCTCATCGGCACCAAGTATCTGCGCCTCGCTCAGTGGGAAGAAGGCATCAAATGGCTCGACAAGGTGCCGCTACAGTTCTACAATGAGAAGGGTTATGCCGTCTATGCCAACTTCCGCAAGACCGACGTGGAGCCGTGGATCAAGCGCCAATGGCTTGACGAGGAACATGAGGTGCCCTTCGACCAGATTCGCCTCGCGGCTAATCCGCGCAAAGCCACAGCCGAAGAGATCATGCAACTCGAGAACGGCCTCAACCTGCTCAAAGGTGAGGCACGGCTACAGCGCTGCTATGATTTGGCCGTGCGCTACGCACAGATTGACCTCACCGGCGACTGCTGGTTCGTGCTCCACGACGGCAAAAGCACCTATTTCGACTACGAAGAGCCGAATCATCAGCCCAACGAGCTGAGCTTTGCCGAAAAGGCCGTAGAGATGCTAGGCCAGGCGGCCACATCCAAGGACTTCAAGCTTAAGGAACGTGCGCTCTTTGCCCTATCATACGTCTACCTCAACCCCGACTGCTGGTACGAAAGCGAGTGGGATCGCGACCTTGGCGACTACAAATGGATTCCCGTGCCCAGCAGCCAGCAGTACAAGAACTTCGCCGCACTCCTGGCACACGAAAAGACCGCTCCCAACCAAACCAGCAACTATGTCTCACGCTGCGACCAGTACCGCCAGTTCAAAAAACACTTCCGCTGAACCACCAGCGGTGGTCTCCCGAATCTTTCATATCTACAAAAACTCAAAACCCTTGGCTGTCTTCAACCCAAATCGGTCATTAGGATTGATGCCAGATTGGTATTTGTTTCGAGCAGATTGGTCATATTGTTATCGAAGGCGTAGCGGGCTACGGCGAGATGGCAATGTGGACAAGATGACGAAAGAAATGCTAAGATGACATCAATAGACCATAAAAAACAACTGTATTATATTATATGTCGGCCTAATGACCGATTTGGGTTCAAAGCAGCCAAGGGTTTTGATATCATGCAAAGGGAAGATTACTTCTCGCACTTATCGCAGTTGCAACCGATGAGTGCCCAAATGCCAGCGGCACAGATAGCACCGACGAAGGGGCCGACGATGAAGATCCAAAGGTTGGAGAGAGCGGTGCCACCCTGGAAGACGGCGGGAGCGATGGAACGGGCGGGGTTCACGCTGGTGCCGGTGTAGCGAATGCACACAAGGTGTACGAGGACGAGGGAGAGACCAATGGCGAGACCTGCGAAGTTGCCGGCACCCTTCTTGGCATCCGTGGTGCCGAGAACAACGAGGACGAAGACGCAGGTGAAGATGATCTCAGCCAGCAGGCCACCAATCATCGTCACACCCTCCTGCAGGTCGTTGGCACCCGTGCCTTCGACAGCGGTGTTGGAAGTGAGCAGGTAGAGCAGTGCAGAGCCGATGAAGGCACCGATAACCTGAAATACCATGTAGAGGCAGGCATCCTTGGCGGAGATACGCTTCGTGAGCAAGCAGCCTAACGTGATGGCAGGATTGATGTGGCAACCGCTGATACCACCGATCGTGTAAGCCATAGCCACAACAGCCAGACCGAAAGCGAGGGCTGTGGCTGCTACGCCTGCGGGTTCACCGCATCCGATGCTGGTTGCGACGCCGCAACCCATGAGCACGAGAACCATCGTGCCAACCATTTCTGCTAAATACTTTTTCATTCTTTTTTAGGGTTTTAAGGGTTAATAATAAAAGGGTTAAAAAATCACTTGCTTAGTTTTAGTTTTTCTTTCAAGAAGCGTCCGGTGTAACTCTCCGCACATGCAGCAACCTCCTCTGGCGTGCCTGCACAAACCACATTACCACCCGCATCACCACCCTCTGGACCGAGATCGACGATATAATCTGCCATCTTGATGACGTCCAGGTTATGCTCGATGACGACGATGGTGTGTCCGCGCTCGATAAGCGCGTCGAAGGAGGCCAGCAGGCGACGAATGTCATGGAAATGAAGACCCGTTGTAGGCTCGTCGAAGATGAAGAGCGTCGGCTCTTGCTTCTCCATGCCGATGTAATAGGCGAGCTTCACGCGCTGGTTCTCACCACCGGAAAGCGTGGATGAAGACTGTCCGAGTTTGATATAACCGAGACCGACGTCCTGGAGGGGCTTCAGGCGCCGCACAATCTTCTTTTCGCCATGTTCGACGAAGAATTCCATCGCCTGGTTAACAGTCATATTGAGCACATCATTGATGTTCTGCCCATGGAAGCGCACATCGAGGATGTCGCTCTTGAAACGCTGCCCATGACACGACTCACACTCGAGGACAAGGTCTGCCATAAACTGCATTTCGATGGTCACCGTACCCTCGCCCTTGCACTCCTCACAGCGACCGCCTTCTGTGTTAAAGGAGAAATGGCCGGCCGTGAAGCCCATCTGTTTTGCCAACGGTTGCTCGGCAAAGAGGCGGCGAATCTCGTCGTAGGCCTTGACATAGATGACAGGATTGGAGCGTGAACTCTTGCCGATGGGGTTCTGGTCGACAAACTCGACAGCTTTGATCGCATTGACATCACCTTCGAGGGCAATGAACTCACCCGGACGGTCTGTCACCTCGTCCAACTGCCGCTTCATGGCGCGATAGAACACATCGCGTACCAACGAGCTCTTACCTGACCCCGAGACGCCCGTGACGCAGGTCATGACGTTGAGAGGGAATCGCACGTCAATGCCACGGAGGTTGTTGGCACGGGCACCTTTAAGGGTAATAAAGCGATTAAAGACTCTCACTCCGGCAGCCTCACCCCTAACCCCTCTCCCGTGGGCGAGGGGAACTTCAGAGAGGGAACGGTTATCTTCAAGGGTGTCCAATCCCAATAGCCATTGGAGGGTATGCGAGCGCTCCAAAACTTCATGTGAAATATCTATACTTGACAGGTAATCACTCCCCTCCTTGGAGTTCCCCTCTCCCACGGGAGAGGGGTTAGGGGAGAGGCTGGTGAGGCTGGCGTGGGGAGAGTCTACTGGTGGCCTTCCCTCCCACACCACTTCGCCTCCTAACCGGCCTGCCTCGGGTCCAATATCAATGATGTAGTCGGCTGCGCGGATGATCTCTTCGTCGTGCTCCACGACAATGACGGTGTTGCCAAGGTCTACGAGCTGGCGCAGGACATGAATGAGGCGCTTCGTGTCGCGGCTGTGGAGACCGATGCTGGGCTCATCGAGAATATACATGGAACCCACGAGCGACGAGCCGAGGCTGGTGGCGAGATTGATGCGTTGGCTCTCGCCGCCAGAGAGGCTGTTGGAACGGCGCCCGAGGGTGAGATAGCCTAAGCCCACGTCAAGCAAGAACTGCAGACGGTTCGTTATCTCCGTCAACAACCTTTTCGCTATTTCGTATTCATGGGCTGACAAAGAGGAAGGATTTTCAGAGGCAGAAGGTGACTGCTCCCTCCCTAACAGGGTGCCAGGAAGACAGAACTGAGTGTTCTGGCTGGACTGGTTCGGGGGGAGAGTCTTTACCCACTTCATCAGCTCAGTAATTGGCAAATCGACTAACTCCGTGATGGCACGTCCACCGATCTTGACATAAGTAGCTTCGCGCTTCAGACGAGTGCCGTGACAGACAGGGCATTCTGTCTTGCCCGTATAGCGCGCCAGCATCACACGGTTCTGTATCTTATAACGACCCTCGCGCAAGTAATCAAAGAAGAGGTCGAGGCACACATCGCCGTGCTGCCAGCGTTCTTCGAGGTCCATCTGGGGATAGCGGCCGTGCCACAACAAGTTCTTTTCCTCGCGCGTGAGTTGATAATAAGGTGTAAAAATGGGAAAGCCGATCCGCTCTGCCTGACGAATGAACTCCGTCTTCCATTCGCTCATCTTCTCGCCACGCCAACAAACGACACAACCATCGTAGACGCTCAGCGTGGAATTGGGGATGACGAGCTGCGGATCAATACCCGTGACGCTGCCCCAACCCTCACACGTCGGGCATGCACCCATGGGCGAATTGAAAGCGAAAAGCTGGTCGGAGGGTTCCTCGAAAGTGATACCATCGGCCTCGAAACGCATGGAGAACGTATGCTCGATGCCTGCGGGCAGGAAGCGCAACGTCAGCTCTCCCCCACCCTCGTAGAAAGCGGTCTCGGCAGAGTCGATGAGGCGGGATATAGTAGACCCCCTCCCCGCTCCCCTTGAAGACTCTCCCCCCGAACCAGTCCAGCCAGAACACTCAGTTCTGTCTTCCTGGCACCCTATTAGGGAGGGAGCGGTTACCTCTGAGTGTTCAGGAACAGACATACGGTCGATGAGGAGGCGGATTTTGCCGCTATACGCTTCACCGCTTCCTATCTCACCATTTTTTTTGATTTCCTCTAACAAATCCTCGATGCGCCAAATACCATTGGTATCTGCTCCCTCCCTAACAGGGTGCCAGGAAGACAGAACTGAGTGTTCTGGCTGGACTGGTTCGGGGGGAGAGTCCACCCACACCCTCGTATACCCTTCCTGCAAATATGCTTTTAATTGCTGTTCCAGCGTGCGGCCTTCTGTCACGCGGACGGGGCAGAGCACAATGAAGCGGGTGCCGGGGGAATAGGAGAGCATACATTGCACGACATCCTCAGTCGTGTGCTTGCGGACTTCCTGACCGCTGACAGGGCTGTAGGTGCGGCCGATACGGGCATAGAGCAGGCGCAGGTATTCGTAGATTTCGGTACTCGTGCCTACCGTGGAACGCGGATTACGCGAGATGACTTTCTGTTCGATAGCGATGGCAGGCGGTATACCGGAGATGAAGTCGCACTCCGGCTTGCTCATGCGCCCGAGGAACTGGCGGGCGTATGCGTTCAGGCTCTCGACATAGCGGCGCTGACCCTCGGCATACAACGTGTCGAACGCCAACGAGCTCTTGCCCGAACCGCTCAGTCCCGTGATGACGACAAACTTGTTACGCGGAATGTCCAGCGTAACGTTCTTCAGGTTGTTGACACGGGCACCCTGGATATGAATGAAGGATTCTTCCACGGATTACAGTTTGACCGTTTTCTTCACAGCCTTGCTCTCATTCTGCAGACGGTCGAGGGCTGTCACGACGTACGTCCACTTTTGTTTGCCATTCTCGTAAGGCAGCAGCAGGAAGGTGTTGGGGGTGACGGCAATGAGGTGACTGCCATCGTCGATCTTCACTTTCTCGCCTTTAGCAAAGCGGTAAACAGCATAAAATCGGGCTTCGTCCTCGACCTTCTTAGCCTTGGGCGCTTGCCAGAAGAGAATGTATCCGTCGCTCGTCCAGACGGGTTTCACGCGGCGCGGCTTGCCCGGTGCCTTCTTGTCAATCCATGGCATCAATGGCTGCAAAGCGGGATGGCGATGATATACGTTGCGCAGCATCGTGCCATAGCCACCCGTATTGTCAACTACAGCGCGGGCATACCACTGGCAGGAACCCTGAACGCCCGGCAATCCGCGCTGCAAAGCCATCTTGTCTGCCATCTGGTTTTGCCCGGAATTAGTCAGGCTGTTGTGTTTGACCGTCCGCTCCACATCTTGTCCGATATAGAGGGGACGCCCGCTCCCGTACTGACTCCACCAGCGGATGAGCGTGTTGTAATCAGCCGCCTTGTTGCCTATTTCCCAGTATATCTGTGGGATATTATAGTCAATCCATCCCTCGTCGATCCATTTCAACACGTCGGCATAGAGGTCGTCGTAATTCTGCGTGCCGTTGGTGGCAGAGCCATAGGCCCACGAGCGCTGGTTGCGATAGATACCGAAAGGCGAAACGCCGAACTTGACCCACGGCTTCACGGCACGCACGGCGTCGCGCAACTCGCGGATGAAGGTGTTGACATTCTCGCGGCGCCAATCGCTGCGGTTCCGACCCCTGCCATACATGGCGTAGGAGGCATCGTCTGGGATGGGCACGCCCGCCACGGGATAGGGGTAGAAGTAGTCGTCGATATGCAGGCCGTCAACATCATAGCGTTCCACAATATCCGACGCCACACTGCAGATGAAGGCACGGTTCTCAGGACGGCCTGGGTCGAAGAGCATCAGGTTGTCGTAGAAGAAGCAGCGGTCGGGGTGCTGCACGGCATAATGCGTCGAAGCCAAAGCCGTCGTTCCTTTGGTCTTGGCGCGGTAGGGGTTAATCCAAGCGTGGATCTCCATACCGCGGGCATGGCACTGCTCCACCATCCAAGCCAATGGATCCCAGTAGGGCGACGGCGGTGTTCCTTGCCGCCCCGTCAGGTAACGGCTCCAAGGTTCCAACTGGCTGGCATAAAGGGCGTCGCCCTCCACACGCACCTGAAAAAGAATGGCGTTGATACCATCGGCTTGCAGGATATTCAGCTCGCGTATCAGCTCGGCTTGCATCGCGTCGCGACCAATACTTTGCCACTGTCCGTTGACAGCCTGAATCCAGGCACCGCGGAACTCACGCTTAGGAGTCTGATACTGTTGTGCTGCCACTGTAACCGAGAACAGGCTGACTATGGCGGCAAAGAGAAAAATTCTATATTTATACATAAACAAGAACTATTTTATATCTACATAAGCCTCCAACAGCTTGAGCTCAGAACCGTCGGTGGCGGTGACTTCGAAATCGGCTTCCACAGCGGGAATCAGGCAAGACATTCCACGACGCAAAGCTATCCTATTGCCGCCTTTCGTGCACAGTTCGCCGCTGCCCGAGAGACACGAGAGCGTGACGAAGCTATCTTTGTCGAGCAATGCGCGCTGTTGCTTCGTGCTGGTCGTGAGGACGTTCACCGTGAAGTACTTGCACTTGGCGATGAGCGCCGCGCCTTCACTGACTGGCGTATAGTTCGTGCGGTAGTTGGCATAGAGGTTGAAGTCAATGGCATCTAAAGCCTCTGCAGTGTGCAGCTGACGGGGCTGCCCGTCGAGACCAAGGCGGTGGTAATCGAAGAGGCGGTAGGTGACATCCGAGCTCTGCTGAATCTCGCACAAGAGAATGCCGCTGCAGATGGCGTGAACACGACCGGCAGGGATGAAGAAAACATCGCCGGGGTGTACCTCATGGCGTGCCAAAGCGTCGACAATCGTGCCGTCAGCTACACGACGGCGATACTCTTTGCGCGAAACTTTCTGCTTGAAGCCAGCCAGCAGCGTAGCACCCGGCTCGGCATCCATAACATACCACATCTCCGTCTTGCCGAGCTTGCCGTGGCGCTCCTTGGCCAGCGCATCGTTGGGGTGTACCTGTATGGAGAGGTCGTCCTGCGCATCGATGAACTTCACGAGCAGCGGGAACTCCCTGCCGTCGGCCTCGAAGACATGATTGCCTAAAAGCGCGGGGCCATAAAGTGCCACCAGCTCACGCAACGTTTTGCCCGCCAGGGCACCGTCGGCTACCACCGACTCACTCGTCGGCACATCGCTGATCTCCCAACTCTCGCCTAATCGGCGACCGTCCGACGGGAGGTCCTTAAGCGTTTGCAACTTGTGACCACCCCACACCAACTCGTGGAGGTTCGGGCAGAAGGTCAAAGGATAAAGGCTTTCCATTACGCGTCGTTTTTGTCTGTTTTGCGTGCAAAGATATTATTTTTAACTGAAAAAGAGGGGGCTGCTGGCATAAAAAATATAATAATTGCAGCATTTAATGACTATTTTAACATTTATAAAGAGGAGGCGGGGGTTTGGATCCCCTCGTAAATGACAAAAGGAAGCCCCGATGGCTTCCTTTTTGCGGAGAGAGAGGGATTCAAACCCCCGGAACGGACAAGCCGTTCACCGGATTTCGAGTCCGGCCCAATCGGTCACTCTGGCATCTCTCCAATGGTGCTTTCTTGCGATTGCGGGTGCAAAGGTAATAAAAAGTTTAAAGTTTAAGGTTTAAAGTCTAAAGTTTTTTTCCTTTTAGCCCATATTTTCTGCTTTTTCTACCCCGAAACAGCACTTTGCAACCCAGTTGCACGCCATTTGCCGTACCTTTGCACCGCAAAAACAAAAAGATTAAAGATAACAACTATGATTTTAGACTGGATTCAAAATTATTGGGACGCTCTGGTCATGATGACCGCCGAAATGGCTCCCTACCTGCTCTTGGGTTTCTTCATCGCAGGTCTGTTGCGCGTCTTTGCGCCGCGCTCATTGTATAGCAAACATCTTGCACCCCGCAACATGAAGAGCGTGGTGAAGGCCGCTGCCATCGGTATACCCTTGCCCTTGTGCTCCTGCGGCGTTATCCCCACAGCCGTAGGGCTTCGCAAGGAAGGGGCAAGTCATGGTGCCTGTGCCAGCTTCCTCATCGCCACACCGCAGACGGGTGTGGACAGTATCGCAGCCACCTACTCACTGATGGGTCTACCTTTCGCCATCGTTCGTCCTTTGGCTGCGCTTTTCACGGCGATGTTCGGGGGATGGTTAGTTAATAGGTATGCGCTTCAAGATGAAAAGCTCTCCGCTGAATCGGCAAAGACGAGCGAACATGTGGATGAAGGCTGCGAGTGCGGTCATCAGCACGGGCACGATTGTTGCCACGAGCATGAACACGAGCACGAACATGAACATGGGTGTAGCTGCGCTCACAATCACGACGAAGCTCATGCTGAGAGTTTCGTTGGTCGCATGAAGGATGCCCTCTCTTACGCTTTCGTTGAAATGATGCAGGACGTGGGCAAGTGGCTCATCATCGGACTATTGATAGCCGCCCTCATCACCGTAGCCGTGCCCAACGAATGGCTTGCAACGCTGCATGACTACAAACTGTTGAACATGCTCATCGTGTTGGCTATTGCCATACCGATGTATATCTGCGCCACGGGAAGCATACCTATCGCCGTGTCGCTGATGGCCAAAGGCTTGACGCCTGGTGCTGCCCTGGTGCTGCTCATGGCGGGTCCTGCCGTCAACTCCGCCTCCATCCTCGTCATTGGCAAGGTCTTCGGCAAGCGCACCCTATGGCTTTATATCCTTTCCATCGTCATCGGCGCTGTGTTCTTTGGCTTGGGTATTGACTATCTGCTGCCACAGGATTGGTTCGCCGTGCAGAGCGCCATCGCTGACACCAACTGCGCCCATGGCCTCAGCGTCATGGACTGGATTTGGATTGCCCTCCTCATCATCCTTCTCCTCAATGCCTTCTGGCAGGCACATCACGGCCACGGTTGCAGCTGCTGTCATGATCACGACCACGCTCACGAACGAAGTGAGGCTCTCCCCCTGACGGGGGAGCGGGGAGAGGGTCTTCTCTACAAGATCTCCGGCATGACCTGCAATCATTGCAAGGCCAACGTGGAGCGCGCCATCCGCGGCGTAGAAGGCGTAGAAGAAGTGACCGTGGACTTAGCCTCAGGCACAGCCACGGTCACAGGAAATCACGATGCCGAAGCACTCATCGATCGCGTGAAGAGCTACGGCTACGAAGCCTCAAAGGCTTAGATCTTCTTCAGCCGAATGACGCGGCTGGCGAACTGTCCGCTGAGATAGGCATCGATACCCGTCTCCATGAGGAAGCGACCGCTGAAGGTCTTTCCCTCAAAATAATGTTCGCGCTCGCGGCACTCAAACTCATTAAGCTGGTACGTGGCATCAGGGTCCAAGCCCGCCATGTGCCAGCGTGGCGTATGCAGGTCTACGTAATGCTCAAACTTATAGCAGAAGAACACGGCTTCGCTCTTGTCTTCGGTGACGAACATCTCGCTGCAGAAACCGTTGCCCTCGTAGGGTGAGAGCAGGCGGTACTGGTCGCCGAGCTGGACGATGGGACGTATTTCTTTGTAGAACGCCACGGCCTTCTTGGCATATTCGCGCTCGCTGTCGGTGAGGTCGCTGGGTTTCATCTCCATGCCAAGGCGCCCCGTCATGGCGACATCAAAGCGGAACTTGAGGGGAATGACACGGTGTGTCTGGTGATTGGGCGAGGCGCTGACATGCTGAGCCATAGTCATCGTGGGGAAGAAATGACTTGTGCCCCACTGGATGAAGAGGCGCTGCTGCGCATCGGTGTCATCGCTGACCCAGAACTCGTCGAAGTAAGGCATGAAGCCCCAGTTGACACGTCCGCCGCCGCTGGCACAGAGCTGAATGACGAGATTCGGATGCGCTGCACGGATGCGTTCAAGGGCGCTCTGCAGGCCGCGATGGTAGTCCACGATCAGATGGCTCTGCTTGTCGCCGCTGAGGTATGAGCTGCCGAAATTGTTCATCGACATATTGCAGTCCCACTTGATATAATAGAGATGCGGATTCTCCTTGACGAGGTTGTCGACGATGCCTACGACGAAATCTTGCACCTTGGGATTGGACATATCGAGCACAAGCTGTGTGCCACCACGACCCTTGGAGAGCTCACGTGTCGGGTGAGCCACGACCCAGTCGGGATGTGCCTCGAAGAGTTCGCTCTTCGAATTGGTCATCTCGGGTTCAATCCAGATACCGAACTTCAGTCCACGGTCCTCGGCAGCCTTGAGCAGGGCGGGTACGCCATTGGGCAGTTTCTCGGTGTCGGTGATCCAGTCGCCGAGACCCTGCGTGTCGTCCGTGCGGCGATACTTGCGGCCAAACCAGCCGTCATCGACGACGAAGAGTTCGCCACCTAATTCCTTTATGCCGTCCATCATCTGCTCGCAGACTTCCTGATTGACATTCATATAGACGCCCTCCCATGAGTTGAGGAGAATGTCGCGCAGTCCGTGGCCGTTGTGCAGCTTGCCATTGCGGCCCCAGCGATGGAAAGCACGACTGACGCCGCCCTTGCCCTCTTCGCTATATGTCAGGGCGAGTTCCGGCGTCTGGAACGTCTCGCCGGGCTTCAGCGTGTAGGTCGTGTGCAGGTCGTCGATGCCAGCAATGAGTGTGTGGCGGTACTTACCGCGCGTCTCCAAGCGCAGCTTATAGTTGCCTGTCCAGCAGAGGGCTGCACCGATGACGCGTCCGCTGTTCTCCTGCGGCTTACCGTCGAGGGAAATCATCACCTCAGCACGCTCGCCCATGCCGCCGCGCACGCCGTCGTGGCAAACGATATTCTTCAGGCCAGCAGTCAGCGGCTCCTCTGTCATCTGACATTCAGCGCCCCAGGTGCCGTGGAAATGCGTGATCCACGCGCCTTCCTGGCGCAGCGTCATCACGCCGCTGGCATACTGCTCCAGCTTGATGGGCTTCTTCTCGCCGTTGCGGATGACCGTCCACGTCTCGATGACGTCACTCTTGTCGTTGGCTTTGTAATAGAGGTCAACGAAGAAGTCGTACTTCTTGTCCTTCAGCGAAATGATAGTCAGGTCACCCTCTTGACGGCTGCCGGTGATAGCCAGCTCGGTGGACATATTGCCGTCGGCGTGCGTCACGCTGAGCGCCGTCTCGTCGTAGCTGTCGCGACCGAAGGCGGGGTAGGCGTCGTAGTTGATGCTCATGGCATCATAGATCTCCTGCGCCTGCGAGGGTCGTATGCGCGAACCATAATAATGTATACGCGCTGTGGAGCCCTCGTTGACAGAGAGCATGAGGGTGGTCTTCGGCGTGTTCACGAACACGTCCTTGGCAGCAGTCGTCTGCACGCCCAGCGCGGCAAGCGCCAGCAGGGAAAGAATCAGCTTTTTCATGTGTGATGAGTTATTGATGTTTGTGGGTTTCTGGCCGCAAATATAGTGAAAAGATTGCAGACGGCCGCACGTTAACCCGACAAAATGACATTATCAATGACTTTTTTTCCTTTTTCACCTACTCAGCACACCTTTTGCCGCCCCGGAAGTAACCACACCAAACTTTAAACTTTATACCTTAAGCCATAAACTTTAAACGCCCAACTTTAAACTTTAAACATTAAACTTTAAACTTAAACCAGATATGAACTTCGACAAATTTACCATCAAAGCGCAAGAGGCCGTGCAGGAGGCCGTGCGCATCGCTGAGGCCCGCCGTCAGCAGGCCATTGAGCCCGAACACCTGCTCTCCGCCATCATGAAGACGGGGCAGCAAGTGGTGCAGTTCCTGCTGCGTAAGCTGTCGGTCAACGAACAGGCTGTCAGCCAGGCCCTGGAAGCACAGTTGCAGAGCCTGCCACGCGTCGAGGGAGGCGAGCCCTACCTCAGCCGCGAGGCCAACAGCATCCTCACCCGCGCCGAGGAGCTGGCCGCCAAGCAGGGCGACGAATTCGTGACCATCGAACTGATGCTTCTCGCCCTTGTGGGCGGCAATTCCGTTGCTGCTAAAATCCTCAAGGACGCCGGTGTCAACGAGAAAGAGCTCGCCGCCGCCATCCGTGAGCTGCGCGGTGGACAGCAGGTGAAGTCGCAGTCGAGCGAGGACACCTATCAGAGCCTCTCGAAATACGCGCGTAATCTCATCGAGGAAGCACGCGCAGGAAAGCTCGACCCCGTCATCGGCCGCGACGAGGAGATACGACGTGTGCTGCAGATCCTGAGCCGCCGCACCAAGAACAACCCCATCCTCATCGGCGAGCCGGGCACGGGCAAGACGGCCATCGTCGAGGGCTTGGCACACCGAATCCTCCGTGGCGATGTGCCGGAGAACCTGCGCGAGAAACAGCTCTTCTCCCTCGATATGGGTGCGTTGATTGCCGGTGCCAAGTACAAAGGTGAGTTTGAGGAGCGGTTGAAATCTGTCATCAACGAGGTGACGAAGAGCGAGGGACGCATCATCCTATTCATCGACGAGATACACACACTCGTCGGTGCTGGAAAGAGCGAGGGCGCCATGGATGCCGCCAACATCCTGAAGCCGGCACTGGCACGTGGAGAACTGCGAGCCATCGGTGCCACGACGCTCGATGAATACCAAAAGTACTTCGAGAAGGACAAGGCGCTGGAGCGACGCTTCCAGAGCGTCATGGTCGACGAGCCCGACACGCTGTCCTCCATCTCCATCCTTCGTGGCCTGAAGGAGCGCTACGAGAACCACCACCGCGTACGTATTCAGGATGACGCCATCATCGCCGCCGTAGAGCTCTCCAACCGTTACATCACCGACCGCTTCCTCCCCGACAAGGCCATCGACCTGATGGACGAAGCCGCTGCCAAGCTCCGCATGGAGCGCGACAGCGTACCTGAAGAGCTGGATGAAATCACCCGCCGCCTGAAGCAGCTCGAAATTGAGCGCGAAGCCATCCGTCGCGAAGCAGAAAGTTCTGTCAGCAGCGACTCAGTCGCTGCTGACAAGCTCTCCCAGCTGAACCGCGACATTGCCGACCTCCAAGAGCAGGAACAGCAGATGAAGGCCAAGTGGGAAGGCGAGAAAGCCCTGCTCTCCAAGATTCAGGCCAACAAGCAGCAGATCGAACAGCTGAAGTTCGAAGCCGATCGCGCCGAGCGCGAAGGCAACTACGGACGCGTCGCCGAGATTCGCTACGGCCAGCTTCAGGCCCTCGAAAGCGAGATACAGAAGATTCAGGAACAGCTGCGCAACGCACAGGGCGCAGAGGCGATGGTCAAGGAGGAAGTCACCGCCGACGACATCGCTGAGGTGGTCAGCCGCTGGACGGGCATCCCCGTGTCGAAGATGCTGCAAAGCGAACGCGAAAAGCTGCTGCACCTCGAAGAGGAACTGCACCGCCGCGTCATCGGACAGGACGAAGCCATCCGTGCCGTTGCCGACGCCGTGCGCCGCTCGCGTGCCGGTCTGCAAGACCCCAAACGCCCCATCGGCTCCTTCATCTTCCTCGGCACCACGGGTGTCGGTAAGACGGAGCTGGCCAAGGCTCTCGCCGAATTCCTCTTCGACGACGAGACGATGATGACGCGTATCGACATGAGCGAATATCAGGAGAAGCACAGCGTCAGCCGACTCATCGGCGCACCTCCGGGCTACGTGGGTTACGACGAGGGCGGACAGCTCACCGAAGCTGTGCGCCGCAAGCCCTACTCTGTCGTGCTCTTCGACGAGATTGAGAAGGCTCACCCCGATGTGTTCAACACGCTCTTGCAAGTCCTCGACGACGGCCGCCTCACCGACAACAAAGGCCGCACCGTCAACTTCAAGAACACCATCATCATCCTCACGTCGAACCTCGGTTCGGATTATATCCGCGAACAATTCGCCAAACTCGATTCTCCCGCCAATGGTGCTGTGCTCGACAGTTCTGCCGCCGAGAATCCGCTCCCTGCCCACAACCGTGAAATGGTCATCGAGGATACGAAGCGAACTGTCCTTGAAATGCTCAAGCGCACCATTCGCCCAGAGTTCCTCAACCGCATTGACGAGACCATCATGTTCGAGCCCCTCACGCAGACCGAGATTCGCGAAGTCGTCAAACTGCAAGTCGCTGCCGTCCAGAAGATGCTCGCGCAGAACGGCATAACGCTCTCGCTCACCGACAGCGCCCTCGACCTGCTGACACGCGAAGGCTACGACCCAGAGTTTGGTGCCCGTCCCGTGAAGCGCGCCATCCAGCGCCTGCTCCTCAACGACCTCTCGCGCTCCATCCTCGCCGGCACTGTGAGCCGCGACCACGAGATCCGCGTCGATGCCGACAGCGACCACCTCACCTTCGGCCACAACTGATCATCACAAGCATTTGCCCCAAGTCTAAGCAACTGGCCAAGCACAGGCCGTAATACCGAAAACAGCAGCTACAACTCAACCCGACTGTAGCTGCTGTTGCTGTTCTATTCAGTCTATTACGCCGCCATCAGTACCGCCATTATGGCAACTGTGTAATCAATCATAGTTATAAAAGATTTAAGGTGTAAAGCATTTTGTCAACTATTTGGCTTGGGTTCCGAGTTGATGCCGTCGTGAGGGCTTTGCGCGCCGAACCCGTCTTACAGCCTCTGTTGCTACCCCTCAGAGGGTTCGCGTACCCTCTTAGGAGACTTTGCGTACCCTCTTAAGAGAGTCGCCTTACCCTCCTATGAGTCTGCGCTTAGGCTCCGTAGTGTCTGCTCTCAGACTCCTTAGAGGGTTGGCTTGGTCTCTTCCCCATTTCCACTGCAATTGTATGGATTTTTCTCGATATACACAAGAAAAAAAGCCAATTGTTTTAGTAAAAAGTCCCCATGAGGTTACTCAGTTACAACTTACTCACTTCGGACATCTACATTCTGCGATTTTCTTGAAACAGGAATTTTATATTATATATACTATATATTTAATATATAGTATATATAATATAAGAGATAATTTTTATAAATTATCTCTCAACCCTGTCTTGTCATCCCTTCTCCACCTCACCACCATATCCATCCGATTTGAAAAACCTAAATGTCCGAAGTGAGTAAGTGAGTAACTTCCACTTTCGCCCACATCACTTGCCGTTTTGTTAAAAATGCTTTAGTCTCGCGGATAAATAAGGTGTTTTTTGCATGAAACGAGAAATAATCCTTATCTTTGTGCCAAATAAAGTGAAATTGAATTACGAAGAAAACAAGATATGAAATACGAAAATACATTCAAGGCGATAGACCAGATTCTGTGGAAGGAGCAGGG
>CAMZHV010000048.1 GCA_947307015.1 uncultured Prevotellaceae bacterium | reverse complement strand
GTCATGTACGTCTTCTTCATTGTGCTATCTGTTTTTTATTCGTCGTAGTTTTAATAAATATAAGTTTCGGAAGTGATGCCATAGGCATCTGATAGGGATAGCCAGCCATTTTAATGGCTGGTAACGTGTTCGTTAAGGGATGCGTGCCGTAGGTACGCGATAGGTTTTTTAAGGTCGCGTACCTAAAGGCACGCATTTTCATTGCCATTTGATACCAGCCATTTAAATGGCTGGCTAACCTTATTAAGCCCCGCTGGGGCTTTGTCTTCCATGGCATACTTGCGAAAGTTGAATTAATTAATATTCACGTTAAATCTGCGGTTATCAGCTTTTCGGCTGCAAAGGTAACAATTTTCAGGCAAAAAACCGCATGCTTTGAGAGTTTTAACGTGATTTAGTCCACAGAATCTGTCCTTTTTGTCAGGAAATTGTTATTCCTAAATTCCGCAGCACTTTAATTTAACTTTCTTTATAAGTACCTGAGCCGCTCGGCTTTGCCGCTTGCCCCAGCAAGAACTTTTTGTTGCTCAGGATTTGGCCATGTCAGATTTTTCACAGAGCAACAGCAACAAGTCTGCTACCTTCTGAGTATCGGCCTTACCAATACGTAGATAGAAAACCTAACCGACATTCCCCACGTCACTGTCTGGCTGTGGGTAAAGAAGATGGAATGGGTACAAGGAGATAAGTGAAATAGCCGACTGTTTGTTGCTCGATTTCATTGAGACATACGTTGCTGGTGTGAAGCAGACAATTTGTAGAATTTCTACGCTAAAAGTCTTCGATATCCACAAATAATATTAAATTTTGCCCTATTCTTGCATTTTATCCGTAAAAAAACTACGGATATTGGTATTTATTTGTATCTTTGCACCGTCATCAATAAGTAAGTTATTATGCTTAGAAGGTTCAAGGTTTCAAATTTCAAGTGCTTCAAGGAAGATTTCTCTTTCGATTTGGCTTCTGCCAAGGCATACACGTTCAATCCCGAATGTGTAAAGAATGGTATAGTGAACAATGCTATGATTTATGGCTATAATGGCTCGGGCAAGTCAAACCTGGGCTGGGCAATCCTCGACATTATTGAGCACCTGACCGACAAGGCTCGCTGGGAGTTTCCGTATAAGCATTATATTAATGCAGAAACGGGTGACGACACTGCAAGGTTTGAATATGAATATCTGATTGGTGGAAAGGTGGTGAAATACACATATTCAAAAAACGACTATCGGACGCTGGTTTCGGAGAGTTTTTCGATTGGCGGGAGGGAACTGATTGAATTCGACAGAACTGGTGGAAACACGAAATTCACCTGTCACCTGAAAGGTACGGAGAATCTGAACAAGGAAATAAAGGATGGCCAGTTGTCTGTCTTGAAATATATTAAGAATAACTCAACGTTGGCCGATAATGACGATAATCGCACGTTTGCTGATTTTTTTTCGTTTGTGGAACACATGTTGTTCTTCCGTTCTTTGGAGGACAGGACGTACATTGGACTGGATGCTAAGACTGGCACTTTGGAAAAGGACATTATTGAGCAGGGGAAGGTTAGCGACTTTGAAACTTTCCTGAACGAAGCCAATGTGAAATGTCGTCTGGATGTGGTTGACATGATGGGGGAAAAGGCCTTAGCTTTTGTTTTTGGGGAGAAGAAAATCCGATTCCCGGAAATCATGTCAACAGGAACCAGCGCTCTGATGCTTTTCTATTGCTGGTACTTACAGATGCTGCGTGGTGGTGTCTCGTTTGTATTCATCGACGAGTTTGACGCTTTCTACCATCACGAGCTGTCGAGGTTGGTTATCAATAAGCTGAAAGAGACGGGAGTACAATTCATTGTCACGACTCACAACACTTCAATCATGAGTAACGATTTGATGCGCCCGGACTGCTATTTCCTGATGAACAGCCGTAAGATTCTACCATTGCCCAAGTGTACGGAGAAGGAACTGAGGGAAGCTCACAATATTGAGAAAATCTATAAAGCCGGAGCGTTCTATGTCGGATAATGTCATCGACCAGAACATGTCAGCCCGAAACGAACTGCATCTGTTCATTTTTGAGGGTGGAAGCGCAGAGCCTCTGTATGTAAAGAAGCTCGAACAAAACTTCATGGGTGGACGGATTTCGGTAAAGACTGTATTTGATGCCGAAATATATCAATTGTATGAGTTGTTGAAGAATGAGGGCTTTGCTCTTGACATCGTGAATTTGCTTAAGGAACGTAGCAAGAAGAATGCCGAACTGTTAAGAAAAGCTTGAAGAATAATTCACAAAGAGCTGAGACGAATTGTCATCTCGTTTTTTTACTAAATCTTACAAGCTATTATAGGTTTTCACGAAAACGTCAATAGCCAAAAAGGCTGTGCCAATGGGTTTGACACAGCCTTTTGATTTTTGGGGGAACTGAATCCCAGAGGGTGGGGGATTACTTGCGGATGAGCTTGATGGTCTTTACGCTGCCGTCCTCTTGGCGCTCCTGCTTGATGAGCAGACCCTTCTGGTTGGCGTTGGCGACGCGGCCAGTGAGGTCGAAGTAGCGGGCGTTGCCGTTGGTGGCGATGCCTGCGATGCCGTCGGGATCAGCATAGTATTGTTCGAGGTCAAACCATACAATGTTGGACTCGTTGGTTTCGCCGCCAGCATAGTTGATGCTCTTGACACCAATCTTTGTCCAAGACAGAATCTCGTCACGATCCTGGTTGAGGTAAACCACTTCGCCACCCTTGTAGATGTCGTAGCTGTCATCGTAGGAGTAGGGGATGATGGACATGTCTTCTTCGGCATATTCATAGAGGTCTGCAGCCAGCACGAGCGGCTGTTCCTCGCCGTCCTTGACGATGAAGAGCTGGTAAGCCATCTTGGCCTTGATGAGGTCTTCGCCGTTCACACTCTTGGCCGGGATGTAGAGCTTGATCATCGGGTACTTTGTTTCCTCAGTGCAGGTAAATGCTACGATCTCTGGGTCGGCGGGCACTGCTGCAATCTCCTGCATCTCAGACATATTGACGTTGGTGTAGAGAACGTAGTAGTCGAGGGCCTTCTTGTTGCCGTTGAGTGCGAGCGTCTGGTCGGAAGAGATGACACCGGTCTCGGGATCTACGGTGAGGATAGCATCGATGAGGTTGTTCTCTTCATCGACGGCAGTGAAGTAGTAGTTGAAAGTGTAGAACAAGACGGAGAGTGTGCCCATGTACTGGTTGGCGGGGATGACATATTTGCCGTCGTCATTCTTGGTTCCCTTGACCCATCCTTCAGGGAGATCCATGGCAAGACCCTGAATATAGATGTCGTCGCCATCGAAGCCTACGAGCACTTGCTCCTCGTAAGGCTTAGCCGTTGCGTATGCCTTGACGGCCTCTTCCTCCTCTTCGTCCTCGTATTCGTACTCTTCCATCATCGACTTGAAGAGATAGGTTGTGGTGGCGAGGTCGGCGGGCGGTGTGACGGGATCTATGATAATGGGTTCGCCCTCGTAGAGGAGAACGTCCGTCCAGTAGCCATAATAGCTGAGTTCATCCTTGGTGTCGCCATTCTCCACGATGTAGGGAGTGAGCTGTGTCAGCGTCTTGGCTTCGGGGTCGAAGGTGAATTGGATATCGCAGATGGTCTCGCCGTCGTCGGAACCAATCATGTATTCCTTGCCGTATTGATCCTCGCCAACGTACTGTCCGCTGGGGAAGGTGGCTATGCCGTCGACGAGCGTGCCCTTGAGCCATGCTTCTTTGAAGTAGTAGGCGAGGCCCTGCACGTAGATGGTGTTGCCGTCGAAGGCCACCTGTGTTGCTGCGACGTAATCGTTAGCGCTATTAGAGTCGGTGTAGGTTCCTTCTATTGCCCATGCCTCGGGTTCTATGCCCTCGGGGAGCACGACGAGTTCTTCCTCGTCTATTTCGCCACCGCCTTCGCCGTCACCGACGGTCACAACAATGTTGTTGATCTGAGTGTTAGCTGCGATGTTGACAACGACGGTCTGAGCTTCGCCCGTCCAAGTGACGAGGTTGTCGGCATATTCGCCAAACTCGCCGCTGTCGGCGCTGTTGCCATCGTTCCACTTGCCTGCGTTGAATGTGATGCTGGTGATGGAATATCCTTCGGGCACAGCGAAGGTCAGCGTGCCGCTGTAGACGCGGAGCTGCGGGCCGTTGCCTGTGTTCCAGAAACGGTTCTCGGTGTTAACTCCCTCTTCCTTGGGTGATACGGTGAGCACAACGGAGCCTTCGGTGAGCGTCAGCTCTTCGGTGATGTCACCAGCGGTGGAATTGGCGCCGGATGTCTCCACATCCATGCTGTTGAAGTCGAAGGTGAACTCGCCGTTGATCTCGGGCTTCTCATTGTCTATCCACTGGATCTCGGTCTTGTTCGTCTCGCCGCCACCATAATAGATGCTCTGCACGCCGATGCGGTCGTAGTTGCTGAAGTCATAGTTCAGGTAGACGATCTTTTGGCCATCGGAGACGTTGAAGTCGTAGCTGTCGTTGAAGGAGTAAGGAATCTCTGTCATCTCTTCCGTCAGGTTCTTGTAGAGCTCAGGCGTGAAGACGATAGGCGTGATTTCGCCGGCGATGTCAGCATAGAGGGTGTAGAAGAGCTTGCTCTCCTTGATCAGATTGTAGTCCACATCGTAGTTGGGAATAATGGCCATGACATAGCCATAATCCTTGGCAGCTTCATAGGCGCCGATAAAGGTGATCTCGGGATCGGCGGGCATGGCTGCTACGTCCTCGATGACGGGGAATACAAACTCTGTGCCATCGGTGTAGGCGATGGTGGCGGGAGCAAGGATTCCGTACCAGTAGCCCGTCTCAGGTGCGTAGAGCGTCCAGTTGCAGTCGAAGGTCAGCGTGGACTCAGCGCCTGTTCCTGTCAGCGGCAAGAAATCCTCGCCATCATCTGTGAGGCCATAGACGGAGAAGACACCATAGGTGCTGCCGTAGTCGGCGATGGGCTGGGGTGTGATTTCGAACTTGTTGTCCTCCTTCATGTCGATGGCAACCACACCCCCCTCATCAGCGAAGTTGAAGACATAGGCCACCTGAGGCGCATCAGGATCCTGAAGGATGTACAGGGGAGCCTTTGCTTCAATCGGTTCGTCATTGTCGTCGGTGTCAGGCCACGTCATCTGACCGTTGATGAGGGCGAAAGAAGAACTGTAGAAGTAGTCGTCCCACATATAGCCTGCATAATCACCGTCGCCGAGCACAGTGCACCAAATCGCGTCGGACATATCGATGGTGCCGTCTTCCAGGATGGTGGCAACGAGGGGCTCGCCCTCTTCCATGGCATTGCTGAGGACGACGGAGCCATAGTCCGAGTCGAGCAGCTTCTGGCCGTCGGCAATGGTGAGTGTGCCTTCTTCGAAGTCGACGGTAGCCGTGATATCCTCTTCAGCTTCAGGAGTGAAGCCAGTGATGAGGATGGTGGCTTCGCCAGCCTTGGTGAAGGTCACGGGGCGACCGCTCATAGCGAGCTCAGCTTCCACGAGGCCTTCTTCGTCATCATAGTCATAATTAAAATTACAGAGCATCCATTCGCCTGCGAGCTCGTCGATGCTTGCCACTTTGCGGGGCGAAGCCTTGCGAATGGCTTTTTTGACCTTCTGGGTCTGGGGTGTTGTCGTGGGCAGTGAATGGGCCCTGACGGCCTTGCGCTGCGGCACGATCTGACGCTCAACAGTCACCTTCTTCGCATTCAGGGGAGAGGCCTTGCGAAGCGGTGTTCCTGCGAACGAGACTACTGCCATGAGGGCAGCAATCAGCATAAGAGTAACTTTCTTCATACGCTTTTGTTTAGAGTTAATAATAAGAAAAATTCATTAGATAGTGCAAATTGATTACAAAAGTACTGACATTTTCGTACATACAGAGTGAATTGACATAAAAAAAACGTTAAATGAGACATAAAGTTATTCGAGAGGTGCCGCCGTGTGCATCGTTGTCGCAAATTATGCTTACCTTTGCACCACGAAACAAACAAGACAGGACCGTTGACTCTCTTCGACCGTGTCATAGGACAGGAGGCTGTGCGCCGGCGATTGCTGGGCGACCTCCAAGATGGACGTGTGGCTCACGCCCTGATGCTTACGGGGCCTGAGGGTTCGGGTAAGCTGGCGCTGGCCGTGGCCTTCGCACAGGCGTTGCTCTGTGAGCATCCTGCGGCCGACGGACTGCCTTGTGGCGAATGTGCGTCGTGCCGAATGGCCGCAAAGCTGGAGCACCCTGACCTGCACTTCACCTTCCCCATCGTCAAGGGCTCGAAGATCAAGGATGCCAAGGATGCGCTGAGCGACTTCTATATTAAGGAATGGCGTGCGCGTGTGGGCGAGACCCCTTATTTCGACCTCAACGACTGGCTCGCGGACATGGGAGCCGAGAACCAGCAGGCGACCTATTATGTGGCCGAGGCTGACAACATTCAGCGCAAGCTGGCGTTGAAGGCGAGTCAGGGCGGAAGGAAGGTGATGGTGGTGTGGCTGCCGGAGAAGATGAACCAGGAGACGGCCAACAAGCTGCTGAAGCTGTTCGAGGAGCCGCCCGTCGGAACGCACTTCCTCATGGTCAGCGAAGCGCCCGACCTGGTGCTCGGCACCATCCTCAGCCGCACGCAGCGCATCCTCGTGCCGCCCCTCACGCGCGAGGAGTACAACCGTGCTCACCCGCCGAAGGACGAACGCCAGCAGCTGGACTTGTTCATCATGTTCATGCGCTTGGCCTACCAGCGCAAGGTGAAGGACCTGCGTGAGTGGGCTGACCACGTGGCCACGATGGGGCGCGAGGCGCAGAAGAGTTTCCTGCAGTTCTGCCAGCGGCAGGTGCGCGAGAACTTTGTCTACAATTTCCGCCTGCCCGAGCTCAACGACCAGAGCGAGGATGAGGCCGCCTTCAGCCGCAACTTCGCACGCTTCATCAACGAGCGCAACGTGATTGCCATCACTGAGGAACTGGCAAAAGCCGAAACTGACATCGCACAGAACGTCAACGCCAAAATGGTCTTCTTCGACCTCGCGCTGAAGATGATCGTATTAGTGAGATAAAGAGGACCCACCCCCCGCCCTCCCTCAAAGGGAGGGAGTGGATACCAGACAAGAACTGTCATATCAAAATAAGTACATTATATAATAATATATGGAATCTGAAGAAAAACAATATGCTATACATACTGCTCCCTCCCTTGAAGCGAGGGCGGGGGGTGGGTCTCCAAGGCCGACGAAAGGAGGCCTCTGTATGCGCGGATGCCCCAAGCAGAGCTGCCAGCTGAACGTCTTCGACTATCTGGCCGACATCCCTGGTAATGCCGAGACCACAGACTTGGTGGAAGTGCAGTTCAAGAATACCCGCAAGGGTTTCTACCACAACTCCAACAACCTGCCGTTGGAGAAAGGTGATGTGGTGGCTGTTGAGGCTTCACCCGGACATGACATCGGCACCGTGACGCTCACAGGCAAGCTCGTGTTGCTGCAGATGCGGCGCACACCGCCCAAGAATCCTGACGATATCAAACGCGTCTACCGTAAGGTGCGACCCGTGGACATGGAGAAATACGAAGAGGCCAAGTCGCGCGAACACGAAACCATGATCCGTTCGCGTCAGATTGCCAAGGACTTGGGACTGGAGATGAAGATTGGCGATGTGGAGTATCAGGGCGACGGCAACAAGGCCATTTTCTACTATATCGCCGACGGGCGCGTGGATTTCCGCCAGCTGATTAAAGTGCTAGCCGATGCGTTCCATGTGCGTATCGAGATGAAGCAGATTGGCGCACGCCAAGAGGCTGGACGCATCGGAGGCTTCGGCCCCTGCGGACGCGAGTTGTGCTGCACGACCTGGATGCGGAACTTCGTGAGCGTCTCCACGGCTGCTGCCCGCTTCCAGGATCTCACGCTGAATCCGCAGAAGATGGCAGGTCAGTGTGCCAAGCTCAAATGCTGCATGAACTTCGAGGTGGATCAGTATGTCGAAGCCTCGCGTCGTATGCCAAGCCGTGAGGTGCCTTTGGAGACCGCCGACGGA
The DNA here is from genome assembly GCA_947307015.1 of uncultured Prevotellaceae bacterium. Taxonomy (GTDB): domain Bacteria; phylum Bacteroidota; class Bacteroidia; order Bacteroidales; family Bacteroidaceae; genus Physcousia. The sequence continues at coordinate 15,935 of CAMZHV010000048.1, read as the reverse complement.
ACGTATTACTTCTTCAAGGCCGACATCTTGTCGAACACGCTGACGTATTCTACCGACAAGCGTATGGCTGCAAACTTGGTGACCATCTCGGCCAAGCGCGCTCTCGACGTCATCGCGATGAACCGTCAGGGCGAAAAGCCCGTGAAACTCGACGACCGCGAGCCCGACAACACGAACAAGCACGTCGATCTGGCCACGCAGGAGGAGCTGACACGTTTCGACAAGGCGAAGAAAAAGAAGAAGAAAAAGAAGAACAAGGACGGCCAGCAGGCCAAGGCCGGAACGGCTTCAGAGGCTCCAGCTCCGCAGGCATAGGGCGCCGTTGTGCAAGAATCCCACTCATGAAGCGCCGCCAATCATTCTTTGTTCATCACGCATGGTTCATTATCGCCGTCACCGCCGTGCTGGCGATAATGGGCTGTCATGAACGGCGCACTTACCACCACTACCAACCCGTCAACACATCCTGTTGGGCGATGACCGACACCTTGCGGTTTACGCCTGAGAACATTGACTATGAGGGTGATTACCGCGTCAGCATTGGCGCGCGTGTCGATGACCATTACGCCTACCGCAACTTATGGCTCGTCGTGGAACAGCGTACGTTGAAGGGATTGCGCACCGCACATCGCGACACCGTAAATCTCATTCTGGCTGACAGCCACGGCGCATGGCTCACGCAGGGCGTGGTGCTCCACGTGGCGGAGGAAGAGGTGGCGACAACGCGCCTCGAAAAAGATGAATGTTATGAGTTTCTGGTCTACCACATCATGAGCGACCAGCACTTGGTGGGTGTTAACGACGTTGGGGTAACACTTTCACCAGATTGATGCGGAAGCAGGCGGCGCTGTAGGCCGGGATGACACCTTGAGCCGACGAACCGTAGAGCTGCGCTTGTGGGATATATACAAGCCAGTCGTCACCGACAACCATGTACTGTAATGCGGTCTCGAAGCCTTCAGTGAAGGCATCGACGCTGGCCGTTTGCGGTGCTGCTGTCGCGGGATCAAAGCCACCGTAGTAGGTCTGGGCGAAGATCGTCTCCACGGGGTTGCCATCCTCGTCGACGGTGGGCATGAGCGTGCCGCGGAAATTGATCTTCACGGTGTCGCTTGCGATAGGCGAGTAGGTGCCCGTGCCACGTTCGACGATGTGTACGAAGATGGAATCCTCAACATTGCCGCTCTGATACGACGGACTGCGTCTCAGCGACTTGATAGCCCTCCACGCACAATGTTCCTCCCATGCGTTGCCATACTGTCCCTGAGCAGTGGCGATGGCTGTGTGCGCTGAATCAGCGACCTGCTTGAACCAAGCCAAGTTGCGCGACTGCCAGTGGTGATACGGGTCGTAGTCGGAGGTGTCGGCGGAACAGGCTGAAAATGTTAGGAGAAAAAGGAAGACAACAGACTCTCCCCCCGCCCTCCCTATAAGGGAGGGAGTGGTTACCTTTGTAATTAGTTTATTTATTATAGCTCTCAAGTTCATGATAATATCAAATCTTGTTTAGTAACCACCCTCCTCCCTCTCGCGAAACGAGGCCCTCTCCCTAACAGGGAGAGCGGGGAGAGAGTCCCTTGGGGGTGGGTCTACAGCAACTTCTTCAGCAAGCTGGTGATGCTGACCTTGTCCTCGATGATGCTTTGGAGGTCGGCGATGGGCACGCGCTTCTGCTCCATGGTGTCGCGGTCACGCAAGGTGACGCAGTTGTCGTTGAGCGTGTCGTGGTCGATGGTGACGCAGTAGGGGCAACCGATGGCGTCCATGCGACGGTAGCGCTTGCCGATGGTGTCCTTCTCGTCGTACTTGCAATTGAAGTGGAAGCGGAGGTCGTTGACAATCTGCTGAGCGATCTCGGGCAGACCGTCCTTCTTCACCAACGGCATCACAGCCAGCTTCACGGGAGCTAAGGCAGCGGGCAGGCGCAGCACTACGCGGGTGTCGCCACCTTCGAGCTGCTCCTCGCAGTAGCTGTGGCACATCACGCTGAGGAACATACGATCCACGCCGATGGAAGTCTCGATGACGAACGGGGTGTAGCTCTCGTTGGTCTCGGGGTCGAAGTATTCGATCTTCTTGCCGCTATACTTGGCGTGCTGAGAGAGGTCGAAATTGGTACGGGAGTGAATACCCTCCACCTCCTTGAAGCCGAAGGGCATGTGGAACTCGATGTCCGTGGCGGCGTTGGCGTAGTGAGCCAGCTTGTCGTGGTCGTGGAAGCGGTAGTTCTCAGCGCCGAAGCCCAGCGCCTGATGCCAAGCCATACGCGTCTGCTTCCACTTAGAGAACCATTCGAGCTCGGTGCCGGGCTTCACGAAGAACTGCATCTCCATCTGCTCGAACTCGCGCATACGGAAAATGAATTGACGGGCCACAATCTCGTTGCGGAAAGCCTTACCGATCTGTGCGATACCGAAGGGCAGCTTCATGCGGCCTGTCTTCTGCACGTTCAGGTAGTTGACAAAAATACCCTGTGCCGTCTCAGGACGCAGGTAGATGGTGGAGGTGCCTTCGGCGGTGCTGCCCACCTCAGTCTTGAACATCAGATTGAACTGACGCACGTCTGTCCAGTTGCGTGTGCCGCTGATGGGGCAAACGATTTCTTCGTCAAGAATGATCTGCTTGAGCTCGTCGAGGTCGTTGGCGTTCATGGCCTTCTGGAAACGTTCGTGCAAAGCGTCGCGCTTCTGTTGCAGCTCGAGGACACGACCGTTGGTGGCGCGGAACTGAGCCTCGTCGAAGGCATCGCCGAAGCGCTTGGCAGCCTTGGCAATCTCCTTGTCGATCTTCTCGTCGTACTTGGCCATCTGGTCCTCAATGAGCACGTCGGCGCGGTAGCGCTTCTTCGAGTCGCGGTTGTCAATGAGGGGATCGTTGAAAGCATCCACGTGGCCGCTGGCCTTCCATGTCGTGGGGTGCATGAAGATGGCGGCGTCAATGCCGACGATGTTCTGGTGCAGCAGCACCATGGATTGCCACCAGTACTGCTTGATATTATTCTTCAGCTCTACGCCATTCTGACCGTAGTCATAAACGGCGCCGAGGCCATCGTAGATATCACTGGAGGGGAACACGAAACCATATTCCTTGCAATGCGAAATAATCTTCTTGAAAACGTCTTCTTGTTGTGCCATGATTTATCGCGGCTTCGCCGCAGTTTAATGTTTAAAGTTTAGCGTTTAATGAGGTTTGCTTTTAGATTTGCGGAGTCTATTGTCATAAGGTATTTCCATTAAATTTTGAACCTTAAACTTTAAACTTCTTGCGAAATCGGGTGCAAAGTTAAATCTTTTCTGCGAAACAAAGGTCAAAAAGACGAAACTTTTAAGTGAGGTTAAGATTTCAAGCCCCAAATCACCATATTTAGGTATTAAAAAGGCAAAAAAGAAGGGAAAAATTTGCACGAATCACCGAAAGTGACTACCTTCGCGCCGTCAAAAGGGTGACAACACGCCCTTTGATGTACAAACGAGACTCATTATTCATTAAACTTTAAACATTAAATTTTTACTATTATGGCTTATGTAATTGGTGAAGACTGCGTAGCTTGCGGCACCTGTATCGACGAATGTCCCGTTGGCGCTATCTCTGAAGGCGACATCTACAGCATCAACCCCGACGAGTGCACCGAGTGTGGCACTTGCGCAGATGCTTGTCCTTCCGGCGCTATCAGCCAGGGCTAAATCGCAGCAACGATGCTGCTCACGCGCAGCGTATAAGAAAAGAAGAAGGGATGTGTCAGTCGGCACATCCCTTCTTCTTTTCGTTCGCTTACGCTCTGCGCAACAGCTTAGATATTCGTCCCGATAATGCGTCGGGCGCCGATGAATCGCGGTTGCCAGTAGTCGTCGGTGGAGGCATCAATGCGCACGCCATGCGAAGTGCTGGCATGGATGAACTGGAAAGTGCCGTGGCCGTCAGCATCGACGACGATACCGACGTGGTTGACGTTCTTGCCACGACGCCCGAAGAAGACGAGGTCGCCGGGCTGCAGGTCGCTGGCGCTGTCGATGGCTGTGCCCTGTTGGTGCTGCCCCTGCGATGAACGTTTCAGCGTGATGCCGAGATGTTTGAATATGTATGATGTGAAGCCAGAGCAATCAAAAGCTTTAGGGCCGCTGCTGCCAGAGCGGTAGCGTGCGCCAAGGTGACGCTTGGCGGCGGTGATGAGGTCTGTGGCGAGGGCTTTGTCCAAAGCGCCCATCTTTGCGGAAGCGGGCATCGCATCAATGATTTCGGTGAGGACTTCGGGCAGCTCGATGATATCCGCCAAGTCATTGACGGCCGTCATGCGCGGCTGTACGCCCGACTGGGTGGGAATAGCATCAGGAACCACGGCAGGAATGCGGTGACGAATGGGGGATTTTGCAAAGCTAATGGTGCTAAGGCAAAGCAGTAAGGTAAGAATCTTTTTGATCATTTCTTCTTGTAGGTAGCAGCCCTATCACAGGGCGGCTCTTTCATTTTTGCGGGAGCAAAGGTAGACAAACTATCCTGAATGACAATGCTTTTTACCTTTTTTTAGGAAAAGGAGGGATGAAAAAATGACATAGGACAAGAAAGACGCGGTAGCACCGTGAAGGAAGTGCTACCGCGTCTTATTAAATGTTAAAGAGATTCCCTGACTATTGCTGCGCGATGAAATCAGCCATCTCCTGCTTCAGCGCGTAGGCACTCTTGAAGAGGGCAAGCTGGTTCTTCACGCGGTCGAGGTTGTGCTCGGGATACTTGCATTTCCAGTATTTGTCGCCGCTGATGTAGTCCCACAGGAAGCGGACGGCCTGCATGTAGGGGAAGAGGGTGGCGGCGTAAGGTAGCAGCTCCTTCTCAAGGGGTGTGAGGAAGGCTTTGGCCGAGCGCAGGTAGCCGCGTGTGAAGGCCTTGAAGATCTCCATGTTGAAGCCTACCTTTGTCAGGTCGGGATCGTCCTCGGCGGTGAAGTTGGCGGCTGTGCGCAGGAAATCGCCGTAGTCGGAGAAGATGAAGTTGGGCATCACCGTGTCGAGATCAATGACGCAGAGCACCTTGTCGTTCTTGTCGAACATCATGTTGTTGACCTTCGTGTCGCAGTGGCAGATGCGCTTAGGCAGCTTGCCCTCACGTCCGAGGCGCTCAGCTATCGTCATCTCGTCGGCATAGGAGAATAGTTCGTCGATGATGGGCTGCACGGAGGCTACCCGTCCTGCGGGATCCTTGGCGATGACATCTTTCAGTTGCTGGATGCGGAATTCCATGTTGTGGAAATCTTTAATGGTCTCGCCCAGCTCTACGGGGATGTCGGCCAGCATGGCCTGGAACTCACCGAATGCCTCGCCGGCAGCTTCGCTCGACTCGGGGTTCACGGCCTGCTTGGTGATGGCGTCGTTGATGAACACCATCAATCGCCATGGCTCGCCGTCGACGATAGTGTAGAGCTTGCTCGAGTCGCTCTTGAGGGGCACGAAGGTGAGCACCTTGCGATCAATGTCAGCCTCGCCGCGTGCTTCGAGCTTCTGGCGGATGTGGCAAGTCACGGCGCGGATATTGTTCATGAGCATATCCACGTCGGGAAAGACGTTGGTGTTGACGCGCTGTAGCACGTAGTTGGGTGCGTCGGCCTGTGCGGTTTTCACGAGGAGTGTGTCGTTGATGAGACCCTCACCGAGGGGCTTGATCTCTGCGACCGTGCCGCGGATGGCGAACTGGTCGACGATGGCAAGTAGTTTGTCGTTCATAATGAAAAAAGAGGACCCACCCCCTGCCCTCCCTTGTAGGGAGGGAGCAGATACCAAGGCAAAAGGTTGTTATAAGTTATCATTCGTATGAGGTGACCACTCCCTCCCTACAAGGGAGGGTGAGGGGAGGGTCTTCTAATTTGTCAAAATTGTCCCATCGGCGGCTTGCCCGTTGGCTTCTACGGTGATGGTGGTAGGTTTGCTTCCGGTGAAGAACGAGATGGCGGCGCGGCCGTCGTCATCGAGCAGCAGCTCGGGGTTCCAATAGAGCGTGCGGCGATAGTCGGCCTGTCCGTCGGGCAACGGGTGCTGGCTGTAGTCGGGGTTGTAGAACTCGTCGGGCACATTGAAGCCCTGAAGGGCGTAGTAGCGGTCGCGGTAGGTGACACGCATACCATGGTCTTGGGGACGGCGGAGGTCTATAGTGACGGTGGGTTGATTGTCCTGCAGGAATGCCTTGCTACCCTCGCGGCGCGGGGAGTAGTCGGTGTAGACGTAGATCTGATCCAAATTGTAGAGCTTGTTGTAGGCATCGATGACACCGGCGGCATGATAGAAGGTGTTGTTTTTCGTGTTGTAGCGCGTTTCGACGGGATAGTTGCGTTCCATGTTCATGTCGCCGATATACGTGCGAGCAATGTCAAGAACGAAACGGCTGTGCCCCTGGTACCAGGCTACGCTGAGACCCGCGTCGACAACTTGGTTGAAAGCTTCCACGGCATCGAGAACGAAGGCGGGCTTGGAGGCGTCGAAGGCACGCAGACCGCGGCGACGCGCTTTCACGGTGAGGGTGTTCATCATGGTGCCTTCTTCGGGGATGAAGTCAAGGGTCTGCACGCTGCCTTCGGGTGGGGTGGGGAAGTGCGTGTGGTAGAAGTCATAAGGCTTTACGAAACGAGGATAGGGGAAACTGAGGCGGACGTAGAACTCGGGGTATTTCTCTTCGTCCATCACGATCCACTGGTGCCGTCCCCCCTTCCATTTCGTTGTGTCGCTGGCGCCGAGGAAGAGCAGGCAGTGGCCTTGGAAATCGGGCACTTGCATTTTGAAACGTCCCTTGTCGGTGACGGCATCGCCGAGGATGCCTTCCTTGTTGCCTGGCTGCACAAATTCGGCGTGTACGAGCACCTCCCGCTTCAGTGCGCCTTCGTCAGCATAGAAACGCTCGGCAGCCATTCCGTCGGTCTGCCTTTCGCCTTTGCGGGGCTGGAAGTTCTTCATGTCCTCGACGAGCTGCGTGAACACGTCGCTGTTGTCCACGCTACCTCCTTCGGCCTGTTGGTCGGCGGCGGCCCATTGTTCTTCCAAGGTTTGGGCTTCTGCTTCCATGAAGGCCTGATGGTCTGCCAGGTCTTGGTCGCCAAAGGCGTTCTCGCGAAGCTGTGCGGTGTATTTATGCACAATGCCGGAGAGTATCTGTGTATATTCGGCGGGATGGTTGATCGCGAAGGCTTTGGGCATGGCCATCGTCTTCCAGTCGAAGCGCCGCCATCCTTGCGTCATCATGAGCAGGTCGAGCGCTGTGCGATGTTCCTCGTCGTCGGCTTCGAAGAAATAACCAGGCTGCGGCACAAAGCCACGAATCTCGGACGACAGGAGCATCTCTGTCAAGATGTTACCATTGTCGTATAGATAGTCTTGCATGGAGGCATCGCGAACGGAGAGAGAGCAAGACCCGCCCCTTGCCTTTCCTACAAGGGATGGGGCGGTTACTTCCAAGTTCACTTCCTCGTAAGGGGCGTATTGGCTTTTGATGCCGCTGACGGTCATCGTCGGCGTGGCCAGCTCGGGCGCGGTGACAAAGAAGAGACGGTCGGCCCACACGCGGCCGTTGGCATCGAAGACGGTGACTTGGTGGACACCAGGCCCATTTCCCAGCTCCTCCCTGTTGAGGAGGGGGTTATAATGTATTTGAGCGGGAGAAGAAGTGATTTCTTCAAAAAACGTCACCACGCCTTCGTGCATGATGGTCATGCCGAGCGGCTGCTGTGCCGCCTGTCCCTGTGCGTTCACATTGATGAGCCATTCGTCGCCTTCGTGCAAGACGCTGAGTGCCACGCCGTCAGCGGGTACACTCTTGACCTCACCTTTGGCTGTCTTGCCGCTGTCGGCGGTGAAGGTGGCGGTGTAGGATGCGCCTGCGGCGGGCGTGAATGTGACCATGCCGCGTCCGCGACTAACCGTCGTGCCTTGAGCCACTATCGTGCCGTTGCCATCGTTGACGACGAGCTGTCCTGTCTGACATTCGCCCTCTTCGGTGGCGACTTCGAAAGCCATTCGGCAGGGCGCGCCGCCGACGAGCCAACCGCCTTCGGGGAAGAACGAGAGGACGAGCCCGCTCTTGTCTTCTTCCTTATATGCGCGTCGCAGCGGACGTGTCGTCATGTCGTGTGAGTATTCGCCAGGTTTCTGTGGCTTGCTGTAGACGGGGAAGACGCGCGAATAGAGCTTTTCGTAGTCACGGTAGTACTCGCGTGCCATAGCTTTGTTGAAGAACCATTCTTCAGCGTACTTGGTGTGCGGGTGCTGGGTCTGACCCCAGTTGAGCTGCCAGCGCGTGTAGGCTCGCAGTTCGTAGAAACCGCCATAGAGCGTATCAGCCAGCGCAAAATTGCCGTAGCCACGGCCGTCCTCCATCTCCACGAGCTGACGTTCAACAAGATAACCGTCCTGATTGTAGAGCTCTACATAGAGCACGCGGCTGACGTCCGAGGGCAGTCCCTTGTCCGTGCGGCGCGTGTAGGCGGCATACCAAATGGTGTCGCCAAGGAAATAGCAGGTGTTGTCCATGTGTACGAACACCTTCTCCTGCGGGATAGCCTTGCCGAAGCGCGTGAGGTGGTCGGCCAAGCTCTTGATGGTCATGGGCGGCTCTGTGGTGGTCGTCTGGGCCGTTGCGCACAGCGGCAGGAAAAGCTGCAGCGTGAGTATTATGCTGATTATCGAATGAAATCTGTTCATGTGGCGCATTTGATTCGACAAAGATAGCTATTTTCGGCTTTGGATGGCGCAGAAAAACCTATTTTTTCGTCTTTTTTAGGGTTTCTCTGAAATTATTTCCTTCATTCTGTCGTTCCCGCACCATTTTTCATTATCTTTGCAACGAAAAATCGTACATCATCACTACATCAGTAAAACTACATATTATATTCTATGACACTCATCAAATCTATTTCTGGCATCCGCGGCACCATTGGCGGTCGTGCAGGTGACACCCTGAATCCCTTAGACATCGTGAAATTCGTTTCTGCCTACGCTACGCTCATCCGCAAGATTGATAAGGTAGGCTCCAACAAGATCGTCGTAGGTCGCGACGCCCGCATCTCTGGCGAGATGGTCAAGAACGTCGTTTGTGGCACGCTCATGGGCATGGGCTTTGACGTCGTCAATATCGGCCTCGCCACCACACCGACCACCGAGTTGGCTGTGACGATGGAAGGTGCTTGCGGCGGCATCATCCTTACCGCTTCCCACAATCCCCGTCAGTGGAACGCCCTGAAGCTGCTGAACAGCGACGGCGAGTTTCTCAATGCGGCCGAAGGCGCAGAGGTGTTGCGCATAGCTGCTGCCGAGGACTTTGAATACGCTGACGTTGACCACCTTGGCAAATATCGCGAGGACGACAGCTACGACCAGCGCCACATTGATCTGGTCAAGGATCTGGCGCTTGTGGATGTTGAAGCCATCAAGGCTCGCAAGTTCCGCGTAGCTCTTGATACCGTGAACTCCGTTGGTGGCGTTATCCTGCCCAAGCTGCTCGAACAGCTCGGCGTGGAGACCGTAACCTGCCTCTATGGCGAACCCACTGGCGATTTCCAGCACAACCCCGAACCGTTGGAAAAGAACCTCGGCGATATCAAGGCGCTCATGCAGAAAGGTGGTTATGACATTGCATTCGTCGTAGACCCCGATGTAGACCGTTTGGCGCTCTTCTGCGAGGACGGCACGATGTACGGCGAAGAATACACGCTTGTCACCGTGGCCGACTACATTCTCCAGCACACGCCCGGCAACACCGTCTCCAACCTCTCTTCAACGCGCGCCCTGCGTGACGTGACGCGTAAGTATGGCTGCGAATACAACGCGGCTGCTGTTGGCGAAGTCAATGTGGTCACCAAGATGAAGGCCACGAACGCTGTCATCGGCGGCGAAGGCAATGGCGGCGTTATCTATCCCGCTGCCCACTATGGCCGCGACGCCCTTGTCGGTATTGCCCTGATCCTTACCTATCTCGCCAAGCGCGGCATGACCACCAGCGAGCTCCGCGCTACCTATCCTCCCTATTGCATTGCCAAGAATCGCATTGACCTCACACCCGACACCGATGTTGATGCCATTCTGGCCAAGGTCAAGGAGCTCTATAAGAACGAGGAGGTCAACGACATTGACGGTGTGAAGATTGACTTCCCCGACAAGTGGGTACACCTGCGCAAGTCCAACACCGAGCCCATCATCCGCGTCTACTCCGAGGCCGCCACGATGGAAGCCGCCGATCAGATTGGCAAGGACATCATGGATGTGGTCTACTCGATGATTTAATCATTAGCATTTTTAATACTATAGCGGCGAGGACTATTCGTAGTCCTCGCCGTTAAGTATGTTCTGGGTGTTGGCCGGGTCGCGGTCGGCCTCACGGTACCAGTCGGAGTATTCAATGTAGTGTGCAGCGTAGGTTTTGTTGAGGGCCTGCGCCTGTTCGGGATCTACGCGCTTGATGAACTTGGCGGGCACACCGCCCCATAGCTCTCCGTCGGGGATGTGTGTGCCGGAGAGCACGAGGGCACCGGCAGCGACGATGGCGCCTCGTCCCACTACGGCGTGGTCGAGGACGGTGGCGCCCATGCCGATGAGGGCGCCGTCGAGAATGGTACAGCCGTGCAGGGTCACGCTGTGGCCTACGGTGACATCTTCGCCAATCTCGATGGGAGCAGTGCCGTTGAGGGTGTGTACGCAGGAATTGTCCTGAATGTTGCTGCGGTTGCCAATATGGATGTAATGAACATCTCCGCGCAGTACGGCACAGGGCCAAATGGTGACGTCATCGCCCAGAACAACCTCGCCGATGATGACGGCGCCGTCAGCCAGATAGCAGTGGCGCCCAAACTTGGGTTTCAAACCCTTAACTACTTTAACAATTGCCATATTCTTCTGTTGCTTTGATGAGCCAGGCGCGATCCTGCTCGTTATCGAGCAAGGGGAGGAGAGCTTCCCTTACGCGCGCGTGATATTTATTAAGGTATATTATTTCGTCGTCTGTCATGAGCTCGCGCACAATGGGTGTGGTGTCGATAGGGCAGAGGGTGAGGGGTTCGAGGCAGAGGAAGGAAGACCCGCCCTGCCCGTTGGGCATTCCTTCCGTCAAGGATGGACAGCCTGGCGCGTTATTAGGGGTAAGTTCGTCGGGGACAATGAGCATGGTGTTTTCTGTACGGCATCCGTGGCTGCCGGCGATGTAAATGCCAGGCTCGATGGTGATGGTCATGCCTGCACGGAGGGGTGCAGGCATCCAATTCATGCGGAACTGATGGGGGCCTTCGTGGACGCTGAGGTAGCTGCCTACACCATGACCTGTGCCGTGGCCGTAGTTCTTATGTTCCTGCCACATGGCATAGCGGGCGAGCACGTCGAGCTGTGTGCCGCTGGTGCCTTCTGGGAAGACGGCGGTGGCAAGGCGTATGTGTCCCTTGAGCACGAGGGTGTAGTCACGTCGCTCCTCGTCGGTGAGGGGACCGAGGGCTATGGTGCGGGTGATGTCTGTGGTGCCGCAGTCGTATTGCGCACCGCTATCGAGGAGAAGCAGGCCGTGGGGTTCCAATGGGATGTCAGTCTCAGGCGTCGCTTCGTAATGGACAATGGCGGCATGAGCCCCGTAACCTGCGATGGTGTCAAATGAAATGTCGCGGAAGCCGGGCTGTTCAGCGCGCAGGGCCGTAAGCTTGCGGTCTATGCTTATCTCTGAGAGTCTTTCGTCGAAAAGTTGTTCTGAGAGCCACCTCAAGAACTTGACCATTGCCACGCCGTCGCGGAGCATTGCCTGACGGAAGCCGGCAATCTCAGCTTCGTTCTTGAGGGTCTTCATCTGGGCAACGGGACATTCGCCCATGACGACGGGTGATGGCATAGGGGCGCTGTTGGCGATGGCGATGTTCATGGCGTTGGCATAGAAATCATCGGGAAAGGCGGGGCGGTTGTCGATGGGATCGATGAGGCAAAGGAGGTCGAAGATGGCACTGTTTGTCGTGTCGGGGTCGACAAGGAAACGGAGCCCACGTAGCTCGCGGCTCTGTTGCAACGCGCTGTCTATCGTATTGTAATTGGCCGTGCGGACATGAATGTCGCGAAGATATTGTGTCACTTCAGGACTGAGTTTCCTATTATCGACGAATAGTCTGGCTTCGTCGGGAAGAATCATGAGATAGGACACGAAGACAGGGGTGCAGTGAACATCGGTGCCGCGAAGGTTCAGCGTCCATGCAATGTCATCGAGTTGCGTGATGATGGTTGCGTCAGCTCCCTTGGCAAGCACGGCCTCGCGGATGCGCTGAATCTTGCTTTCTGCCGACTCACCTGAGCGTTCGATCGGCTGTACGACGATAGGCGAGGCGGGTAGGGTGGGGCGGTCAGTCCACAGTTCCTCGCAAGGCTCAAGGTCGGTGCGGAGGGTCAGGCCTCGTGCGCTGGTGGCATTTTGTAAATTTTCGACATAGCTCTGCGCTACACACCATCCGTCGATGCCGATGGGTGCTAATTGTTCAGGCTGTGTTTCCGTGCTTCCCGTTTCCTCTGCAATCCACGCAGTCAGCTCCTCTGCTGTCGCAGTGTTCTTGCCGCAGCGGATGACCTGAAAAGGCGTGTCGGCGGTCTGCTCTTCGGCGGCAAGCCAGTAACGGCTGTCCGTCCAAAGGGCGGCACGGGTGAGCGAGACGACGGCGGTGCCTGCCGATCCGTTGAAACCCGAGATCCATTCGCGTGCCTTCCAGTGGTCGGGGACATATTCTCCTGCGTGAGGGTCGGTGGACGGGAAAATGTATGCCGAGAAGCCGTGCTGGCGCATCCATGAGCGTAGCGACGTGACGCGTTGTGTGATGATTTCTGCCTTATTCATGTCATGAAAGTGTTATTGTTCGGGCAAAGGTACAAAAAAGAGAGCGAAATGAAAAATGAAAGAATGAAAAATGAAAAATTAAAAGGAAAAAAAGAATGAAAAGAGAAAAAATAAGGCGTGAAGATGAAAAAATGGAGGGAAAGCAAAAATAATTGTGGATTATGAATTGCGGATAATGAATTTATCACTATCTTTGCCGAGCAATAAGTCAAAAACACAATCTTTAAACCCTAAAATCATTTAAACATTCAACCCTATGAAATTTTTAACGAATGACAAACTTGTGATCGTCGGTGCCGGCGGTATGATTGGTTCTAATATGGTACAGAGCGTGCTGATGCTGGGTCTGACGCCCAACATTTGTCTCTACGATATCTATGAACCCGGCGTTCATGGTGTCTATGACGAAATGTGCCACTGCGCCTTCCCCGGTGCTAATCTCTCCTATACCGTTGATGCTGCAGAGGCTTTCACGGGTGCCAAGTACATCATCTCCAGCGGCGGTGCTCCGCGTAAGGAAGGTATGACACGCGAAGATCTGCTCAAGGGCAACTGCCAGATTGCTGCCGACTTCGGTGAGAACATCAAGAAGTACTGCCCCGACGTGAACCATGTGGTGGTTATCTTCAACCCCGCTGACGTCACGGCGCTGACCGCCCTCATCCATTCCGGTTTGAAGCCCAACCAGCTGACCTCGCTGGCCGCCTTAGACAGCACACGTCTGCAGCAGCAGCTTGCTCAGGAGTTCGGCGTGCAGCAGGACAAGGTGACGCAGGCTTACACCTATGGTGGTCACGGCGAGCAGATGGCTGTCTTTGCCAGCAAGGCCCTCATCGACGGCAAGCCTCTTGCTGAGCTGCCCCTGACGCCCGAGCGCTGGGCCGAGATCAAGCACATGACGACACAGGGTGGCAGCAACATCATCAAGTTGCGCGGCCGTTCATCGTTCCAGAGCCCTGCCTACCAGGCTGTCAAGATGATCGAGGGTGCCATGGGTGGCGAACCCTTCACCTGGCCTGCTGGCTGCTATGTCAACGCTTTTGGTTTCAAGAACGTCATGATGGCTATGCCGAGCGTCATCGACAAGGATGGCGTACACTTTACGGCTCCCGAGGGTACTGCTGAGGAGATGGCTGCCCTGCAGGCTTCCTACGAGCACCTGCAGAAGATGCGTGACGAGATTATCGGTCTGGGCATCATTCCCGCCGTCGAGGATTGGGGTAAGGACAATCCCAACCTCTAAGCCCTTTGGTAGAGAAACACAGAATGCATCCGCCGTCACCATGATGGCGGATGCGTTGTCGTCAAAGAAAGCGTTTTTCTGCGTTTAAGGTGAAAATTTTAACGGTTTTCTTTGTCAGTCAAAAAAATAGTTGTAATTTTGCACCGCTTTTCGACTCTGTCGGAGCATATTTGTAACATTATTAATCACTTAATCAAAACAAAATCAGTATGATTGTAGTACCTGTGAAAGAAGGCGAGAACATCGAACGCGCCCTCAAGAAGTTCAAGCGTAAGTTCGAAAAGACTGGCGTCGTCAAGGAACTCCGTCGCCGTCAGCAGTTTGACAAGCCTTCTGTGTTGAAGCGCCTGGCCAAGGAGCACGCTGTTTACGTACAGCAGCTGCGCCGTGTAGAAGAGTAAAAAGACAAAAGAACTTAAAATTTTGCTGAATTATTTGGCAGTCTGAAGAAAAACCTCTATTTTCGCGTCGGTGAAACACAAACAAGAGGTATTATGCTGCTAAAGGCCTTCCTCGATTACCTGCGTTATGAGCGCGGGGCCTCAGAGAAAACCATCCTGAGTTATCGAAGCGACTTGATGGCGTTTGAGTCGTTTTATAAGAGCCTTGACAGCGAACTTTCCTGGGACACGTTGGACGTTGACGTAGTGCGCGAATGGGTTGTCAGCACCATGGAACGTGGCGGCAAGGCCACTTCCGTAAAGCGGCATCTCTCAGCGCTGAGATCCTTCTATCGCTTCCTCCTGCGGAGGGGCTATGTGGAACACAACCCCGTTCAGGGACTTGTGGCTCCCAAGGGAGAACGCCCACTGCCCGCTTTCGTGCGTGAAGAGGAGATGACACGCCTGCTCGACGGCGACGGTATGTTTGCCGATACTTTCGACGGGCGCAGAGATCACCTCATCATCGCCATGTTCTACGAGACTGGACTCCGGTTGAGCGAACTTGTCGGGCTGAACGTTCAGGATGTTGACACTGCAGCGCAGGTGCTGCGGGTCGTAGGAAAGGGCAACAAACAACGCAACGTGCCTTTTGGGCCAGGTCTGCTACACCTTATTAATATATATATAGGGGAGCGGGCAGGTCAGGCAGACGCCGCCGAGGAGTCGTTCTTCGTCACCCGCGACGGTCATCGCCTCAAACATGCCAGGGTACGCGCCATGGTCAAGCAGCAGCTCGGATTGGTCACGCTTCAGCAGAAGCGCACGCCGCACGTGCTCCGCCACACCTTCGCCACCTCGATGCTCAATCACCATGCCGACTTGCAATCCGTCAAGGAGCTGTTGGGTCACGAGAAGCTGTCAACGACAGAAATCTACACCCACACCACCTTCGAGGAACTCAAGAAAGCTTATAACGCTGCCCATCCAAGGGCATAAACTTAAATACTCACTAATTTAAAAAAGGAGGTTATCATGGAATTGAAACTTCAGGCAATCCGATTCGATCCCACTGAGAAGCTGCAAGACTTCGTACAAAAGAAAGTGGGCAAACTCGAAAAGTTCAGCGACGAAATAAGAAAGGTAGAGGTGTCACTGAAAGTTGTCAAACCTGAGACAGCGATGAACAAAGAAGCGTCCATCCGTGTCAACGCTGGCGCTGAGCTCTTCGCCCAAAAGGTATGCGACACTTTTGAAGAAGCAATAGATCAATGCATGGATGCACTGCTCCGTCAGTTGCAAAAAAATAAAGAAAAACAGGCGAACCGATAAAAAAACGTCAAAAAGTTTTTGTGGTTCAAAAATTATAAGTACCTTTGCAGCCGTTTTCGAGACAGTTTGCTGTCAACAGCGGCTGCAAAGGCCCCAAAAAGGGCGGATACCAGAGTGGCCAAATGGGGCAGACTGTAAATCTGCTGGCGCACGCCTTCGGT